>NZ_JBIRBB010000015.1:0-213190 GCF_044326295.1 Spongiactinospora sp. 9N601
CCCCCACCCCCGCCCCGGCCCGCCGATCCACCCCAGCGGCCTCCCCGGCGGCGGCGTCATCCCCCGCGGACGGGTTCTCCCCAGGCCAGATCACCCTCGGCGCCGTCCTGGCCCTCGCCGCCATCGCCATCATCACCTTGATCGCCCGCCAATCCCGCTAACCCCTCCCCCCTCCGGCAAGGGCCGCGCTCCGCGCACCCAACGGCCTTCGCTCCGCTCAGCCGTATTTCTTTGTGTCGGGCTCCGCGCGACGCTCGCGCCACCGGCTCGGCCAAGAAACCCGCCGCACAGTCTCCCGAAACGGCACCACAAGATGAGATCGCGGAAACTCCACATCGAGCCTGGCGTACTCCCTTGAACACGCACCGACACGACCGTCCGGCAGATTGCGCTCTTGGTCAGTGATCGGGTTGTGGGACACCATCATGGTGACCCGCGCGTTCGGGCAGGCCGTCGCGTACCTGGAGATCGGCTGTGGTCCGCTGGTACGGCTACGGCTCACGCCGGGCGGCAGGGTGGTGTTCTCTCATGCTCCCGCTGTGCCGGGCAGCTACGGCGTTCGGGTCGAACCGGCGCCGGATGCGGATCACGTCGGCACCCTGATCGTGGAAGGCCGCTCACCAGGGGCTGTGCCACGACCCGGTGCGGTCTAGGTGTATTGACCACGAACGTTATTGACATCCGGCGGGCGAGCTGTCTGGGCGGTGAGCTGTGGCCCCGCCCTAGGTGGGGCCTGTGCGGTGGTCTTGGTACGGCAAGCCCGGTGACCGTCGCCGCCCCGCCCCGCCGTGCCCGTCCGCGCCTTGTGCCCGGAGCGGACGCGATCATGGTGTCTCGCCGCGAAGGTGTGCGGCTACGAACTCGTAGGCGAGGTCGCCGATGGGCCGGCCGAGTCTGCTGCCCGCGGCGAGGGAGTCGGGGAAGTGGACGCCGCCCAGGAGTCTGCTGCGTGCGCAGTCTCGCGCCCACTCGGTCCAGGTGTCCCAGGCCAGGGTGGTCTGCCGCCGTGGGGTGAGGCCGGGTTCGATGACGGAGCCGCCCGGGGCGAAGGTGACCGAGAAGCCGAGTTCGTCGGTCCCGGTGAACCGGCGGGCGGCCTGGGCGTGGGCGAAGGAGAGTGCCGATGAGGTCGAGGGGTATTCGGGATGGTCGCGCGTTTCGATGTAGCTACGCCACTCCTTCCCCTTGATGTCGCTGACCGTCCCCTGCCCCGGGCCGCCCCAGGCGGTCACGTTCTGGTCGCCGTAGAGGAACCGGACCGCGCTGAACGGCCGCACCGCGTCATAGCGCCGCTTGAAATGCCACACGGCGATGGCCGCGTCGAAAATGGCGACGTTGACCAGGAAGTTGAGGGCGATGTACCGCTCCAGCGTGTACCCGCGGGTGTCGGCGATGTGCCATACGGTCGGCGGGTACGCCTTGAACTTGTCGTCGAACTGCTCCGCGAGCAGCTTTGTCGCATCGGTCAGTTCGGCGGATGCCTTCAGGATCTCGTCCGTCTGCCGTTTGTAGCCCTGCCGGTTGCGCGTCCAGTCGCTGTTTTCCGGCGGGGGCACCTCGAAGCGCTGGGGATTTCGGTAGGAATATGGGCGGGTGACGGCCAGTTGCGGCGTGACGAACTCCTGCGCCCGGAAGATGCCGTTGCCCTCGGTGACGATGTTCGGCTGCCAGCGGGACGGGTTGTGCAGAACATGCGCCGTGTTGACCGGACGGTATCCCAGATAGTCGGCGTAGGGCTGCCGGTTGTACTTTCTGCCGCCTTCGTCCCCGAGTTGGTTCATGCCGTCACGCAGCCGGGCGGCCAGCACCGAATTTCCGGCCTTGTTGCCGATGCCGGCGGGCGTCGTGGTGTTCTCGGCGGTGTCGTCGGGATTCAGGCCGACCGATGTCATCATGTCGCGCCAGTGTGCGCGGAACCGTGGCATTTCCGTGCTGAGGATGCGGAAGCTGGCGTACATGATGGCGATGTTGCGGTTGCGGTTCGTCCTGCCCTCGGATGCGGGCCTGCGGCCCAGGTTTGACGCGACCCCGATGGCCGTGGGGTGATATGGCGCGGTCGAGTCGAACCAGGCGTTGTTCAGGACCACAGCGTGCCGCAGAAAGAGCGAGACATCGCTGCCACTGACCCCGGTGGACAGGAACAGGGGCAGTTCGGCGGGGATGACCACCTCGCGGATGGCGTTTCCGGTGTCGAAGTCGAACGGAACGGCCGCCGAGGCGTGGTCCGCGTGGGCCGTACCGCTGACCAGGCGGTCGAGCGCGGCGGCCGGGAGCAGTGCACCGCCCGCGACGGCGCCTTTGAGGAGTTGTCGCCGGGAGGACATCATGGCCTCCAGTCGGGGGCCGGGGCCGGTGGGCGCGAGGATACGCGACCGCCTCATTATGTGCCGCGCCAATGGCGATCACAATTGATCTGACTGACATAGGACGACATAGGACACGGTGCTGATTTCCCGCCGCCCGCTTTCGGAGGGCATTACGTAGGTTAGAGGTATGTTCTTCGAGCCTCAGCCCGAAATGCCAGAAGCAGCAGACCCTCCGCCCCGGCCAGGGCTGCCAGGTTGGTACGCGCCGCCCGACGAAGAGATGGGCGCGGTGATGGTCAGTGGTCTGACTCTGGCCCGTTCGCCGAATGTCGTGATCACGGCGCCGACGATCTGGGCGTTCAGCACCGGGGGCCTGATCGAGGTGGACATCGTCACGCGGCGCGGCGCATTGTCCCCCGATGATTATCAGGCGCTTCAGATGTCGCTGTTTCCGCATATGATCGCCGGGGCGAGAGCCAAGCGACTGCCCGACCAGTTGCTGCGGTTCGGGGTGCGGTTCGGTGACGGCACCAAGGCGAGCACCGTCGGCCAGCGTTTCGACAGATCGGCGCTTCCGCAGGAACCACCGCGCCCGCCGGAGCTCTCGCTACTGTTCGGCGGGATGTCGATGCGTAGCGGTGGCGAGGACGCGGGTGTCATGCGGGTAGGGCTGTGGCTCTGGCCGTTACCGCCGGCCGAGGCATTCGAGCTCGGCGTGGAATGGCCCGCCGGGGGCGTCGGTTTGAACATTGTGAGTGTGGACGGCGCGGCGATCGTGGCGGCGGCCGGGCGGTCGGTTCCGTACTGGCCGGACGCGGCGGAAAACGAATGACCGAGCCTTTCCCGAATGGCCTCCGTTGTCGGGCGAGATGAGGAGCGGCAGATGGGCGATCAGAGGGTGATCATCAACCTTGACCCCATGGACCCTGTGGTCCTGGCCAAGGACACGGGACGGACGGTGATCGTGGGCGTCGCGGATCCCGCCGAGGCCGCGCGGGCCGTGCCCGGTCTGCTGGCCGATGGGGTCGAATCGATTGAGTTGTGCGGTGGGTTCGGGCCGCTGGCCGCCGTTCCGGTGGTCGAGGCGGTCGCGGGCCGGGTGCCGGTCGGGCTGGCGCTGTTCGGGATGGAGTCGCTGACCAGCGTGGCCGCCTACAAGGCGCGCGCGGAGGCGGGCGAGCCGATGACGGCCGCCTTCATCATCATCGTGCCCGGTACCGATCCGCAGGCCGATCGTGAGGTGCGGGAGCACGAGGGCGGGCGGGCGCTGTTCGTGGCCGTGCCGGAGGAGTCGGCCGCCCCTGAGGTCGCCGCCGACCTGCTGGCGTCGGAAGGCATCGAACTCATCGAGCTGTACGGGGGCTTCACCCCGGCCGGGGCCGCCCGGGTGATCGAGGCGGTCGACGCGAAGATCCCCGTCGGCCTCGCCGCGCACACGTGATCAGGCCCGTGCCCGGCCGCGTTCGATGCCGAACATGGCCAGGCAGGGGTCCAGGCCGGCGATGGTGACCTGGGGACGGTCGGTGGCCTCCCATTGGGCGCGGCTCATCCGGAAGCGCTCCGACATCCGGGCGTTGCCGTCCACGGCGTAGCGGGCCACGCCGTCCGCGCGGTAGCCGAGTTTGCGGGAGATCGCCAGGGCGGCCGGGTTGTCGGCGAAGGTCTCAGAGACCGCGTACGCGGCGTCGAGGCCCGCGAAGGCCAGGTGGAGTACGGCGGAGCGCATCTCGGTACCGATCCCGCGCCCCTGGAACTCCCGCCCCAGCCACGACCCGGTCAGCACCTCGCCCAGCACCGCGAACTCCTTGGCGTGCGCGTGCTGCATGCCGACCGGCCGGCCGGACTCGAAGACGGCCAGGCCGAGCGCCCAGTCGGACGGGCTCCAGGACCCAAGGTGCCGCCAGTGGCGGCGCAGGAACTCCTGGGCCCGCTCGGCGGGGGTCCGGTCGGCCCAGGAGTTGAGGAACGGGCTGCGGCCCGGCTCATGGATGCCCTGGGCGGCCACGTCGGCCAGCGCGGCCAGGTCGTCCTCGGTGGGCGGGCGCAGCTCAAGCCGGGAGGTGCGGACGCGCAGTCCCAGCAGCGGCCAGTGGTCGGAGAGCATGCGCCATTCTCCGGCCGCCCCCCGCCATCCCGCACCCGGTTTTCCGTGAGCCGGAAGCCGGGGGAGAGGATGGACGGTATGAGCATCCGCAGGGCAGTGCCCGACATCACCACCGAGGCGATGGACGAGAGCCGCGCGTTCTACCGCCGGCTGGGGTTCACCGAGGTGATGAACCTGGGCTGGGTGGTGACCCTCGCCTCCCCGGACAACCCCACCGCTCAGGTGATCCTCATGACCAGGGACGAGACCGCGCCCGCGCAGCCGGACATGAGCGTCGAGGTCGATGACGTGGACGCCGTCTACGCGGACGTGCTCGCGTCCGGCGCGGAGGTCGTCCACGCGCTGCGGGACGAGCCGTGGGGAGTACGCCGGTTCTTCGTCCGCGACCCGAACGGCCGCGTCGTCAACGTCGTCGGCCACCGCTGACCCACGGGGATGGTCAGTTCACAGCGGTGTGGTGCATCTTGTTGCTCACGTCGTCGGCGAGCTTGACCAGCAGCCGCTGTAGCTCGGCCCGGTCGGAATCGGACCATTCGGCGAGCGCCGCGCCGATCCATTTGGCGGTGAACCGTCTGCATTGTTCGGCGGTGCCCAGGCCCTGCGAGGTCAGGTTGATCCGCCAGGCCCGGCCGTCGCCGGGGTCGCGGACGCGTTCCAGCAGGCCACGTCGTTCGAGGGCGCAGACGTGCCGGGTGATGTGGGGGCTTTCCACCTGAAGGGCGTCGGCGATGGCGCCGATCCTGCGGGGTTCGCCCGCTTCGAGCAGGTGGACAAGGATCTCCGCGTCCGGGCGATCGATCCGGACTCCCGCGGCGTCGGACAGCGGCTCGGTGGTTCTGGCGCGCTTGAACATGGTCACCAGGCGACGGAAGGCCGCCACGGTCGTGAACAGATCGTAGCCCACTATTGCTTACCTAACTTAGGTATGTATCATCGTCCCTTGTTACTTACCCAAGTTACCTAAAAGGAGTCTTTCGTGGCGACAGTCACCGCGCCCGAGCGCCGCGCCACAGCCGGCGGCAGCCCATGGCCCGCCATGGTCACCCTGGCCTTCGCGACGTCCATCATCGCCGTGCAGAGCACCGCGATCCTCCCTCTCCTGCCGGTGCTGCAACGTGAACTCCACACCAGCCTGCCCGCCGTCACCTGGGCGCTCACCCTTGGCCTGCTGGTCAGCGCGGTCGCCATGCCGCTGCTGTCCAAGCTCGGCGACATGTACGGAAGGCGCACGGTCATCCTCGGCGCGCTCACTCTGTTGGTGATCGGCTCGGTGGTGGCCGCGCTGGCCACGTCCCTGCCCTGGCTGCTCGCCGGACGGATGCTCCAGGGCTTCGTCTCCCCCCTGCTGCCGCTGTCGATCGGGCTGGCCAGGTCGTTGCTGCCGCGCCACCAACTGGCCACCGGCATCGGCGTGCTCAGCGCCACCATGGGATTCGGCGGCGGCGGCGGGATGATCCTCGCGGGCCTGGTCGCCGGCGACTACCAGGCGCTGTTCTGGATCATCGGCGGCAGCGGGGCCGTGGCCGGGGTCCTGGTCGCGTTCCTGGTCAAGGACCCCGCCCCGGTGCGCCGCGGCCGTCCCGACCTGCCCGGCGCGCTGGTATTGACCATCGCGCTGGTGGCGCTGCTGCTGGCGATCAGCCAGGGGGGCTCCTGGGGCTGGACGTCGCCGGGCGTGCTCGGGCTGTTCGCGGTCGCCGTGGTGGCGGCGGTGGTCTGGGTGGCCATCGAACGCCGGGTCGCCGAACCTCTGGTCGAACTGGCGATGCTGACCCACCGCGGCACGGTCGGCGCGACGGTGGCCTCACTCCTGCTCGGCTTCTCCTTCTTCACGGTCGTGACCGGGATGTCGAACTTCGCCCAGACCCCTGCCGCCACGGGGTACGGGCTCGGCGCCACCACCCTCCAAGTCGGCTTCTTCCTGCTGCCGAACACGCTGTTCATGCTGGTCATCTCGCTGTTCTCGGGGCAACTGATGCGCCGCTTCGCGGCCTCCACGATGGTCGGCGCCGGGTCGCTGATCGTCGCGGTGGGCGCTCTGTGGCTGGTGCTCTCGCACGACACCGGCACCGACTTCTACCTGGCGTCCGGCCTGCTCGGCATCGGTCTCGGCATCGGCTACGCGGCCCTCGGCACGATGGCGGTGGAGCACGTGGACCCGGCCAGCACGGCGCTCGCCGCCGGCATCAACGCGCTGGTCCGCCTCATGGGCGGCAGCATGGCGGGCGCGGCGATCGCAGCCGTCCTCGCCTCGCTGCCGGGCGAGCCGGGCTACCAGTGGGTGTTCGCGGTCGCGGCGGTGGGCGCGGTGGTCGCAGCGGTGTTCGCGTTCGTGTTCGGGCTGCTGAACCGCAACCTGGTCCCCGCCGCCTGAACCCAGGTCGTTCGATTCGCGCCCGCAGGCCCGGTGGCGGCGGCATGATCGGAGCATGGCGGGCGTGGAAGCGGTCGTGGCGAGCGTGGGCAAGGCGGTGGCGGAGCGGGCGGTCCGGGAGTGGCTGGCGGTGCGCGCCGGGCGTACCGAACGCGAATCCGACCTCACCGAACTCGTCCAGGTCACCTTCCGGGACCGGATGCTGCGGCGGAAATTCGAAAACCAGGTCGAGGGTATCGCGCTGGCGGTGGAGGACCGGCTCCGGCCGTTGATCGAGCAGGAGTACCGGGGGCTGGACGAGGGGGCGCGCGCCGCCGTACTGGCCGAGGTCACCGACGCCCTGCGCGCGGCCGACCTGTCCGACGCGGCGCTGCTGGCCGCCGACGGCGACGCCGTCAAGCTGGCCGAACGCGTGGCCGACGCCCTCCCCGCGCCGAACCTGGGCGAGGCCGAGGACCGGCTTTTCGCGGTGCTGCTGGCCGAGTCGCTGGAGTGCGTGGTGCGGATGGTCCAGCAACTGCCGCAGTACCTCCCGCGGGTGGCGACCGAGTCGCTGGGCCGGCTCGGCGGCCTCGCTGAGCAGATGGACCGCCTGCTCGCCCGCATGCCGGTGCGCTCGCTGGACGCCCCCGAGGGCCGCCAGGACGACGCGGCCTTCGAGCGCCGCTACTTGGACCACGTCAGCCGGGTGCTGGACGAGGTGGAGCTGTTCGGGGTGCGGGTGGAGACCTACCGCCCGCGTACTTCGCTCAGCGTCGCGTACATCAGCTTGAGCGTGTCGTCCGGTGACCCGGTACGACGTACGCCGCTGGACCGGATGCCGATCGCCTCGCTACGGGAGGACGGCGAGCGGAAGCCGGGCAACGTGCGCATCGAGGAGGCTTTGGGGCGTTCCCGGCTGACGTTGCTGCGCGGGGAGGCGGGGTCGGGCAAGAGCACGCTGCTGCGCTGGCTCGCGGTGACGGCGGCGCGCGGCGGGTTCACCGGCGAGCTGGCGGAGTGGAACGGCTGCGTACCGTTCATGATCAAACTCCGCAGTCACGCGCACGGCCGGTTCCCGGCCCCGGAGAGCTTCCTGGACGACGTGGCGCGTGAGGTCGCGGGGCGGATGCCGCGCGGGTGGGTAGAACGGGTACTCGAACTCGGGCGCGGCTTGCTGCTCGTGGACGGCGTTGACGAGCTGGTCGTGCGGCATCGCCCGGCCGTCCGGCAGTGGCTGGGTGGGCTGCTGGCCGCCTACCCCGGCCTGCGGATCGTGGTCACCTCCCGCCCGGCCGCCGCCGAGTCCCGATGGCTCGCCGACGACGGCTTCTCCAGCGCGCTTCTCGAACCGATGACACCCGAGGACCTGCGCGAACTCATCCGCCAGTGGCACATCGCCATCCGCGACTCGCCGAGCCTGCCGTGCGCCCCGGATGAGTTGGAGGCTCATGAGGGGCGGCTGCTGTCCCGGCTGGAGAGCAACCCGCACCTGCGGCTGCTGGCGGCGACGCCGCTGCTCGCGGCCATGTTGTGCGCGTTGAATTTGGACCGCCGCGGGCAACTGCCGCACCGCCGGATGGCGCTGTACGAGGCGGTGCTCGCGATGCTGCTGGAACGGCGGGACGCCGAGCGGGGGATCGATGATGTCGTCTCGCTGGACCAGGGGCAGAAGGAGTGGGTGCTGCGGCAACTGGCCTGGCGGCTGGTGTCGATGGGGCGGTCGGAGCTGTCCAAGGCGACGGCGCTCAAGTTGGTGGCGCAGAAGCTCGCGGCGATGACCCGGATGCCGCACTCGGCGGAGGAGGTACTGGACCATCTGTTGCGCAGAAGCGGGGTGATCCGGGAGCCGGTACCGGGGCGGATCGACTTCGTGCACAAGACCGTGCAGGAGTACCTGGCGGCGAAACAGGTCGTCGAGGACGAGGACATCGACGCCGTTGTGGACCGGGCGCACCTGGACCAGTGGCGCGAGGTCGTCATCATGACGGCGGGCCACGCGACGGGGCGGCTGCGACGCGACCTGCTCGCGGGCCTGCTGGACCGCGCCGACGGAGAACGGCACAGGCGGCGGCTCAGGCTGGTGGTGGCCGGATGCCTGGAGTCGATCCAGGAGTATCCGATGGACCTGCGCGACCGGATCGACGCGTGCGTTGCGGCGGTGATCCCCCCGAAGAATGAGGAGGAGACGAGGCTGCTGGCAGCGGTGGGGGAGGAGATGCTACGCCGGTTGCCCGACGATCTGCGGGGCCTGTCGGAGAAGCGGGCGGCCTTCCTCGTGCGAACGGCCTGGCTGATCAACGGTGACCAGGCGATGGAGAAGCTGAGTCGCTACGCACTCGATGGCCGATGGGATGTCCAGGGGCAGCTCGTTGCGGGGTGGGACTACTTCGACTCGGCGGCGTATGCCACACGGGTGCTGGCTCAAGCGCCGCTCGGCAACGCCGTGACCCTTCACGGGCATCGGCACCTCCGTCATCTGGAACGACTCCCGAACCTCACCAAGTTGCAGGTGATGGCGCCGGTCTCGGACCTGAGCATTCTCACCGATAGTCCACGGCTGCGGTCTCTCACATTGACCGCCGGCAGCATGGAGAACATCGCCCCTCTCGCGGAACTCGGCGACCTGGAACACCTCTCGATCAGGTTGCTGGAGCATCGCCGGATCGACTGGAGGCCGCTGGAGCGGCTTTCCCGCCTTTGGGGCTTCTTTCTCTGGGGACCATACGACGGGGACCTGTCGTTCCTCGATCGGCTTCCTCGCCTGCGCACGCTCGGGCTCGACATGCAGGAAGGGCAGGACCTTGGGCCATTGGCCCGGCAGGTCCAACTCCACTCGCTCTCCCTCTATGGCAGCGCGTCGATCGACGTGTCCGCCCTGGCGGACATGACCCACCTGACAACGCTCCGGCTAGCCCGAGTGTGGATCGGTGACACTGCGAGCATCGCCGTCGCCTGCCCCTCCCTGAAGGATCTGACCTTGGCGGAGGTGCCCGGCGTGGCTGATCTCGCAGGACTCGACTCGTTGCGGCTGGCCGAACTAATGATCCTGGGCGGAGGTGTCACCGACCTCCGGCCACTGCGAAACCAGACCGAACTTCGCATACTCTCGCTCAACGATCTCCCAAGCGTTGCGGACCTTTCCCCGCTCGCAGACCTTCCCCACCTCATGCAGGTCCATCTGGGCAGGGTGGCGGAGGGTATCGATCTTGCACCGCTTGCTGGCCTGCCCGACCTCCGCGTCACCCTGAGGGCGGGCCAGAGGGTGGTCAACGAGCATCTGCTGGGTGGGCGCGTCAGGACCGTACCTGTATAGGGTCAGGAGGGATGCGAGACGCACCTCATCTCCCTGACGAGACCATCCGAGAGACCCTGGACGCGCACTTCGGTCTCAGGCCCACCACCCTCGAATTCCTCCCCCTCGGCAACGACTCCGCCTCCTGGTCCTTCCGCGCCGATGACCACTTCCTCAAGGTCCGTGCCGGAGACGGCCATATGCCAGGCGCCGCCGTACCCGCGTTGCTCTCGGACATCCCACACGTACTCGCCCCGATCCGTACGATCGACGGAAGGCCCTACGCCACCGTCAACGGCTTCGCGCTCGCCCTCTACCCCCTCCTCGACGCCGCCCCGGCCGTCGAGGTCGGCATGTCGGCGGAGCACTGGCGGACGATCGGGGAGGCCATCAGCAGGCTCCACGCCACCCCCCTCACCCCCGAACTCATCCAGGCCGCCGACCGCGAGACCTACCGCCCCGGCAGGCGAGAACTGATCCCCGCCATCGAAACAGCCCTGCGCACCCCCCAGGACGACATCGTCAAAGAACTCGCCACCCACTGGGCCGCCCGCCAGGAGATCATCGACGGCCTCCTCCGCCGCACCGACACCATGGGCCCGAGGCTCGCCGCCGAGGAGCCGCCCGTCGTACTCACCCACGGTGACCTGCACACCTGGAACATCCTGATCGACGACCAGAACAACCTTTGGATCATCGACTGGGACGAGGCCGCCGTCGCCCCCAGGGAACGCGATCTCATGCTGGTCATCAAGGGCATCGGCCCCGGCCTGGTCAGCGAGGACGACACCGCCGCCTTCTTCCAGGGCTACGGCGAAAGCACCGTCCCCGACGAACGTCTGCTCTCCTTCTACCGCGCGGGCTGGGCCGTCAGGGACATCGCCGAGTTCGGCGAACGCGTCGTACTCGACCCCCGCCTGAGCGACGCCGCCCGCCAAGACGCGGTGGAGGGGTTCCTGAGCCTGTTCGAGCCGGGGGACATCGTGGAGATCGCGGGCTGAGTACGAGGACCCGGGTAAGACTTAGGTAGATCTTCGCATGCGGACTGCAAGCGGGACGCGGCATGCTCGCTCCTATGCAGGAGGCGAACGGCGGCAAATGTCCTGGTTGCGGTGGGCCGCTGGAGCAGGCGGCTGACGCCTGCCCGCGTTGCGGGCTGCCGTTGCGCGGGCCGGTCGCGCATGAGTTGTGGCAGGTGGACGTGGCCATCGCCGGGCTTGACGGGGAACGCGCCCGTCTGCTGGCCCGCCGTACCGAACTGCTGGCCGTACTCCGCCGGTCGCCCGCACCACCCGCACCACCGAACCCGCCTCGGCGGGAGCTTTCCGTACAAGCCACCCAGAACATGCTGCTCGTGCTGGGCGGCCTGCTGCTCATCATCGCCGCCTTCGTCTTCACGGTGGTGAGCTGGGGACATCTCGGCATCGGCGGACGGGCCGCGGTGCTCGCCGGGCTGACCGCGCTGGTACTGGCCGCGCCGGTCGTACTGCTGCGGCGCGGGCTGACCGCGACCGCCGAGACGATGGCGGCGTTCGGCGTCGCGCTGATGGTCCTGGACGGCTACGCGGCCAGGCAGGTCGGCCTGGCCGGTTCGGACGCCCTGCCCGCCCCCTACTACACCGCGCTGGTCTGCGGACTGATCGCGGCGCTGCTGGCCGGTTACGCACGGCTGGTCAGGGTACGGCTGGCCGCCCCGGGCGCCGTGGTGTTCGCGCAGGGCGTCCTGGTCATGCCCGCGCTGAAGCCCGGCGGCGACTGGATCGCCGCCGCGTTCCTGCTGGCCGCCGCGCTCGACACGCTGGCCTGGATGTACCTGGACCGCCGGCAGAGAGGGACAGCGGTCAAGGCGACGGCGGCGGTCTGCGGCGCGGTGGCGGCCGGTTTCGGCATGCTGCTGGCCGCCTACAGCGAAGCGGCCATCGCGCAGGACGTCACACGGGCGCTGACCCCGGCGGCCCTCCTGGCCGCCGCCGCCATCGGGATCTTGGTCATCGTGTCCGTTCTCGCCCGCGGGGAGAAGGCACCGGACGCGGTGCGGGTGCTGACCGCCGTCGCCGTGGTCGCGTTCACCGTGGCCGTCGCGACGCTGCTGGGTCACGCCACCGACGGCGGGCCGGTCGGCTGGCGGCTCGTCGCCTGCATGGTCGTCTCGCTGGCGCTGTGCGGCGGGACGTTCGCCCTCCCCGACGCCCTCGTACGGCGGGCCGCCACGGTCACGGCCGGGATCATCGTCCCGCTGTGGCTGCTGCCGATGGCCCCCGAGGTGATCGCCACGCTGGTCGCGCCGCTGCGCCGGGCCGTCGAGTCGCCCTGGCAGCACGCCGCGCTGATCTGGGGCATCGACTGGCCGCCCGCCTCCACCGCCGCGCCGGCCGCGTTGCTCCTGCTCACCGCCGCCGCGCTCATCGTGCGGGCGCGCCACCGCAGGGCCGAACCGGTCGCGCTCGTCACGGCGGCGGTGGCGCTTGCGGTCGTCCCGGTGGCCTTCCGGCTGCCGGAACCGGCCGCCGTGGCGGTGGTGGTCGCGCTCACCGCGGCCCTCGCGGTGCCCGTCGCGCGGCTGAAAGGCCGGCGGGCCCCGCTCTACGGCGTGGTGGCGGTGCTCGCCGCCTGCCACGCGGCGGCCTGGGCGCTGAACGACGAGACCGCCACGCTCGCCGCGCTGCCGGTGCTGGCCGTCGTCGCGGCGGCGGTCGCGGTGACCGGGCGGGCGGCGGGCGTACGGCCCGCCGCGGCCGGAGCCGCCGTCGTACTGCTCGGCGGGGAGGCGCTGGCCGTGGGGATCTCCGCCGGGCTGCCGCGCGGGCAGGCGGCCTTCCCCGTACTGGCCGTGGCCGCGCTGGCCGCCCTCACCGCCGCTCGCACAAGCACGCTGGGCACTGAGATCGGGGGATATGTCCTCGCCGGGGCCGGGATCCTGCTGACCGCTCCGGACCCCCGGCTGATGAGCCTTTCGTGCGCGGCGGCCGGGGTACTGGCCGCCGGTACCGCGCTGCGCCCCGACCGCCGCCGCCACCCGACGTTCCGGACGGCCGCCGCCCTGCTGCTCGCCGCCACCTGGCTGCGGCTGTGGGCCGAGGACGTGGGCGCGGTCGAGGCGTACACGGCCCCGTTCTCGCTGGTGCTGCTCGGTTTCGGATGGTGGCGGGTCAGGCGGGCCGCGGAGGGCTCTCGCCCGTCGTCGTGGTCGGCCTATGGCCCCGGCCTGGCGTTCACGATGCTGCCCAGCCTGCTCGTCGCGCTGTCCGACCCCGGCTGGGTGCGCCCGCTGCTGCTGGGCTGCGCATCGCTGGCCGTACTGCTGGCGGGGGCCCGGTGGCGGATGCAGGCGCCGGTGGTGCAGGGCGGCTTCACCCTCGCCGTGCTGGGGATCAACGAGCTGATGCCATGGATCTCCGACCTGGTGGTGCTGCTGCCCCGCTGGGTGCCGATCGCGGTCGGCGGCGCGCTGCTGGTGGCGATCGGCGCGACGTACGAGGCGCGCAAGCGCGACGTACGCAGGCTCCGCGACGCCCTCGCCAGGCTCGGCTAGAGAACCCGGCTAGAGCCGGGGCACGAACGGCTCTCCGCGCAGCGCCCGATCGACCAGGTCGATGGCGGCGGCCAGGCGGACCAGGCGCGGCCCCTCCTGGCGGTAGGTCTCCAGCACGGCCTCGACGGCGTGCGGCGGCAGGTGGTCCTTCAACTCGACCGCGGCGTTGCGATAACCTGCCCTGGCCGCCTCGATGGCCGCGCCCACATGGTGGACGGCCATCCGGGACAGCGCGACCGGGTGGCGGCGCAGCACGCCGTAGGAGCGGTAGTCGGGCGGCACGGCGTCGAGCAGCCACGCGACCGCCGAGGTCTCCCAGTCGGGGCTGCCGGGCGGGCGGACCCCCTCCGGCCAGTCAGGTGGCACATACACCCCACCATATTAATCGAATTCCTGTTCGATCGCGTTCCCGCGCCGGTGGCGCTAGCTTTCGTGACGTGAGCGAACGCATCGGAGTGGTCGGAGCGGGCATTCTGGGTCTGGCGGTTGCCCGTGAGCTGGCGAGATCGCGCGGGGCGGAGGTCACCGTGCTCGACAAGGAGCCCGGGATCGCCGTCCACCAGACCGGCCGCAACAGCGGCGTCGTCCACGCGGGCATCTACTACCCGCCGGGCTCGCTCAAGGCCCGGTTGTGCCGGGAGGGCGTGGGCCTGCTGCGGGAGTACTGCGCCGAGCACGCCCTGCCGTACGACGAGGTGGGCAAGCTGGTGATCGCCGCCAACCGGGGCGAGCGCGCGGCGCTGCGCGGGCTGGCCGAGCGGGCCAGGGCCAACGGCGTCCCGGACGTCGCCGAGGTCGACGCGCTCGGCCTGCGCGAGATCGAGCCGCACGCGGTGGGAGTGGGCGCGGTCCACTCCCCGCACACCGCGATCGCCGACTTCGCCGCGGTGGCCCGCAGGCTCGCCGCCGACGTGACCGAACTGGGCGGTTCGGTGAAACTGCGGCACCCGGTCACGGCGCTGCGCGAGTCCGGTGACACGGTACGGGTGCTGGCGGGGGGCGAGCGGTTCGCCTTCGACCGGCTGGTGTCGTGCGCGGGCCTCGGCACCGACGCGGTGGCGCGGATGGCCGGGCGGGCGGGCGACGTACGGATCGTCCCGTTCCGCGGTGAGTACTTCGCGCTGGCCGGCGCGGCCAAGAGCCTGGTACGCGGCCTGATCTACCCTGTCCCCGACCCCCGCTACCCGTTCCTCGGGGTCCACCTGACCCGCCGCATCGACGGCGAGGTGCTGGTCGGGCCGAACGCGGTGATGGCGCTGGCCTACGAGGGCTACTCCTGGCGGCGGATCCGCCCGGACGACCTGCGCCGCATCCTGACCTTCCCCGGCACCGCGCGCCTGGCCGCCGGGCATTGGCGTACCGGCGTGCGCGAGGTGTACGGCTCGCTGGCCAAACGGGCGTTCCTGGCCGCGGCCCGGCGCTACGTGCCCGAGCTGACCGGCGGCGATCTCGTCCGGACCAGCGGCGGGGTGCGCGCCCAGGCGGTGCGCAGGGACGGTTCGCTGGTGGACGACTTCGTCATCGACGTACACAGCCGGGTGGTGCTGATCCGCAACGCGCCCTCGCCCGCCGCGACCTCCAGCCTGGCCATCGCCCGGCACATCGCCAAGGTCGTCCCCTGACCTAGTGCTTCTGGGGACCCGTAGTCTGTGGTTTTAACAGGAATCTCACCCGACCGGGCAAAGATAGTGCAGTGACCGATTCGCCGGAAGCGCGACTTCTGATCGTCGAGGACGAGCCGAACATCCTCGAACTGCTGGCCGCCAGCCTGCGGTTCGCGGGTTTCGAGGTGGCCACGGCCAAGGCCGGGCTGGAGGCGGTGTCCGCCGTGCAGCGGCACCGCCCCGACCTGATCGTGCTCGACATCATGCTCCCCGACATGGACGGCTTCGACGTCGTGCGCCGGTTACGCGGCGGCGGGACGCACACCCCCGTGGTGTTCCTGACCGCCAGAGACGCCGTGGAGGACAAGATCCGCGGCCTCACGCTGGGCGGCGACGACTACGTGACCAAGCCGTTCAGCCTGGAGGAGGTCATCGCGCGCATCCGGGCGGTGCTCCGCCGTACCGGCGGCGACCCGGCCGGGCCGCCGCCGCGCATCTCCTTCGCCGACATCGAACTCGACGAAGAGAGCCACGAGGTCTGGCGCGGCGGCCGGCCGGTGCCGCTGTCGCCGACGGAGTTCAAGCTGCTGCACTACTTCATGTCCAACGCCGGGCGGGTGCTGTCCAAGGCCCAGATCCTCGACCACGTGTGGAACTACGACTTCCGCGGCGACGCCGCCATCGTCGAGTCCTACGTCTCGGTGCTGCGCCGCAAGGTGGACAACGTCGAACCGCGGCTCATCCACACCCTGCGCGGTGTCGGTTACGTGCTGCGAGTACCCCCGTTGTCCTGATGGTCCGGAACCTGTTCCGGCGGACCCCGCTGCGGATCAAGCTGATCGCGGCCATGCTGGCGCTGCTGGCGTTCGGGCTGACGCTGATCGGCGTGGTCAGCGTGTCGGTGCTGAAGAGCTACCTGATGGACCGGGTGGACGGCCAGCTCCACCTGCTCGGCGTCGAGGGCGAACGCCGGATGGAACGCGGCCTTTCGGCCCTGGCCAACATCCGCCTGCCCGCCGACGTGACGGTCGTGCTGCGCCGCCCCGACGGCCGGACGATGCTGACCGTCAACGGCATGGAGACCGGCGGCGTGCCACCGCCCGACGTGTCCGGCCTGTCCGGCGTGTTCGGCCCTCACACCGTCGGCGCGACCTCGGGCGACGCCAGGTGGCGGGTCCAGGCGTTCGCGGTGGGCCACGCGGAGCGCCGTACGCTCATGGTGGCCATGGACCTCAGCGAGGTCACCCAGATCACCGGCCGGCTGGCCATGATCGAGGTGCTTGGAGGCTGCGGAGTGATGCTCACCCTCGCCGGGGTCGGCGTCACCATCGTGCGGCGCAGCCTGCGCCCGCTCGCCGCGATCGAACGCACCGCCGCCGAGTTCGCGGCCGGTGAGCTGGGCCGCCGGGTGCCCGACGTCGAACCGCGCACCGAGGTCGGCCGCCTGGCCAGCGCCCTGAACGGCATGCTCTCCCAGATCGAGGCCGCCATGCAGGCCCGATCGGCGTCGGAGGCCGCGGCCCGGCGCTCGGAGGAGAAGATGCGCAGGTTCGTCGCCGACGCCTCACACGAGCTGCGCACCCCGCTGACCTCCATCCGCGGCTTCGCCGAGTTCTACCGGCAAAACCCGGAGGGCGACCCCGCCGTACTGCTGCGCCGCGTCGAGGACGAGGCCGCCCGGATGGGCCTGCTGGTGAACGACCTGCTGCTGCTCGCCCGGCTGGACCGGCAACGCCCGCTGGCCGCCGACCCGGTGGACCTGCTCGCGCTGGCCGCCGACGCCGTTCACGACGCCCGCATCCTGGCCCCCGACCGCGAACTCACCCTGTCCGTGGACGGCGCGGCCCTGATCGTCAGCGGCGACGAAGTACGGCTGCGCCAGGTGATCGCCAACCTGGTCACCAACGCGCTGACCCACACCCCCGACGGCACCCCGATCACCGTGCGGCTCAGCGCCGACCGCGGCTCGGCCGTACTGGAGGTGGCCGACGAGGGTCCCGGCCTCGCGCCCGAGCAGATCGAGCGGGTCTTCGAGCGCTTCTACCGCGCCGACACCGCCCGCACCCGGGCCGCCAAGAACGACGGCGGCACCGGCCTCGGCCTGGCCATCGTGGCCGCCCTCGTCGAGGCGCACGGCGGCACGGTGTCGGTCACCTCCCAGCCGGGCCGCGGCGCGACGTTCCGCGTGGAACTTCCGCTGGAACCCATCACCTCCGACTGACGAGCGTGCGGCCGTGCGCGACTGTCAGCAAACGCTCAGCGACGGCTGAGCCTGGGTCCAGCGGGCGTCGGCACAGTGGGGGCTTGTGCGAGCAAATAAGGCGGGCGATTTCGGTGGCTGAGCAGGAACCGGCCGCCGGCCGTTCCCCCGAGGCGCGGCTGCTGGTCGTGGACGACGAACCGAACATCCGAGAACTACTGTCGGCCAGCCTGCGCTACTCCGGTTTCGAGGTGATCGCCGCCTCCGACGGCCACGAGGCCGTGGCGCTCGCCGAACGCGTCCGGCCCGACCTGGTCGTCCTCGACGTGATGCTCCCCGACCTGGACGGCTTCGCCGTCGCCAAACGGCTGCGCGCGGGCGGGCGGCGGATGCCCGTGGTGTTCCTGACCGCCCGCGACGGCACCGACGACAAGGTCCACGGCCTGGGCGTCGGCGACGACTACGTGACCAAGCCGTTCAGCCTGGAGGAGGTCGTGGCGCGCATCCGCGCGGTGCTCCGCCGCACCCGGGGAGACCTGGAGCTGCCCTCCCGCCTCCAGGTCGCCGACCTGATGCTGGACGAGGAGGCCCACCACGTCGAGCGGGCCGGGCAGCCGGTACGCCTGTCGCCGACGGAGTTCAAGCTGCTGCACTACTTCATGTCCAACGCCGGGCGTGTGGTGTCCAAGGCCCAGATCCTCGACCACGTCTGGAACTACGACTTCGGCGGCGACGCCGGGGTGGTCGAGTCGTACGTCTCCTACCTGCGCCGGAAGATCGACAACGTGGAGCCGCGGCTGATCCACACCCTGCGAGGGGTCGGATATGTCCTTCGCGCGCCCCGGCACTGAGCTGCGGAGACGCCTGGCGCTGAAGAGACGCCTGGCCAGGACGCCGCTGTGGGCGCGGCTCGTGGCCGGCACGCTGGTCCTGGTCGCCGCCGCCATCGCGCTGACCGGCCTGTTCGCGGTGCAGTCGCTGCGCACGTACCTGATGGAACGGGTGGACCACCAGCTCAGGGCCGCCACCAAGCCGCTGGACCGCGGCGGCGACGAACCGCCGGAGGCCCCCAAACTCCGCCCGCAGCGGCTCTACGGGCTGTTCCACATGGTCGTCATGGACGCCGGGGGCAACGTGGCGCGGACCATCGCCGAATCCACCGACGGGTCCCGGCCCGCGCTGCCGCACCTCACCCCCGGCGAGTTCGCCCGGCGCGAGGGCCGGCCGTTCAGCGTCGGATCGGTCGAGCCGGGCGGCCCCCAGTGGCGGGCGGTGGCCGTGGTGGATCGGTACCGGGAGAGCAAGGTCGTCGCCGTCAGCCTGGCCGACCTCGACCGGACCGTCTCCCGGCTCGTCGTCATCGTCACCGGGGCGGGCAGCGCCGTACTGCTGATCCTCGGGCTGGCCTGCCACTGGCTGGTACGGCGGAGCCTGCGCCCGCTCGGCGAGATCGAACGCACCGCCGAGGCCATCGCCGGGGGCGACCTGTCGCGGCGGGTGCCGCCCCGGCACCGCCGTACCGAGATGGGGCGGCTGGGCAGAGCCGTCAACGGCATGCTCGCGCAGATCGAGAAGGCGCTGCGGGACCGTTCGGAGTCGGAGACCGCGGCCCGGCGGGCCGCCTCGGCGGCGCAGAGCTCGGAGGAACGGATGCGGCGGTTCGTCGCGGACGCCTCGCACGAGCTGCGTACGCCGCTCACCTCGATCAGGGGCTTCGCCGAGTTCTACCGGCACAACCCGGCGGGGGACGTGGGGTCACTGCTGCGGCGCATCGAGGACGAGGCGGCGCGGATGGGCGTACTGGTGGACGACCTGCTGCTGCTCGCCCGGCTCGACCAGCGGCGTCCGCTGGAACGGCGTCCGGTGGACCTGCTCAGCCTGGCGGCGGGCGCGGTGCTGGACGCCCAGACGCTCGCCCCGGGGCGGCCGGTGGAGCTGGTACGGCTGGACGAGGGGGACGGGCCCGTGGTGGTGGCGGGGGATGAGGCGGGGTTGCGGCAGGTGCTGGGCAACCTGGTGGGGAACGCGCTCAGGCACACTCCGGCGGACGCGGCGGTGGTGGTGCGGGTGGGGGTCTCGGCGGCGGGGGAGGCGGTGGTCGAGGTCGCGGACGAAGGGCCGGGGCTGGCCGCGCCCGATGTGGAACGGATCTTCGAGCGGTTCTACCGGGCGGACCCGTCGCGTAGCCGGGCGGAGGGTGAGGGCGGTACTGGGCTGGGGCTGTCGATCGCGGCGGCCCTGGTGGAGGCCCATGGGGGGACCATCGGCGTGGACAGCGCGCCGGGGCGGGGGGCGGTGTTCCGCTTCCGGATCCCCGCTCTCCCGGACGCCGCTGAGGGATCTAGGCGGTGACCGCCAGGAGGCGGCGGAACAGGCCCGACGCGGTGATCGCGCCGACGTAACGATCACCGTCGAGGACCGCCACCAGCGGGGTGTGCGACTGGGTCATCAGCGCGGCGATCTCCATCGCGGTGGCGTCGGGCTCCACGACGGCAAGGCTGATCTTCTCGTCCGGCAGGACGTCACGGACGCGTTTGCCGGCCAGCCTGGCGCACATCTGGTCGGCGTGCCCCTCGTCCACCACCCGGGCCAGCGCGGGGTCGGCCTGAATGTAGGGCGGCACCACCATCCGTAGGAGCTGCGAGCCCGGGAGGATGGCATGCGGACGCCCGTCGGGGTCCATCACGATCACCCCGACCAGCCGCTGCTCGGCCATCAGCCGTGCCGCGTCCATCGCGTCATCATCGATCCCGACGGTGGGGAACGGCTCCACCAGATCAGCAGCACGCACTCTGCGAAGGTAACACCGAATGCTGCTGGTTAGTGCGGCATCTACATCTTCTTGACGGCGGTCCTGGCGCTTCCGAGTCGGTACGTCGTACGGCAGAGCCCAGTGCTCGCCGCCCACCGCCGCCAGTGGCCCCCTTGTGCCCGGCGTTTCGCGTGCGCCGTGGTACCTCGCCGTTCCAGCACCGGCCAACAAGCGCCCTTCCCAGCCCCCGCCTACGGCGGCCCGCGCTCCGCGCGCAGGGGCCGGGCTCCGCCCGAGGCGCCGCGCTGCGCGCGCTGGATGGGCTTCGCCCAAGGGGCCGCGCTCCGCGCAGGTGGCCGGGCTCCGCCCAAGGTGGTCGCGCTTCGCGCGCAATCGCCCTCGCTGACGCTCGGCCTGTTCTTTCTCAAGCGGGCTTCGCCCAGGGGTCGTGCTCCGCACGTTGGACGGGCTTCGCCCAAGGTGGTCGCGCTTCGCGCAAGGGCCGGGCTCCGCCCGAGGGGTCGCGCTTCGCGCAAGGGGCGGGCTCCGCCCGAGGGGCCGCGCTGCGCGCATTCGACCTCGCTGACGCTCGGCCTGTTCTTTAGGGCCGGGCTTCGCCCGAAGGGTCGCGCTTCGCGCGCTGGATGGGCTTCGCCCGAGGGGTCGCGCTCCGCGCAGGTGGCCGGGCTTCGCCCAAGGTGGTCGCGCTTCGCGCGCTGGATGGGCTTCGCCCACGGGGCCGCGCTCCGCGCAGGTGGCCGGGCTTCGCCCAAGGTGGTCGCGCTTCGCGCGCATTCGACCTCGCTGACGCTCGGCCTGTTCTTTCTTCCTGTCGGGCTCCGCCCGACGCTAGCGCCACCGACTACATCGGGAACCCAGGCACCCTGCCCGAAGACCGCCCACCACTGCCCGGCACCTGCCCTCCACCTCACACCAGCGCGCACCATTAAGGGCAGTCTCCGCTTCCTGTAATTGTCACTTGAATGGGACTTAGGGAGATACCGTTTTCTGTAGTCCGCCATCATGGATATTGCAGAGAGTGGGTGAAATGTCCGTTTCTCTTAAAGTGCTCGAAATCCCTCACCTCGCCACGGAAACCCGCAGGTCACCGAGGGTGCTCCCCGCGTACGCGGGGATGGTCCCGTGAGAGGCGGGCTGCGGTCGGCCAGCCGGAGGTGCTCCCCGCGTACGCGGGGATGGGCCCGACCTGCTGTACGAGTACGACCCCGAGGCCGGGTGCTCCCCGCGTACGCGGGGATGGTCCCATGGGCTACATGCCCGACATGCTGGCCCTGAAGTGCTCCCTGCGTGCGCGGGGATGGTCCCTCGGCTACCTCACCCCCGAACACAAGGAGAAGGTGCTCCCCGCGCGCGGGGTTGGTCCGGGGCTGGTACGGGCGGTGGTTGTAGCACAGAGGGCTCGTGGAGGACGGGCACCGCGTGAGATCGACCACTCGTTGGTCTCTTCCGACACGACCGTGTACCACTCGCCCCAGGCGAACCCTACTCAGTCACTCCCAGGGCATCCGGCCATGCCCTTCTTCATCTGCGCCTTCTCCTCGGGAGTGAACTGCGGCGGGTCCGGCTGTGCCCAGGCGAGTACCTGACCCGGTGCCCACGGCACCGCGCTCTCGACGTACCACCCCCCAGGCACCTCCCGAGCCACCTCCGACTTCTCGCCCACCCTGAACTCCTCAATAGAACCCCCCCGCTTGGCCAGCGCCGCCCGCACCTCATCCACCGTCATGCCACGAAACCGCACACAATGCAGCAACTCACCCGCCGCATCCACCCTCCCCGCAAACTCGTACCGCTCACCAGCCCGCGCCGGCCGAGCCAAGCCGAGCCGTATACGGCCCTTGAAGTCCGCCGGAATCCGGAACGAGACCGTGCATCCGCCGCCAGGCAAGTCGCACCCCACCGACTCCTCCTTCACAGGCGTCGTGCCCTCCGCCGTCTCAGAGAACGCGAGCTGCCCCGCCACGCTCGGCGAGCCCGGCGCGGTGAACAGCCCGATGTCGAACCCGCGCGCCTTGAACTCGGACGTGAAGCGCTCAGGATCGGCGTAAAGGTCCTTGACGGTGACGACCCAGTCGTCCCCCACCTGCTGGAACGCCAGTGCCGCGTTCGGCGCGATGCCGATCGGCGCGTCCGCAGGAACGAAGGCCAGTCCAACCACGACGGCGACCGCGCCCAGTACCGCCGCGAGAGGGATCACCACCGCCCGCCGTACCCGCCGCAGACGCCCCCCCTTGACCGGCGTCGCGACGATCGTCTCGAACAGCGCCGCCACCTCCGCTCCAGGCTCCGCCGCCTGCGGAACGGGGTCGATGGCCGCCACCATACGGTCGATTCTGCTCACAGATTCTCTCCCCTCAGCTCCACGATCGCCTGGCCTTCCTCGACGGTGGCCAGCCCCAACGCCCTGGCCAGCCGCTTACGCGCGCGGTGCAACCGGATGCGGGCCGCCGTCCCCGTACAGCCGAGTACCTTGCCGATCTCCGGACCGCTCAGCCCCTCCCAACAGGCCAACGCCAGCACTTCGCGGTCACGGACGGAAAGGTCGTCGAACGCCTCCCGCACATGGTCGAGCCCATCGGCTCTGGAGGCAGGCCGCGTGGCCGACGCGTCCTTGAGCCGTTCGGTCAGCCCGGCCCGCCGGGACTGGGCGCGCCGCTGGTTGGCCAGGACGCGGCGGGCCACGCCGTACAGCCACAGGCGTGCCTGCTCGCCCTCGGGTACGTCGGCGATGCGCCGCCACGCCGTGAGGAACGTTTCGGACAGCACGTCCGCCGTGTCCTCAGGCGAGCCGGTACGGCGGGCGGCGTACTGGTGGATGGCCGGGTAGTACGCGTGATAGATCGCCTCAAAGCGATCTCGCGCGCCCGGGGGATGGGTCACAGATGACGCTCCTCATACCAAGATGTCAGGACACCTCGGTACATGTCCGGCACCTTTTCCGAGCGTTTCACCCCACAGCCGGCCTACCAGCCGTGGGGGGTCAGCTCGTCGAGCAGGGCGGTGACGGTCTCGCGTAGGCGGTCGGCGACCTCGGCCGGGCCGTGGCCGGCGCGGATGAGGCGGCCGGACTCGTCGATGACGGTCTGGGAGATCCAGGCCAGCGTCATGCCACGCAGTTTCGCGACCGCAGCGGACGGTGGCGGCGGGTCCGTGGTCGCGGTGATCGCCTCGGCGAGGGCGTCGGCGAGGCGGTCGGTGCTCTCCAGGGCGAGCCGCCGTACTTCGGGACTGCGCACCGACAGGTGCCCGATCGCCCCCCTTAGCTCCTCGGAGGCCATCGAACGCGCGTAATCGGCAAGCGCGAGCGCTTCGTCCCGAATGGCGGCGGCCAGGGGAGTGCCGGGCGCGTGGTCGCGTACGGCGGCGACTAACCGGGCGCGTACCTCGGCGTCCCGGTCGAGCACCAGGTCACGCTTGACCGGGAAGTGGTTGCAGACGGTCTGCTCGGACACCTCGGCGGCGCGGGCGATCTCGATGACGGAGGTGTGCTCGTACCCGCGTTCGGCGAACAGCCGCGCCGCGACGGGCCACGGGTACCCGATGATGACGGCCCGCCACCTGGTGCCGATCAGTCTCAGTACGGACGTCGAGGTGACCGTTTCATCCGACATGTTCACCCAGATGCGGGCGGCCTACCAGGCCGGCCGGTGGGCGGGGCACGGCTCGGCGGGCGAGCCGGAGTTGTCGGTGCGGGACGTACTGCGCATGGCGACCCTCGCCGGAGCCCGCGCACTCGGCCTGGACGACCGCACCGGCTCCCTGACCCCGGGCAAGCAGGCCGACCTATTCCTGCTCCACTTCCTGCTCCGCGCGGACCGCCCCGACGTCGCGCCTGTCTACGACCCTGTGAGCACGGTGGTGTTGCAGATGGACCGGGTACATGTGGACACCGTCCTCGTCGCCGGACGTACGATGCTCCGCCACGGCCGCCCACTCACCGACGACACGGCACTACTGGCTGAGGCCGCCAAGGCATCCGCCCGCCTCGCACCCCTCCTGTGAAACGCGATCAGATACGGGTGAGTTGATCGTGTTTTACTGCGTGGATGAATGCCTGCCACTCGTCGCGGCTGAATAGCAGGTGGGCCTCATCAGGTCGTTTGGAGTCGCGAACTGCGAAGACGGCTCCAACCCGCGCAACTTCAACGCAGTTGTCGCTTGTCGCCATACTCCGCGTGCTCTTCACCCAGACGACGCCGGAGAGATCTACGTCGAATTGGTTGATCACACCCGGCCTCCCTTCATTCGTTAAGGCAGGGCGCGGCTGTACTGCCGCCACTAGGCTTCCTCCAGTCACCATGGGACAAGGGGAAGGGGCCGGTATGGCTGGGGAAGCCCAGGAAGTCGAGGTCAAGTATCAGGTTACTGACCTTCGCGCCCTAGAGGAATCCCTGGCCCGCCAAGGGGTCATCTTGTCGGCTCCGGTACGACAGGACGATCAGGCGTACGCCGAACCCGGCTGGTCCTATGGGCAGAGCAAGATCGGGGTGGCGTTCGCGCGGCTGCGCACCCAGGGCGGCCGGCACTACTTCACCGTGAAAAAGCCGCTCGCGAACGAGATGGCGTGCCTGGAACGGGAGACCGAGGTCGCCGATCGCGAGCAGATGCACGAGGCCGTCATCGCGATGGGCTTCCGGCCGACCGTACGGATCGTGAAGACCCGCCGCACCGCTCACCTGGACGGTATGACGATCTGCGTGGACGAGGTGGAACACGCCGGGGTGTTCGTGGAGATCGAGCGGACGGTGGACGCTGCGGAGTCCGGCACCGCCGTACAGGAGCAGTTGGACGCCTTCGCGTGCTCCCTCGGCGTGCGGTTGCAGCGCACCACCGACACCTACGATTCCCTGGTTCGCGCCGCACTGACGCCTGCCTAGAACAGCGTGACCTTGGTTGGCATGTGAAACGCCCGGCCGGGGCGCGGCCGGGCGTGTTACGCGATCAGGTGCCGTTGAGTTGATCGTTCTTCACGGCGTGGATGAACGCTTGCCACTCGTCGCGGCTGAATAACAGGTGGGCCTCATCAGGCCGTTTGGAGTCGCGAACTGCGAAGATGGCGCCTACCCGCGCGACCTCAACGCAGTTGGAACCGTGTGCCGTGCTCCGGGTGCTCTTCACCCAAACGGCATCGGAAAGGTCTACGTCGTATCGGATGCGCACGCCCTGCCTCCCTTCGCTCGTCATTCAACGCTCTTTTTGATCGATTGCAGGTGCCGGACCGATTCGTCCGGCCCGAGTGCGATGGCGCGAAGGTGATCGAACGTCAGGGTGAAATGTGCGATCTCCTCCTCTTTCTCCAAATATAGACTGCCGATCGCAGTTTCCAGGTAGACGAGTGGTGCGGACAACTCTGGATTCGGGAAGTCCAGCAGGACGAAGGCTCCGTTCATTCCGGGGTGCGCACCAACGGAGGAGCGGACCACCTGAAGGGTGATGTTCTCCTGCTCCTGGGCTTCGATCAGGCGGTCGATCTGGTCACGCATGATCGCCGGTCCGCCCACGGGGCGGGTCAATGCCGCCTCGTCGATGATCCCCCATAGTTGCGGGTGGCCATCGTCGCCGGTGAGGATGCTCTGCCGCTTCATCCGCGCTGAGACCCGCCGCTCGATATCGCGCGCCACCAGGCTGCCGCGCATGAGCGCCCGCGCGTATCCCTCGGTTTGGAGCAGACCAGGGATCAACGTCGGCTCGAATGTGCGGATGGCCGAGGCTTCGGCTTCCAGCTCCACGTAGGAGTCCGGCAGAATGTCCTGATACCTCGCCCACCAGCCCTTCTCTCGTGCATTCCGGGCGAGCTGGACGAGCGCCTCGCGCTGGCGATCTTCAGCGATCCCATACATGTCCAGCAGGTGACGCATGTCAGCGGGCGTGACGCCGGATCGCGCATTCTCGATGCGGTAGAGCTTGGTGGAATGCCAATCAAGGCGCTGGGCGACATCTTCGCGGCTCACCTCCGCCGCTTCGAGTGAACTGGCGAGCAACGCCGTACGACACACCCGCTCCGGCGAGCCCGGAGGGCGGTTGGTCGTCGTGATCGCCTTCCCGGACCAGGTGACATTGCGCCTGGAGGTGATCGATCAGGGGGCGGAGACGGTACCCCGGCCACGCGACCCGGACTGGGACATGGAGTCCGGCCGGGGGCTGTGGCTGGTGGAACAGGTCTCGCGGTCCTGGGGGGAAGCCGCCCTGCGGGACGGCCGGCACGCCATCTGGGCCGATCTGGAATCCAAGCGGGCCGCGTGAGCTGCGTGCAGCACGTGGAGGGCTTGGAGGCGGTCCGGGCCGAGCCAGGCCGCGCAGCTTCGGTCCGGCTGCGGGACACGGCGGGGCGGGGGTCGGTGTGGGTCAGCCGGGGGCGCTGGACGGCCTTCCTCGCTGCGGTACGTGCGGGCGAACTCGCGCCAGAGCGAGGCACGATCCCGGGTTCGGTACGACTCCCCCTCGGGGACCTGTTCTCGGGGTACGTCGTGTCCGTCCTGACCACCAGTGAGCAGTCATGGGAAGCCTTCCAACACGCAGTGATCAACGGCGACTTCGACGACATCTGACCCCATGCAGCCCGGTCTACGGGCAATCGACTGCCGGACTTGCCCGGGAACTTCACTTGTGGCCACACCGACGCCATGCCGGTCAAGATCGCGAGCTCGTCGCCGATGGCTCGGTGTTGGTGTGCAGCAGGACGGGCGGGGCGGCGTACCGGGTCAGGTGGATGGTGAGGGTGCCGCAGGGGCAGCGCAGGTAGAGGACTCGGCCGAGGGATGTGGGGTGGGTGGAGAGGATCTCCGGCTGGATCGTGGAGTCGCAGGTGTCGCACGGGGTGGTGTGCATGGCTGGACCTCGTTCGGCCACGGAAGTAATTTAATTAGAGGCGAAGTTAGATTACATTGGGGCTTATGGCGAGAACCAGTCCTGCCGAGGTGACCGGTTATCGGAACGATGGGGTCGGTACGGCCGTGGCGCTGATCAATGCCGTGACCATCGGCGAGTCGCCAACGGACGCGGAGACGTTGGGTCCACTGCTGGCCTCGTTCAACTTCAAGGTGGACGTACTGCTGACTCCCGACGAGGTGGAGGCTCTAGCCGCCTGGGCGCGGGGGTTGCGGCCGGTGTTCGTTGAGGATGATCAGGAGCGGGCCATCGGGCTGCTCAATGAGTTGATGGTCGATGTGCCCATGCAGCCGCACATCTCCGATCACGGCCTCGGCCCCCACCTCCACTACGGCCGCCCCGGGGCCGGGCTGGTCGATCGGGTCAGGGCCAATACGGCGGTCGCGCTGGCGTTCGTGCTCTGTGAGTACGGTGGCAGCAGGCTTGGCGTGTGCGCGGACGCCGGGTGTGAGCGGGTCTATGCCGACATCTCACGCGGCCCGCGCCGCCGGTACTGCTCCAAGACCTGCCTGAACCGCAACACCGTCGCCGCCTACCGCGCCCGCCGGTCCGTGCCCCAGGGCGAAGGGCCGGTGTGATGCGACGGGCGGAGGCTCGACGCAGCCTGCTGATCCTCGCCGGATCGCTGTTACTCATGAAGTCCACCTGGTTCTCCGCGACCGCCGTGATTCCCCAGGTCAGAGAGGTGTGGCAGGTCGCGCCGGAGGCCGTGCCCTGGCTGACCATCGCCGTGCAGTGGGGGTTCATGGCGGGGGCGGTGCTGTCGGCGGTGTTCGTGGTGTCCGACGTGCTGCCGCCGATCCGGCTGATCTTCTTCAGTTCGGCCGGGGCCGCCGCCGCGAACCTGGCGCTGCTCCTGGCCGGCGACGCGCTGACCGGCGGCCTGGCCCGGTTCGCGACCGGCTTCTTCATCGCGGGCGTCTACCCGCCCTCGCTCAAGCTCATCTCTACCTGGTACCGCGACGGGCGCGGGGCCGCGATGGGGCTGCTGGTGGGCGCGCTGACCGTGAGTACGGGCGTACCGCACCTGGTCAACGGCCTGGGCGGACTGAACTGGCGTACCGTCATCGTGGCCACGTCCGCGCTGACGCTGGCCGGTGGGCTGATCACGCTGACCTTGATCAAGGAGGGCCCGTACCCGTTCCCGGTCGCGGTGTTGAACCTCCGCCAGGTCGGGCTGATCCTGCGTGACCGGGGCACCCGGCTGGCCATGATCGGCTACTTATGCCACATGTGGGAGCTTTACGCGATGTGGACCTGGTTCCTGCTGTTCTTCTCCGAGGCGCTGCGGGCGCAGGGAATGGCGGGATCGGTTCTGGCGGTGTACGTCACTTTCGCCACGTTCATCGCGGGCGGGCTGGGCAACTACACGGGCGGGCTGCTCGGCGACCGGATCGGACGTGAGCGGGCGGCGATCGTGATGATGGGCGTGTCGGCGTGCTGTGCCGCGTTCATCGGGCTGCTGATGGGGGCGCCGCTGTGGCTGCTCGTGCTCGTGGCGCTGGTGTGGGGGTACAGCGTGGTGGGCGACTCGTCGCAGTTCTCCACATTGGTCACCGAGCTGGCCGACCAGAGCTACGTGGGGACGGCACTGACCTTGCAGATGGCGGCCGGGTTCCTGCTGACCGGCGCGACCATCTGGCTCGTCCCGGCAATGGAACAGGCGGTGGGCTGGCGCTGGGCGTTCGCCGTACTCGCGCTCGGCCCGCTGGCGGGCATCATGGCCATGGTCCGCCTGATCCGCCACCGCCACCGCAGCGGCAACACGACCGTACCGCTGCCGGCGGACACCGCGACCTCCTGAGAGGTCACCTGCCCAGACTCAAGCCCCGGCGAAGTCCACGTGGCGAACCGGCGGGAGCGGGTCATCGGCGGGTTCATACCGTGGCCACCCCTCTGTGCCGCATTCGGCCGCATGGAGCGCACAGCGTACGTTCGCCAGGAAGAGCCTGATCGCGTCACGCGACGTGGATGCTTCGATCCCAAGCAAGATCGACATCTTTCGCTCTGCGAGGTTCGCCGTGACGTCGGGCTCCACTATCCCGGTGTCGATGGCCTGGAGCTTGAGCAACTCGTCGAAGACGCGATCAGTGAAGTCGTCGAACGCCTCGTCACTGTCTGCCTTGTCAGTGCAGACGAAGACCGCATCCAGTCTCAGGTAGTGCGTCATCTCTGCTCCTCACCAACAAGTCACTCGCTTCAACTGCCCGAGCAGGTGCCTCAGGCAGTTGGGATCTGACGGTGTGCTCGGCACCGTCTTCTTGCACTTACGGGCGCACTGGCAGTACATCTTGTAGTGACCGTTGCCACCGAGTGTGACGGTCCAGCCCTTACTCTCCGCTTCTCTGAGGACGGCCTCAAACTCCTTGATCTTGTGTCGAGGTCTGCCCACACGCCACCTTCAAGGCTAGAGTCTACGTTTTGGTCAGCCCTCCGGACAGACCGTCTCACCAGCACTTTGGCATGGGAGCCATCGCTTGATGTGGGCTTTGCCTTCGTTGGCCGGTTGACGGTCCGGCTTTGCGGTGTCATGCGAAGATTGCGACCTGGCCCGGCCTGCCCTGGTGTGGGTCGGCTCGGTGCTCGGACGGCCAGGCAGGGCTGAAGGCTGGATTTCCGGTATAGACCATTATTGTCCCAGCGCACGGTTATTTTCTGGGCCTTATAGCGAATGATGGGGATTAAGGGACAGGTGGGTGGGGCGGCGTTAGCATCGGCGCCATGCGTCTGGTGCGGAGTGCTCCTGTCGTGGTGATGGTCGTCGCGGGTGCCCTGGCGGTGGTGTCTGGGAGTCCGGCGGGGGCTCAAGAAACCACTGTGGCCGGGCGGGTCGTCGGGAACGGGACGGCGGGGAGTTGTACGTCGGAGGCCGTGGTGGCTGCGGTGGCGCGGGGTGGGCACATCACGTTCTCCTGTGGGCCCAGGCCGGTGACGATCGTGATGAAGGCCACCGCCAAAGTACGCAACACCAGCTCCCGGGTCGTGATCGACGGCGGCGGGAAAGTGACGCTCAGCGGTGCGGGTGTACGGCGGATTCTGTACATGAACACCTGCGACAAATCCCTCACCTGGACCACCTCGCACTGCAATGACCAGGCCACCCCGCGCCTCACCGTGCAGAACATCACCTTCACCCGGGGAAACGCCACCGGGCAGCGTAAGGACGGCGGCGGCGGAGGGGCGATCTTCGTGCGCGGCGGGCAGTTCAATGTGGTCAATTCGCGTTTCACGCACAATCGTTGCGACCCGACCGGGCCGGATCTCGGTGGCGCGGCGATCCGGGTGCTCGACCAATATCGCGACCGTCCGGTCAGCGTCGTGAAGGGCGTCTTCTCCGGCGGCGTCTGCGCCAATGGCGGGGCGCTGAGCGGCCTGCACGTCTCGTTCCTGATCAGGAACAGCGTGCTGACCGGGAACCGGGCGATCGGGTACGGCGCCAACCCGGCACAACGCGGCACTCCCGGTGGTGGCAGCGGCGGGGCCATCTACACCGACGGCGATCGGTTCACCGTGCGGCTGGTCAACACGCGCATCGAGAACAACTCCGCCAGGGAGGGCGGTGGCGCGATCTTCTTCGTCAGCAACGACCGTACCGGCACGCTCAGCATCGAACGCTCGACACTTCGGCGCAACCGAAGTGCCAGGTTCGAGACGACCGGATTTCCGGGGATCTTCTTCCTGGGCGCGGGCAAGCCGAAGGTGATCTCCTCGACCATCCGCTGAGGAATTCGAGCCTCAGGGACTCCAGACGACGAAGAGAAGGGCCAGAATTTCGTCGTCGGCGTCACGGGCCTCGAAACCGCGCAGGGTGTTATCCCATACCGGGAATGACAGCACATTCGCCCCGGAGGCCGGGTCCACCAGATCGTCGGTCCAGTTGCCCCGTCTGGAAAGGGCCTCCTCGGAAAGTAGTGACCGTTCGATCCTGAGTATCGCCTCGCTCTTGTTTCCCCAGTGCGGGAGTGTCGCGCGTTCGGCTCCCACGCTCCACAGGCAGGCGTAGTCGCGGAAGTACGGGCCGTCGTCGTAGCCCTCGTCGTCCCACTGCGCGTCGGCGAGCCGATCCGCCGGCAGCAGCGGTACGAGCGGCATGAACAGCGTGTTCACGTAGTAACGCGGGGGCCCGCCCGTGTCGGAGAGGTCGTAGCGGTCGGTGCCCGCATAGACCGGATACCTGCCCGGTGGCACTGCGTGATAGAACGTGCCGTCTTTGGTGAATTCGGGCGTGGACCAATTGACGTCGCCGTCGGTGACGAGGTCGCCGGCCCGGTCGATCCATTGCGGCGGCGGCCCGAACACGTCTTCCAGCTCCAGCTCCACCCAGGTCGTTCTGACGAATTCAGGAGCGAAAGCGTCCATATCCACGACGAGGACTCTCGCACATCGGCGTGCCGCCATCAACTCGACGGCGAACTTTAATATACCGATAAACCGCGCTAATGGCAGATCCAGTCAATCGCCGACCGGCCGCGAGCCGGGTTTCGGCGCCCTTGGCCGCCTGTCGTGGCCGAAGTCGGCATCCGGTGAAGTGCAGGCGATTTGGGGCGTGTCGCGAAGGTTGATGTGGCTTACGATCGGTTTGTACGTCTCGCAGGGCGCCTGGGGGGGAATGCCGGCGGGACCGATGGTGTTGTCCGGTATGTAGTTGAACGTTCAACTTTGGGAGGGGTCATGCCCGCCATCACCGCCGATACGTTGACGCTGCCCCGCGTCACCCAGGCCGGACCCGCCGAGCAGCGGGCGGTGCTGTCCGTGACCACGGCCCCGAGCGGGTTCGAGGGCGAGGGATTCCCGGTCCGCCGGGCGTTCGCCGGCGTGCCCACCGCCGCACTCGACCCCTTCCTGCACATGGACCAGATGGGCGAGATCGAGTACGCGCCCGGCGAGCCCAAGGGGACGCCCTGGCACCCGCACCGCGGGTTCGAGACCGTCACCTACATCATCGACGGGATCTTCGAGCACCAGGACTCCAACGGCGGCGGCGGGACGATCACCAACGGCGACACCCAGTGGATGACCGCGGGCGCGGGCATCCTGCACATCGAAAAGCCGCCGGAGCACCTGGTGGTGTCCGGCGGGCTGTTCCACGGCATCCAACTGTGGGTCAACCTGCCGCGCGCGAACAAGTTCAACGCGCCGCGCTACCAGGACATCCGCGGTGGCGAGACGGTACTGCTCTCCTCCTCGGACGGCGGCGCGCTGCTCCGGGTGATCGCCGGTGACGTCGCGGGGCACAGCGGCCCCGGCGCGACGTTCACGCCGATCACGCTGGTCCACGCGACCGTCAGCCCGGGAGCGGTGCTCGACCTGCCGTGGAACCGGGAGTTCAACGCCCTCGCGTACGTCCTGGCCGGTCAGGGCGGCGTCGGCAGCGAGCGGCGGCCGGTGGGCAAGGGCCGGCTGGCGGTGTTCGGGCCGGGCCAGGGGCTGACCGTGGCGGCCGACACCAAGCAGCCCACGGCCGAGCCCAACCTGGAGGTACTGCTGCTCGGCGGCCGGCCGATCAAGGAGCCGGTGGCGCAGTACGGCCCGTTCGTGATGAACACCAGGGCCGAACTCGTCCAGGCCATGGAGGACTACCAGGCCGGCCGGCTCGGCGTCATTCCGGCCCAGCACATGCCGCACACCGGCCGCTGACCTGTGGCTACTACGTATCGTCGTAATTAGGTAGCGTGTAGTGAGCATCCTGCGATAGTCATTGTCCCGTCGATCCGGCGGTCAGGCGGGCGGGGCATGCGAAACGACGAGGCCCGGGAACAGGTCCGGCAGGGAGCACGCGCGTGGGTCGCCCGGTTGCGGGCGCGATCCGCGGAGGAAGCGGCGCGGGCGATGCCGCGCGTGCTGCTGACCGGCCTGTGCGCCGGGACGCTCGCGCCCGTGGCGGTTGCGGGGCTGGAGCTGCCCGCCGTACTCGCCGCCGCGGGCGTCGTCGGCGGCGTGGGCGTCAACCTGCTCACCGAGGTCGTCAGCCGGGCGCTCACGGCGGCCCGCGAACGCAACCGCGGCGAACCGCCGACCACCGAGCAGGTGGAAACCGAGCTGGCCGCCGAGCTGGACAAGGCGTTGCGGGCGGGCGACCAGGGCGCCGGGGAGCTGGCCTCGGCACTGTCCCGGTTGCTGAGCGGATACGGGGCCGCGCAGGAGGCCCTCGCGGCGGCGGTGGAGCTCGGCGACCGGCGGTTGCTCGACGAACTTGTGCACGGCTTCGCCGCGGTGGGCGCGGAGCTGGCCGAGTTCGCGCCGCTGTTCGACGAGTTGCGGAACGCGTCCTGGGACATCCAGGAGATCCTGCGCCGCCAGGACGTCGAGCACCACCGTGACCGCCGCCTCGCCCAGGAGCAGTCGGCGATGCTGGCCGAAGCGCTCCGGCGGCTGAACGCGCTCTCTGTACGTCTCACGGCGCACTCGCCAGGAGAAGCGCCTCCCACCTGGATCAACGGGTCCCCGTACCAGGGTCTGGCGCCGTTCGGCATGGCCGAGACCGCGATCTTCTACGGGCGGGGGGAGGCCACCAGGCGGCTGGTGGAGCTGGTCGCCAAGCAGGTCATAAAAGAGCCCGAGCCGGTGGAGCCGGTCGTCGACCAGGTCAAGAACGAGCCTGGGCTGGTGGTGGTGACCGGGGCTTCGGGGGCGGGTAAGTCCTCCCTGCTGGGGGCCGGGCTGCGGGCGGAGTTCACCTTCGGGCGGGTGGAGGGCCTGCCGTCGGTATCGTCATGGCCCCAGCTGGAGCTGACGCCGGGAGACGACCCGCTGCGGGCGCTGGCCGTGCAACTCGCGGCCGAGTGCGCGGCGGACGCCGACACCCTGCTTCGCGACCTACGCCGCGACCCTGCCACCGCAGCCGCGCGGGCGCGCGACATCCTTGCGATCGGTTCCCCAGGGCAGCGGCGTGACGGCCCGCGGCGGGTGCTCGTGGTGGTCGATCAGTTCGAGGAGGTGTTCACCCTCCTGCGCGAGGACCGGCGCGGCGACCGAAAGCTGTTCCTGGACGCGTTGCAGGCGATCGCCACGTCGCCCGGTGCGGCGGACGGCGAACCGGCGGGCGTGGTGGTGATCGCGGTGCGCGGCGACTTCATGGACCGGTGCGCCGCCTACCCCGAGCTGGCAACGGCCCTGGAAAAACGAATGTTCGTGCTGGGCCCGATGGACGGCGACGAACTGACGCGGGCCATCACCGGCCCGGCGGCGGCGGCCGGGCTGCTGGTCGAGGACGGCCTGCCCGAGCAGGTCGTGCGCGAGCTGGCCGGATACACCCGCGACACGCCGGGGGCCGGGGCGCTGCCGCTGCTGTCGCTGGCCATGCGCCGTACCTGGGACAACTGCGAGAACGGCCGGCTGACCCGGCAGGACTACGACCGGGCCGGTGGCGTGTGCAGGGCGGTGGAGGCCGAGGCGGAGGGGGTCTACCGAAGATTCACCGAGAAACGGCGGGAGATCGCCAAACGGATCCTCCTGCTGCTGGCCGCCCAGGTCTCGGAGACGGACGTGGCGCGGCAGCGCGTGTCGTACCGCACGCTGGTGGACGCCTGCGGCCCGGAGCACCGGTCCGACGTGGAACACGTGCTGGGCGCGTTCACCGGGAAGCGGCTGATGGTGACCGGTCACACCGGTCCGGCGGAGGCAGGGCGGGCGGTCGAGCTGGCCCACGACGTGCTGCTCACCGCCTGGCCACGGCTGGTGCGCTGGCTCGGCGAAGACCGCGCCGAGCGGGCGTTGCACAACAAACTGGTCCACGACGCGCAGGAGTGGGAACGCGACAAGCGCCATGCCTCCTACCTCTATCAGGGCGTGCGGCTCGACACCGCCCGCGAGGCGCGGGCACGCTGGCAGGCCGACCCCGGCCGTTATCCAGCTCTTCCCCCGTTCACGATGGACTTCCTGGAGGCCGGTGAGCGGGCGGCGGTGCGTAATCAGCGCCTGCGGCGAGGGGCGTACACCGCCTTGGCGGGCCTGATCGTGCTGGTGCTGACCGCGGCGACCGCAGCCCTCCGTTTCGGTCTGGAGAGCGACCACCAGCGCAAACAAGCGCTGTCGCGGCATCTCTCCCTGCTCAGTGAGCAGTCGGCCCGTGATCCGGCCACCTCCGCGCGACTGGCGGCGGCGGCCTGGCAGTTCGCGCGCACCGACGAGGCCCGCGTCGGGCTGGCCGATGTGCTCGGCCGACCCAGCCGTGCCACCTTCATCAGCTCCGACAACCTCCTCTCGGCGACCTTCAGCCCTGACGGCAAGACCCTGGCGGCCACCGGCAAGAACGCCACGATCCAGTTGTGGGACGTGGCGAGCCGGCGTCCGATCGCGATCCTCAAGGGTCATACGGCGCCGGTGTGGTCGGTGGTCTTCAGTCCGGACGGCCGGATGCTGGCGAGTGGCGGGGATGACAAGACGCTGCGGCTGTGGGATGTGGCGGGCCGCCGTTCGGCAGCGGTTCTCAAGGGGCACACCGGCAGTGTCTTCTCGGTGGTTTACAGTCCGGACGGCAGGACGCTGGCCAGCGCGTCCGCCGACAAGACGGCCCGGTTGTGGGATGTGGCGGGCCGCCGTTCGACAGCGGTCCTCAAGGGCCACACCGACACAGTTAGTTCGGTCGCGTTCAGCCCGGACGGCACGACCCTGGCCAGCGGCGGCTTCGATGACAAGGTGCGGCTGTGGAGCCTCGCCGCTCTCCGTCAGACCGATGTGTTCGCCGGCCATACCGGCGGCGTCTGGTCGGTGGCGTTCAATCCCGATGGCAGAACCCTGGCCAGCGGGTCGGCCGACAAGACCGTGCTGCTCTGGGACCTCGCCAAGCGCAAAACCGTCGCCGAATACATCGGTCACACGCACATCGTGCACTCCGTCGCGTTCAGCCGCGACGGCAAGGTCATGGCCAGCGGCGGGGGCGAGGGAAAGGTGCGGGTGTGGGACACGGCGACTCGCAGCCTGCTCGGGGCCCCCATGGAGGTTCACAATGACATGGTGCTCTCGGTGGCGTTCAGCCCCGATGGCCGTACGCTGGCCACCGCCTCCCGCGACGACACCGCCCGGCTGTGGGACATCGGGGTCGGACGGCCCTGGGGGCCTCCGCTCAGCGGGCACACCGGAGAAGTGTGGGCCGTCGCCTACAGCCCGGAGGGGCGCGTCCTGGCCAGTGGTTCGGCCGACGGGACGATAAGACTGTGGGACGCCGCAACGCGGGAGCCGATCGGCGACCCGCTCACCGGCCACGGCGAGCAGGTGATGTCGCTGGCATTCAGCCCCGACGGGCGGATTCTGGCGAGTTCCGGGTTCGATGACACGGTACGGCTATGGGACCCGGCCGGCGGTCGGCAGATCGGCGTACTCACCGGCCATACCCACAACGTGCTGCATCTGGCGTTCACGCCCGACGGCCGCGCGCTGGCCAGCGCCGCCGACGACAGCACGGTCAGGCTGTGGGACGTGGCCACCCACCGGCAGACCGCCGTGCTCACCGACCACAAGGCCGGGGTCCAGACGGTCGCGTTCAGCCCGGACGGGCGGACGCTGGCCAGTGGGGCCGCCGACGGGACGACGCGACTGTGGGACATGACGGCCCGCCGCCCCACCGGCGTCCCGCTTGACGACCGCACCGACGGTGCCGTGTGGTCGGTCGCCTTCGCCCCCGACGGCCGCACGCTCGCCCGCGCGGCGGCCGACGGGACCACACGTCTGTGGGACGTGGCCACCCGCCGTCCGATCGGCATACCGATGAGCCACAGCAACGACGTGCTGTACCTGGCCTTCAACCCCGCCGGTGACGTTTTGGCGACCGCGAGTGGTGACGCGACCGTCCGGCTCTGGGACGTGAAGATCCAGCGGCAGATCGGCGACGCGCTCGCCGGGCATCACGAGAGCGTGCTCAAGATGGCGTTCAGCCCGGACGGTACGACCCTGGCCACCGGCGGTTTCGACGCGACCCTGCGGCTGTGGCGGTTGAGCCGGACCGCCGACCCGCTTGCGGACGTCTGCGCGATCGCCCACCGCCCTTTCACCAGGGAGGAGTGGACACATCTTCTGCCAGGGGAGGATTACCGCGCCATCTGCCCCTCCGCACTGTAGCCGGTGGCCGTTTAGCATTCGAGGTGTCGATCACCGGCCCCCGGGAGTGCAACGTGGCACAGTCCATTCCCCATGACCGTCCCGAGCAGCTCAAGCAGATCCAGAGCGGGCTCATGCCCGGCGAGCAGATCATCGCCGTCTACGACGCGATCGGCGCGGGGACAGGGTTTCTCGGGCTCACCAACCAGCGGGTCATCGTCCAGGACAAGTCGTTCGTGGGCAAGAAGATCGCGATCACCAGCATTCCGTACTCGAAGATCACGAGCGTGAGCGTGGTCAGTAACAAGTCGTGGGCGGGGTCGTTCTTCTCCTCCGGCTCGATCGCGCTCAATGTGGGCACGCACGTGTACGAGGTCGAGTTCCGGGGTGATGAGAAGAGCCACCACGTGCACAACGTGATCCTGCACTTCATCGCCCAGTCCTGACGCCCTGAGGGTCAGCTGCCGAAGGCGTGGGTGAGCGGCGGAAGTACGGCCTGCGCATCGGCCCCGGCGAACCAGAGGCCGATCATGAAGGCGGCGGTGGCCTCCAGCAGGTCGGCGCGGGCCAGGCCGCCGCCGTCCAACGGGTCGCAGCCGAGGTCGCGGACCAGCCGCCGGGTCAGTTCGGTCGCGGCCGGGTCGTCGCCGCAGACCGGTACGGCCAGTGCTCGCCCGCCGAACACCGGTGGCGTCATCCGCCACACGTTCTCGTGGCACAGGTTGAACGCCTTCACGACTCGCGCCCCCGGCGCGGCTTCGGCGATCTGCCGGGCGGCGGACGGTCCGCCTTCGTTCAGCAGTACGCCCTGATCGACCGGGTTGACACAGTCGATGACGGCCTTTCCGGCGAGTGCGGGGGCGGCGGTCCGGACCACGTCCAGGACGCCCTCGTAGCGGATCGCCACCAGTACGGCTTCGCCGAAGCCGGCCGCCTCGGTGAACGAGCCCGCCCCGGCGGCGGGCCCGATCCGCCGGGCGAGGGCCGCGGCCTTGCCCGCGTCCCTGCTCGACACCATGATCTCGTGCCCGGCCCTGGCCCACTGGCCGCCGAGGGCGTCGGCCATGCCGCCCGCGCCGAGAATGCCGATACGCATTTTGTCCTCCTCAGATGGGGTTCACTGGGGATGACGATAAGAAGCGTGATAGGCACCGATTGGTATGCGATGTGGGGGTAGCTTCAGATGCTTACCGGTCCCGCGACGGAGGCGCCCTTTCTTGCCGACTGCCGGGCTCGCCTGGCCTTCGAGCTGATGTCCAACACCTGGAGCGCGGTCACCGTCTGGGCGCTGCGGCACCGGCCGTACCGGCCGGGGGAACTGCGCGCGCGGATCGGCGGGATCAGCCCGAAGGTGCTGAACGAGACCTTGCGCCGCCTTGAGTACCACGGGCTGGTGGCCCGGACGGTCTACGCGGAGTCGCCGCCCCGGGTGGAGTACGCGCTGACCGGGCTCGGCCGCAGCCTGCTCGGGCCGATCGAGTCGTTCGGGCTGTGGGCGGAACGGCACGGTGACGCCGTGCTCGCGGCCCAGGCCGCCCACGAGGAGGCGCAGGCCGCCCATGAGGAGGCGCAGGCCGCCCATGAGGAGGCGCAGGCCGCCCATGAGGAACGGTACGGCTGAACGGGCGTGCCGGAGGGAGAAGCGGGTAGGCGTCCACATTCAGGGCTTATCGGCGGCGGCAGGCGCCTGAGGACAGAGCTTCAGGATTGAGGAGGAGCCGATGCTCGACCACCTGGTGTACGCCACACCGGATCTCGACGCGACGGTCGCCGAACTCGCCGACCGGCTCGGAGTACGCGCAGCCGAGGGCGGCAGGCACCTCGGGTACGGCACCCGCAACCGGCTGATCGGCCTGGGCGGGCGGCGGTACCTGGAGATCGTCGGGCCCGACCCGGAGCAACCGGCGCCGGCCGCGGGGCGGTGGTTCGGGGTGGACGCGCTGGCCGGGGCTTCGCTGACCACCTGGGCGGTGGCGGCGACCGACATCGAGGAGCAGGCGGGCAAGGCCAGGGCCGAGGGCTACGACCTGGGCGAGGTGCTGGAGATGAGCCGCGCGTCCGCGAACGGCGGCGCGATCCTCGAATGGCGGCTGACCCCGCCGCGCGCCGGGAGCATCGTGCCGTTCCTGATCCAGTGGGGGAGCACCGCCCACCCGGGCGCGTCGGGGCTCCCCCCGATACGGCTGGTGTCCTTCGCCGCCGGGCATCCCAACCCGGCGACGGTCCGCGACGACCTGGCCATGGTCGGCGTCGGCCTGGAGGTCTTCCCCAGCGCCCGCCCCATGCTGGTCGCCGTCGTCGAGGGCCGCCGCGGCCCGGTCCGCCTGGTGACCGCCTGAACCATCACGCCCGCCGGGCGTTTCGGGTATGGCGCCTTGGCCGTACGGCCGGGTCTGTCTGGTGACCGCTTGAACCATCACGTCCGTCGGGCGTTTCGGGTATGGCGGCCTTGGTTCCACGGTCGGGTCCGCCTGAGCCGTCGTACCCCGGGGGGCCGTCTCCGGTACGGCGGCTTTGGCTGTATGGCCGGGTTTGTCTGGTGACCGCCTGGGCCATCACGTCCGTCGGGCGTTTCGGGTGTGGCGGCCTTGGTTCCACGGTCGGGTCCGTCTGGTGATGGCCTGGGCCGCCGTGCCCCGGGGGGCCGTCTCCGGTACGGCGGCTTTGGCTGTATGGCCGGGTTTGTCTGGTGACCGCCTGGGCCATCATGCCCGCCGGGCGTTTGCGGTACGGCCGCGCTGTTCGCGCGGTCGCTGGCGCAGTCGGTCCGGGGTGGCGCGGCTGGTAGCACCGTCACGCCCGCGGGTTGAGGCCCGTTATGGGCGGTGTTCGGGGTGGTGTTCCTGCTGGTAGTCCTGCAAGGGGTCGGTGACCGGGTTGGGGGCGGCGTCGAGTTGGCGGGGCCCCGTGGTGGTTTCTGGGGCGGCGGCGTCGGCCACGGCCTCTTCGGCGGCGCGGGCGGCGCGGGCGGCCTCCGCCGCCGCTGCCGAGGCGGCCTCGGACGCCCCGCTGGTGGCGCTCTCGCGGGTCGCCTCTGACGGCGGAAGCGCCTGGGTGAACGCCTTGGACACGCCCTGCAACGCGGAGGTCACCTCACTCGGGATGACCCAGAACGTGTTGTTCTCCCCCTGCGCGAGCTGCGGCAGCACCTGGAGGTACTGGTAGGCGAGCAGCTTGGGGTCGGGGTCGTTGCGGTGGACGGCCTGGAAGACCTGGTCGATCGCCTGGGACTGCCCCTCGGCCTTCAGGATGGCGGCGGTGCGCTCACCTTCGGCGCGCAGGATGTTGCTCTGCTTCTCACCTTCGGCGGTGAGGATCTGGGACTGCCGCTGGCCTTCGGCGTTGAGGATGGCGGCGCGCTTGTCCCGCTCGGCGCGCATCTGCTTCTCCATCGCGTCCTTGATCGTCTTGGGCGGGTCGATCGCCTTGATCTCGACGCGGTTGACGCGGATGCCCCACTTGCCGGTGGCCTCGTCCAGCACCCCGCGGAGCTGGCTGTTGATGGTGTCGCGGGAGGTGAGCGTGCTCTCCAGGTCCATCGAGCCGATGACGTTACGCAGCGTCGTGACGGTGAGCTGCTCGATCGCCTGGATGTAGTTGGCGATCTCGTAGGCTGCCGCCCTGGGGTCGGTGACCTGGAAGTAGAGCACGGTGTCGATCTCGACGACCAGGTTGTCCTCGGTGATCACCGGCTGCGGGCGGAAGGACACCACCTGCTCGCGCAGGTCGATCATCGGATAGACCCGGTCGATGTAAGGGATCACGAAGTTCATGCCGGGCTTCAGCGTGCGGCTGTAGCGGCCGAGCCGTTCGACGTTCCTCGCCCGGGCCTGCGGCACGATGCGCACCGACTTGAGCACCGTGATCACGACGAAGAAGACGATGACGGCGCCGACTATGAGCAGGGGATCCATGTGTTCACTCCCGCGGATATACGAGGGCCGTGGCGCCCTCGATCTTCAATACGTCTACGGTCGCGCCCTCCGGGATGACGAGGGTTTCGTCATAGGCGCGGGCCGACCATTCCTCTCCGCCGATCTGTACCCGTCCGGTACGCCCGGTGACCTCGGTGACGACGTACGCGGTCTGCCCCACCAGGGCCTCGACCCCGAAGCGCTGGGACGGGGGAGGCTGGCGCAGGTGGCGGGCGACGATCGGGCGGACCAGCACCAGCCCGGCGGCGCTGGCCAGAGTGAACACCACGAGCTGGAGGGGAACGGGCAGGCCCAGCGCGGCGGCGATGGTGGTGATCAGGGCGGCGCCCCCGAGCAGCCCGAGCGCGGCCGTCAGCGTGAAGATCTCGGCGACGCCCAGGACCACGGCGAGGATCAACCAGATGACCCAGTCGTCCATGCTTCGGCCCTCCTATGGGGATAACGCGCGGCGCCGCGCAAAGGTTCCCCGGGCGTCTACCGTAACCCTGGTGGCACAGGCGATGGAACGATTGTGATCAGCCCGTCATATGCCGTTCATCAGGCGTCCCGCGAGGGCAGGATCGTTCCGGACACCTCGCCCAAGGAGATCCGCCCCCCGTCCGCCCCGGGAGCGGTCGCGGTGATCGTCACCGTGTCGCCGTCCTCCAGGAAGGTCCGCGTCTCGCCGCCGGGCAGCTTGATCGGCTCGGCGCCGTTCCAGGTGAGTTCGAGCAGCGAGCCGCGCTGCCCCGGCTCCTGGCCGGACACCGTGCCGCTGGCGAACAGGTCGCCGGTGCGCAGCGAGGCCCCGTTGACGGTCAGGTGGGCGAGCATCTGGTCCGGGGTCCAGTACATCTCCCGGTACGGCGGGCGCGCGACCGGCTCGCCGTTCAGCTCGACGACCAGCGCGAGGTCCAGCCCCCAGGGGTCCGACCGGCGCAGGTAATCCACAGGCTGTGGATCCTGCTCCCGCCCCGGCACCCGCGCCGCTTCCAGCGCCGCGAGCGGCGTCACCCACGGCGAGATCGACGTGGCGAACGACTTGCCCAGGAACGGCCCCAGCGGCACGTACTCCCACGCCTGGATGTCCCTGGCGCTCCAGTCGTTGAGCAGCGTGACGCCGAAGACGTGGTCGGCGAACGCCCCGGCGGGCGTGCCGAACGCGCTCGGCGCGCCCACCACGTACCCGAGTTCGGCCTCGATGTCGAGCTTGGCCGTCGGGCCGACGTCACCGGCCTTGCGCTGCCCGTTGGGCCGGGTCACCGGGGTGCCGGACACCACGACCGTGCCGGCCCGCCCGTGGTAGCCGACCGGCAGGTGCCGCCAGTTGGGCTTCAGCGGCTCCTGGTCGGGGCGGAACATCCGGCCGACGTTGGAGGCGTGCTCCAGCGAGCAGTAGAAGTCGACGTAGTCGGAGACCTCCACCGGCAGCAGCATGGTGACCTGGTGCAACGGGATCAGGTGCCGGTCCTCGCCGGCGGCCAGCAGGTCGCGCACCCGCCCGCGGGTGTCGTCCCAGAAGGCGCGCCCGCGCGCCAGGAACGCGTTGAGGCTGCCCGCCGCGAACACCTCCTGGCCGATGTCGCCCAGCGCCGCCGCCAGGTCCAGGACGTGATCGCCGAATCTGACGCCCGCCCGCGGCGGCTCGCCGCTGGGGGCGAACACCCCGTAGGGCAGGTTGTCCAGGCCGAAGCCGGGCGTCGGGATGGTCACCGAGGCTCCTTCGCGCGTGTGGTACCGGGGATCAGGCCGAGTTCGGCCAGGTCGTCAAGGGGGGCGGAGGTGGAGCACGAGCCGTAGGAGACGAGCAGCGCCCTGGTCCGCTCGGCGGTCTCCTCCGTCGTCGCCTGCGCCAGGGCGACGAGTTCGGCGGGGTCGCCCAGCTCCAGGACCGGCACCGGATCGCGGCCCTCGACGGCGGCGCTCACCGCGAGCACCAGGTTGAGGAACCCGTGCCGGTACACGCCGAAGGACGGGTCGGGGTGGCGTACCGCGTGGTGCAGCCCGGCGGTCGCCTTGAACGGGATGCCGTCGCGGACGCAGTGCCGGATGAACGCGCCCAGCTCGTGCGTGCTCGGGAACGCCTCGGGCGTCAGGCCGCCGCAGCGGACCTTCAGCCCGACCCCGGCGGTCACCTGGGCGGGCGGCGAGCCCGCCGGGACCTCGACGAACAGCCGGGCGTCCGGCGGCAGCCAGGGCACCAGCCGCTCACCGCGCGGGCCGGGCACCAGCGCGCCCGAGGGCATCTTCAGCTCCACGAGCTCCACCGTCAGGCCGTCCAGGTCGGGCGGCTGGTCGGTGTCCATGATCAGGCCGAGCCGGATGTCCCCGGGTTCGTGCCGCAGCAGGTCGGGCACCCGGCTGGCCGGGCACAGGAACCGGTGGGTGAGCACCGGGCTGCCGGCCGCCTGGTCGGCCTGGTGCCTGGCCAGGGCGTCGCGCATGGGCAGCGAGGTGGGGGGGAACAGTCCGGCGTCGTCCACCAGATCCGTAAAGAGCCGGTTCATCCCGTACTCCAACATGTCGTCAACGGGCCCAAGTCCAAGCGTAGGCCGAATCCTCACAGGCCAGCGCGGCGGGGCCGAGATCCAGCGGGCGGAAGGTGTCGATCATCACGGCCAGCTCGCTGGTGGTGCTGACCCCGCGGGACACCGCCTCGACGACCGCCTCGACCGCGCCCGGCTGCGGGCCGTGCGTGAACCCGGCCGGGTGCAGCGAGATGGACCCGACGTCGATGCCGGAGCCCTTGCGGGCACTGTAGTCGCCGCCCACGTAGAACATGAACTCGTCGGAGTCCACGTTGTGGTGGTTGTAGGGGATCGGTACCGCCTCGGGGTGGAAGTCCAGCGGGCGCGGGCAGAACGAGCAGATCACGAACCCCGGGCCCTCGAACGTCTGGTGGACCGGCGGCGGCGCGTGCGTCCGCTTCACGATCGGCTCGAAGTCGGCGATGTTGAACGCGTACGGGTACAGGTAGCCGTCCCAGCCCACCACGTCGAACGGGTGGTTCTTGTAGGTGAGCCGGGTCAGCCCGCCCCGGGTGCGGACCAGCACCGGCACGTCCGTGCCGTCCCGCTGGAGCGGCTCGGCGGGCGCGCGCAGGTCGCGCTCGCTGTAGGGGGCGTGCTCCAGGAACTGCCCGTACTGCGACAGGTAGCGCTTGGGCGGGCGGATGTGCCCGGCGGCCTGTACGGCGAGCACCGTCACCGGCTCGCCCGCGGGGACCCACCGGTGGATGGTGCCGGTCGGGATCACCAGGTAGTCGCCGGGACCCGCGTCGATCGCCCCGTAGGTGGTCTCCAGCCGGACCTGGCCGCTCTGGACATAGACGCACTCGTCGCCCATGGAGTTGCGGTACAGCTCGCTCGCGCTGCGCGCCGAAGCGTACGAAATGCGGACATCCCCATTGCCCGCCAGCAGATGCCGGCCGGTGACGAGGTCGCCGGTCTCGGGGAGTTCGGTGGTGCGGAAGTGGCGCGGCGACAGCGGCAGGTTGGGCGCCAGCCCGGTGCGCGGCTCCTCGGCGACCGCCTCGGACTTGAGGATCGCGGTGGGCAGATGCCGGTGGTAGAGCAGCGAGGAGTCGGAGGAGAAGCCCTCCTCGCCCATCAGCTCCTCGGCGTACAGGCCGCCGTCCGGCCGCCTGAACTGGACATGGCGCTTACGTGGTACCTCGCCGACGACTCGGTAATACGGCATGCCTGTCAACTCCGGGCTCGTCCGTTTATCGGACACGTATGTCCTATATACGTACGACCCTCTGATGTTGGCAAAGGATTGTCAAGCGAGCGCCCGGGACAGATCCTCGGCGGCGGCCAGTACCCGCGGCCCGGCCACGGCGGAGTCCAGCGGCCCGAACGTGACCACCCCGACCGACGCCTCCAGCCCCGGCGGCCCGCTCAGCGGCGCGGCCAGGCCGCGCGCCCCCTCCTGGAGCTGGCCCTCGGTGACCTGGTAGCCGCCCCGGCCCTCGCGCAGCGCCAGGATCGCCAGCCCGGCCGCGCCGCTGGTCAGCGGATGCCGCGCGCCCTCCCGGTAGGCCACGTGCATGTCGGTCCAGGACGGCTCCACCACCGCCACGGCCAGCCCGTCGTCCCCCTCGGCCACGGTCAGGTGCGCGGTCGCGCCCGCGCCCTCGGCCAGGGCGCGCAGCGTGGGCAGCGCCGCCGCGCGCAGCAGCGGGTGCACCGCCCGCGCCAGCGCCAGCACGCCGAACCCCAGATGCACCCGGCCGCGCCCGTCGCGGCGGGCGAACCCCTCGCTCTGCAACGTGGTCAGCAGCCGGTAGAACACCGGGCGGCTCAGCCCGAGCGCGCCGGCCAGCTCCGAGGGCGTGCGCCCGCCGTGCCCGTCCGCGAGCAGCCGCAACAGCCGTAGCCCGCGTTCCATGGTCTGTGACGACTCCGCCATTGTTCGATTATGGAAGGCATGAGGTCGGCAGTGGTGGTAGGGGCGGGCATCTGGGGCGCGTCGGTGGCGCTGGCCCTGGCCGAGGACGGATGGCGGGTCACCCTGGTCGAGCGGCATCAGCCGGGGCATCTGCGGCAGGCCAGCGCGGGGGAGACCCGGCTGCTGCGCTGTTCGCACGGTGACGACGAGTGGTACGCGAAGCTGGCCCGGCGGGCCAGGGACGGCTGGCGGGAGCTGTCCCGCCGGGCCGGGGAGGAGCTGTACACCGAGTCGGGGGTGGTGTGGTTCGCCCGGCGGGCGGACGGCTGGGAACGGCGGAGCGCGGCCGTCCTCGCCGGGCTGGACATCCCGCACGAGATCTGGGAGCCGGACCGGGCCGCCCACATGTTCCCCGGCTTCCGCGGCGATGACCTGACGTTCGCGCTGTGGGAGCCGCTGGCCGGGGTGCTGCGGGCGCGGCGTGCCGTCCAGGTCACGGCGGGGCTGGCGCTGGACGCGGGCGTGCGGCTGGTACGCGGGCGGGCCGAGCCGTACGGCGGGGCCGCGGTCCGCGTCGGCGAGGAGGTGATCCGGGCCGACCGGGTGGTGTGGGCGGTCGGCGCCTGGCTGCCGGAGGTGTTCCCCGAGGTCGCCCGGCGGACCGGGCTCATGGTGACCCGGCAGGACACCCTGCACTTCGCCGCGCCCGCCGAATGGGCGCTGCCGCCGGTGCCCGCCTGGGTGGACTACGACGGCTCGATGTACGGGCACGGGGATCTCGGCGGGGCCGGGATGAAGGTCACCTCCGACGAGGAGGGCCCGCCGTACGAGCCGGAGGACGGCGACCGGCGGGTGTCCGCGCGCGGCGAGCAGGTCGCCCGCGCCTACCTGGAACGCCGCTTCCCCGCGCTGGCCGGGGCGAACGTGCTGCTCGGCCAGGTGTGCCAGTACGGGCTCACCCCGGACGCCGAGTGGATCATCGCCGAGGTCGCCGAGCGCACCTGGGTGCTGGGCGGGGATTCCGGGCACGGCTTCAAGCACGCCCCGGCGCTCGCCGCGTACATCCTGGCGGTGCTGAACGGCGAGCGCACCCCGGAGCCCCGCTTCGGCCTGCACGGACGTGCGCCGGCCCGGGGCCTGCGGACCAGTGGGAGCACCGATCTGTCATCTGGAGTTAAGGGCGATCTTGACTCTTAGGTCTGGCTAGCCGGGTTACGGATGGGTAAGGTTTCTGGCGATCTCCGTTCCGGCGACCGCGCCGGTTCTGTAGCCCCCCGGGGAGCTAAACAAATGCGATGGAACCTCCGCAGGACGCTCGCCCTGGGGGCGGCCGTCACGCTGATCGGCGTGGGCCTGCCCAGTGCGGCGTATTCGGAGCGCGACCCGAACCTGTGCAAGGAGCTGTACGGCCCCAGCGCACCGGACTACATGGTCTGTGACAACATGACCGCGCCCGAGGACGTCCTGGACGTCGTCAACTTCTGGCTGAAGGACGACGGCAAGAACCTCAAGGACGCCGAACCGAACCCGCCCAACGTCGCCGACTGCTCCGAGCCGGGCGCGGTCTGCCCCGACGACGGCGAGGGCGACGGCACGCCGCGCGGTGACGGCGACCCCGCGCCCGACGACTACAAGGAGCCCGAGGGCAAGCCGGAGTGCGACACCCCGGGCTCGATCTGCTCCATCGACGGCACCCCGGTGGACGCCCGCAAGCTCGCGGTCGGCGCGGCCGACGTCCAGGGCGCCGCGCAGACCGCCGAGGGCCGCGCGGTGACCTCCGCCAAGGACGCCGGGCTGCGGGTGTGGATCGACACCGAGCTGGCCGACGACTGGAAGGCCGGGGCCGAGCAGTTCGCCGCCGCCGTCAAGCGGGTCGGCGCGCTCGCCGCCCAGCCGGGCGTGCAGGGCATCAGGTTCACCTCCCAGCTCGGCTACAACCAGACGTTCACCGACGCCGGCCAGATCACGAAGTTCGTCACGGCCACGTCGGCGGCGCTGCGGATCGCCGCGCCCGGCAAGAAGCTCGCCGCGCACACGCTGGTGCCCGAGCTGGGCTGCGGGGCCGACGAGACCTGCAAGCAGGCGATGGCGAAGAAGTACCCGCTGCTCACGCCGGACAAGGTCGAGTCGTACCTGACCACCGGCGCGGTGGACCACCTCGCGCTGGACAGCGGCCTGATGCGCGGCGAGTACGCCCCCTACAAGCTGGACGCCAAGCGGGCGCTGCGCAACCAGTGGGTGCAGGTCAGGGCGCGGGCGTGGGACACCTACCTGCACATCGCGGCCGAGGACGCGTCGTTCGCCGGGGCGGGCGCCTCCAAGCTCACCGCGCAGCAGACCACCGGCGTGATCGCCGAGCGGGTCAGCCAGGCGATCATGGACGGCGCGGCCGAGACGGTCAACCTGTGGAGCCGCTGGCAGGACGACCAGGGTCAGGTCTACCGGATCATGGGCGAGAAGCACTCCGGCAGCGCGAGCTGGGACCAGCTCACCAAGCTGGACGAGATCCGTCCCCGGCTGGCGACCCTCTATAACCCGGGCGCGCCCGAGGTCGATCCCGCGGCCGACCTGAAGAAGCTGTCCGAGGCGTTCGGCCAGGTCTTCGTGACCGTCGGCTGACACCTTTCGTGGAGAACGCCCCGGTTCGCCGGGGCGTTTTTCATTGGGCGCCCAGCGTGCGGGCGAGCACTCCGGCCAGCACGGAACGCGCGTCCGGCCCCGCCCGGTCGGCGGTCCGCCAGGCGATGAACCCGTCCGGCCGGACCAGCGTCGCCCCCTCGGGGGATGTACCGGACATCTCCGGCCAGCGGCCCTCCACGTCGGTCGCGTCGCCGCCGATGACGTGGCCGGTGAGCGGCAGGCCGCGGTCCCTGGCGACCTCGCAGGCCGCCCGCGCCCAGTCCCCGCCCTCGGACCCGGCCAGCAGCACCATCCCCCTGGCCCACAGGTCCACGGTGGACAGCCGCTCGCCGTCGATCTCCAGCCACACGTGCGGCACCCGGCTCCCCGGGCCGCCGCCCGGCCGCCGGGGGTCCTCCACCAGCGGCCCGCCGGTGCCCGGCTGCGGGTACCGGTACCCGAACAGCAGGCTGACCTCGTCCAGCAGTTCCGCCTCCGGCGTGCCGGCGGGATTCGCCCGGCCGAACCACGCCGTCCTGGTGGCTACTGCCTGGTTCATGGTGATCTCGGCGATCGGCCGCCGTTCGGTGTCGTAGGTGTCCAGGAGGGCGGGACCGGCCCAGCCGCGGCTCACGTACGCGAGCTTCCAGGCCAGGTTCGCCGCGTCGTGGATGCCGGTGTTGCCGCCGTAGGCCCCGGCCGGCGGCATGACGTGGGCGGCGTCGCCCACCAGGAACACCCGCCCGTCGGAGAACCGGTCGGCCACGGCCGCGGTCGTCTCCCAGGGCGTGACGTCGAGCACTTCGACGTCCAGGCCGGGGATGCCGGTGGCGGCCCTGGCCAGTTCCACGCAGCGCGCGGCGGGGAACAGGCCGGCGGCGTCGCCGTCCTGCGGCTTGTACCGGACGTGCAGCGAGATCCGGTCGCCGACCACCCGGACCATCCCCGAAAAGCCGGGATTGCGCACCTGGCCGATCACGAACCGCTTGCCGCGCAGCGTGTCGCCGAGGTCGGCCCGGACCATGATGGCGGCCACGTGCTCCAGTACGCCGGGACCGTGCCGGTCGATCTTGAGCCGGTCGCGGATCGGGCTGTCCGCCCCGTCGGCGGCCACCAGGTGCCCGGCCTCGATCTCGGTACGCGCCCCGGTCGCGCGGTCGGCCAGCACGGCGGTCACGCCATCGGGCTCGCCGGCGAACGCCACCAGTTCGGTACCGAACCGCAGATCCGCGCCCAGCGCCTCGGCGTGCTCGCGGAGCACCGGTTCGAGCACGTCCTGGGACAGGATCGCGTCGTTGGCCGGGCTCACGTCGGAGTAGTCGGCGTGCGCGCCCCGGGCGTTGGGCGGTTGTAGCCAGCGGTGGTTCGGGCTGGTCAGGCTCTCGGCCCAGAGCAGCCCGGTGCCGTCCAGCGCCCATGGACCGGCCGCGCGCACGGAGTCCTCCACCCCGGCGGCCCGGAACAGTTCCAGCGTCCTGGCGTTGTAGCCGGGCGTGCGCGGGTGGTTCGAGGTGCCGGGATGGCGTTCGACCAGCGTGACGTCCACCCCGTGGCGGCTCAGGAACAGCGCGGTGCACAGGCCGCTCAGGCTGCCGCCCACGACCAGCACCGGGGTCGTCGGCACGGACATGGGCCACCCCCTTGCGTCAGCGGAGGGCTCAATCGAGCTAACCATTTCCGGCTGAATCACCGGATCAACGAACCGGAAAGACTTTCTCCGGGTTCTCGGGTACGGAGAGGGATGTGGCGGACAAACTCGGCAGGTACCGCGGCAAGCGCGACCCCCGGCGCACGCCGGAGCCGGTGCCGGAACTGGCGCCGGAGGGCGGCGGGGACGACACGTTCGTGGTCCAGGAGCACCACGCCCGCGCCCTGCACTGGGACCTGCGGCTGGAACGGGACGGCGTGCTGGTCTCCTGGGCCGTCCCCAAGGGCCTGCCGGCCGACCCCCGGACCAATCATCTGGCCGTCCACACCGAGGACCACCCGATGGAGTACGCCTCGTTCGAGGGGGAGATACCGCAGGGCGAGTACGGCGGCGGGACCATGACGATCTGGGACCACGGCACGTACGTCACCGAGAAGTGGACCGACCGGGAGGTCAAGGTCGTGCTCTCCGGGGAGCGGGTCTCCGGGCGGTACGTGCTGTTCCACACCAAAGGCCGCAACTGGATGATCCACCGGATGGACCCGCCCGCCGCCGGATGGGAGCCGCCGCCGTCGCCGCTGGCCGCGATGCGCCCGGTCACGCGGACCCGGCTGCCCCGCGACCAGGGGGCACACGCGTACGAGTTCGCCTGGCCGGGGCGGCGGGCCTTCGCGTACGTGTCCGGCGGGCGGCTCACCCTGCGGTCCGGCGCGGACGACATCACCGCAGGCCACCGCTGGCTGCGGTCGCTCGGCGGCGAGCTGGGCAGCCGCGCGGTGGTGCTCGACGGCGAGATCGTCACCCTCCAGGGCGGCGAACTGTACGTCTGCTACGACCTCGTCTACGACGACGGCCGGTCACTGCTGGGCGAGCCGTGGTCGCGCCGCCGTAACTCGCTGGAGGCCCTTGCGGTGAACGGCCCGCGCTGGCAGACCGCGCCGGTCTGGCGCAGCGGCCCCCAGGACGTACGGCGGGCCGCCCGCGAGCAGGGCCTGCCCGGCGTCGTCGCCAAACGGCTGGACTCGCGCTATGAGCCCGGCGCGGAGTCGGCCGCCTGGGTGTACGTCCCGAGCTGAAACGTCAGCGGCTCACGCCGACGATGCGCCGGGCCTCCTCGACGTTCGCGATCGGGCGGCCGATCTGCTCGGCCATCTTGACCACGTTCTCCACCAGCTCGGCGTTGCTGCGCGAGGGCTCGCCGCCGGGCAGGTAGGGGTTGTCCTCCCAGCCGACGCGCACATGCCCGCCCATCGCGATGGCCAGCGGCAGCAACTGCCACTGCGCGACCGGGTCCATCACGCTGATGTTCCAGTTGGTGTCCGGCGGGAGGTGCTTGACCATGTACATGAGCGCGTCCGGGGTCGGCGGGGTCCACGCGCCGCCCTGCCAGCCGAAGAACAGCGTGGCCCAGACCGTGTCCTTCAGCAGGCCCTGCCGCCGGACGTACTCAAGGTTCCAGAACGCGCCGGTGTAGAAGCACTCGATCTCCGGCTTGACGCCGTTCGCCTCGGCCGCGGTGACGAACTCGACCAGCTCGTCGCGCGGGTGCAGGGAGTACATCTCGTTGGCCGGGTAGGCCGGGTCCGGCTGGAAGTACTCATCGTGCACGTTGAACGCGTACGACATCATGTCCGGGTTCAGGGACATCAGCTCCACCTTCTCCGGAAGACGGGCGCTGGCGATGCCGAACTGCATGATCGGGTCGGTGCCGACCGTCCGGATCTTGTCGGTGAGGTCCTTCCAGCCGGCAAAGTCGATCTTGGACAGCTTCTTGCCGTCCGCCTGGATCTCGTCCTCCAGATAGTGCACACCGTGGTGGTGGCACAACGTCGCACCCGCGTTCACCGAGTCGATGTACTCCTGGCCGACCTTGCCGGTGTCCTCGATCGGCGGCATGCCCTGGTAGCCGGGATAGGACATCGTGCTGTCCACCGTGACGGTGATGACGAGCGGGTCCATGAAATCTCCTTTGCGTGGGTATTAATGGGGGGCAGGTTCAGAGCGGCACGGGCAGGCCCGTGGCCACCGACTCGTAGGCGCGTTCGATGACGCGCACCGCGTACGCGCCGTCCTCCGCCGCGACGGCGGTCGGCTCGCCGTTCGCGATCGAGTGGGCGAAGCTCTCGATCCCCGCCGCGATCGACTCGTACTTCCAGGTGCCCGGCGCGTAGGCGGCGCCGGGCAGCGGCGATCCGGCGTGGTCGCGCTTGCCGTGGAAGATCATCGCCGGCGGGTTCTGGTGCTGGTCCACGACGATCAGGCCCTTGGTGCCGTGTACTTCAAGGCGCTCGTTCCACGGCCCGCCGGAGGTGAACGTGGACTCGACGGAGAACAGCGCGCCCGACCGCATCCGGCCGCACACCACCGACCAGTCCTCGACCTGGCTGGCCCCGACCAGGCGCTCGGACAGCGCCCGCAGCGACGCGATCTCGCCGAACATCCACTTCAGCAGGTAGAAGGAGTGCGCGCCGGCGTCGATGATGGTGCCGCCGCCGGAGCCGTCCTGGCGTCCCTTCCACAGCTTGGGATCGCCCAGCCGCTCGAACTCGTTGCCGCTGATCAGCGTGCGGACGAGGGTCACCTCGCCGATCTCGCCCGCGTTGATGGCGGAAAGGGCCGCCTGGTAGGCGGGGATGAACCGGGTGTTCTCGTTGACGGTGAATGTGAGGCCCTTGCCGGCCGCGAGCGCGACGAGTTCGGCGGCGTGCCCGGCGTCCACGGTCATCGGCTTCTCGATCAGGACGTGCTTGCCCGCCTCCAGGAACTCGCGGGCGATCTCGTAGTGGACGTTGTGCGGGAGTACGAGGTCCACGGCGTCGATCCGGTCGTCTTCCAGCAGCCGGCGGTGGTCGGCGGTCGCCTCCGCGCCGAGCGAGGCGGCCGTCCGCTCGGCGACCGCCTGGTCGAAGTCGCAGACGACGACGGCGGCGAGGCCGTCCGCCCGCTGGTAGGCCAGGTGGTGGGCGAGCTGGTAGATCTCTCCGAGGCCGACGACACCGAACCTGATGGGGCCGTTCACTTGGCCACGCTCCCTTCGAGGCGTTCGCGGATGACGGCGCGGTTGTGGGTGAGCGAGTCCATGACCCGCGACTCGTGCCGGAAGACCGCCACCGAGGCGACGCCGTCGAATCCGGCATCGCGCAGCGCGGTGAACACCTCGTCCCAGTCGATGTCGCCCTGGCCGATGTCGAGGTGCTGGTGGTTGCGCACGCCGGGGCTCGACGGGTTGAGGAACGTACGGCCGGGCAGCAGCGTGTCCGCCAGGTGGACGTGGTCCATGGTGTCGCCCGCGTAGGCGATGATGTCGCGGTTGACGCCCTCGATGTGGCCGCGCTCGTCCTCCACGCCGGTGAGGTAGTAGGTGTGCGGCACGCAGTGCAGGTAGGTGACGTGGTCGCTCTGCAACCCGCGGATGAAATCGACGGCCGCGACGCCGGACTCCACCCAGTCGCCCGGATGCGGTTCGAGCGCGATCGTGATGCCCTCCGACTCCGCCAGCGGCAGCACCTCCTCAAGGGAGCGGCGCATCGCGGCCTCACCGGCCTGCGGGGCGGCCGGGTGCCCGGTGAACTCGGAGTTGATCCGGTCGCAGCCGAGATCGACGGCCAGTTGCACGGTCTGCTTCCAGTAGCCGACCGCCGCCCGCCGGATGTCCTCCTCCGAGCTGCCCCACGCCTGCTCGATGAAGATGGACGCGATCTCGACGCCGTGCGTCTTCGACGCCGCCGCGATCTCGGCGATCTTGGCCTTGGACGCCCGCCTGCCGCCGTAGCTCGGCATCACGTCCGGCCGGGGGGACAGCTCCAGGTGGTCGAAACCGGCCTCGCGCACGGTCGAGAACACCGTGTCGATGGGGTGTGGACGCAGCATCCACGTATCGGTCGCGATCTTCATCTCGCTCCTCGTTGATCAGTTGCCGTGCTTGGTGAGGGTCTGGTCGCGCAGTGCCTCGTGCGTGATCACGACCCGGCCGCGGGCCTGGCCGCCGCGCAGGCGGGCGAGCGCCTCGTTGGAGCGCTCCAGCGGGTACTCCTCGTCCAGCGGCGGGGTGATGACGCCCTCGGCGAGCAGCCGCAGCGCGTCCTGCTGGTCGCGGCGGTCGCCGTTGCGCGAACCGACGATCTCCAGCTCGCGCTGGGCGATGGTGGTCGAGCTGATGCCGGGGAAGTCGGGTTCCTCGCCGACCACGACGATCCGGCCCCGGCGGCGCACGTACTGCGCCGCGTCGGCCATCGACGCAGCCGTTCCGACCAGGTCGATCACCAGGTCCGCACCGTCGGCCCAGGCTTGGATCCGTGCCACGCGGTCCGGTGCCGAGGCCAGGGCGGTGTGACCGGCCCCGTTGCGGGCCGCCAGCGCCAGGTTGTCCTCGCGCGCATCGACCGCCGCCGCCGCGATACCGGCGTCGGCCAGGATCTGGAGGACGATCTGCCCGATGCCGCCCGCGCCGATCACCACCGCCGTCTCCACCGGCGTCACCGTGCCGCGGCGGCAGGCGTGCAGGGCGGTGACGACCGCGCAGCTCGACAGCCCGGCGATCCTGGGGTCCAGCCCCTCGGGGACCTTCAGCAGGTTCGCGGCCGGGGCGGTGAAGTACTCGGCGAAGCCCCCGGGCAGCGTCACGCCGATGATGCCGCGCAGGTGCAGGGCCTGCGCGTGGGCGCCCGCCCGGGTGAACCGGCAGTCCCGGTCCGCGACGAACAGGTGCGGTACGACGACCTGGCCGACCTCGGCCTCGGACACCGCCGCGCCGCGTCCGACCACGATGCCCGCAGGTTCGTGGCCCATGATGTGCGGCAGCCGCGGGACGTAGGCGAGGCCGTCCTGGATGTGCAGGTCCGTCCGGCACACGCCGCTGGACAGCGTGCGGATCAGCACCTCGTCAGGACCGACCCGGGGGACGGGCACCTCGCGGATCTCCAGCGGGCGGCCGATCCCGGTCAGCAGCGCGGCCCGCATGAGGGTGTTCATCGCCACCGCTCCGCCCACGCGTCGAAGAACCGGGTCGCCGCCACGGCGGTCGATTCGTAGTACCCGTAGCAGCCCTCGGTGGTCACGAGTGTCGGCAGGCGCAGCCCGGCGATGCGGTCGGCGAGGGCGGCGAAGTCGTCCGACTCCAGGCGGAGCAGCCCGAACCCCTGCTCCCGGTGGGCGTCATAGCCCAGGGCCAGGACCAGGTACTTCGGGGCGAAGCGGGTGATCGCCGCAAGCGCGGTCGCCAGGGCCGCCTCGTAGGCGGCGAAGCCCGATCCGACCGGCAACGGGAGGTTCAGGTTGGCGTCCGGCGCGCCGGGGCCGCCGGTCTCCTCGGCGAACCCGGCCACGTGCGGCCACCCCTCGGCGTGGATCGAGACCGTCAGGACCGAGGGGTCGTCGTAGAACGCGGCCTGGGTGCCGTTGCCGTGGTCCTGGTCGATGTCGAGCACGGCGACCCGCCCATCGCGCGAGAGTTCGCGCGCGGCGATGGCGGCGTTGGCGAACAGGCACAGGCCGCCGCCGATGGCGGGCAGCGCGTGGTGGCCCGGGGGACGGCACGGCACCAGCACCATCGCCGGTTCCCCGCCGCGCGCGGCCAGCCAGCGGGCCCCCTGGTGGGAGGCCGCCGCGCTGTGCAGCGCGCCCTGGCACACCGCGGGCGTGGCCCGGGTGACCTCGTCGAAGAAGTACAGGATGTGCCGGCCCTCGAAGGTGCGCGGCTTCGACACCCGCAGTTCGGGCAGCGCGACGACGTTCAGCGGGAACTTCGTGGCGCCCTCCGGCCGCCCCGCGCCCTCCTTGACGAACTCGACATAGCCCGGGGCGTGCACGCTGAGCGCCGCCGCGCCGTCGTCCGGCTCGGGGACGAGCCGCGCCGCGTCCGGGAACGCCCGCCGGAACGCCGCCAGCGTGGCCGTGACCGACGTCGGGTAGACGAGGTCGGGGAACTCCTGGTGTTCGACATAGGGTTCGGTCATCTCGGCGAAGACCGGGGCCGAGCTACTGGTCATGAGTCCCCCAATCGGCTCAGTGCCACGCGGATGGTGCGCACGAGCCAAGCCATGACGAACCGGAGGAGTACCGCAGCCGCTCCCGCGCCGAGCAGGACGACGGCGACGACGGCTGTCCTCGGGCTCACTTCGAGTTTGATGTCCTGGAACATCCGCAGCGGCAGCGTCACCGCGGTCGGCCCGGACATGAAGGTGGCCACCACGACGTCGTCGAACGCGGCGAGGAAGGCGAACACGAAGCCGCTGACCAGCGCCGGGCGCAGCGCGGGCAGCAGGACGTGCCGCAGCACCGACATCGGCCCCGCGCCCAGGCTGCGCGCGGCGTTCTCCAGCCGGACGTCGAGGTTGCGCAGCGCCGCCGCGGTGATGGACACCGCGAAGGGCAGGCCCAGGACCACGTACGGCAGGATCAGGCCCAGCGGCGTGCCGACCAGGCCCTGCGGCGCCACCAGCAGGAAGAAGCCCAGGCTGTAGATCATCGGCGGCACGATCATCGGCATCGCGACCAGGATCGCGATCGGCGGCCGGGCCCGCCGCGGGCCACGTACCAGGCCGAAGGCCCCAAGGCCGCCGATGACGACGCCGATCGCGGCGGACGCGGAGGCGACGGCCAGGCTGAGGAACGTGGAGTCGAGCCACGCCGTGTCGGCGAAGTAGTCGGCGAACCACCGGGTGGAGTACTCCTCCGGCGGGAACGTCAGGTACGTCGCGTCGCTGAAGGACCAGATCGCCACGACCACCAGCGGCGTGACGAGCAGCGCCGCCCCGGCGACCCAGCTTCCCACGAGGATCGGCAGGCGCAGCCGTCCGGCGAGGCCGAGGCCGGTGTCGAGGACCCGGGCCCGCAGGGCGCGCAGCGCGTCGAACCTTTCGCCACGGCCGGCCCGGCGGGCGGGACGCGCGTCGCCTGACGGCTCGACGGCTCCCATGGACAGCGAGGGCGCGAGGTAGCGGAACAGCACGGTGAACAGCGCCAGCACGATCAGCAGCAGCAACGCGGCCTGCGCCGCGGCCCCGGCGGGATCGACGAGGTTGGAGAACCGCACCAGGATGGACTGCGCGATGAGCGTGTCACCGGGCCCGCCGAGCAGCGCGGGCGTCACGTAGAAGCCCAGGGTGCTGATGAAGACCAGGGCGGCGGCGGCCAGCACGGCCGACGACGTGGCGGGCCGGTACACATGCCAGTGCGCGACGGCGGGCGCGGCCCCCAGGCTCTGCGCGGCGCGCACCGGGGCGCGGTCGATGCCGCTCATCACGCTGTAGATCGGCAGCAGCGCCAGCGGCAGCAGGATCTGCACCGTGCCGATCAGCATGCCGGTCTGGTTGAACACCAGCTCGGGGGGCGAATCGACGCCGAGCAGCTTGAGCGTGCCGGCGACCAGCCCGTTCGGCGCGAGGATCGCGATCCACGCGTAGGAGCGGATCAGGATGCTGGTGAAGTACGGCACGAGCACCACGACCATCAGCACGCCGCGCAGCCGTTTCGGCATGCGGGTGAGCGCGTAGGCCATGCAGTACCCGAGCACCACGCAGATCACGGTGGACAGCGCGGCGATGACCAGGGTGCGGCGGATCGCGCGCCAGAAGACCGGCGAGGTCACCTGCTCGCGGTAGTTGTCCAGGGTGAACCCCTGGCCGCCGCCGAAACTGTCGGCCAGCAGCGTGCCCAGCGGGACGACGAACAGCAGGATCAAGACCGCCAGGAGCGGCACGAGGGTGAGCCACCGGCGGTCCGGCCGGCCCCGCGAGCGGGTGGCCAGACCACCGGTGACCTGCACCGGGGAGCTGTCGACCGACATGGATCTCCTAGATCGAGGTCGTCTTGTCGCAGGAGGTCATGGGGCTACTTGGAGACCCACGCCTGCCAGCGCTCGATGGCGACTTCCTCGTTGCTCTTGTCCGACCCGGGGGCGGTGGCGGTCCACCACTCGTAGTCCTGGGTCACGGCGGACGCGATGTTCTTCGGCGACGTCGGCAGCAGGGCCGCGCGGTCGGCGGAGAGCGTGTCGAAGGCCGCCGAGTTGGCCGGGGAGTAGGTGATCGCGTTGGCGAACTCGGCCTGCGGGCCGGGCTCCATCATGAAGGCCAGCAGCTTCTGCGCGTTCGCGGCGTTCTTGGCGCCCTTGAGCACGGCCCAGTTGTCGTACTGGAGGATCGCCTCGTTCCAGGTGCCGGCCACCGGCGCGCCCTTGTCCTCGGCCCCGGCGACCCGGCCGTTCCAGGCGCTGGCGACCGTCGCCTGACCGCCGGTGAGCAGTTGGATGGGCTCGGCCCCGGTCTCCCAGAACTTCACCAGGTTCGGCTTGAGCCGGTCCAGGCTCTTGAACACCCGGTCGTAGTCGATCGGGTAGAGGTCGTCCGGCGCCACACCGTCGGCCAGCGCGGCGATCTCGAACGTCGCGCTGCCCGCCCCCCACGAGCCGGGGGCGAGGGTCCGCTTGCCGGGGAACTTTTGAACGTTCCAGAAGTCCGCCCAGGAGGTCAGCTTCTGGCCGCCCAGCTTGTCGGTGCTCCAGGCCGGGACGACGGAGATGAAGTACGCGGGCACCGCGTCGTCGGCGGCCTTGACCGGGGCGATCTTGTCGCGGACGCCGTCCTTCCAGACCTTGTAGTCGATCGGCTCCAGCGCCTGGCCGTCGCGGAACCGCTGGAGCACCGCGCCGTTGATGTTCACCAGGTCGAAGGCCGGGGCGCCTGCCTTGACGCCGGTCAGCACCACGGCGGCGTCGAACTCGCCGGAGGCCGGCACGACGTCGATCCCGGTCGCCTTCTCGAACGGGTCGAAGAACGCCTTTTTCATCGCCTTGCCCAGGTCACCGCCGGGGTCGGGGACGATGACCTTACCGGCGGAAGAGGTCTTCCCGGAGTCGGCGCCGCCTCCACAGGCGACCGTCGTGAGCAGCGTGCTGACCGCCACCACCGCCCCCAGCGCGGTCTTGCGAGACAACTTCATCAGCCGAACCTTTCTGTCGTGCGGGTCTCTGTAGGGGATTGGCCGGCGGCCTGTCACGAGGCCCGGTCCGCCGCGGGGTAGCCCCGCGCGGCCCGCGCGTCCCAGTGGACGGCGACCCGGTCGCCCACGGCCCACCGGGTCTCCCGGAGGTTCTTGAGCGAAAGGCGTGCGCTCAGGTTGCCGATCGGCGTCTCGACGACGTGCAGGGCGGTCGCGCCCTCGTACAGGACGTCGCTCACGGTGCCGAGTACGGCCGGGGCTTCGGCGTGCTCCGCGTGTTCCGGGGGCAGCAGCGAGACCTCCTCCGGGCGCACCCCGACCTCGACACCGGAACCGGGCCGCAGCGACGCGGCGTTCTCCACTTCCCTGTGGTGCTCCGGGCGGTCGCCATCGAGGACGACGCGGACGCGGCCGTCGGCGTCGAGCACGGCGCGGCCGGTGAAGAAGTTGGTCTCACCGACGAAGTCGGCGACGAAGGCGCTGGCCGGCCGCTCGTACAGGTCGCCGGGGGTGCCGAGTTGTTCGACGACGCCGTCGTTCATCACCGCGACCCGGTCGGCCATGGTCAGCGCCTCGTTCTGGTCGTGGGTCACGTAGATGACGGTCGCGCCGAGGTTGCGCTGGAGGCGTTTGATCTCCACCCGCATGTGCTCGCGCAGCCGCTTGTCGAGCGCGCCGAGCGGTTCGTCCATGAGGAGCAGGGCGGGCCGGAACACGATGGCCCGGGCCAGCGCCACCCGCTGCTGCTGGCCACCGGAGAGCCGGTCGGGGAACCGGGCGGCGAAACCCTCCAGCTTGACCAGTTCCAGGGCGTGCTGGATGTGGCTCCGCTGCTCCCGCATGGACATACCACGCATACGCAGCGGAAACCCCACGTTCTGGGCAACAGTCATGTGTTTGAATAGCGCGTAGTGCTGGAACACGACGCCGATGCCGCGCTTGTGCGGTGCCAGGCGCGCGACGTCCCGGCCGTTGATCCGGATCGCACCGCTCGTGGGCTTCTCGAAGCCGGTGAGCATGTTGAGCAACGTCGTCTTTCCCGCGCCGGAGGGCCCAAGGATCGCCAAGAACTCGCCGCGGCGGATGCTCAGCGAGATGCCCCGCACCGCCTCGACCGTTCCGTACTTCTTCGTCAGGCCGTCCAGCTCAACCTCACCGCCCGTCGCGGCCCGGTCCACCGCCCCGTCTATGGCTTGGACGCCCTCCGACACCTCGGACATCCTCAACTCCTCGGCTAAGTTGCAACCATTGCAACGCGTTTGGCTGAACATAGGCAGCCCAGGTAGGCGTGTCAAGAGGGTGCTTGGCGATGCAGTGCCACAAGCTATGTGGCTGTGGGTGATCCGGGCAAAGGTCCGACCGCTTCCCGCTCAGTCTGTGGCGTGCTATGTTGCGGAGAGCGCAACGCCGCTCAGTTGCTGAAGTGTGCTGTGGCGCGTTGAGAAGATTCCGCGAAGACGGTCAGTCCAGGATCTTGGTAAGGGGAGAATCATCTCTATGCCAGACAAGCGATCAACGGACGACGACCTCGGCAACATGTCGCACATCAGGCGTGGCCTCATGGTTCTTGAACAACTGGCCACGAGGTCGGCGACGGCGGCCGAGGTGGGTCGGTTGGTCAACGTGAACCGCAGCAGCGCGCTGCGGATTCTCGGCGATCTCGTGGACGCCGGCTACGTCGCCCGCGACGACGCCACCAAGGAGTTCACCATCCGCCCGGAACGGTTCTACGGGCTGATCGTCAACCACCCCGCGCACGAGCAACTGATGGAGAAGATCGGGCCCCTGCTCAAGCGGCTGACCGGCGAGACCGGCGAGGCGTCGCTCTTCGCCGCCCCGGCCAACGGCAGCATGGTCTACGTCCACTACCAGCCCTCGTCCGAGGTCCTGACGCTGCGCGAACGGATCGGCACCGTGCGGCCCATCCACTGCTCGGCGGTGGGCCGGGCCTACCTGTTGACGATGGACGGCAAGACCCTGGACGAAGTACTCGGCACGCTCGACTACTCCGGCGGCACCGATCGGGCCGCCAAAGGGCCGCTGGAGCTGCGGCGGCGGGTCGAGGAGGCGCGTAGCGCCGGTTTCGCCCTCGACATCGACGAGACGCTGGTCGGCGCGTCCTGCGTCGCGGCCCCCCTGAACCACCACGGCAGGTGCATCGGTTCGATCGCCCTGTCCGGCCCGACCTCCCGGATGCCCCCCGACCGTCTTGTCGAGCTGGGCGCCCTCGTGGCCAGGGAACTCACGCAGACGTTCTGATTCGTTCTGCCTTGGTGTACTGAACGCCGAGCGGGTCGGGATCGTCGTCCGACACGCGGCGGCGGAACGTCCACCACGCCCACACCTGCGTGGCCAGCAGCAACGGCGTCACCACCGCCATGACCGGCACCAGGAACGTCGGTTCGGCGAGCGAGTCGCGCAGCGGGAGCCGGCCGCCCGCCAGTACGCCGAGCGCGGCCAGTGCCACCGCCGTCACCCCGAACGCGACCCGCTCGCCGAACGCCCCCGAAAGCCGCACCGCGCCGCGCCATGGTCGTCGGGCGCGCCGGCGCGGCGCTCCTGGCAGTCGCAGCGCCGCGAACGTCAGCCCGTGCGCGCCGAACAGCGCCGCCACCAGCGGCACCCCGGCCAGCGGGGACAGCCCCGTGATGCCGGAGATCAGCAACCCCCAGGACACGGCGACGGTCCAGCTCCCCGCCGTGATCGCCGCGACCGCCGTCCGGCCGCCCCCGCCGTACAGCCAAAGGCCCAGGTCCCGCACGACCCAGCCGAAGAGCAACAGCACCACCGCCGCGTAGTGCCCGCCGATCAGCGTCTCCTCCAGCGCGGGGAACACCCCGGCGATCACCCCGACCGCCGCGACCAGCCAGACCTCGGTGGTGAGGAAGAACGGCGTGACGGCCAGCCGGACCAGCCTGCGTTCGGCCCGCGTCCGGCCCAGGTAGGGCAGCAGCATCCCGGCGCCGAGGTCGGCCCCGGCGAGCACGAGATAGCCGACCGCGTAGAACGCGAGCACACCGATGGCGAGCAACTCCATGCCCCAAAGGCTCGGCCACCGGCCCGCCCGCGCGCATCCCCCACACGGACCGGATCGGTGTACGCCGCTGGTTTCATCGGCCGCCGGCGGATACATCCCGGGTTGACGGGCAGGCCCGCTGACCTGGGCGGAAAATCTCCATGTGCGGCGACCCCGGCCGCGGTCTACTCTCCCCGGGACGAGCGGAACCGCCGCGAACGCGGGCAACGGGCGCGGCGGTTCCCCGGCACATCCAGTACCTCGCAGGGAGTCTAGGTGGCAACACTGGTGACAGGGGCGAGCGGCCACATCGGCAGACGGGTGGTCCACGGGCTGGTCGGGGCGGGCGCGCGGGTCCGCGCGATGTCCCGGGCTTCGCCCGGCCTGTCGCTTCGGTCTGAGCGCGCCTGCGAGGTCTGCGCGGCTGGGTATTTGAGGGAGCCCAGGTAGGCGTTGGGTGCTGCCTGAGGGCCGGGAGTAAGTCAAGGCTTACCTTTTGGCCTTTTATCCCTTTATGCTCGCTGGCGAGGAAACGACCATTGGAGGGGTGATCGGCATGGCGGAGAATATCGGCGAGAAGGCCGTTCGGTGCCTGCGGAAGTTGGAGTCCTATGATTTCTCCGGCATGCGGGAGATGTGTACTGAAACGGCCATTGTCTGGCACAATGACGGCGGCGGGGAGCGGTCGATAGACGAAAAGCTGGAACAGCTCAGGCCGCTTGTGGGCAGTGTCGAATCGCTGCGCTATGAGGTTGTTCGGCAATTCTGTGGTTCGGATGAGGTGCTTCAGCAGCAGGTGCTCCAGGTGACCACTGCGGACGGAGCGCGAGATGAAATCCACGCCACGATGTACTTCCGATTCGATGGCGGCCTCATCGACCGGATCGAGGAGTACTCCTACGCGGTGCCGGCGGAGCGATGATGGGGCGCTCGGGCAAGGTGGAGGGCAGGATCGCGGTGCCGGGCGGGAAGGTCTGGTACCGCAGGATGGGCGGTGGTGGCGTGCCGCTGCTGCTGGTCCACGGCGGGCCCGGCTATCCGAGCGACCTGTTGTTCGAGGCGTTCGAGCCGCTGGCCGGTGAGCGTGAGGTCATCTGGTACGACCAGCTCGGGGTGGGACGCTCCGACCCTGTCGATGATGTGTCGCTGCTGACGGTGGACCGCTTCCTGGACGAACTCGGCGCGGTCATCGCGGGTCTCGGCCTGCGCCGGCCGCACGTTTACGGGCATTCGTGGGGGGCCATGCTCGGGCTTCAGTACGCGGCGCGGCGGGCTCCCGACTGGACCAGCCTGGTCTGCGCCAACGGGGTGGCGAGCGTGCCGAGGTTCCAGGAGGAGCTGCGGGGGTTGCTGGCGGGGCTGCCGGGGGATGTGCTGGATCGGACGTACGGGCGGGAAGTACGTGGTGAGACGGACGATCCCGATTACCGGGCGGCCCAGGAGGAGTACCTGCGCGCGTGCGTGGTACGGACCTCCACGATCAGCCTTGACCCGGGCCGGATGAGCCTGCTGACATTCCGCACGCTGATCGGCCATGCCGATTACCACATCACCGGCACCTTGAAGGACTGGGACATCTTCCCCGAGCTGAGTCGAATTCGCGTCCCTACGCTGGTCTTCGGCGGGGAGTTCGACGAATGCGTCCCGGCCCATCTGGCCGACATCGCCGCCCGAATCCCCGACTCGGAACACATCACCCAGCCCGGCGCGGCCCACATGGGCTACCTGGAAGGGGAGCCCCTGCGCAGCGATTACATCTCCACCATCGCGGACTACCTCACCCGCACAGAATCCCGCCGCCGGGCCACCTGATCGCCTTCGTCTCGCCCGGCCGTGCCGACGCCCCCTGATCGTTACCCCTCCGCTCTGACGGACACCCAGTGGGCGGCGCCCGGCGGTAACCGCCCGGTGGCCTGGCCCAGGGCGGAATCGAGCCGAGGAAAACCGCCGATGAGGTGGCGCCGAGCGATATATGTCGATGAACTGCGCCGGCGCGGGCGCCGCACCCGTTTTTTCACGATCGTCTGCCGTCGCAGTACATGCGCGTGGCGCAAAATTCTACAAAAGATTTCCTGATAAGCGGATTTTTCCTGGACTTCGCACATCCGTCGGGTGTACGTTGGCAATATCGCCTGGAGGCGAGTGAGGCAACGCGACTCTCCTATCACGATCCGGCACGAAAACCAAAAACATCCATACCACCGAGGAGTCGGTTATGGGGATTATCGCCTGGATCATTCTCGGTCTCGTCGCAGGATATGTCGCAAAGCTGATCATCGGCGGAAAAGACCTGCGGGGCCTGACGGTGGCCTGTCTGCTGGGCGTCGCCGGAGCGCTGTTCGGCGGCACCTTCGCCGTCCAGTCCTTCGACAGCGACATCGGCGCCTTTTTCGATCTCACCGCCTGGATCACCGCGGTCGCCGGGGCGGCCATCCTGTTGGTCACCTACAACGTGGTCGACCTGCGCCGGCGCATACCCAGGTGACCACCGGACTTCGGCGCCGTCGCCCGGGAATGACGAGCTGCCGGAGCGGACTGCCCCCCCGTCGGACAGACGTGGGGGCAGCCCGTGCGTCACGCAGGCGTGCGGGCCGAACACAGGGTCAAAGCAGCGCGAGCACACCAGGAGGTGCGCGATGAGCCGTACGGACAACACCCGCCCACTCCGGTTGCAGATCCGAGAAGGCCGCCTCTACCCCCTCGACGACAGGCGCTCCCACACCGGGATCGGCAGGGAGACCGTCCTCCAGGAGCATCGGGTCCGGCAACAGGCACGGCTGACGCTCGCGCGCGGCGAGGAACCCGAGCCGACCCGTCACCGCCATGCCGCCAGGCATGACCATTGAGATCCCGGGCGACCGCCCGTGACTCCTCCATCGCGTCCATCGCGTCTGTCGTGAGAACGGCCCCGCCCGCGCGCCCTACGGAGGCGGGCCGCCGGCCGACGGACGTCTCCATCGCATGACGCCGCATCGGCGCACCCTGGTGTGGCCGACCACCGGAAGGCAGGACACTTGGCCTGTACTTATGGCTTCCTCAGCACTCACCCACCCACCCACTGCGGGCTCGCGACCTTCAACCAGGCGCTGGCCGGCCATCTCACCGAAGGAGGCATGTACGGCGGAACCGTCCGTGTCACCGCCGACGGTGACGACCACCGCCCCGTGCCAGGAGTCGTGCACACCTGGGCTCCGGGCGGGCTCGGCGGCTGGCAGGCCGCGGCGTCCGCGCTCGATCAGTTCGACATCGCCATCGTCCAGCACGAATACGGCATCTACCCCGGTCTGGACGGCCACGAGGTGCTGCCTCTGCTGCACCGCCTCACCGTGCCCTTCATCGTGGTGCTGCACACCGTCCTGGCCCGGCCCACCCCCCGGCAGAAGGGGGTTCTGGAGGAGGTCGTGGCGGAGGCCGCCGCGGTCGTCACCATGACGGGCTCCGCCCGCGACAGGCTGATCACCGGCTATCGCGTGGACGCCGGCAAGGTGTCGGTCATCCCGCACGGAGCCGCCGACCACACCGGCGTACCGTCTCGGCACGGCCTCCGCCCGCACCTGCTCACCTGGGGGCTGATCGGCCCTGGCAAGGGCATCGAATGGGCCCTGCGGGCGCTCGCTCTCCTCAAGGAGCTCGTCCCCGCCCCCGTTTACACCGTCGCCGGGAAGACCCACCCCAAGGTGCTCGAACACCAAGGCGAGGCATACCGCGACCGCCTGCACGACATCGGCGCGCAACTCGGCGTGGACGCCGCCGTACGGTACGACCCCGTCTACCGTGACGAAGGCTCGTTGAGCCGGCTGATCCGCTCGGCCGACATCGTCGTACTGCCCTACGACTCATCCGAGCAGGTCACCTCCGGTGTCCTCATCGAGGCCACCGCCGCGGGCATCCCGGTCGTCGCCACCGTCTTCCCGCACGCCGTGGAGTTGCTCACCGGCGGGCCCGGCCTGCTGGTCCCGCACCGGGACCCCACGGCGCTCGCCGCCGCCATCCGACGCATCCTTACCGAGCCCGCACTCGCCGACGAACTCACCGGACGCACCCGCGCACTCGTTCCCCACCTGCTCTGGCCTGCCGTGGCCGCGCGGTATCGCGAACTCGTCCACGTCGTGCTCGGCTCTCGTCCGGCCGCCGTCGCCGCGCTCCCGCGATGAGCGCCCCTCTTCCCGGGTTCGCGCATCTGATCCGGCTGAGCGACGACACCGGCCTGTTCGAGCACGCCCGGTACGCCGTCCCGCGCCGAAACCACGGCTACTGCACCGACGATGTCGCCCGCGGCCTGGTCGTCGCCAGCCGCGAACCCGTCCCGGGCCCCCAGGTACGCCGGCTGGTGGAGTGCTACCTGGCCTTCCTCACCCATGCCCAGGACCGCTCCGGCGCGTTCCGCAACCGGCTCTCCTTCGACCGGCGCTGGACCGATCAGCCCGGGGTCGGTGACTGGTGGGGGCGGGCGCTGTGGGGCCTCGGCACCGCGGCCTCCCGCGGAACCGCTTCCTGGGTCCGGCAGCAGGCGATGGCCGCCTTCGCCCTGGGCGCGGTCAGGCGGTCGCCGCACCCGCGGGCCATGGCGTTCGCCGGACTCGGCGCGGTGGAGGTACTGCGTACCGATCCCGGCAATGTCGAGGCGGCCACGCTGCTCAAGGACGCTGCCGCCGCGGTCGGGGGTCCCGCCGAGGACCCCGGCTGGCCGTGGCCGCAGCCGTACCTGAGCTACGCCAACGCGGCCCTCGCCGAGGTGGTCATCGCCGCCGGGCACCACACCGGCGACCGAACCCTGCTCACCGCCGGCCTGCGCATGCTGACCTGGCTGGACGACGTCCAGACGAGCGACGGCCCGCTGTCCGTCGTCCCGGCCGCGGGATGGCGGCAGCACGGGCCCCGCCCCCGCTACGACCAGCAACCGATCGAGGTCGCCGCGCTCGCCGACGCCTGCGCCACCGCCGCCGCCGTCACCGGCGACCAGCGCTGGGTCGATCGCGTAGAACGTGCGGTGGCGTGGTTCAACGGCTCCAACGACACGGGCACGTTGATGTGGGATCTCGCGACCGGCGGCGGATATGACGGCCTGACCCGGTACGGCCCCAACCTCAACCAGGGAGCGGAATCGACCATCGCGCTGATCTCCACCATGCAGCACACCAGGGCGGAACCATGACGGGCCTGGCGGTCCGGGTCGGCCCGATCCTCACCCCCGACCCGAGCAGAGTGATCATCAAGCTGTTCGTCCCCGGCGAGGACGCCGCCCAGACACGGACCCGCGCCGCCGGGCTCATCGAACGCATCACGCTACTGGGCGACGATGAGGCGACCGACATGCTCCAGCAGACCCTCCGGCGGTACGGCGGGCGCCACCACGACCTGGAGTCGACCTTCGCGCACCACTATGACCTGGTCCGCCACCGAATCCCGCGCGACATCGACCTGCCCCTGCTCGCCCGGCTGCTGGTCGGCGCGTACTTCAGCCACGAGTACGCCGTGGAGGCCGCCGCGCTCTGCAATCCCTCCATGGCCCCCCACCCCGACCAGTCCGGACTCGGCCCCGAGCAGTTCCGCGTCGTCATCAGCATGCGGCAGATCGGCGAAGGTCACCTGTCGTCCATCGGTTTCGCCACCGCGGTGCTCGGACCCGGCACCGACCTCACCGTCTCCGACCGCCGCGGGCCCTTGACCACCGGGCGCCGGTTGGACACCCGGCACCGGCGCGACACGCTGGCCGCCGGGCTCACCGATGACGAGTACGACAACGAGGTCTCCGCCACCGTGCTGAGATCGCTGCCCGAGCATTTCGATGACCACGATCTCGAACGGGCGCTCGCCTGCCTTCCCGCCGACCTGCTGACCCGCACCACCACGCAGACGACCCTGGAGAGACTGCGCCGCGCCATCGGTTTCGAGTACGCCGTGACCTTCCCCGCGGACGTCCCGCTCGACCGCAGGGTGCTGTGGCCCTCCACCGCCGCCGAGAGCAACGGGATGGAGGACGCGCGCCTGGTTCGGGTGAGCGACGGCGACGGCGACTCCGGCTACCGGGCCACCTACACCGCCTACGACGGGCGGCATGTCCGCTCACACATGCTGACCAGCGACGACCTGTCCAACTTCCATGCCACGCCGCTGCACGGCCCCGCCGCCGTCAACAAGGGAATGGCCCTGTTCCCGCGTCCCGTGGGAGGGCGGACCCTCGCGCTGTGCCGCTCCGACGGTGAGACCATCGGCCTGACCACACTCGACCGGCACAACCGGTGGCAGCAGGCCGTCCCCCTGCACATCCCCCACCGCGCGTGGGAACTGATCCAAACCGGCAACTGCGGCTCGCCCATCGAAACCGCGTACGGCTGGCTCGTCATCACCCACGGCGTCGGGCCCATGCGTGAGTACGTCATCGGGGCCATCCTGCTGGACCTTGACCATCCACACCTGGTCATCTCCGAACTCCCCGGCCCGCTCCTCACCCCTGACGCCACCGAACGCGAGGGCTACGTGCCCAACGTCGTGTACTCCTGCGGCGGCCTCGTCCACGCCGGCGCGCTCTGGTTGCCCTATGGAGCCGGCGACACCCGCATCGGGTTCGCCCACGTCCAGCTCACGGCCCTCATCGGTGCGATGCGACGGAGGCACGGCCACGCCGCCTTGTCGGTGGGGTGATCTAGTGTCCCGGCCATGACTTCAGCGACGCAGGCGTACACGTACGCCGCGCCCTCCTCCCTCATCGACGGTCGCCTCGGGTTGGCGACCTCCGGCGGCCGGGCCCTGGCCGGTCCGGCCGTGGCCCCGCGGTTCTTCAGCGGCGTGGTGACCCAGGCGGCCCCCGCCGCCGCGGCCCTGCTCGGTGTCGCCGACGTCGCGCTGGCCCGGTACCACCAGGCGCAGGCGCGGCCCGGCTGGGTGCGTGACCCGGTGGTGACGTGCAACGGAGACCGGCTGCGGTTCGAGTCGTTCTCGGCCTGCGGCGGCGTGTACGCCCGGCTCGACCTGCTGGGCGGCGCGCTCGACGGCGAGGTCTTCGACCGGGGCACCACCAACGTCGATGTGAACGCGCCGCTTCGGGAGGCGCTGGCGCGCATCGGCGCGCGTGACCCGCTGCACCTGGGGGTCGGGCTCGACGAGCTGGTCGTGACCACGATGGACGGCGCGGTGGTGGAGAAGAAGGTGCCGCTGCCCGAGCGCTGGTTGCGCGGTTTCGCCGAGGTGCAGGTCATCGCCTCGGGCATGGACCAGCGCGGCGAGCTGGCCGGCATGGCGGCGGTGCGGTTCCTGCGCGGGCTGCCCAAGAAGGAGACGGTGTGGGTGGCCCAAACGGGGCGTGACCTGAAGGCCCACGACCGGCAGGTCCCGGGGGCGGTCCGGCTCGCCGGGCCCAACCGGCTCGGCACCCTCCTGCCGCTGCTGCGCTTCGCCAAGTCCCTCCGGGTGTACGGCCCGGCCGACGCCACCTCCAGCGCCTGGGAGCTGGAGCTGCCCGGCATGCGCTACACGCTCACCCTCTCGCCCGAGCGCTGGCGCGGTTTCTCCGGTGAGGGCGCGGTGCTCGACGACCTGGCCACCGACGAGGCCGAGAACGACGCCGACGTGGTCGGCATGCTGCTCAACTTCGAGCCCGAGGTCGAGATCGGCCTGCTGGCCGACCGCGCGGGCCTGCCCGCCGACCGGGTGCGGGCCGCGCTGACGCAGCTCGGCGTGGCCGGCCGGGTCGGCTACGACCTGTCGGAGGCCGCCCACTTCCACCGTGAGCTGCCCTATGACAAGGACAACGTGCTCTTGCTCAACCCGCGGCTGGCCAAGGCCCGCAAGCTGGTCGACGCGGGCGCCGTACACCTCGAAGGCGAGCTGGCCACCGTCCAGACCTCGGGCGGCGCGCGCCGTGTCTCGCTGACCGACGGGTCCTGCACCTGCGAGTGGTGGTGGGACCATCGCGGCTCCCGCGGGCCGTGCAAACACGTGCTGGCCGCCCGGATCGTCGCCCGCGTCGCCGTGGAGGTGTCCCGATGAAGCTCTGGACGGAGATCTGCGACCTGGTCGCCCGCAACCAGGTCGCCCGCCTGGCCGACCGGCTGGTCACGCTCACCGAGGCGGAGCGCGCCGAGCTGGGCGGGCGGTTGCCCGGCCTGGTCAAGGAGGTACGCCGGATTCGCATCGAGGAGGTGCACGGCGAGCATCCCGACGACTCCGTGGAGGTGGCCTGGGCGGCCGGCGACCTGCTCGACAGACGGGCCGACGCGCTGCTGCTGACCGGTGTCGGCGTCATCACCGGCCCGGCCGCCGCCGTGACCTGGATGACCAGCCGCGATGTCAACCGTCGCTGGGCCGGGGACCCTGACGTCGCCCAGGTGTGCCGGGTGGCGGCCTCGCGTCCTCTGGAGTGGCGTCGTGATGTCGCGGTACGGCTGTCCCGGCGGATACGCCGGCCCGCCGACCGCATCGCGCCGCTGGCCGTGGCGCTGCTGCGCGAGTCCGGCGCCGTGCCGCCCGACCACGACCCCCTGGTGGCCGCCTGGCTGGCCGAGCCGCACGTGGCCTTTGACCCGCTGACCCCCCTGCTGCTGCCCCGTGTCTTCGCCGCCGACGGCGCGGGCCGCGTCCTTCGTGACGAACGCCTGGAGCCCCGGCCGTCCTCCTGGCTGGCCGCCACCGCCCGCGAGCTGCCCAGGGAGCAGGTGCTCGACGGTTGCGTGAGCCGTTTCCTGCGCGGCGGCGATGCGCAGGACCTGCGGTTCTTCGTACGGCTGCACACGCTTCTCGACCCCACGCCCGCGGAGTCCGCGCCCCGCCTGCGCGACTACCTGCGGCTGTTGCCGGCGGCTCCGGGCACGGTCGCCGAGCTGGCCGCCGGGCAGGTGCGCGCGGCGCTGCCGCTCGACCACGCCGACCTGGTGGAGGCGATCGAGGCGCTCACCTTCCGGGAGGAGGCCAAGCTCGCGGTCATCGGCCTGCGCTGGCTCGACCGGGCGATTCGGGCCACGCCCGGGTCGGCCGCCGATTTCGTGACCGCGCTGACCACGGCGTACGCGCACAAGTCCTTCGACGTGCGCGACCGCGCGGTCAAGGTGACCCTGAAACACGCCGGCCTGTTCACCGGCCACGCCGAGGCGATTCTCGACGGCGTCCGCGATCTCCCCATCCCTTTGGGCGTGAAGCTGGCCGAGCGGTTGGGCGGGGAGATCCCGGTCGAGGAACTGCTGGAGCGCAAGGTGTTCCCGCCGCTGCCGGTTCCGCCGGAGGCGCGGCGGTTCCCCGAGCCGTCGATCGTCCCCGGCGACGACGAGCGGTGGATCGGCCAGGAGCGCTGGCTGGCGGCCTTCGTCGCCGGGGCCGCCGCCGACCGGGCGAAGCTTTGCCGCGAGCTCAAGCCGTACGCCGAGCAGGACGAGGATTACCGGCGGTCCACAGACGTGCCCTACGACGCCGGCGACTGGCGGTCCGCGCTGTCCGCCGAGCTCGTCACCCCCGGCAGCGTGCCGGAGGTGCCGCCGTTCGGGCCGGAGAAGTTCTGGGACGACGCCAACCACTCCGTGAGAGTGCGCGCCCTCACCCGTGGTGAGGAGCCCGGCCCGGAGCCGGGGCTCCGGCAAATCACGATCGGCGGCGTGTACCGGCCCGGCCGCTACCTCGACGACGACACCCCGTTGCGCGCCTTCTTCATCACCTGGAACACCGACGACGGCCCGGACGCGGCGGTGGCGCGCGAGGGCGGCCAGGAGATCCCCTTCGCCAGGGGCCGGATCCACCTGAACGGCTCCCCGGCCGACGTCGAAGAGCCTTGGCATCACGACGCCGACGACGAGGAGTTCTACGACGACGGACCGCCGGATCGTCCCCATCCGGTGCGGTCGAGGCCCGGCGTCGTGTACGACGACTCCGAGGAGGCCATGCCGTCCTTCGTCCTCGACCGCGCCTACATCCGCATGGCCGAGCTGGGCGTGGACCCCGCCCGGATCGCCGCCATGCGGGCCGGGCGGCAGGTGCCCCCGCCGGGCCCGGACGAGCCGCTGGTGGAGGTGACCGTCGCCTTCGTCCCGCCCCGGCTGCGTTCCTTCCTGCGCAAGGCGTTGCCCGAGCACGACGAGTGGCGGCGGCGCAACCATCTGCCCCATCCCAACGGCGTCTCCCCGCCGCACGACTTCCTGCTGCACCGCTACGCCGAACTCGCCGAGGCCCTTCGCAACGACACCCTGCCGCCCGTGCTGCTGGCCACGCCGACCTGGATGAGCGGCCACCTCGACCCCGACGTACTGGTCGACCGGCTGGAGACCTGCGCCGCCGCCGGAGTGGAGCCGCCCCCGGCCGACCTGGCGCAGGCGCTGCTGCGGCTACCGCGCGGCGGCCACCAGGCGGCGGCCGGCCGGGCCGCCAAGGTCGAGTCGGAGGCGGCGCGTTCGGCCGCCCGCTGGCTCGCCGGTGAAGGCATGGCCGACCCTGAGTGCGGGCATGTGTGGCGGTACATGGTGGATGCGTCCATGGTCGAGTTCGGCGAGGGCGAGCCGGAGCACTTCACCTCGGTCAGGCTGAAGCCGGTGCTGCGGGTGACGGCCCCGACCGGCCATCGGCTGATCGACGAGGTGCTGTTGCGGGAGCCGTACGACTGGGCGGCCGATTCCAGCGGCACGCCCCAGGCGTGGTCCGCCATGCTGCCCTCGCACCGCGAGGTCGTGGCCGTCAACTTCCTGCCCTATCTGCTGCACGGCCGCTGGGGCGCGGGGGTGTCGGCCGCGGAAATCACCGGCCTGGAGAGCGCCCAGGGCCCGATGGGCGAGTCCACGGCGGTGATCCTCGCCTTCCTCCTTTCCGGCGGCGATCCCGACATGATCCCGCTGGTCCTGAACCTGGCCGCCAGGGGCGGACTGCCCGCCGAGGCGATCGGCCGCGAGCTCGCGCTGGTACTCCGCCGCACCTGGCGGGAGACCCGCCCCGCCATCGCGGCCCTGTCCGAACTGGCCGACGCCGGCGGCCACCACGAGGTGTGGCGCATCCTGCGCGGCCTGCTGCCCGGGATACTGCCGGGCGAGGGGAGGCGCACCACCGTGTCCCACACCGAACTCGTCGCCTTCGCCGCCGACGTGGCCCGCTGGACCGACGCACGCGGGGAGATCCCGATCGTCGCCGAGTTCGCCCGCAGCGACCGGACCAACCGCTTCGTCCACGAGTGCAAGCGCCTGCACGCCCAGCTCACCGAAGCCACCCCATGACCCCCGGTGGCCGCCTGGCCGACCAAGCGTGACCTCGATCCCGGCCGGTCCGGCGCCCTCAGCCCCGGACCGGCCGCCCCCCGGCGGCCTTTCGGCCGAAGGGGGAGGGTCAGTACGCCTCGAACTCGCCGGAGACCACCGTGATCACGGGGAATCCGTCCAGCTCGGCCGGAACGCGGGCGCGAGCGGCCTCGTCCCTGACGTAGATGCGCACGACATCGGACCCATCGGGCGCACGCCCGTGGTCCATTCCTTCGACGCCGTCGATCGCGGTGAGCTCCCGCATATGGCGTGCGATCACTTCGTCAATGGGTGAACCGCTCACCGGGGGTGGGGGGTCGAACGGAACCGACGCTTCTTCGGGAGATCCATGGGGCTCCTCGAAGGATTGTGAATCAGAGTTTCTTCCCATGGTGGTCCCTCTTGCCGATCTCGCGCGTCGTCAGGTGTAGAGGTAGATGTCCAGCGCGGAAGCGACATAGGACATCGGATTGGCGATCGTAAAACCGTCACCGCCCGCGAAAAGCAACCCTACCGGATTTCGCGACGCGTTCCAGGTCCAGATCGAAGATCCGGAGTCTCCCGGCTGGCTGAAGTTTCCCTGGATGAGGACCTGGTTGGCGAACCATGCTTTGCCCGCGGCTCTGTAGTCGATCCAGCCCGACCAATTGAGGCCGGTGACGGTGCCTGTTCTGAGTTGCGTGGTCCGGCCGGACTTGCCGACGACCATGCCCAGGGAAGCGGAGATGATCTGATTGCTGATCCGGAACAGGGCCACCCCGCCGCCGGAGACGTAGCCGATCTCCCGCCGCACCCGGTCCGGCCAGCACCAGCCCGTGGCGCAGTCGACGTAGTTGGTCGGCCCGCCGAATCTGAGCGGGACGAACCGTTCCAGTATGGCGATCTGATGGGTCGGGCAGGTGCCTCCGTCGGCGGGTCCCGGTTGGCAGATGCAGTCGCCGTACGCTGCGTTGTTGCTGTTGGCGAGGACGTGGTTGTTGCTGAGGCAGAGCACCCGCTGGTTGCGCGGCGCGGTCCGGCCGGTGGCGAGACAGCCGATCGTTCCGGCCGTGATGCGGAAATGACCGACCGAGAAGCCGCCCGGCGCGGGGCGGATGAGAGCGCGGTTCGGCAGCGCGTCGATGATTCCGCTCTTGACCACTTTGATCGGAGTGTCGCCGGCGGCCCGGACGCCCATGGCGTCCACCACTGTCGAGCGCACTGCATCGAGCGAGGACGACTCTGCCACGTACACGGTGACTATCGGGGTACCTGGATCAACACCGTCGTCGGGGCCGGACATTCCGATGGCCACCCCTTGGAGGTTTCCGATTCCCGACAGGCTTTGTGCAGAACCCACGCCCTGCTGATCCTGCCCACTTCGCTGGATCGCCGCGGCGATCTCCTCTTTGGTGTCTATCGTCTGGCTCGGGACGCCCGCCTCGATGAGCGGGGAGAAGGAGAATGACGCCTGTTCCTCGCCGCCTTCGGTCGGCGGCTGAAAGCTCACCGATGCGTCTTCTGCCGATTGTCCGGCATTGTCGTCGCCGGACGGGGCATTGAAACCCCCATCGTTTCCACCAGGTACGCTCACGGGGGGTCTCCTTTCGCTTTGCTTGTTCTCCCGGGCAATTTTCCGGGACCTCTCCGGGTCTTCCCTGAGCGATTGATCGAAAAGAGCGCGGTCGCTTTTCTTGGCGCACACTTTCCGGTCCCCGGGCGTCGGCGCGCGGACCCCGGGTCCACCGGGCGGGCAAGCCGGAGGGGCTGGACACTTGTATTGGAACCGATGTGTCCGTATATGATGCTGAACGTGCGACCAATATCGGAAGAGGATCTGACCGCGCGGGCCCGGATTCGGGACGCCGCGATGGGGCTGTTCGCGGAGCAGGGGGTCAAGGCGACCACGATTCGGGGGATCGCCGAGGCGGCGGGGGTTTCGCCTGGGCTGGTGCAGCACCACTTCGGGAGCAAGGAGGCGCTGCGGCGGGCGTGTGACGAGTACGTGATCGGCTATATCCGGGGCCAGGTGGCCACCGGTGTCACCGGCGGCAACCTGGAGCGGCCGGAGTTCATCGAGAACGTTCACCGGACCGCGCCGCCGTTGATGAAGTACCTGTGCCGGGCGCTGGTGGACGGCTCGCCGGAGGCGCGGGCCATGTTCGACGAGCTGGTGAGCGTGACGGAGGAGCACCTGGCCCGCGAGAGCGGGCCGGAGGCCGACCACCGGGCCCGGGCGGCCGTGCTGACCGCGATGAAGCTGGGCATCACCGTGCTGCACGAGCACGTCTCGCGGGCCCTCGGCACCGACATCTACTCCCCGCCCGGCGCGATACGCGTCGGCAAGGCGCATCTCGACCTGATCAGGCCCGAGTTTCTGGGCCAGAAGCTGTTCGACCAGGCCCGTACCGGGCTGGCGAAGTACGAGGGGGAGCAATGAGCGCCGCCGCCATCCGCACCGACAAGCTGGTCAAGACCTTCGGGAAGGCCACCGCCCTCGACGGGCTGGACCTCACCGTACGGCCCGGCGAGGTACACGGCTTCCTCGGTCCGAACGGCGCCGGCAAGACCACCACCATCCGGATCCTGCTCGGCCAGATGCGGGCGACCTCCGGCAGGGCCGAATTACTGGGCGGCGACCCGTGGCGCGAGGCCACCGAGCTGCACCGGCGGCTGGCGTACGTGCCCGGAGATGTCACCCTGTGGCCGTCGCTGAGCGGCGGCGAGGTCATCGACCTGCTGGGCCGGACGCGCGGCGGCCTCGACCCCCGCAGGCGGGCCGAACTGCTCGACCGCTTCGAGCTGGACCCCCGCAAGAAGTGCCGCACCTACTCCAAGGGCAACCGGCAGAAGGTGGCGCTGGTGGCCGCCTTCGCCTCCGACGTGGAACTCCTGGTGCTGGACGAGCCGACCTCCGGCCTGGACCCGCTCATGGAGGCCGTCTTCAACGAGTGCGTCGCCGCCGAGAAGCGCACCGGGCGCACGGTGCTGCTGTCCAGCCACATCCTGTCGGAGGTGGAGGCGCTGTGCGACCGGGTGAGCATCGTGCGCGCCGGGCGTACCGTCGAGACCGGCACCCTGGCCGAGCTGCGGCACCTCACCCGCACCTCGGTGACGGCCGAGCTGGCCGGGCCCGCGCCGGGGCTGGCCGCGCTGCCCGGCGTACACGATCTCAGCCTGAACGGCGACCGGCTGAGCTGCCAGGTGGACGGCGAGGCGCTGACCGCCGTGCTCGGTGAGCTGGCCGGGGCGGGCGTGCGCGCGCTGACCACGCAGCCGCCGACGCTGGAGGCGCTGTTCCTGCGGCACTACGCGGGGGCGGCGAAATGACCGGCGCCTGGACCGGCACCTGGACTTTGGTCCGGCTCATCCTGCGCAGGGACCGAGTGCTGCTGCCGGTGTGGATCGCCATCAGCGCGGTGGTCCCGGCGTCCATCGCCTCCGCGACCACCCGCCTGTACCCGGGCCAGGCCGCCCGGGAGGCGTTCGCCGCCGTGTCGATGAGCAACCCCGCGCAACTGGCCACCCGCGGCATCGTCTACGACGCGAGCGTCGGGGGCCTGACCGCGTGGACGCTGGGCGCGTCCGGCGCGCTGATCGGCGGGCTGATCAGCATTCTGCTGGTGATCCGGCACACCAGGGCGGAGGAGGAGGCCGGGCGGCGCGAGCTGCTGTCGTCCGGCGCGATCGGCAGGCACGCGCCGCTTGCCGCCGCCCTCGTGGTCGTCCTGGCGGCCGGGCTGCTGCTCGGGCTGCTGGCGATGCCCGGCCTGACCGGGAACGGCCTGCCGGTGGGGTCCTCGCTGCTGTTCGGGCTGTCCTACGCGGCGGGCGGCTGGGCGTTCGCCGCCGTGGCCGCGGTCGCGGCGCAGGTCAGCGCCTCGTCGGGAACGGCACGCGGGATCGCCCTCGCGATCGGCGGGGTGCTGTTCGCGGTGCGGTCCGTGGCCGACATGACGGGGACCGGCTGGCTCGCCTGGCTGTCGCCGTTCGGCTGGGTACGGCTGACCGAGCCCTACGCCCGTGACCGGTGGTGGGTGCTCGGCCTGGTCGCGGCGTTCGTCGTGGCCCTGTCGGCGGTGGCGTTCGCGCTGTCCGCGCGGCGGGACGTGGCGGGTGGCCTGGTACCGGCCCGGCAGGGGCCTGCCGAGGGGGCGCTGACCGGCGTGCTCGGGCTGGCCGGGCGGCTGCACCGGGGCGCGCTCGTGGGCTTCGCGGCCGGGTTCGCGGCGATGGGCGCGCTCGTCGGCGGGGCGGCGCGCGGGCTGGACGCCCAGTTGGACACGCCGCAGTTCCGGGAACTGGCCATGACCATGGGCGGCGCGGGCGTGCGGGTTTCGGAGGTGTTCTTCACATTCGTCATGTACGTCCTCAGCCAGCTTGTCGCGGGGGCGGCGCTGGTGTCGGCGCTGCGCGTCCGCGGCGAGGAGGCCGCGGGCCGGGCCGAACTCCTGCTGTCCGGCCCGGTCGGCCGGGTCCGCTGGGCGCTGAGCCACCTGGCGTTCGCGTTCGCGGGCCCGGCGTTGCTGCTGGCCGTCCTGGGGGCGGCGGCGGGGCTCGTCTACGACGGTGACGTGCTCCGGGTCGCCGGGGCGGCGCTGGCGTACCTGCCGGCGGTGTGGTTCGTGACGGGGGTGGCGGTGCTGCTGTTCGGCGTACTGCCCCGGCTGGCCATGGCGGTGAGCTGGGTCGTGCTCGGCGCGTTCCTGGTCATCGACCTGCTGGCGGAGTTCCGGCTGGTGGAGGGGGGCGTGCTGGATCTGTCGCCGTTCATCCATGTGCCCGCGCTCCTGCTGGACGCCGGGCCGGCGCAGACCGGGCCGCTGGTCGTGCTGACGCTGCTGGCCGCGGCCATGGCGGCGGCGGGGCTGGTCCTGCTGCGGAGGCGTGATCTGATGCCCTCGGCCTGACGGTCAGCCGCTCGGCGGCTCAGGGGCCATCGGCCGGGCCGTACGCGCGCAGGAAGGCGGCGACCGCCGCGTCGGCGAGCCGGTCGCGTTCGGCGTCGGCCACGTCGCCCGCCTCGCTGCCGTAGAACATCGCCCGGTTCACCGGGATCCACAGCAGCAGGCCCACCAGGTGGTCGGCGCCCAGGCCGGCGTCGTCGAGGGAGAGCCGGCCGCGGGCGGCGAGGCGTTCGAAGCAGGTGGTCAGGGTCGTGAGTACGCGCTCGAACCCGCCCTCGTACCAGGCGCGACCCAGTTCGGGGAACCGGTCGGCCTCGGCGATGACCAGCCGGCGCAGCCGGAGCACCTCGGGGCGCAGCAGCGCGTCGAGGAACGCGCGGGCCAGCCGGCGCAGGTCCTTCGCGGGGTCGTCGCCCTCGTCGAGGGTGGCCGCGACCACCTTGACGAGGGCGTCCACCTCGGCGGTGGTGGCGAGGACGATGTGGGTGAAAAGCTGCTTCTTGTCGGTGAAGTGCTTGTAGACGGTCTGCTTGGAGACCCCCGCGAGCGCCGCCACCTCGTCCATGCTGGCGCCGACGTAGCCGTTGCGGAGGAAGACCGCCATGGCGGCCTCGGCGATCTGGCCGCGCTTGCGGGCCGTGCGGCCCGCCTCACCATCGATGTCTGTCATACGCCCTCTCTCTCCGATGAGGAGTACAGTACTAGACAGTTCCGTACTGATGCCAGTACTGTACCGTCCAGTTCCCGAGAGAAATGGACATATGACGTGAGTACTCTCCAGGACCAGGTGCAGCAGGCCGCCGACGAGCTGGTCGCCTCCGGCCGCGAGCACGGCCTCCAGGTGGCCGTCTACCGGGACGGCGCGCAGGTGGTCGATGTGGTCGCCGGGGTGGCCGACACCGAGACCGGGCGGCCGGTCACCGCGGACACCCCCTTCTACAACTTCTCCATCGGCAAGGGCGCCACCGCGACCATCGCGCACCTGCTCGCCGAACGCGGGCTGTTCGGCTATGACACGCCCGTGGCGGAGCTGTGGCCGGAGTTCGGGGCGCACGGCAAGGGCGGGGTGACCGTGCGCCACGTCCTCACGCACACGGCGGGGGTGCCCGGAGTACCGCTGGACACCACGCCCGAGGACGTCTGCCGCTGGGAGACCATGGTCGCCGCCCTGGAGAACGCCGAACTGTGGTGGGAGCCGGGGACCAAGGCGGGCTACCACGCCTACACGTTCGGGTTCCTCGTCGGTGAGATCGTCCGGCGGGCGACCGGCAAGCCCATCTCGCAGGTGCTGCGCGAGGAGATCGGCGAGCCGCTGGGCGTGGCCGGCGAACTCTACTTCGGCATGCCCGCCACCGAGCACCACCGGCTGGCCCGGCTGGAGGACGCGCCCATGGACATGTCGGCGTTCGCCGACATGCCGGCGGACCTGCCGATGTTCAAGGCGAGCCCGATGAGCCTGATGCCCACCGCCGCGCTGGGCAACCGGCCCGACTACCTGGCCGCCGACATCCCCGCCGGCGGCAAGACCACGGCCAGGGCCATCGCCCGCATGTACGCGGCGCTGCTCGGCGAGGTGGACGGCGTACGGCTGATCTCGCCCGAGCGGCTGCGCGAGGCGAGGGCCGTCGCCTACAGCGGGCCCGACGAGGTGTTCGGCATGCCCTCCACCTGGGGGCTCGGTTACGCGATCGGCCGGCCGGACTCCTCGCCGGAACAGACGCCCACGGTGTTCGGCATGGCCGGGGCCGGGGGCAGCGCGGCCTACGCCGACACCGCCACCGGGGTGACCGTCGCCATCACCAAGAACCTGCTGACGGCCGACTTCGGCACGGTGACCCTGATCGGTGACCTCGTCGCCAAGTCCGGTTCCTGACGAGAAGAATCGGCGTGGGCCGTGAACCGATCCGGCCCATACGCCGTCTCAACTAATGAGTGGCGATCGGCGGAGCCCCGCGGCTACGTTGAGAGCCGGTAAATCCCACGACGGATAAGGATCGGCAAGTGGACCACGAGGTGTATCGCATTGGCGGGCGCGGGCGCGCGCTGTCCCGCGTGTGCCTCGTGTCCCGGTGGCGACGCCGCTGACCTGCGAAGGTTCGGTCAAGCCGCCCGGGACACACCCAGGCGGCTTTTTCATTGGAATGACCATGGTTCGGCCTCGTAGCTCAGTGGAGAGAGCGCCGGTCTACGAAACCGGGTCTGTCGCAGGTTCGAATCCTGCCGGGGCCACGATCGACACAACCGAGCGATCGAGTAAAACGAACAACGGCCTGTAGCTCAGCCGGAAGAGCACCGGTCTTACGAACCGGGTGTCGCGGGTTCGATTCCTGCCGGGCCGACGTGGGCGACCGTGGTGTAGGCGGCAGCACGCCGGGCGTCGATTCCGGGGGTGCCAGTTCAAATCTGGTCGGTCGCCCTTCCTGCCCGAGTCCTGCCCGAGTCCTGCCCGAGACCTGCCCGGGCCCGTCCTGCGAGCCTCAGCACGTTGCCAATGTGCGAACGCACATGGTAGATGTGAGATATGAAGTGGGTGCTGTTCGACTTCGGCGGGGTCATCTGCGACCCGCCGGGGCCGCGCGAGGCCGCGGCCCTGAGCGGGCTCATCGGGGTGCGGGAGGAGCGCTTCTGGGAGGTCTACTGGCAGGGCCGGCTCGACTACGACATGGCCGCGGTCGACGCGGCCGGGTTCTGGGGCGGCGTCTACACGCGGCTGGGCCGCGCGGCGGGCGACGCGCCACTCGATGAGCTGATCGCGCTCGACCTCAAGATGTGGAGCTATCTCAACAGCGGCACTCTGGACATCCTGCGCGAGCTGGAGCGCCGTGCGGTGCCGCTGGCGCTGTTGTCGAACGCGCCGCTGGAGATGGCCCGGCTGATCGACGAGCAGCCGTGGGCGGCGGTGTTCAGCCACCGCTTCTTCAGCGCCGACATGCGCCGGGCCAAGCCCGACCCGGCGATCTACCAGGAGGTGTGCGAGCGGTTGGGCGTGTCGCCGGGCGACGTGGTGTTCGTCGATGACCGGGCGGACAACGTGGAGGCGGCCACCGCGCTCGGCATCTCCGGGGCGCTGTTCACCGACGCGGCGCGGCTGCGCGCCGACCTGGAGCACCTGATGCCCATATAATGAGACGGCATTCTCATATCATGGGATGTCCTGTTAGGGTCCCTGCCAAGCGGCGATCGCGAGGAGGGTGCCATGAGCAGGCATGCCGTCTACACGCACGGTCACGATGAGTCCGTACTGCGCTCCCACCGGTGGCGCACGGCCGAAAACTCGGCGGCCTACCTGCTGCCGCACCTCGCGCCGGGCCAGACCCTGCTCGACATCGGCTGCGGGCCGGGCACCCTCACGATGGACCTCGCGGCCCGCGTCGCGCCGGGCCGGGTCACCGCCCTGGAGGTGACGCCCGACGCGCTCGACCTGGCCAGGGCGGAGGCGGCCCGGCGCGGCCAGGGCGGCGTCGAGTTCGTGGTGGGCGACGTCCACGCCCTCGACCTGCCCGGCGACTCCTTCGACGTGGTCCACGCCCACCAGGTGCTCCAGCACGTCGGCGACCCGGTGGGCGCGCTCCGCGAGATGCGCCGGGTCTGCCGGCCGGGCGGCGTGGTCGCCGTCCGCGACAGCGACTACGCGGCCTTCGCGTGGTACCCGCGGCCACCCGAACTGGACGACTGGCTCGCCCTCTACCAGCGGGTCGCCCGCGCCAACGGCGGCGAGCCCGACGCCGGGCGGCGGCTGCTGTCCTGGGCCCGCGCCGCCGGTTTCACCGACATCACCGCCACCTCGGCCACCTGGTGCTTCGCCAACCCCGAAGACCGGGCCTGGTGGGGCGGCATGTGGGCGGACCGCATCCTGAAGTCCGACATGGCCGCCCAGGCCCTGGCCACCGGCACGGCCACCGAAGACGACCTGCGCCGCATCTCGGCGGGCTGGCTCGCCTGGGCCGAGTCGCCGGACGGCTGGCTGTCCATCCCGCACGGCGAGCTGATCTGCCGCGCCTGACCCGGGCAAGCGAAAGGCCCGCGACATGTCGCGGGCCTTTCTGCTGCTTGCTGCTTCTGTTACTCCAGGTACTCCCGGAGCGCCTGGGAGCGGGACGGGTGGCGGAGCTTGGACATCGTCTTGCTCTCGATCTGGCGGATCCGCTCGCGGGTCACGCCGTAGACCTTGCCGATCTCGTCCAGCGTCTTGGCCTGGCCGTCGGTCAGCCCGAACCGCATCGAGACCACCCCGGCCTCCCGCTCGGACAGCGTGTCCAGCACCGAGTGGAGCTGCTTCTGCAAAAGCGCGAAGCTGACCGCGTCCTCCGGCACGATGGCCTCGGAGTCCTCGATCAGGTCACCGAACTCGCTGTCGCCCTCCTCGCCCAGCGGAGTGCTCAGCGAGATCGGCTCACGGCCGTACTTCTGCACCTCCACGACCTTCTCCGGCGGCATGTCCAGCTCCCGGCCCAGCTCCTCCGGGGTCGGCTCGCGGCCGAGGTCCTGCAACATCTGGCGCTGCACCCTGGCCAGCTTGTTGATGACCTCGACCATGTGAACCGGGATGCGGATGGTGCGGGCCTGGTCGGCCATCGCCCTGGTGATCGCCTGCTTGATCCACCAGGTGGCGTAGGTGGAGAACTTGAATCCCTTGGTGTAGTCGAACTTCTCGACCGCCCGGATCAGGCCCAGATTGCCCTCCTGGATCAGGTCCAGGAAGAGCATCCCCCTCCCCGTATAGCGCTTGGCGAGCGACACCACCAGCCGCAGGTTGGCCTCCAGCAGGTGGTTCTTGGCGCGGCGGCCGTCCTCGGCGATCCATTCCAGCTCGGCACGGACATCGACGGGCAGCGACCCGAACTCCGAGGCCAGTTGCTCCTCGGCGAACAGCCCCGCCTCGATCCGCTTGGCCAGCTCGACCTCCTGCTCGGCGTTGAGCAGGGAGACCTTGCCGATCTGCTTGAGATAGTCCTTGACCGGGTCGGCGGTGGCGCCGACCGCGGCGGCTATCTGCGCGACGGGCTCGCCATCGTCTCCGATGTCGTCCTCAGCGTCGAGCAGGACGAAGGACTCGTCCTCCGGCCCGGCGGGCTCGGCCGGCGGAACCTCTTCCGGCTCGGCGATGGGTTCGGCGACCTGCGACGAGGTGGCGGCCGACGAACGACTCGAACGGGCAGGCGACACAGATACCTCCTGGCGCGACCGGACCCGATCTGCCATGTCAGATGCGCGGGTCCCACTTCAGGTATTGACGTATAACGCGATACCTGACGTTCCCGATTCCCGGTTATCGCATTTTCACTGGTCAGAGCCGTGCCACCCGGTCGGAATCGGTGAGACGGGCCCTTTCGTAGGAGGGTATCCGCTGTTCGGTGGTGCCTGGACCACCGCGCCGGAAACCCCCAGCCGGTCGGCGAAACCGCTGGCTAGAGTGCTGAACGTGCGGCACATGGGCGAAACCGGCGAAGGTTCCTGGCAGTCCGTGCTGACCGGCGTGGTGATCGTCATCATGTTCGCCGGTCTGTGGGTGGCGGCGCTGGTGAAGCCGTCCGTGCCGGTGGGGCCGCTGGACGTCGGGGCGTCCCTGGCCGGGGCCTGCGCGCTGCTGGTACGCCGCCGGTGGCCGCTGGCCGTACTGCTCGGCACGGCGCTGCTCTGCACCGTCTACTACCCGCTGTCCGTGCTGGACGGCCCCTTGGTCGCCGCCCTGTTCCTGGCCCTCTACACCGCCGCCGACCGAGGACGCGTACTGCCCGCGCTGCTGCTGACCGCCGCCGCGCTGGCGGCCATCGGGATCGAGGAACTGCGCGGCGACCCCCGGCATGTGGACGACAGCATGATCATGCTGGTCGGCGGCTGGATGCTCGCCGCCGTGGCGATCGGCGGGGTCACCCACAACCACCGCGCCTACCTGTGGGAGGCCGAGCAGCGGGTCCGCGCCGCCGAGCACGGCAAGGAGGAGGAGGCCCGCCGCCGTGCCCTGGAGGAGCGCCTGCGCATCGCCAGGGACCTGCACGACGTACTCGGCCACAACCTGTCCCTGATCAACGTCCAGGCCGGTGCGGCCCTGCACCGCCTGGCCGACCACCCCGAGCAGGCCGCGCCCGCGCTCGCCACGATCAAGGAGACCAGCCGGGACACGCTGCGCGAACTGCGGGCGACGCTCGGCGTACTCCGCCAGGGCGACCCCGAACGGCCCCCGGGCCTGGCCGGCCTCGGCGAACTGATCGGCCGCTGCGGGCTCGACGTCCGCACCGAGGTGGCGGGCGAGGTGACCGGCCTGCCGCCCGAGGTGGACACGGCCGCCGCGCGGATCGTCCAGGAGGCGCTGACCAACGTCGCCCGCCACTCGGGCGTACGGGCCGCCACGGTACGGATCCGCCGCTCCGGCGGCACGCTGCTGGTCGAGGTGGACGACGCTGGGCGCGGTACGGCGAGCGCCCCCGGCCACGGCATCACCGGACACGGCATCACCGGACACGGCATCACCGGACACGGCATCACCGGCCACGGCAGCACCGGCCACGGCAGCACCGGCCACGGCAGCACCGGCTATGGCATCACCGGACACGGCAGCACCGGCTATGGCATCACCGGGATGCGTGAACGGGCCGCCGCGGTGGGCGGCACCCTCACGGCCGGGCCGCGCCCCGGGGGCGGCTTCCGGGTGTCCGCCGCGATCCCATGCCCGAGTAACGCATCGGATGTATAAGGGACGCAGGACGACATCCGGGGGAGTACCCCGATGACCCGCCCTGGCGGGACGCGCCGGACGGTGCCGCCGGGCCATCCTCTTCTGTCATGGAAAGCACGCTCGACCTCGCCCGCTCGATGTTCGCCATCACGGCGGGAGGGCACTTCCTGTTCGTGGCGCTGACACTGGGGCTCGCCACGGTCGTCGCGGTCATGCAGACCCGGGCGACCATCAGTGGCAGCGCGATCCACCTGCGCATGACCCGCTTCTGGGGACGCCTCTACGTCATCAACTACGCCATGGGCATCGTCACCGGGCTCGTGATGGAGTTTCAGTTCGGGCTGAACTGGAGCGGCCTGATGCACTACACGGGCAGCACGTTCGGCGCGTCGCTGGCCATGGAGACGCTGCTCGCGTTCTTCCTCGAATCGACGTTCCTGGGGCTGTGGATCTTCGGCTGGGGGCGGCTGAACCGGTGGGCGCACCTGGCGACGATCTGGGTGGTCGCGCTGACCGCCTACGTCTCTGCGTACTTCATCCTGGTGGCCAACGGGCTGATGCAGAACCCGGTCGGGTACACGGTCGTGGACGGCGAGATGCGGCTGACCGACCCGGGCGCGGTGTTCGCCAATCCGGCGGCGCTGCAGGCGTTCGGGCACGTCGGTGCCGCCGCGCTGGTGGTCGCGGGGTTCCTGCTGGCCGGGGTGAGCGCCTACCACCTGCGCCGCCGTACGGCCGAGCAGGAGTTCTTCCGGCGCTCGCTGCGCGTCGGGGTCGGGCTGACGCTGCCCGGGCTGGTGGTCGTGACCGGGTTCGGCGACGCGCAGTTCGGCATCATGCAGGGCATGAAGGGGGCCGTGTTCGAGGGCGACGCGGCGCAGGTCGCGCGGTTCCAGGAGATGATGGCGGCCACCCACGGCCCTGGCGACTACGTGCCTCCGGCGGGGCCGGTGCAGGCGGGCGGCATCGTCATGCTGGCTCTGTGCGCGGTGATGCTGATGATCTCTGTGGTGAGCTTCGTGCTGATGTTCTTTCCGGCGGCGGTGCGGGGGCTGCGGGCGTGGCACGTACTGCTCATCGCGGCGGTGCCGCTGCCGTACCTGGCGATGCTGGGCGGGTGGGTGCTGCGCGAGATCGGCCGTCAGCCGTGGGTCGTGTACGGCAGGCTGACGACTGCGGAGGCGCTGTCGGATCTCACGCCCGGGCAGGTGCGGGTGTCGTTCTTCGGGTTCACCGCGCTGTTCGTGGCGATCGTGGTGATCAACGTCTGGATGCTGGCGCGGCACGCTCGGCGGGGGCCGGAGGAGCCGGTGGTGGCGCCGGTGTCGGTTCCGGTCGTGAGTTACTAGCCGTTCGCTGGGACCTTTCCAGTGTTCGCTGGGGATCTTCCGTGTTCGCCGGGAATGCGAAAGGGCCGGCCCGTCCCCCCGGGAAGCCGGCCCTTCGCGTGTTGTCCTCAGGGTGCGACGGGCTCCTCTTCGGCCGGGCGCTCGCGCGACGCGCGCTCCTCGGCCTCCAGGGCCTCGACCGACTCGCGGTCACGGTCGCGACGGTACTCCCTGACCGAGTACGCGATGGCGCCGACCCAGATGAGGGCGATGACGATGTAGGCGATCGTCTGCACGCCGCTGCTCGCGTCCACCCAGTCGCTGCGCAGGATGGTCCGCACGTTGGTGAGGATGATGACGCCGCCCACGGCCGAACCGAGGATGCGCGGCGGGATGTGCCGGACCAGCCAGGCCGCGATCGGCGCGGCGATGACGCCGCCGAGCAGCAGCACGAGGACCCAGGACACATTGATGTTCGCCGAGCCGATGCCGACCAGGAAGCCGATGCTGGCCGCGATGGCGACGATGAACTCGCTGGCGTCGATGGAGCCGATCACCTTACGCGGCGCGAGCCGGCCGCTGGCCAGGATCGCCGGGGTGCCGACCGGACCCCAGCCGCCGCCGCCCGTGGCGTCGACGAACCCGGCGACCAGGCCGAGCGGGGTCAGGAAGCGCTTGCGCAGCGGCTTGCCGAGGTTGCCCCTGGGCAGGCCGAACGCGGTGAACCGGATGATGATGTAAACACCGAGCGCGAGCAGGATGAGCGACATCACCGGGGCCGCGACCTCGGTGGAGAGGCTGGACAGGAAGGTGGCGCCCGCGAACGCGCCGACGCCTCCCGGGATACCGATCTTGGCGACGACCTTCCAGTCGATGTTCTTGAATCGCCAGTGCGAGATGCCGGACGCGAGTGTGGTGCCGATCTCGGCTAGGTGGACGGTGGCCGAGGCGGCGGCGGGGTTGGTGCCGATGGCGAGTAGGAGCGTGGTCGAAGTGACGCCGTAGGCCATGCCGAGGCTGCCATCGACGAGTTGTGCCGCCAGGCCGACGAGGCCCAGGAGGACGAGTGCGCGCACAACATCCCCTTCCTAGTATACCTACTGTGCTGATAGGAATTATGGTTTAACGTGATTGCGGATACGTCAAGTCCGTTTGGAACGTTGCGAAGATCGGGTAGGCGCTGACGTGTCGCGTTATGTCGCGAAAACCAGTCCTATAGCGGGCAGTCGGCGTGGGCCCGGCGATGAGATTGCCTGCATACACCCTGCTCAGGCTCTTGATCGCCTACACGTAGATCAGATACCCGGCACGCCGCCCCAGAAATGATCTGAGGCTGGAGCCCCCGCTCGTGACCGAACCGGTATGCAAAATGACACCGATCTACCGGTACACAGGTGTCCCATTAGTGACACTCACGTTCCTAGCCGCCCACCCGACACCCGACGGCCCGGCGCTCCGCGCCCAGGGGTCGGCTCCGCTCAATGCCGCGCTTCGCGCCCAATCGCCCTCGCTCCGCTCGGCCTGTTCTTTCCCATGTCGGGCTCCGCCCGACTCCCCGCCTTCGGCGGGAAGGCCGCGCTTCGCGCGCAGGGGGTCGGGCTTCGCCCAAGGGGCCGCGCTTCGCGCGAGAAGGCAGGGCTCCGCCCAAAGAACCGCGCTCCGCGCTCAATCGCCCTCGCTTCGCTCGGTCTGTTCCTTCTTTCTCATGTCGGGCTCCGCCCGACTCCCCGCCTTCGGCGGAGGCGACGCGCTTCGCGCGAGGAGCAGGGCTTCGCCCAAGGGGCCGCGCTCCGCGCAGAGGGGCTCCGCCCGAGAGGGCAGGGCTTCGCCCAAGGGATCGCCCTTCGCGCGCAGCCCTTCGGGCTTCGCCCGAAGGGCTGCGCTTCGCCCGAAGGGCTGCGCTTCGCGCGAGAAGGCAGGGCTTCGCCCAAAGAAGCGCGCTCCGCGCTCAATCGCCCTCGCTTCGCTCGGTCTGTTCTCTCTCGTGTCGGGCTTCGCCCGACGTGCCGCCTCCGGCGGAGGCGACGCGCTTCGCGCGAGGAGCAGGGCTTCGCCCGTGGGCCGCGCTCCGCGCGGAAGGGCGGGCTTCGCCCGACGCTTGCTCCACCGGCCCGACACCTAGGATCGGCACCACCGAAACAACGATCCACCCGGAAAGCGCTGGCCACACACCCCACTGGAGGCGTGGATCACCGATAACCCCGCCATACAACACCCAGCTCGCGTCTCCTCCGAAGTGGCGAAGTGTTCCCCGCGAGCGGGGATGGCCCACTCCTCGACGGTGCCGCGGGAGAGCGCTCCCCGGTACACGCGGGGATGGCTCGTGCCGCACCGTCCCGCCGAACTGTGTAGTGCTGTGTGCCTCGCACGGCTGCCCCTGACCTTGGGGGACAGGCTCTCGGCGGTGTTCTTGCTGCGGGCGCGAGGGATGGTCCGTGGAGCTGAGGGGGGACATGCTCATCGAGGCTGCGAGAAGATCACTCTCATCCGCCCTACAGAGGCGCGCGGTGCGACGATGTGCAGATGCGGATGCTCCATGAACTGATCGATGGGAACGACCCGGCATGGCCGCTGTTGCAGGAGGAATTCGCAACCACATCCGTCCCGCTGCAGGTGTTTGCCGGCGATCCCGAGCAAGGTCGTTCCTGCTTGTTACAGCTCCAGGTCAGTGTGGAGTCGTACCTTGGTGCGCTGGCCCTGCACTCCGGCGGACTCATCCTGGACTGCGGATGGCTGCGGGTGTTCGGCGGCTCGTCGATGACCGGTGTTGACGCGCTGCCCAGCCTGGCTCAGATCAATCGCTTTCCCGCCGTTTTCGATCCGGGATGGCGTCCCATCGATGGCCTGATCGTGGGACAGGACATTCTCGGTGGGGTCTTCGCGCTGAACGGCCACGATCCGGGTGCGGCTGAGCGCCCGGGCGCTCCCGGAGAAGTGCTCTATTTCGCTCCCGAGTCCTTGGAGTGGGAAGCGCTGGAGATGGGCTATGGCACGTGGGTGAACTGGCTGCTGTCCGGTCGTCTGGAGGAGTTCTATGACGGTCTGCGCTGGCCAGGCTGGCAGGCCGAGGCTTCGGTACTGACGCTCGCCCAGGGGATCGCCGTTCACCCTTTCCTGTGGTCGAAGGAAGCCCATACCGACCTGCCGAGCACCAGCCGGAGGGCAGTCCCGATGAGTGAACTGCTCCGCCTGAACATTGACTTCTGCCGGAAACTCGGACTGAAAAGTCCTGGATTTCTCGGGAACGTATGACCTCGGTGGTCGGGGTCCGGCCGCGAAGGTTCGAGGCGTTTCCTCGGTGGCGATCTTTTGTTGGTCAGGGCTGTCAGCATGGCGAGGTGATCGCAACAGCGGCCGACTGCGTACGGGATGCTGCAACTCTGCATAGTCGTCCACGCGGTACGACCGGCTGAGGATGTGCGCCGCCGTGCCGAGTTGCGACACCTGGCCGGTCGGTGAGTTCAGTAGGTCGGCGAACTCATCGTGGACCCGTGTGGCGACGTCGGGGACCAGGAGGCTGTGCAGGTAGAGGGTGGCCACGCCGAACCCTACGGGGGCGCGGCCCCAGTACTCCCAGTCGAGTATCCACAGCCGTGGCCTGGTCAGGTTGGACCAGTGCAGGTCTGTGTGCTCGGTGCACATCGCCGGGGCCGGAAGGTCCAGCTGACGCTCGTAGGTGTCGCCGAGTTCGCGTAGGTAGGCGTCGGCGTCGTGGTCGCCCCGTTCGGTGGGGTGACCGGCGAGGGCGTCCAGGGCTGTGCGCAGGCCCGTCCACCAGGCGTTGGGCAGCGTGATGGCCTTGCGCAGATCGGCGGTGGGGGAGCACGATGTGTCGGGGACGTACGTCATCAACTCGGCGTACATCTCAACAGGCGGCTCGCTCCATTCCACGCGTTCGATCAGGGTGGGCTTGGGGACGCCCGTGATGTCGGCAGCGTCGGCGTTGCCGTTCCAGGCTTCGCCTTGCGCCCAGTCGTGGTGTTCGGCGGTCGCCCGCAGCCAGAACCGGCCGCCCTGGCCAAGTGCGGCCGATCCGATGGTACGGTCCCGCCAGCCGAACACCACATCGCCGGACAGTGTGACGCCGAGCCGTTCGGCTCCCTCGGCCAGGATACGCCGCAGGAAAAGGCGTTGCCCGTTCTCGCGATCTTCGGTGGTCACACGCTCACTTTCCCACTGATGGGCCTGCACCTCGTGTCAGGGTCGCACAGCCGCTCGTCCGGCTCGCTCCACGGCGAGTGCTACGTATAGCGATCTTGGTTGCCGCCCCACAGGTGTACTCGTCGTTCACGTCGAGCTTTGGCCTGACGCGCACGATTCAGCGCGTGCCACTCCGCCATCCACCGGTCCGGCTCGATATCGGCATCTGGCCACCAGGAAGGAAGAGGGACCACACGATAGGTGGCCAGGATCTGCTGCCTGGCCTTGTCGTTGGTCGTCACATGACCTCATCGCTAAGGCGTTCGGTCCGGCAAGGCGTGCCGATGGACTGCGGTCTGGCGCACGAGCGGTACCGGGGCTTCGCATGCGATGGTGGCCTGCCGGCGTGGTCGACCACGGCGTGGCCTCCCATGCGTCCCCGGCCACAGCGATGGTGATCCCGTCTCGGCGGTGTGCGGTGACGAGTGTGGTGCCGTACTGGTAGTTGTAGATGGCCCCTCGGGGAGCAAGGACGAGCCGTGCGTACCGTACGCGGCCACGACCTTCGGTGAAGGCGCCGAGGGCGCCGATCATGGTCCTTTCGGCGACGACTTCGCAGTCGGTCACGCCGCTCATGCTGCGCTCGCCGGCTTCGACCTCCCACACGGCCAGCAGATCGTCACCTGCGGGCGAGGCTGGGGTGCCGGAGGCAGGGAGCAGTGCGCGGCGGAGGACATCGTTGTCAGGTGGGACGTGTGACATGATCCTCCGTCGCGAGGGTGCACCATGTGGGAGTCGGAAGCGGGGCCTGCGGGTGGTGCCACCAGGCACGAGGATGCGCGGGAGGCCGAGCCCGTTCCTCGGGGCATGGGGAAGGCGGCGTACATCGATGTGTGCCGGGGGCCGTGATCCGGTAATGCGGCGATGTCGGGTTCGCCGCGCATAAGGGAAGTCGTGTTATATGCCGCCACGCCTGCGGGATCAAGCATTTCGAGTCGGCGGCGTAGGAATATGTAGCCCCCTGGTAAGGTTGCCGCTCCGGCGGCTTTGCCCCTTTTGCTAAAAGTCGCATAGGTAACCTCTTCTCGCTGCTCACCCCCGCTGCAGATGAATGTTGACGCGCCACGTCAATCGCCGACAATGGAGTTTCGCGGAAGCGGCTTTTCCGTTTGGCGACAATGGAGATGACGTAGGGAGGCAACCTATGGGCCATAAGCCGACCAGCAGTCGTCGTCGGGAAATCGAACGACATGCCCGAGAAATCATGCTCGATGGCCTTCGGCGGGGCCTTGCCGTCGAGGAGACGGTGAACAGGATCTTGGCCGCAGTGCCGGATGTCATGCCCCTGGAGGCATGGCGCTTCGCGAGTGGATGGACGCGCCCCGAGGTGAGCGCCCGGTTGGACATGCTCTACCAGTCGGACGGGCTGGCTCCACCAGGGATCGACCAGGCCACGCTGTGCAGGTGGGAGCACGGCGAGCGACGGCCTGGGGATGAGCGGATCGAGTACCTCTGCCGCCTGTACCGCACTCGGCCCGATCGCCTCGGGTTCGGGATCGACCACAGCCCAGTAGACGTCGATCATCTACAGCGGATGGGCATCCTGGACGCGTTCCCGTACACGAGTCAAGAGTCCGAAGCCGACCTGGTCAGGCGCATCGAAGCGGCCGGGCAACGCGTCAACCTGTTCGGCCTGACCAGGAACTTCTACGGGCATGAGCGGATCTTGCCGCTGCTGGAGGCCAAGGCCGCGACGGTTCCCGTCCAGATCTTCGTCATGGACCCGTACTGCGACTCCCGTCGCGACCGGTACCGGATCGAGCCCGCCGAGGCGGCCATGGAGGACCCGGCCCGGTATGTCCGGGAGATCCTGCGCCCCCTGCACGAGACCGCCGCCCGAGCGCCCGAACTGCGGGTGTACCTCTACAACTTTCCCTGTTCGTTCGCCATAGAGGAGATCGACGACGTCTGCCGGGTGATGCTCTACGGCCACGGAAAGCGCGGCACACAGGGCCCGATCCTCACCTTCGGCGAGGGTACGGCGGCGCACGCGTATTTCGCCGATCAGATTCGCTGGTTGGAACGGCTCGCCGAAGGCCCGCATGCGCCGGAACCCTGGGCGAGCAAGGGGCTTGTCGTCCGGAAGGTGCGGTTTTGACGTGAGGATCGTCAGGCTTGGTCGAGGTCTGTGCGGGTCAGGAGGGCGTGGAGGTGGATGCCGTGGGCGGCCAGGGACTCTGGGCCGCCCTCCTGGCGGTCGATGACGCAGAGGGCGTGGTCGATTCGGGCGCCGAGTTCGCGCAGTTGGCCGGTGGAGATGGCGACCTGGCCACCGGAGGTGACCACGTCCTCGATGACCAGGACCTGGCGGTCGTTGATCTCGGCGCCCTCGGCGAGCCGGGCCGTGCCGTACGGCTTGGCGGTCTTGCGGACGAAGGCGCAGGGGAGGCCGGTGTGCCGGCCGAGGGCGGTGACCACCGCGATGCCGCCCATTTCAAGGCCGGCGAGTACCTGTGTGCCTGCGGGGACCAGGGGGGCCATGGCCTCGGCCAGTTCGTCGAGCAGGATCGGGTCGGCCTCGAACCGGTACTTGTCGAAGTATTCGTCGGCCACGCGCCCCGAACGCAAGACGAACCGGCCGTTCAGCCGGCTGCACTCGCGAACCCGACGGGCAAGATCCACCGTACTCACCGCGACAGCATGCCACACCTCTGGAGATCAGGCGGCAGCGGTGTGGACGGTGCGGTGGAGGGAGGCGGTCTTGGCGTCGGTGGCGGTGGCGACGGGGTGGCCGGCGAGGTTCCAGCTCCAGGAGATGGTGGGGGTGATCCGCAAATAGTTGCCCGGACCGAGGTGGCCGGTCCGGTCGACGAGTTCGGCGGTGCCGTAGATGCGGATGAAACGGGGGGACCAGGGGTCGGTGGCGGCGAGGTCGTCGATGACCAACGAGACCTTGGTCTGGCCGGACCGTACGTTGCGGACCCGGCGGGTCTTCGCCGGGTCGATGCCGCCGATGTAGATGTGGCCGTCGGCGTACTCGAAGCCGGTGGCGACGACGTCCGGCTGGCCGTCGGGGGAGACGGTGGCGAGGCGGGCGAGCGGCTGCGAGCGCATGTAGGCGATCTCTTCTTCGGTGAAGGACATGGTCACCACTCTTCAACCTCAACCTTGGTGGAGGTCAACCCGAGGGAAGGCAGTGGGAAGGCAGGGGGAAGGCATCGCGTTGACGGCCGGCCGCGTTCGACATGATGATCAACACATGTCGAGAAATGTCGTCACGACGACGGGCCTTGTCGCCGTCGTGTTGTTAGCCGGGGCCTGTGGCACGGAGCGGGTCGCCGTGCCGATGGTTCGTCAGGCCGCCACCACGGCCCCGTCGCCCCTTCCGTCGCCCCTGCCATTGCCTCCCGACGCCTCGGGGACGCCGGTTCCGGGGATACCGCACAGAGAGACGCCCGGCCCGGTGCCCCGGCCCGATGTCGGGGTCATCACCGGGACTCCGGAGCCCGCGCCTCCCGCGCCGCCCGCGCCGAGCCCCGTGCCGCCGTCCCTGTTGCCGGACACGATGAGCCCCGACGCCACGCGCATCCCCGCCACCGGCATGTCCGCCCTGCCGCCGCCACCGCCCGTCCTGGCGTCCTCGCTCGCGGAGCCGTACGCCACCGGCACACCCCTGCCGCCCACGGGCCCGCCACGCTTCATCGTGGCCGGACGCTCGCCCATCGCGCACTACAAAGGCCGGGCCAAGGAGCCGTCCAGCCACACCCTCGTCCGCCCCGCCGTACACGACGCCGCGACCGGGAAGCTCATCGCCGAGATTCCGCTGCCGCCCGGGGTGACGACGTCCTGGCAGTACGTCGCCGCCGCGCGGGACAACCGCACGTTCGCGGTGTCCACCCTGACCCGTCCCGGGGGCGAGGTCCGGTACATCGTCGTACGGCTGGACGACCAGGGCCGCGCGGCGAAGACGCTGCTCGTCCCGGGCGACGTGGACGACGCGTACAAGGTCGCGCTCAGCGCGGACGGATCTCGACTGGCGTTCGCCAACTTCGACAGGGTCTCCATCGTCGATGTCGTGACCGGGCAGCGCCGGGACTGGAACAGCGGCTCGATCATGATCAGCGGCCTGGCCTGGTCTCCGGACGGGCGGCGGCTCGCGTTCGCCGCGTCGCGGCACGGGCTGGGCGTCCTCGACCCGGCCCGGCCGGAGACGGACCTGATCGCCGCGTCCACGATCGTCAAACCACATGACGGGATGCCGCTCCTCAGCTCGGTCGCCTACTCCGCCGGCGGCGGGTCGCTGATCTACTCGCAGGGCCACGAGATCGCGACGATCCCGGCCGGCGGCGGCGGGCAGTCGCGTACGCTCGTCCGGCTGAGGCTGCCAGGCGGCGGGATGCTCCAGCGGTTCGCCCTGGAGGGCACCGGCCGGTACGCGCTCGCCACCCACGGGCCATGGCTGATCTGCGTGGACCTCGAAAAGGGCACGGCCCGCACGCTCCGCGACCCGGGCGACTTCGGGCAACCCGCCTGGTGAGACCGCCGCTGTCAGCGGTATGTCAGGGCTGACAGCGGACTGTGCGCGGATTGACAGCGCGGTCGCGCACGATATGCGGCATGACGACAGGCATGAGCACATCTGCCCCCGCCTTCGAGGCGGAGGGTCTGACCAAGCGCTTCGGGGATACGGTCGCGCTCAACGGGATCGACCTGGCCGCCAGGCCGGGGACCGTACTTGGCGTGCTCGGGCCGAACGGGGCGGGCAAGACGACGGCCGTGCGCATCCTCGCGACGCTGCTGCGCGCCGACGGGGGCCGCGCCACCGTGGGCGGGCTCGACGTCGTGCGGCATGCCGAGCGGGTGCGCCGCATGATCGGGCTGACCGGGCAGTACGCGTCGGTGGACGAGGACCTGACCGGCACCGAGAACCTGGTCCTCATCGGCGAACTCCTCGACCTGCGCCGCAAGGACGCCAAGGCGCGGGCGGAGGCGCTGCTCGCGGAGTTCGGGCTGGCCGAGGCGGCCGGCCGGCGGGTCAAGACCTACTCGGGCGGCATGCGCCGCCGCTTGGACCTGGCGGCGAGCATGGTCGGCCGGCCCAGCGTGATCTACCTGGACGAACCGACCACCGGCCTGGACCCGGCCAAGCGCGACGACGTCTGGAACATGGTCCGCGCGCAGGTCGCGGACGGTGTCACGGTACTGCTGACCACGCAGTACCTGGAGGAGGCCGACGCCCTCGCCGACGAGATCTCGGTCATCGACCACGGCAAGGTCATCGCGCACGGCACCCCGGCGGAGCTGAAGAGCGTGGCGGGCGGCCAGACCATCCTGGTGCGGCCCACCGATCCGGCCAGGCTGGAGGAGACCGGGGCGATCCTGAGCGCGGTCGCCGGGCGCAGGGCCGAGTCGCCCGGCCGGGGCGTGATCACCGTCCCGGTGGACGGCGACGCGGCCTTCACCGAGGTGGTGGGACGGCTGGCGGCGGCCGGTATCGGCGTCACCGAGCTGTCGTTGCGCCTGCCCAGCCTGGACGAGGTCTTCTTCACCCTGACCGGAAGCCACACCACTGAAGAGGAGGCGGCGTGACCGTCACGGAAACCCGCGCCATGGCCAAGGCCCCGCTGCCGGCCACGGATCCGCGCCCGCTGGGGCTGATCAGGCACAGTTACACGCTGGCCAGGCGCAGCATCATCAAGACCATCCGGACCCCGGAACAGCTCATCGACGTCACCCTCCAGCCGCTGATCTTCCTGGTGATGTTCGTCTACCTGCTGGGCGGCGCGGTGTCGGGGTCCACCGAGGCGTACCTCCAGCACATCCTTCCGGCGATCATGGTCCAGACGGTGATCTTCGCGGGGATGGCCACCGGCGTCAACCTCAACACCGACATCGCCAAGGGCGTCTTCGACCGGTTCCGCAGCCTGCCCATCGCCCGGTCCGCGCCGCTGCTCGGGTCGGTGGCGGGCGACCTGATCAGGTACCTGGTGGCGATCGTCTCGCTGCTGCTGTTCGGCACGCTGATGGGCTTTCGGGTGCAGACCGATCCGCTGTCGGCGCTGCTGGCCTGCGTGGTGACCATGGTGTTCGCGTTCAGCGTGAGCTGGATCTTCGTGCTGTTCGGGATGCTGATGCGCGAGCCGGGCGGTGTGCAGGGCGTGGCGTTCCTCACCATGTTCCCGCTGACCTTCGGGACCAGCATGATCGCGCCCAAGGAGACGCTGCCGGGCTGGTTGCAGGCGTGGGTGGGCGTCAACCCGGTGTCGCATGTGATGGACGCGGCCCGCGGGCTGATGGTCGGCGGGCCGGTGGTGGCGCCGGTGCTCTGGACGCTGGGGTGGAGCGTGGTGTTCTTCGCGGTGTTCGCCCCGCTCGCCGTCCGGGCCTACCGCCGCAAGGCATGACCCGCAATGACCATATAGGGGCACATATAGAGGCCAATAGGGGCCATATAGGGACTGCGGCGGACGGTGTCCCAGCGCATCACCGACCGGCCCGCCACCGACCTCTGCTAAGCGTGCTGAGCGCGGACGCCCTGGACCAGGGCGAGGGTGTCCTTGCGGGACATGGCGCGGCCCTTGGCGTACGCGGCCTCGTAGGCGGCGCGGCCGAGGCCGGCCGACAGCCGCTCGGTGAGCCGGGCCACGTCGAGGTTGAACAGGTCGGGCGCGCCGCGGATCTGCTCGCTCGCGCCCAGCAGCTCGGCGGCGCGGCGCGGGTCGCCGCCCGCGGCCGTTGCGGTGGCCACGAGCACCGCGACCTTGGCCACGACCGGCATGTCCTTGGCCGACATCGCGTACTCGAACGCCTTCCCGGCCTCCGCGAGGGCGGTACCGGGATCGCCGCGATCGACCGCGAGCTGGCCCATCGTGGTCCGCAGCAGCGCGTGGAACTGCGGCGGCACGAACGGGGCCTCGGTGAGCAGGCGGCGGCTTTCGGCGTAGGCGCGCTCGGCCGCCGTGAGGTCGCCGCCGTGCCGGTCCAGGTCGCCCAGGTTGAGCAGGGCGAAGGCGACGTTGTGCGAGGAGGTCTCGTCGTTGCCGGGGGCCACGATGGCCTCCAGTTCGGCGCGGGCGCGCTCGACGTCGCCCTGCCTGATCCGGGTGCTGGCCAGCCAGACCCGCTGGTGCCCAGCGTCCGCGTTGGGGACCAGTTCCCGGATCAGCGCGATGGCCTCCTCCAGCGCCGCGACGGCCTCGGGGAAGGCCCCGAAGACCGAGTGCGTCTCGGCCAGCGAGGTCAGCGTCATGCTGAGCGCCCAGCGCTCGCCGACCTCGCGCAGCGCCGCCACGGACGCGACGAGGTCGTCGCGGCTCTCGGCCATCCGGCCCTCGTTCTCCAGCAGCGCGGCGCGAAGCGACAGCAGGGAGCCGCGGACCCACGGGTCGGGGTGGGAGATCCGGGCCCCGACGGCCCGCAGGCCGAGTTCGGTGTCGTCGGTGAACAGCGCGAACAGCGGGCGCAGCAGGATGAGCATCGGGTCGTCGCCGGCCTCGTTCTCCGCCTCGTCGGCGATCTGCCGGAGGAGTTCGGTGGCCTCCCGCATGTCCTCGATGCCGCCGGAGAGGATCTGGCAGGCGAGATAGATCCCGGTGATGACCAGGCGGGCCCGCTTGGGCGATTCGCCGGGGACGGCGAGCGCCTGCCGGGCGCGCGCCACGGTCGCGGAGCCGTCGCCGCGGATCGTCCAGTACATGCCGAGGGCGGCGGCCAGCCGTACCGCGGTGGCGGCGTCGCCCGCCTCGGTGGCCCAGCGCAGTGCGGCGAGCATGTTGTCGTGCTCGGCGTCCAGCCTGGCCACCCAGGGACGCTGCGCGCCGCTGCGGACGTACGGCTCGGCGGTCTCGGCCAGGCGCAGGTAGTAGGCCGCGTGCGCGGCCCGCAGCCCGGCCAGCTCGCCGCGCTCCGCGAGCCGTTCCAGCCCGTACTCCCTGATCGTCTCCAGCATCCGGTAGCGCGGGCCCTCGGTGACCTGCACCAGCGACTTGTCCACCAGGGCCGACAGCAGGTCGAGCGTGCCGCCGACATGCTCGACGGCGTCGAGCGTGGCCCCGCCCGGGAAGACGGCCAGGCGCTCGGCCAGCGCGCGTTCGTCGTCGCCGAGCAGGTCCCAGCTCCAGGCGACCACCGCGTGCAGCGTCTGGTGCCGGGGCAGCGCGGTACGGCTGCCACCGCCGAGCAGCCGGAAGCGGTCGTCCAGGCGGGCGGCCACCTGCTCGGCGGTGAGCGAACGCATCCGCGCGGCGGCCAGCTCGATCGCCAGCGGCAGGCCGTCCAGCCTGCGGCAGATCTCCACGGCCACGGCGGTGTTGCGCTCGTCGAGCGCGAAGCCCGGTCGTACCGCGGCCACCCGGTCGGCGAACAGCCGTACGGCGGGACTGTGCCCGGCGGGCTCGCCCGGCGCGGGCAGCGGCAGCGGCGGGACCGGGCACAACGCCTCCCCGAGGATGCCCAGCGGCTCGCGGCCGGTGGCCAGCACGCGCAGCTTGGGGCAGTGCCCGAGTAGTTCCTCGGCGAGGTGGGCGGCGGCGTCGATCACGTGCTCGCAGTTGTCCAGCACGAGCGTGGTCTCGGCGGACGACAGCACCTCGAACAGCTTGCCCATGGTGTCGCGCGGGCCGCCGGACCTGCCCGCCTGGCCGGCGGGAAGGGACGTGGGGTTGCCCAGCGCGGCCAGCACGGCGGCGGGTACGTCGCCGCCGTCGGTCACGGAGGCCAGCTCCACCAGCCACGCGCCGCGCGGCAGGGCGGCGGCCACGGTGGTGGCCAGCCGGGTCTTGCCCGCCCCTCCGGGGCCCACCAGGGTCACCAGGCGGCTCTCCTTGAACTGCGCGGCGATCTGCTCGATCTCGGCGGTACGGCCGACGAAGCTGGTCAGCGGGGTGCGCAGGTTGCCGCGCCGGCGCTGGGGGGCGGGCGGCTCGGCGCGCAGGAGTGCGAGGTGGATCTCGCGCAGCTCGGGGCCGGGATCGACGCCCAGCTCCTCGGCCAGCTCGCGGCTGAACTCCGCGTAGCCGGCCAGCGCCTCGGCCCGCTGGCCGGTGGCGGAAAGGGCGCGCATCAGCAGGCCGCGGACCCGCTCGCGGCGGGGATGGCGGGCGGCCAGCTCGCGCAGGCCGGCCACGGCGGTGGCGACCTCTCCTGCGGCGATCTTCGCCGCGTAGTGGTCTTCGGTGGCGGTGAGCCTGGCCTCTTCCAGGCGGGCGGCGGCGGCCGTGGCGAAGGGGGCGTCGGCGACGTCGGCCAGCGCCTGGCCGCGCCAGAGCGCCAGGGCCCGGCCCAGTACGCGCGTCGCGGTGTGCGGGTCGCCCGCGTCGAGCGCGCGTCGCCCGTCGGCGGCCAGCCGCTCGAACCGGTGCGCGTCGATCGCCTCACGCGGTACGTCGAGCCGGTAACCGCCGGGCACGGACTCCACCCCGTGCGGCTGCCCGAGCGCCCGCCGCAGCCGCGACACCAGGGTGTGCAGCGCATTGGCCGGATCGACCGGGGAGGCGGCACCCCACAGCGCCGAGGCCAGCGCATCTGTGGCGACCATCCGTCCGGGATCGAGCGCCAGCCGCACCAGCAACGTACGCAGCCGCGCCCCACCCAGCTCCACCCCCCTGCCATCCGCCCCGACCACCGCCAACGGCCCCAACACCCCGACCCACGGCCCATCGCCCGGGTCTGTGGGGTGGTCGGGCAGGTGTTTCCGAGGGGGCGGGGAGGGCGCCTGGTGGTCGGTAGGAGGTAGGCCGGTGCGTCGGCCGGGCGGGGCGGCGGTGGTGCTCGTGTCTGTGGGGCGGTCGGGCCGAGGGTCTCGGGAGGTGGTGGGGTCGCTCTGGTCGTGGGCGGGGGGTGCGGCCGTGGGGCGGCCGGGCGCGCGGCGGTCTGCGAGGGCCGCCCGGTGCTGGGTGGCGCTCGCGTCCCTGGGGCGGCCCGGCACGCCCATGCTCACCGCGTGACCGTGCCGCTCAGCCGCTCTTACGCCGGAACGAACGACGCTGGGAAGCCGGGCCGTGCGCCCCGCCGATCTTGGAGCGGCCCCGGTTGCCGTTCTTGGCGTTGGCGTCGGCCTGCGCGTTGCGCTTGCGCTCCAGCGCCTCGCGGAACTTGCGCTTCAACTCGTCGTCAGAAGTGGCGTCGGAGGCGGTGGGCTCCGCCTCCTCGGCTGCGGTGGCATCGGTCTCCTGTCCCTCGGGTTCCTGCTGCGTGGGAGCCATGAAGACCTCCTGATCTCGGGCGGTGTTTGCCTTCTCATTCTGGCACCACCGGACCGCGAGGTGACCGAACCGGTGGCTCGCAGAACATGTCATGACAAATGACACTCCGCGCTTTACCCCGGTCCCGACCGCCCGCCCACCACGAGCACGGCGGCCTCCGGGAGTCGGCGATCTCGGACGGCGCCCGGTGCCCGCCGGGCACGTTCCGCGGTCTCCGGCGCCTCGGCGCGGTCCGGCCCGCGCCAAGGGCCGTCCGTCCAGTGCGCCGGTACCTGGCCGACACTTCTGTGACCGCGTGACATAGCCGAAGAATTGCGAAATAGGCCCCCCGTACGGCTTTGTCGCGGCAAATAGTGTGCCTGGATAAAAGGTGGAACAACGGGCATATGCGGAAATGGTGGGCCAGGCAAATCCGGCGCAAAGAAATGCCTTTACAGAGAGTAATTGATCAAGCACGATTGGGGGGCTGCTAGCGAAAAGCCGATGAAAGGGTGCGCATGACAATTCGATTCAGCCGTAGCGGCGTCGCCCTGGCCGTCACCGCCCTGGCCCTGTCCGGCGCTGCGGCGTTCGGGCCGGGCCCCGCCGCGGCGCGGGCGGAGTCGCCCGCGGCGGCGGCGACCGGAGTCTCCAACGCCGAGCCGACCAGCGGGCGGATCGACGATTTCTGGACCGCCGAGCGCATCGCGGCGGCCCCGCCCGCCGACGCCCCCGGCCCCGGGGCCGCCGGCCGCGACGCCCAGGACCAGGTGGAGAACACCCTGGCCCCGGTCTCCGCGCCGGGCACCCCGCCGACCGGGCAGAAGACCGCCCCCGAAACCACCCCCAAGGCCCCCGAGACCGAGACCGAGACCGCGCCCGAGACCGAGACCGAGACCGCGCCCGAGACCGAGACCGCGACGGCCCCCGAGGCCGCACCGGAGACCGCCCCCGAGGTCCCCGAAACCGAGACGGAGGCCGCGCCCGAGACGGAGGCCGCGCCCGAGACGGAGGCCGCGCCCGAGGCCGCACCGGAGACCGCGCCCGAGGCCCCCGAGACCGAGACCGCGCCCGAGACCGCGACGGCCCCCGAAACCGCATCGGAGACCGCCCCCGAGGCCCCCGAGACCGCGACGGAGGCCGCGCCCGAGACCGAGGCCGCGCCGGAGGTCGCCTCTGACGCGGCGTCCTCGGCCGCCCTCGCCGGGCCGCGTGCCGAGCGCTGGCACCGGCAGGGCACCATGCCGGCCACCAGCATCGGCAAGCTCTACTTCGTACGCCCGGACGGCGCGACCGGCTACTGCTCGGGCAGCGTCATCGCGAGCGCCAACCGCAACACGGTCTGGACCGCCGGCCACTGCATTCACCAGGGCGGCGGCGGAACGGCGAATTACTTCCACGATGTCATTTTCATCCCCGACGCGGACAATGGACTTGAGCCGCACGGCCGGTGGGTGTGGCGTTACATGACCACCACCAACGGCTGGGCGGACAGCGCCAATTTCTCCTACGACCTCGCCGCCGTCGCATTCAGCCCGCAGCCGACCAACGGCAACCTTTCCGACTATGTCGGCTCGCAGGGCTACAAGTTCGGATTCGGGCAGGAATTCCAGAATGTCCACGCGTTCGGCTACCCGCAGGACGGCTACCAGCGCACCGACTTCACCGGTAACGACCTCTGGTACTGCGTCGGCAACACCAACCGGGTGAGCGACACCGACGACCGCATGCGGATGGAGTGCGACATGTTCCACGGCTCCAGCGGCGGGCCCTGGCTGGAAGACCTCCAGCTCTCCCGGGGCTGGGGCTACATCGTCGGCATCAACAGCCACCGCTACGTCGACGGCAACGGTAACCCGATCGACATCTACATGTACTCGCCCAACCACGGAGACGCCGCGACCAACGTCCACAACGCCGTGTCCAACGCCTGACCTCCACCCCCTGCCCACCCCACGGAGTGGGCGCAGGCCCGGCGACCGCCCTGCTCGGGAGGCGGTCGCCGGGCCTGATGGGCCGCCTGGGCGTACCACGGCGGCCCCGGGTGGGGCCCTCAGCCCTCCTTGGAGGTCGTGGCGCCGGGCGGATCCGTGGCCGTCTCGTGCTGCTCGTTCAGGCGAGGGCCGCGGTCGCCGCCGTCGCCGTCGTTCTCCTCAGGCAGGGGGAGGGGAATCGGGTGGCAGGGAGTGACCGGGCCGGTGATGATTTCGAGGGCGGTGGAGACCGGGGCCTTGTCCGGGCCGTCGGCGGAGACGGTGAGCACCAGCGTGTCGCCCTTCGCGATCCGCCCCCGTTCGATCGTGAAACCGAGTGATCCGTCGGCGCTCATGGACAGGCCGGTGGTCAGCTTTCCCGAGTGCCGGGCGGCCTGCCCCCTCGGCCCCCGGCAGGTCTGCCCGGAGGGCAGGTAGTCCACCACCGCCGTGATGCCCTCCCGCCCCAGGGCCGCCTCCAGTCCCTCCGCGTCGCGGAAGTCGTCGATCCGCACCCCGACGTTCCCGTCCGGCCCCGTGGTCACCGCGAAGGCGGCCCCGCCGATCCCCCCGCCGATGGTCACCGTCGCCGCGGCCACCGCCGCGACCCCGGCCGCCGCGGCGGCCAGGCCGTACCCGCGCCGCCACCGCGGGCCGCGGGTGACCGGTGTCCGTACGGCCATCGTGTCCTCCTCGGACCTGCTGATCATGTCCTGCTTCAGCGCACTGAGCAGGCGCTCCTCGAAGTTGCTCATACCTCTCCCTCGACTCCCTCCACGTACGCGACCGGTGGCGAAGCGACGGCCGCCAGCGCCCGGCGGGCCCGGTGCAGGCGGACCCGCGCCGTGACCCGTTTGACGCCCAGGGCCTCGGCGGCCTCCGACACCGTGAGCTGGTCGATCACCACGAGTTCCAGCACGGCCCGTTCGCCTTCCGGAAGGTCGCGCATGGCCTCCCAGGCCCGCCGGGTACCGCGTTCGGCGTCTATCCGGTCCTCCATCCGGCCGACGTCGTCGTCGTCCATCAGCCGCCGCCCGGCGACCCTGCCGGTCACCCGGCTCTCGATGGCCGTGCGCCGGTGCTCGGCGGACACCACGTTGCGCGCCACGCCGTACAGCCAGGCGATCTCACTGCCCCGCCCGGGGCGGTACCCGTGCGCGGCGTCCAGGGCCGCCAGGAAGATGTCCGCGGTGAGGTCGGCGGCGAGATGCGGGTCGCTGACCCGCCGTACGACGAACCGCATGACCGCGTCCACGTGACGGCGGTAGAAGTCCTCAAAGACCGCGGGGTCCTGATGGAGGCGCACCGGCCTCGCTCCCTTCGTCGTCCGCCCTTACATCCCTACTTGGGGCGAACGCCGAAATGCGTTTCCGGCCATGATGGTTCCCGGCAATGATGGGAGCATGATCTGGACTGCGCCTCCCATCACCCGCGACAAGATGCCCGTGACCGGTGACGAACGCACGCTGCTGGAAGGCTGGCTGGAGTTTCACCGGCAGACGCTGCTGGCCAAGTGCGCCGGGCTCACCTTCGCCCAGCTCACCGAGCGGGCGGCCCCACCGTCGGGGCTGACGCTGCTCGGCCTGGTGCGGCACATGGCCGAGGTGGAGCGCTCGTGGTTTCGCCACAGGTTCGCCGGGGAGGACGTCGAGTCGCTGTACTGCGCCGATCCGGACAACCCGGACGGCGACTTCGACGACGTGGACACCGCCGACCCCGAGGCGGACTTCGCCACCCTCCAGCGGGAGGTCGAACTCGCCCGCGCGGCGGCGGCCGGCCGCTCCCTGGACGAGACCTTCTACCACACCCACCGGCAGGTGGAGATGACCCTGCGCTGGGTGTATCTGCACATGATCGAGGAGTACGCCCGCCACAACGGGCACGCCGACCTGCTACGCGAGCGCCTGGACGGCGTCACCGGCATCTGACGGCACAAGGCCGGTTGCCCGACCGGCACGAGGTCAGTTGCCGACGGCGTCGCGCATGCGCTCGTCGGTCCAGTAGTCGGCGACCTTGGCGGGGTCGCCCTGGTTGTGGACCCCTTCGGCCGCGTCGCCCGAGCCGCGGGTCAGCGCCACCGCCGCAGCGGCGGCCCCCACGACGGCCAGCACCACGATGGCCGTCACGGTGAGTGTTCTCCTGTTCACGAAATCCATACTACGCCGCCCCCTGCCCCCGGACCAGCGCCTGCGGCAAAACCGCCACCCCCTCCGCCCCACTGCCGGAAATACAGTGCGGACTCCCCCTTCCCCCCTGCCTACTGTTGGTTTTCACGCAGGTCAGCCCCGTTGGGCCTGGCGAGGAGGATGAATGGACGCGAAGGACCCCGCGCTGCGCGCCGAGCTGGAGCGCCGGCTCGCGACGCTCGCGCGTGACGAGACCGGCGACCCGGCCCACGAACGGCTGTCCGCCACGAACCTCTGGCTGCTGCTGGCGATCGTCGCCGTGCTCACGCTGGCCGGCTGGGTGATGGCCGGATGACGACCGATCGATCCGGCAAGATCAATGAGGACGTCTCCCGGGAGGCCACCTTCGGCTCCCTGCCGGTGCTGCGCAGCGAGCGCGTCTGGAACTTCACCGACTTCACCTGGGTGAACATCGGCCTGGCCATCGCCACCTGGGCGTTCCTGGTCGGCGGGTCCACAGCGGCGCTGGTCGGGTTCCAGAAGGGCCTGGCCGCCATGATCATCGGTAACGCGATCAGTGTCGCCGTGATGCTGCTGGCCAGCGTCGTGTCCAGCCAGCGCTATGGCGTCGAGCAGTACACGATCCTGCGCAGCGTGTTCGGCGTCGGCGGGGTCGCGGTGCTCGCGTTCACCGTGGTCCTGTTCACCGAGATGGGCTGGTCGGCGCTGCTCGGGGTGATGTTCGGCCGGGCCGCCACCCAGGTGTCCAACCAGGTGCTCGGTACCGCCATCGGCCCGAACGCGCTGCTGGTCACCCTGCTCGCGCTGGTGGCCATCGCCGCCGCCTGGGCGATCCTGGCCAAGGGGCCGCTGACCATGCGGTTCCTGAACCGCGTGGTGGCTCCCGGGCTGGCCGTGCTGACCGTCGGCATGATCGTGCTGCTGGTCGCCCGGACGTCCTGGGCCGAACTCCTGGCCGCCCCGCCGCTCGACCCCTTCCCGGACGAAACGCTCAACTTCGCCCTCGCCGTGGAGTTCAACCTGGGCGTCGGCCTGTCCTGGTGGCCGGTCATGGGCAGCCTGGCCCGCCTCACCGACCGCCCGCGCAGCGCGCTGTGGCCGGGGTACATCGGCCTGTTCGGGGCCACCATCGTGGCGCAGGTGGTCGGCATGGCCGCCGCGCTGACCCTCGGCGACTCCGACCCGACCGTGTGGATGATCCCGCTCGGCGGTCCGTGGCTGGGCGTGCTGGCGCTGGTGTTCATCGCGTTCGCCAACCTGACCAGCCTCACCTCGATCGTCTACTCGACCTGCCTGGCGCTGCGCCAGGCCGGCGGCAACCTGGCCGCCCGCATCCGGTGGGAGTGGCTGACCGGCGCGTTCTTCCTGCTGCCCGCGATCGTCAGCTTCTGGCCGAGCCTGCTGTACGACGGGTTCCTGGTGTTCGTGACCTGGAGCGGGGCGTTCCTGGCCGCGATCTGCGGCACGGTCATCGCCGACTACTTTCTGCTCCGCGGCCAGCGACTCGACCTGCGCGGGCTGTACGAGCCGGGCCCGGCCAGCCCGTACCACTTCACCGGCGGCTTCAACCTCGCCGGCCTGGCCTCCACCGCGCTCGGCGCCGTCACCTACGTCACCCTCTACAACCCGCAGACGCTGGCCACCCAGCCCGCGTTCAACGTGCTGACCGCGTCCATCCCCGCGATCGTCGTGTCGGGGGCGGTCCACCTGGCCCTGTCCCACGTGCTCAACAGGAGCGGCCACGCCGTACGCCCGGCGGCCGTGCGCACGACAGCCGAGGAGTCCTGATGCCCCGTACCGCGATGGCCGCCGTCCACGACGGCGACGGCGGTGTCCTGAAAATCCGCGAGGTGACCGTGGCCGACCCCGGCCCCGGGGAGGTCCTGGTACGGCTGGGCGCGTCCGGCGTGTGCGGCTCGGACCGGCACGTGATCGACGGCGAGTGGACGCTGCCCACGCCCACCGTGCTCGGCCACGAGGGCGCGGGCGTCGTCGAGGCGGTCGGCGCCGGGGTGACCGACGTGGCCCCCGGCGACAACGTGATCCTTTCCTGGTGCTACCCGTGCCGCCGCTGCCGGGCCTGCGCGGCGGGCAAGGCGTGGGCCTGCACCGGCACCCGTTCCGGCGAGTGCCTGCTGCCGGACGGCACCACCCGGCTCAGCGACGAGAACGGCGTGGTCTACCCCTACCTGGCGGTGGGCACGATGAGCGAGTACACGGTGGTGCCGGAGTCGGCCGCGGTACGCGTGCCCGCCGAGGTCCCCTTCGACGTGGCCAGCCTGATCGGCTGCTCGATCGCCACCGGGGTGGGCGCGGTCGTCAACAACGCGCGCGTGCCCGCGGGCGCGTCGGCCGCGGTCGTCGGCTGCGGCGGCGTCGGGCTGGCCGTCGTGATGGGCCTGACCCTGGCCGGGGCCTACCCGATCATCGCCGTGGACACGGCGGAGGAGAAGCTGGCCGCGGCCCGCTCGTTCGGCGCGACCCACACCGTGCGGGCCGACAAGGAGCCGGTGGCCACCGTGGTCGAGGAGATCACCGGCGGCGGGGCCGACTACGCCTTCGAGGTGATCGGCAGGGTCGAGACGATCGAGACGCTGCCGTCGCTGCTCGCCCCGGGCGGCGTCGGCGTGCTGGTCGGGCTGCCCCCCGAGGGCGCGCGGGCCGGGATCGACGTGCTGGAGCTGGCCGAGGCGGGCAAGACCCTGATCGGGTCCAACTACGGCGGCGCGGTCCCCAGCCTGGACTTCCCCAGGCTGGCCGGTCTCTACCTGGCCGGCCGGCTGCCGCTGGACTCGCTCATCTCCCACCGCATCCGGCTGGACGAGGTCAACGACGCCTTCGACGCGATGCGGGCGGGCACCCGCACGCGCAGCGTCATCGTGTTCGAGTAGAAAGCGGAGGCTACCGGTGAGGGTCACCGTCGGCGCGGTCCAGCTCGATTCGGCGCACGGTGACGTCGCCGCCAACCTCGCGGCGATCGAGGAGCTGGCCGCCGCCGCCGCGCGGGACGGCGCGCGGGTGGTCGTGACGCCCGAGATGGCGCTGACCGGCTACCTGTGGCCGGGCGACGAGGCGGTGCGCGGGTACGCCGAGCCGGTGGACGGGCCTTCGGTACGTCGGCTCGCCACCGGGCTCTGCCGCACGACGGGCGTGTACCTGCTGCTCGGCATGCCCGAACTGGACCCCCACCACGGCACGCTGCACAACTCCTGCGTGCTGATCGGCCCGGATGGGCCGGTCGGCTCCTACCGCAAGGCCCAGCCGTTCGTGGCCGACCCGCGCTGGGCGGTGGACGGGCACCTGCCGCCGCCGCTGTGGGACACGCCCGCGGGCCGGATCGCCCCGCTGATCTGCGCCGACGTGGACCACCCCGAGTCGGTCCGGTACGCGGCGCTGCGCGGCGCGCAGTGGCTCGCGCTGCTCACCGCCTGGGTGGACGAGCCCGCGCCGAGCGCCACCTGGCGGCTGCGGGCCTGGGAGAACGGCCTGCCGGTGGTCGCGGCCGATCGCGCCGGCACCGAGTCCATCGACGGCGGCGAGGTCCGGTTCAGCGGCGGAACGTGCGTGCTGGACCACACCGGGGCGGTCCTCGCCGCGCTGGACGACGGCCCCGGTCATGTCACCGCCACCCTGGACCTGCCGGCCGCCGCCGAGGCCCGGCGGGCCCGGCTGGCCGCCCGCCGTCCCGCCGAGTACCGTCCGCTGGCGCTGTCCACCACCTGGCCGCGTGAGACGGCCGATGGCCCGGAATCGGTGACCGTGGCCGTGTTGTCCGGGGACGAACTGCCCGCCCCGCCGCCCGGCGTCGAGCTGGCGGTACTGCCCGCGTTCCATCTGACCGGCGGAAACCCCGCACCGGAGCGGTCGGACGAGGCGCTGCGGACGCTCACGGGCTGGTGCGCCGTGCACGGCTGCGACGCGGTGACCGCGCTGGCCGTACCCGGGCCGGACGGCCGGCCCCGGTACGCGGTCACCCTGCTCACCCCGGACGGCGAGGCCGCCCGCCACGAGGCCACCCACCTGGGCCCGCACGCCGCGTGGGCCGTGCCGGGGGAGGCCGCGAGCAGGCCGATCGCCCGCCCATGGGGCCGCCTCGGTCTGCTCGCGGGCGAGGAACTGGTGGCCTTCGAGCCGTCCAGGGCGCTCGCCGTGCTCGGCGCGGACGTACTCGCCGCGCCCGCCGCCGCGCTGGACTGGCCGCACCCCGCCCCCTTCGCCGGGACGCGGGTGCCGCTCGAACCGGCCGCGCTGCGCCGTCCCGACCCCTGGTTCGCGCACCCGGCGCGGCTGCGCGCGGGCGACTCGCACGTGTGGATCGCCCTTGCCGGAACCGGTCGCGTGCCCGGCGGCGTCTTCGCTCCCGACCACGTTGCCGTGCCCCGGGAAGAGGCTCTGACCAGCGAGATAGGCTGGACAGTGCGGCGGTGCCAGGTGCGGGGGGCGCGGGGCACGGGGGCCGTGTGCGCGGCCAAGCCGCAGCTCGCGCGCCGCCGTACCGACCTGTTCGGCAGGGAGATGCTGCACGGCCCGGGGGACTGAGCCCGGCAGGGCCCGGCGGGGGACGGAGAGGCCATGGCGGTGACGATCCGGCGGCTCGTCGCCGACGCACGGCTCGGGCTGCGAGTGGTGTTCGGGCACGAAGGGCTCGACCAGCCGGTGCGCTGGGTCGTGGTCTCCGAGCTGCCCGACCCCGCCCCCTGGCTGGACGGCGCGGAGCTGCTGCTGACCAGCGGCATGTGGCTGCGCGAAGAGGGCGACTCGCGCCAGGCGGCCGAGGCGTGGGCGGGCCGGCTGGTCGAGGCGGGGGCGCGGGCCGTGGGGTTCGGGCTGGACCCGTGGTTCGCGCAGATCCCCGCCGAGATCGTCAATGCCACCCGGCGGTGGCGGCTGACGCTCATCGAGGTGCCCGCCCGCACGCCGTTCGTGGCGATCGACCGGGCCGTCGCGGACCTGAACGCAGCCGAGGCCCGGCGCGAGGCCGAGCAGGGCAGGCGGGTGCAGCAGCGGCTGGCCGAGGCCGGCCGTTCTGGGCGGCAGGCGGTGGCCGAACGGCTGGCCAGGGAGCTGCACGGCTGGGCCGTACTACTGGACGCCGGCCACCAGGTCGCGCTGCGCGCCCCCGCCGACGCCGGTCCCGACGACGGCGTGCTCGCCGCCCTGGCCCGGCGCGGCGACCAGGCCGGACGGCACGCGCTGCACGAGGAGATCGACGGCGTGTCCGTCACCGCGGTCCCGCTCGGCATGGCCAGGGAACGCCGCGGCACGCTCTGCGTGGGCTCGCCCACCGTGGGGCACCGGCCGATGTGGAGCGCGGGCGTGATCGGCACCGCCGCCGCGCTGCTGACCGTCCTGGACCGCGGCGGCGAGCGCGAACTGCGCGGCGTGGTCGCCGAACTCCTCGCCGAGGGCGACCTCCGGTCCGCCGAACGGGTGGCGGGCATCGCGGACGTGCCGCTGCCCACGCGGTTCGTCGCGGTCGCGCTCACCGGGCAGGGCCACCGCCGCACGGCCACCCGGCTGGTCGCCGCCGGGGGTTGGCCCGCCGTGGAGCAGGCCGCCGAGTCGGTGGTGCTGGTCACTCCCGGATTCAGCGAGGAACGGCTGCTGGCCCTCCTGGAGGACGGCCGGGCCGGGCTGTCCACCGGCCGCGCCCCCGAGCAGGCCGTCACGGCGATCCGCGAGGCCCGCCAGGCCGCGCAGCTGACCGGCCCCGACCGGATGGTCGTCCGGTATGCCGACACCCCGGCCATGGAGCTGGACCGGCTGCTCGCCTCACCGGCGGCGGAACGGTTCGCCGAAGCCCTGCTCGCGCCGGTCACCGAGGCCCCCGACGGCGACGTGCTGATCGCCGCCGCCCGCCACTGGGTCGCCGCGAACCACCACTGGGACCCGGCCGCCACCGCCGCGGGCGTCCACCGCGAGACGCTGCGCGCCCGGCTGCGCCGGGTGGCCGCGCTCGCCGGCCTGGACCTCGACCAGCCCGCCGACCGGCTCGCGCTCGCCCTGGCCCTCACCGTCGGCCGCTTCCGCTGATGTTTCGCGGCCTTGATGGGGGAATGGGAGGCCATGGGAGGTGCGGATGCAGCGGCGGGAGGTCGTGGTCGACGGGGAACTGATGGTCGGATGGCGGGCGGGGTACGACGCCGGGATGCCGGTGGTGTGCGTACACGGGGCGGGGGTGTCCAGCAGGGAGCTTCGGCCGCTGGTCGCGGCGCTCGGCGGCGCGGTGCGCGCCTGGACGGTGGACCTGCCGGGGTTCGGGGAGAGCGGCAAGCCGTCCCGGCCGCTTGAGCTGGTCGGGCTGGCCGACGCGCTGGCGGGCTGGATGGCGGCCGAGCGGATCTCCGGCGCGTGCCTGGTGGGCTGTTCGTTCGGCTGCCAGCTCGCGGTGGACGTCGCGGTACGCCACCCCGAACTGGCCGGGGCGCTGGTGCTGGCCGGGCCGACGGTCGACGCGGCGGCGCGGTCCTGGCCGAAGCTGGTGTGGCGGTGGGCGCGCAACTCGGTGCGCGAGGACCCGCGGATGGCGCCACTGAACATCGCCGACTACCGGGACGCGGGCATGCGCCGGGTGCTTTCCAGCTTCGCCACGGCGATGCGCGACCGGATGGAGGACAAACTCCCGTACGTGGGCGTGCCCACGCTGGTGGTACGCGGGGAGTACGACCGGATGGTGCCCAGGGAATGGGCCGAGGAGGTCACCCGGCGGCTGCCACGCGGGCGGCTGGTGGTGCTGCCCGGCATGCCGCACATGATCCCGTTCAAGGACCCGGGGGCGCTGGTCCCGCTGATCGTCCAGATGGTGCGGGACGCCGCGCCGGTGGTGCGGCATGGCTAAGTACGTCGCGTCGTTCGACTCGGCCACCGGCATGCTCCGCGCCCTTTCCCGCTACCTGCGCGGGATGGACGTGCCGATGCTCGGCCAGCTTCCCGGGCCGGTGGAATCGCTGGCGTCCGGGCTGCTCGGGGCGGCCAACCGGCTGCCCCGGCGGATGGCAGAAAGCGCGTACGCCACGGCCGGCTGGACCGAGGCCAGCTCACCGGAACGGCTCGCCAAGCTGCGGGCCGGCGACCTCGCCGAATGGGTGGTGCGGCACTATCCGCCGCGGCGCTATCCGGTGATCTTCGTGGGCTCGGCGTCCGGGGCGCTGGTCCACCTGGCCGCCGCGCTCGGCGCGGCCTGGCTGCCGCAGACCCTCCTGCTGCCCGTGCGGCAGCGCGGAGTCCACCCCGACGCGCCCGCCGACGGCCTGCGCCACTGCCGCGCCGCCGGGGAGGCCATGCTGGACGCCAACCCCGACCTGCTGCTGCACCACATGCACGACGCCGCCCAGGACCGGCTGATGATCGCGGGAATGGCCTATTTCCGGGTCAAATGGCGGCGGCTGCCCGCCGCCTACCGGAAGTTCATCCGCGAGCGGCTGGCCCCCGGCGGCACGCTCGTCGTCTCCGACTGCGGCCTGCGCTGGCCGACCACCCGGATCACCGACCGGTACGTCTTCCAGCACGGCGCCCTCGGCGGCCTGTCGCCCGGCGAATATCGCGAGGGCGGCCAGAAGGTCGCCGACTACCTGGCCGAGCACGGCTCGCCGTACCGGCGCTGGGACGCCCCCGAACCGGACGGCGAGAGCCCGGAGGCCGAATGGGGTTTCGCCCCCGAACTGCTCGGCGACCTGCGCACGGCCGCGCCCCGGGTGGCCCGGCTCGGCTTCCCCGACCCCGAGGCGCTGAGCCCGGCCGTGGCCGACCTCTACCGGGCGTGGTACGAGCGGCGCGGGATCCCGGCGGCCCGGCTGCTCGCCGAGTCGTTCGTGCTGGTCGAGCCGTGGTGGACGCTGCGCACCGGCTCGGTGCCGTTCTGGATGACCTTCAACGCCGAGTCGTCGCGCCGGGCGCTGGCGGCCTACCTGGACGGCGGCGAGCCGTACGACGAGATCCGGCTGACGCTCTTCAGCCACGGCGTGCGCTCGCCGGGGGTGGCCCCGATCGCGGCGTGGCGGGAGGTGCTGGAGCGGGCCAGGAAGATCGGCGTGTTCGCCGGGGTGGACCCGCGGGCCTTCCCCCGGGATTTCGCGGTGCTGGCCCGCACCCACCGCGATCTGTCGCGGGTGCGGACGACCTACCCGATGCCGCTGCCGATGGCGCTCGGCGAGGCCGAGACCTGGCTCACCGGACGGCCCGACCTCCAGTGGGTCACACTGTGATCGCCGCCGGGAGCCGCTCCTGCGCCTCCCGGCGGGGGCGTGGCCACGCGGATCGCGTCGTCGGGGGTGCGCTCGCGCACGTCGTCGGCGCGGATGGTGATCACCGCGGGCGGGCCGCCCAGGTCGCCGTAGCGGGCGGTGACCGCCGGAACGATCGCGGCGCGCGCGGCGGCGGCCACCTCCCTGGCCGTGAGGCCGGGACCGGCGACGGAAAGGAAGCCGAGCAGGGCCGCGAACCGCAACTCCTCGGCCGCGGGCGGCGGGGCCCCTGGCGGGGCGGGACGCCCCAGCCAGAACACCCCGCCGTGCAGATGGCCCGGGAAGGTCGTGCCGCCGCCCGCGGGGAGCGCGCGCACCGCGCCGGCCAGCAGCTCGCCGAACTCCATCAGCTCGGCCTGTGCCGGCAGGTCGGTCGTGACCAGCAGCGGAACGATGTGCGCACTCAGCATCGGCAGCCTCCCGGGGCCTCCCTGTCCTACTGAAGGGTCATGCTAGACACGGCGACCGACATTTTCCCGCTGGTCGGCGCTCGGTTCCGCGTTCGCGCCGTACCGGCGCCGGATGAGCGTGTCGAGTGCCCAGGTACCGGGACCGAGTATGCAGATCAGCAGGAACGACCAGGAGTACATCGCGGCGAGTTCGCCGTGGTTCTCGAAGGGCACCAGCCCCTGTGGCTGGTGCACGGTGAAGTAGGCGTAGGCCATCGCGCCGGATGCCAGGAACGCGGCGACCCTGGTGAACAGGCCGAGGGCGATGAGCGAGCCGCAGCCCAGCTCCACCAGCGCCGACCAGAAGCCCGGCCACGCGCCGAACTCGACGGTCTCGCCGGTGCCACCGGCACCGCCGAACAGGCCGAACATCTTGGCCACGCCGTGTTGCAGGAACATCAGGCCGGCCACGATACGGAACAGCGAGAGCGTCGGCCCGCCGTACCGGTCGAGATTCATGAGATCACCTCGATGTTGCGGGGGGTTACAGAGACGGGTCGCGCCGCCCGCTACCAGACCCGGAAAGGGCACGCCTTGAAGGGGGGCAAGGCGGGCCGGATGACGTCTGTGATGACGACGCTTCTGCGGCCGGCGCGACCATTTTTCGGATTTTCTCGAAGGTGTGACTTTCAAACGCGAACCGCGTCCCGCGACGTCCGGCGTCCGGACCGACGCCGCGGGACGCGTGCTCAAGTGGTCCTCCGGCGGACCCTCAGCCGCCGGTCAGGGCGCCTTCAGCGCGTTGTCCAGCGCGGTGGTGAGATTGCCCGTGTCTCCGGACATCTCCCAGATCATCGCGCCGAGCAGGTTCTTCTTCTTCAGCCAGGCGACCTTCTGCTGGATCGACCAGGCGTCGTCGAACGACCACCACTGCCCGTTGTTGCCCGTGTAGCAGTAGGTGGCCACGGCCTGCGTGTCGTGCTTGATCGTGCAGTTCGGAACGCTCGACAGCAGGTTGCTGTACCCGCGGGTGCCGGCCTCCTCCGCGAACTGACCGGGCGCCGCGCCCTTGGCGTCCTGCCACTCGCCGGACTTGCCGCCGTCGGTGACGTTCTGCCAGCCGCGTCCGTAGTAGGCGAGGCCGATGGTCAGCTTGCGGGGGTTGATTCCGGCGTCCAGGTACGGCTGGACCGCGTTCTCGACGCTGAAGTGGAAGTTGTAGGGGTCATCGACGTCGGTGTACAGGTTGCCCTGGTGCCCGGTCCGGTTGGGCTCCCAGGAGTTGTCGCTGCCCGACCCGTGGAAGTCGTAACCCTGGATGTTGAAGATGTCCATGTACTTGGCCACCTTCGCCAGTTCCCAGCCGGCCTCGATCTTGGCGGGGTCGGCGGGGGTGAACGCGGTCAGCTCGTACCGCTTGCCGGTCGTCTTGGTCAGCTCGTCGAGCTGCTTGCGGAACTCGGCGATCAGCAGGGTGTTGTTGACCTTGTCGTCAGGGCTGATGTGGTTGCCCGGGTGGCCTTCGGCGCCCGGCCACTCCCAGTCGAGGTCGATGCCGTCGAAGATGCCGGCGGCGGTGCCCGGTCCGCCCGCGGCGTTGTACGTCGGCAGGTTGCCCTTGATGTAGACGTCGAGGCAGGAGGCGACGAACTTCTTACGCGCGGCGTCGGTCTTGGCCACGTCGGAGAAGTACTTGGAGTAGGTCCAGCCGCCGAGCGAGATCAGCACCTTCAGGTGCGGGTACTTCGCCTTGAGCTTCTTGAGCTGGTTGTAGTTGCCGCGCAGCTTCTCCCAGCCGGTGTCGCCGACGCCGTCCACGGACTGCGCGGCGCTGAACGGCCTGCTGTAGTCGGCCTCGGCGTCGCCCGCGCCGTCACCCTGGTTGGGGTCCTGCGGGTTGGACGAGGTGCCCTTGGTGACGCCGTGCAGACAGGTCAGGTTGACCGGGTCGATGTTGCCGAACGCGTAGTTGATGTGGGTGAGCTTGCGGGCGTTGCCGGTCGTGTCCAGGTTCTTCACGAAGTACTGCCGACCGTAGATGCCCCACTGGACGAAGTAGCCGACCCGGGCGTAGCCGCCGGCGACGAGGTCGTCGGTGCTCGCCTTGACCGGGGTGCTCGCCGGGGACAGGTTGTCGTACAGGTCACGGGCCCGGACGGTGAAGGTGTACTCGGTGGACGGCGACAGCCCGTCAACGGTCGCGGTGGTGCCGGTCACCGTGGTCTTGAGTTCGTCGCCCACATAGACGTGGTAGTTGGCGACGCCCTTGTTGTCGGTGGAGGCGTTCCAGGCCAGCGAGACCGTGGAGGAGGTCTTGCCGGTGGCGCGTACGTTGGTCGGGGTGGTCGGCGGGTCGGGGTCCTCGGCCGGGTCGTTGGTCTTGACCGACAGCGCGTTGCTGGCCGGGGAGAGGGTGCCCTTGCGGTCGACCGTCTTCACCGTGAAGGAGTACTCGGTGTTGGGGGTCAGGTCGGTGACGGTCGCCGAGGTGCCCGTGACCGTGGTCTTGAGCGTGCTGCCCGCGTAGATGTTGTAGCCGGTGATGGGCAGGCTGCCCGGCGTGGCCGCGTCCCAGGCCAGGGAGACGGTCTTGGTGGTCTTGACCGGGGAGCGCAGGTTGCCCGGTGCGCCCGGCGCGGTGTCCGCCGACCCGTCGCAGCGCACATCGTTGACCCGGCAGTTGGCGGGCTCGGCGGACGCGGAGCTCAGGGTGAACGTCGGGCTGTAGGGGTCCGTGGTCCGCCGCGCGCCCACGTTGGTGTTGTAGTGCGCGGGGGTCAGCGTGACCTGGCGGCCGTTCTGGCTGAGCGTGGCGTGGTCGGCGTTGCTCGCGGTCACGCCGGCGGGGAGATCGAAGGTGACCGTCCAGCCGTTCAGCGTGGCGTCCGTGTTGTTGCTGATCACGTACGTGCCGCGGCTCCCGCTCTTGGAGAACTCGGCCATGACCGGGGACGGATCCGGTGGGTCCTCACCGCTGCCGTCGCAGTTCGCGCCGTTGATCGAGCACGAGGTGGGTTGCACGGCGGAGCTGAGGGTGAAGGTGGGGCTGTACGGCTCGGTACTGCCGTTCGCACGCACCGTGTTGATGTAGTGGAGGGGGGTGAGCTTCACCCGTGTACCGTTTTGGGAGATCGTGGCATTCTGGGGGTTGCTCGCGGTCACCCCGGACGGCAAGTCGAAGTAGATCGACCAACCGGTCACAGCGGTGGAATTGGGGTTGCTCACCACGAACTTGCCCTGGTTGCCGGTCAGTGTGAAGGCGGCGGTCAATCGGGCGGCGGCGTTGACAGGAGCGGCCATTGCGGTCGCCACGATGAGAACCAGCAGCACAGCGGCATATCGGCGCATGCGGCGGACCCTTTCTTAAAAGAAAGTTTCCTAACAATTAAGCCGGATCGTAACCCCCTGTCCTGACGGCGGCAAGGCCCAATCACTCTGTGCGTTCGAGGCATCGGACTGCTACTTGCGATATGTCGCGAGTGCTGGAATACTCTGACCAGAGTATTACGAAGGTATACAAAATGCCCTCAGCAGTGCTGCAACACCGCTGAGGGCACGCAGGTCCGCGTGGAGGCGTGACCCGAGCCTCGCTACAAGGCCATTCCCAGGCTAGCGGGCGCGACCTCCACTTCACCCACCGTGGAGGTTTCCGATGAGTTCCATTCGCGTGCCCGTTCTCGTGGTCGGCGCCGGCTATGCCGGGCTCAGCGCCGCCGCGCTGCTCGCCTGGCGCGGCGTCGCGGTCACCCTCGTCGAGCGGCACCAGAGCACGTCGATCCAGCCCAAGGCGTTCGGCGTCAACTGGCGGGCGCTCGAACTCCTGCGCTTGGTCCCCGGCCTTGAGCGCGAGCTGAGCGAGATCTCCGAGGGCATCGGCGACGGCATGCGCATCGCCATCGCGGCCAGCCTCTCCGACCCCGACCCCAAGATGATCGTCGAGGACTCCGACGACGACTTCTCCTTCCTCCGTCAGGTCACCCCCGTCCCCGACATCGGCGCCCCGCAGGCGCGGGTCGAGCGGGTGCTGCGGGGCAAGGCCGAGGAGTTCGGCGCCGACCTGCGGTTCTCCACCGAGCTGACCTCCCTCGTACAGGACGCGGACGGCGTCACCGCGACGATCCGCGACCTCACCACCGGCGCGGAGACCACGGTCAGGGCCGACTACGTCATCGCCGCCGACGGGCATCGCGGCCCGCTCAGGTCGATGCTCGGCATCCCGGTCACCGGCAAGGGCGAACTCGGCCACACCTGCGCCATCATGTTCGACGCCGACCTCACCGGCCTGGTACGCGAGCGCCAGGTCACCTTGTGGTACCTGCAGAACGACGTCTTCACCGGGGCCATCGTCACCGGCACCGGGGTCGGCTCCCACGTCCTCGCGGTCAACTTCGACCCCGCCGCGGGCGAGAGTGAGGCCGACTTCACCACCGAGCGGGCCCACGAGCTGATCGAGGTGGCCCTCGGCGTGCCCGGGATCGAGATAAAGGTGCTCGACCGGAACAGCTTCGCGATCGCGCACACGCTGGCCGCCCGCTACCAGGAGGGCCGGGTCTTCCTGGCCGGCGACGCCGCGCACACCATGCCGCCCACCGGCGGCCAGGGCGGCAGCACCGCCCTCCAGGACGGCGCGGACATCGCCTGGCGGCTCTGGCTGGTGCTCTCCGGCCAGGCGGGCCCCGGCTTCCTGGACTCCTACGACGCCGAGCGCCGCCCGATCGGCGCGATCACCGCCGACTCCCAGCTCGCCAACCTCGCGGTGCGGATGCCCCCGGCCGCCCGCGCCGAGTACCCCGAGCCGGTCTCCGACCCGTTCGCGGTCATCATCGGGCAGCGCTACCACTCCGGCGCGGTGCTGGCCGAGCCGGGCGAGGACGGCTCGCTGCTGGAGCCGCCGATGCTGCCGACCGCGCGGCCCGGCAGCCGCGCCCCGCACATCACGCTGACCAGGGACGGGCGGGAGATCTCGGTGATCGACCTGTTCGGGCACGGGTTCGTGCTGCTGGCGGGGCCGCGGGGGCAGGCGTGGGCGGGCGCGGCGGGCGCGGTCGCCGGGCGGCTCGGCGTACGGCTCGCGCCGTACGTGGTGGGCGGGCCCGCGCTGGGCGACCCGGGCGACGCCTGGGCGGCGAGGTATGGCGTGGCCGAGACCGGCGCGGTGCTGGTCCGCCCCGACGGCCACATCGCCTGGCGCGCCCGCGAGGCCGCCGCCGACCCCGCCCGCACCCTGGAAGACGTGCTGCGGACGGTGCTCGACCGGCCCATCCGGTAATTCACAGTTCCCGTTCGATCCACTCACCGCCGCCGGACGAATCAGCCATGGCACGTCCGTCAGGGGGAGTGGACAAAAGTGACACGGGGGAGTGTTGCGGTCGTGGGCCCGCCGACGACCGTTCCGATAGCCATGCTGTCGCCGGGAGACTCGCCGCGCCTGGCCGGCGAGGATCCCGGCCACGCGCTGCTGCTCGCCGAGTCGAGCACCAGGCTGCCGCCGATCATCGTGCACCGGCCGACGATGCGGGTGATCGACGGGATGCACCGGCTGCGCGCGGCGATCATGTGCGGCGCGGACACCATCGAGGCGCGGTTCTACGACGGCGACGCGGACGCGGCCTTCCTGCTCGGGGTCCGCGAGAACATCACCCACGGGCTGCCGCTCTCGGGGCCCGACCGCGAGGCGGCGGCGATCCGGGTGATGGGGGTTCATCCGGAATGGTCGGACCGGGCCATCGCCGCGGCGACCGGGCTTTCGGCCAAGACGGTCGCCGCGATCCGGCGGCGTACCGGCGGCGACGCCGCCCATCGGCGGGCCCGCGTCGGCCGTGACGGCCGGGTGCGGCCGATCGACGGCGGCGAGGGACGGCTGCGGGCCTCACAGATCATCCAGTCCGAGCCGGAGGTGTCGCTGCGCGAGGTGGCCCGGCGGGCGGGCATCTCGGTGGCCACCGCGCGCGACGTACGCGAACGCCTCCGCCAGGGGCGGCACCCGCTGCCACCCCGGCAGCGCCGCACCAGGGCCGCCCCGGCGGGCCGTACCGCCCGTCCCGTGCCCGTCGTCTGGCCCGAGGTACGCGACAAGCTGGGCAGGGACCCGGCGCTGAAGTACAGCGAGTCGGGGCGTCACCTGCTGCGCTGGCTGGACACCCACGCACTGGCCGCGGGCGAATGGGAGGCCCTGCTCAGAGCGGTGCCCAGCCACTGGACCGGCGACCTGGCCCACCTGTGCAAGCTCTTCGCCCGCCGCTGGCTGGACTTCGCCAACGCCCTCGAAGCAACCGGCCCCAACCCCCCACCCGGCCACTAACGCCGCGCTGCCGGGGCGTCGGCGTGTCGTTCGGGTCAGGCGAGCCAGCGGCCGTTCTCCATGAGGGTGCGGTCGGGGATCTCGCCGCGGTGCCGCCAGGCGAGCACGCGCTGCGGGGTGAGGCGCAGGTAGACGCAGCCGGGGACCCTGGCGGGGTCGAGTGGGAGGCCGGGCGGCGGCGTGAAGTCCTCAGGCAGGTCGCCCGGGGACAGCACCTCCACCGGGCCGTCCACCAGGATGACGTCGGCCGGGGTGCCGAACGCGGCCCGCGCCCGCGGGTTGTCCCGTAGGTTGCGGGCGGTCCGGTGCCGCTCGTGGGTGGCCATCACCACGTGGCTGCCGTCCCAGGCGCAGCCGAGCGGCACCATGTGGGCGCCGGAGGGCCCGCTGGTGGCCAGCCAGAGCTGGACGTCGCGGGCCAGCGTGCCGAGCACGTCGGACTTGCGCTGCGCGAGGTCGCGGACGGGGGCCGGAGCGGCTCCGGTCACGGGCATCTGCACTCCTTTTTCTTTGTCGCCGGTTCTGCTCGCCGCCCGGCGGTCAGATGGCGGATACCGCGGCAGCGGCGTTTCCGATGAGGGCGAGAACCGCGAATACCGTCCGCACGTGATTCCATTTTTCCCATTCGCCGCGTGGATCCACCCAATCGATGGGAATGGCGGCGGGATCAAGTGCTTTGACCCGGTGGTTGATGGGCACGTTGCGCGTCTGTGAGACGACCCCCGAGGCGATCAGCGCGACGGCGGACGAAGCGAACAACACACGGGGCACCAGGTCGGCGGAGAGCACCGCGAGCGCCGCGTCGCAGATGACGGCGGTGATCACGATGATCGGCATCAGCGGGTCGTAGGCTCGGTCGAACGACTTGTGGAAGGCGATGTAGCGGTCGGGGGCCAGCGCCCGCATCGCGGGCCAGACCCCGATGGCATGACTGAAGAGCACACCTGCCACGAGCCCGTTTCCGACGATTACCGTGGCGGTGAGAATTCGGGCGAGCAGCATGTCCGTCCTTTCGCCGGTCCCGGCGGCAGTCTGCCGCTGTCGGCTTGAGCCGAACTAGAGCGCCACTGGTGTGACCGCGAAATCCGAATTCGAGCGCCGTTCGAGGTGCGCACGAGGGCGCCCGACCAGGCTTGAGCTCGTCAGGCGAGCGAAAAGGAGCAGGATGACCGAGTTGCTGCTGCCGGTGGCGCTGTTCACCAACGGGATCGCGGCCGGCGTACTGGTCGGGACGATGCTCGGAGTGGTCCCGTTCTACCGGACGCTGGGCGCGCCCGAGTACGTGCGGGCGCACGCCTTCAGCTCCACCCGTTATGACCCGTTCCAGCCCATCTGCCTGGTGACCACGCTCGTCATCGACACGATCCTGGCGGCCACGGTGGACGCGTTCGCCGCACGGGCACTGTGCGCCGCCGCCGCCGTCACCACGCTCGGCGTTGTGATCATCTCAGTGAGCAGGAACGTCCCGATGAACCGCTGGATCGTCCGCCAGGACCCCGACGCGATGCCCGCCGACTGGGACTTCGAGTCCTTCCGGGCGAACTGGGCCCGCTGGAACGGCATCCGCGCCACGGTGGCGATCCTGGCCTTTGTCTTCAACATCTCGGCCGCCGTCGCCTTGCTGGCGCTCGGCTTGTGAAGGGAGGTCCGGCATGGCGGAGACGACCGCCTTCCGGGTGATGCTACGGATGCAGATCTTTCCCGGCAAGGAGAAGGAGTTCGAGAAGGTGTGGTACGCCGGGTCCGATGTGATCGGCCGGCAGGCGGGCAACCTCGGGCAGTGGCTGATGCGCGGCGAGGACGAGGAGGAGGGCGTCTACTACATCATGAGCGACTGGGTGGACGAAACGGCCTTCCGTGCGTTCGAGGGCACCGACGAGCACATCGAGCACCGCACCCAACTGCACCCGTACCGCTCGAAGGGCTCGATGGCCACCATGAACATCGTCTACGCCCTCGGCGGCCCCGCCACTACCTCCTGACCACGACCTCCTGACCACGACCTCCTGACCACGACCTCCTGACCACGACCTCCTGACCACGACCTCCTCCTGACGCGGCCGGGTCAGCCGGCCGCCAGGACCACTCGCTGCAGCTCGCGCATCTCGCCGCTGGGCTCCAGGCCCAGTTCCCGGTGCAGGATGCGGCGCAGGCGCTGGTAGACCTCCAGCGCCTCGTGCCGCCGCCCGGCCCGGGACAGGGTCTCCATGAGCTTGAGGTGGAACCACTCGTCCAGCTCGTAGACGGTGGTCAGCTCCTTCAGCTCGCCGATCAGCTCCTGGTGCTGCCCCGAGCGCATCCGGGCCTCGATCTTGAGCTTGATCGCGTGTACCCGCAGCTCCTCCAGCCGGGTGCGGTAGATCGCCAGCCGGGGGCCGGTGACCACGTCGGCCAGGGCCGGGCCGTGCCACAGCGCCAGCGCGCCGCCCAGCGTCGCCGCCGCCCGCTCCGCGTCGCCCGCCCGCAGCAGCTCGCGCGCGCTCGCGACCTGCCGCTCGAACTCCACGGCGTCGAGCGAGCCCTCCGGGATGTCCAGCAGGTAGCCGCCGTGTTTGGTGACGAGCCTGGGCAGGCCCGCCGGGTCCGCCGCCCGCACGAACTGTTTTCGCAACTGATAGATATAGGTCTGCAAGGTCGTGCGTGCGCTGGGCGGCGGATGGCCCTCCCACAGCTCCTCGGTGAGCACGTCGGTCGGGATCACCTCGCCCGCCGCCGACAGCAGCAGCGCGAGCACGCTGCGCTGCTTGGGGGCGTTGGGGGTGACCCGCCGCCGGTCGTCGTGGACCTCCAGAGTGCCGAGCACCTGAAAACGCATGCGCCCTCCCCGATCGCCGACGGTCGTGTGTCCCACTGATGTTCTAGCCGTCGGCCCTGACGCCTCACTGTCGTCTCCCTTTCTCCAGCTCGGCCTTTTGTGCTCGGCGGCCCGTTCCAAGCCCGCTCAAGTGCGCTTCGAGAGCCACCGCGCAGACTTCTGAGCAGAGCGCTCATGCGCTCGCGGCCCTCGCCACCTACGGGAGAAAACACGCGTATGGAACGAATTCTGATCGTCGCCCGGATGCGGGAGCCGGCGGAGGCCGAGATCGCCCGGCTCTTCGGCCACTCCGACGGCACCACCCCGCTGCCCGAGCTGGGCGGCGCGGTGAGCCGCAGTCTGTTCTCCTTCCATGGGCTCTACTTCCAGCTCATGGAGGTCGAGGGCTCGGCGGCGGAGACGATGGCGCGGATCCGCGATCGGCCGGAGTTCCAGGAGCTGAGCCGCAACCTGACGCAGTACATCGAGCCGTACGACCCCCAAAGCTGGCGGTCGCCGCGCGATGCCATGGCCACGGAGTTCTATCGGTGGGAGCGGTAACGGACATGAAGGACACCGCGGTGACCCGCGAGTCGCTGTTCGGCATGATGCAGGCGTACAAGACGACCAGCCTGCTGCGGACCGGCGTGTCGATGGGCGTGTTCGACGCCCTGGCCGGCGGCCCGGCCACCGCCGAGGCGGTCGCCGACCGGCTCGGCTGCGCGCCGCGCGGCATGCGCATCCTGCTCAACGCGCTGGCCGCGGTGGGCCTGACCGAAGAGCGCGACGGCCGCTACACGCTCCCGCCCGGGGCCGATGACCTGCTGGTCGCGGGCGGCCCCGGCTATCTGGGCGACATGGTCAAGGTGATGTCCAGCGACTGGGAGTGGGACGCGCTGAAGCGGCTGGACGACGCCGTACGCCGGGGCGGCACGGTCCTGGAGGTACACGCCGAGACCCCCGGCTACCAGTACTGGGAGGACTTCGCGGCCTACGCGGTGGCGGTGGCCCGGCCCACCGCGGGCGTGGTCGCCGACGCGCTGAAGTCGTGGGCGGGCGGGCGGGAGTCGCTCGACGTGCTCGACGTCGCCTGCGGCCACGGCCTGTACGGCCTGACGCTGGCCCAGCGCAACCCGCGGGCGAACGTCTGGGCGCTGGACTGGCCCAACGTGCTCACCCAGGTGGAGGCGCACGCCGACCAGTTGGGCGTGCGCGACCGGCTGCACCAGGTGCCCGGCGACATGTTCCAGGTGCCCCTCGGCGGGCCGTACGACGCCATCCTGGTCACCAACGTGCTGCACCACTTCTCCGAGCAGCGGGCGGGCGAACTGCTGGCCCGGCTAGCGCCCGCGCTGAAGCCGGACGGCAAGATCGTGCTGGTCGGCTTCACGCTCGGCGACGAGAACCCGGCCGACGACCCGGCCCCGCACCTGTTCTCGATCCTGATGCTGGCCTGGACGTACGAGGGGGAGGTCCACTCGATCGCGGCGTACGACCGGATGCTCACCGCGGCCGGCTACACCACCGGCCGCCGCCACGATGTACCCGGCCTGGCCTTCCGCGTGCTGGTGGCCGACAAGGCCGGCTGACCGGCGATGCGCGGCAGCGGTTCACAGGGCGCGGCGGGCCAGGCTTCGGTGCCAGCCGCGCTCTGTGGCCAGCACCGGGTCACGGGTCAGCACGGCCTGGTGCAGGTCGTGCAGCTCATCCCCCACGTCCAGGCCGTACTCCTGACGCAGCACCGCCGACACCGAGTCATAGACCTTCAGCGCCTCCACCTGCTGCCCGCACCGGAACAACGCGATCATGAGCTGCCCGCACAACCGCTCGCGGAGCGGATGCTTGAGCACCAGCCGGCGCAGGGTCGCCACGATCTCGGCGTGGTTGCCCAGCGTCAGCTCCACGTCGAACCGCCGGTGCAGCGCCCGGAACCACTCCTCGGTGAGCTGCGGCACCTCGTCGCGGACCAGCGAGTCGGAGGCGATGTCGGCCAGCGCCGGGCCCCGCCACAGCCCCAGCGCCTCGCGCAGCAGCCGGGCCTCCCCGGCCAGGTCGCCCACGGTCTCGGCGCGGGACGCCTGGTCGAGGAGGTCGCGGTACCGCAGCAGGTCGAGATCGTCGGCGGCCACCTCGATGAAGTAGCCGCCCGGACTCGTATGGATGGACTGACACGACCCGTGGCCGTCGCCGAGCACCCGGCGCAGCCGGGCCAGGTGCGTCTGCAGCGACGCCCGCGCGTCGCGCGGGAAGCGGTCGTGCCACAGCCGCTCCATCAGGTCGTCCGCCATGACCACCCGGTTGGCGGACAGGAGAAGCGCGGCCAGGATGACCCGCTGTTTGGCGGCGTTGACGACGATCGTCTGGCCGCCGCGCCGGACATCGAGTGGTCCCAGGATCGCGAACTGTAGTGAGGCATGCCGCATGCGTGACCCCCCGGGCTTCTCTGTGTAGTCAAGAGATTACCTAAGGTCAACATCCTTTGGCCAGGGGCGGCTCGCGACTCGCAGCGCGGATGTGCCGAGCCCGGAGGGCAGCAGCGCGAACTCCGCGTGCGGGCCGGCGGGCCGGTACCTGCTCAGCAGCTCCGGCTCGGCGTAGCGCTCGCATTCCTGGTGCCAGGCGAGGATGCCGGACATCCACTCCTTCAGCGCGTCGGTCTCGCGCAGCAGCGCCGCGCGCACCTCGTCGTCCAGCTTCAGCGTCTCGAACATGGCCGGCAGGTCCACCGACGCGATGTGCTCGAACTGCCGCATCCGCGCCTCCATCAGGCCCGCCACGACGTCGCGCGCCTTCAGCCGGTCGACGTCGAGGAAGTGCTCGACGACCACCACGATGTTGTGCAGCTCACCCTCGAACTCGACCTCCTTCTGGTAGGAGAACAAGTCGTTGATGAAGCACGCGTAGTCGCTCGCGGCGGTCTCCATCTCGCGCAGCACCCGATGCCGGTACAGCTCCTCGGGCACCAGGTGGGCGTGCGGCAGCCGGGCCAGGGCGATGGTCAGCTCGGAGCCGAAGGTCCTGCGGCGCATCTCGACGTAGTCGATCGGGTCGGGGATGCGGTTCTGGGCCTGGTTGGCCAGCTCCCACAGCCAGCTTTCCAGCATCACCTCGATGGTCTTGCGGAACCGGGCGCGCGCCTCGTCGCTCAGGCGCCCCGCCGTACGCCGCCACAGGTCGTCCAGCCCGCGCTCCAGCGGGTGTTCGGCGGGGACCGTCACCGGGGCGTCGAGGTCGAGCGGCATGAGCGCGAGCAGCCGCTCGTTGGTGAGCCGGGCCGTGGCCAGGTCGCGGCGGGCGCCGAAGACCAGCGGGTAGTAGTCGTCGGCGTAGGTGCCCCACGACAGCCACTCCGAGGAGATGAACAGTTGCTCGGCGTCGGCGTCGGCGTGGATGTTGGCCGCGCAGTACGGGAAGTCGTACCCGACGAACTCCCGCTCGGTCCACAGCGCGCCGCGCTCGACCCCCGGCAGCGACTCGAACATCCCCATCCGGCGGGCCCAGGCCACGGCGTGCTCGCGCGCGGCCGGGAGGTGCGGGCTGGTGCGCACCGGGAACGGCATGTAGAGGTCGGGCAGCGGCAGGTGGCCGACCGGCCGGAACGGTGTGAACGAGTGCTGCCGCACCCGCTGGCGCAGCCCCGGCCGGTCGGGCGTGGGCAGCAGCCAGGTGGCCGCGGAGGAGCCGAGTGCCGGGAAGCCGAACGACGGCGCGCCCACCGCGGGCTCGTCGCCGGTCGCCAGCTCGTCGTTCATGTAGCGGCTGGACCTGGCGTGCCACTCGTGCCCGCCGGACTGCCAGTCCTGGAGGCCCTTGGCGTAGGCGGCCACCGCGACCTGCTCGTGCGCCGGGCAGGCCCGGTCGGCGAGCAGCGCCGGGACGTGCGTCAGCGCGGTGTTCTCGAACTGCTGGAGCCGGGAGGTCAGCAGGTCGTTGACCAGCTCGGCGGCCTCCTGCGTGGAGCAGCCGAAGAACCGCTCGAAGACCAGCACCGCGTTGGCGTTCTCGCCCTCCTCGCGGACCTCGCGCTCGTAGGAGAACAGGTCGTTGCGCAGGTGGACGGCGTCGGCGAAGGTGTCGGCCAGGACCTCCATCGGCCGCGTCGCGGCCAGCCGGTCGGGCACCTCCGCGCGCACCGCGTACTCCACCAGGTTGGCCGACCACGGCGCGCCGCCCACCCGGCGGCGCATCTGGACGTACTCGATCGGGTTGGCGATCCGCCCCCTGTTGATGTTGTCGAGCTCCCACATCGACTCGACCATCAGGTTGTGCGTGCTGGTGATGAACCGCCGCCGCCAGCCGTCCGACATCGCCGGCACCGTGCGCGCCCACAGATCGGCGAGCCCTGCCTCGCACGGGTTGGTCGGCTCCGGCGGGGTCTCGCCGTCCATCGTCATGAAGCGCTCCAGGCGGTCGAGGTACGCCTGCGCGCCCTCGGTGTCGCCGGTGTGCTTGTAATGGGCCAGGAAATGGTCGTCGAAGAAGAAGACCCAGATGTACCAGTCGGTGATCAGGTCGAGCGCCGGGCCGTCGCAATCGGGGTGGGTATAGGCGCACATCAACGGGTAGTCCATCCGGTCGAGCTCGGGCTCGTCCCAGATGACCCCGCCGCCGGGTTTGGGCGAGTCGAGCATGCCCATCTCCCTGGCCCACGCCGTGCTGTGCACGCGGGTGCGTTCCACGTGGGGGTTGAGCCGCGCCGGGTGCGGCACATAAAAGCCGGGCAACGTGAAGGCGTGCATGGGCTGCCTCTCATGGTGGCCAACGTACGGTAATGAGCCTGGCACTTTGCGTGGCGTCCCGCAAGACGATAAAACCCTGTAGATCTTCGGATGAGTATGGGGCTACTCATGTGCATGGGACGGCCGCCTGACAAGACTGACGATCAGGGTTGCAGGCCGTCAAGAGGGGATCACGATGCCAAACGGGCTGAGCCCGGCCGCGTTCATCCTGCCCGACGTCGGCGTGGATCGAGACCCCCGGGTGCGGGCCGATTTCGAGTTCCGGTCCGGCGGCGTGCGGGTCGGCTGGTACAAGTTCATCAGCTACGACATCGACAAGATCCAGGCCACCCGGCTCTGGCTCGACCACCTGGTCGTGACGATCATCAAGGGCCCCGCGTCGATGGACGAGCTGCCCGCGCACGAGACCGACGCCGTACTCCGGACCCACGCCGCCACGGCCGACAACTGGGCCGCCCGCTCCCGCCGCCTCCAGTTGCTGCTGGGCGGCTCGCTCACCGCCGAGTGGGACGTGGAGTTCCCGGTGGCCCTTTATCCCTTCCGGCTCGACGGCACATGGACGCTCGCCGGGTAGTGATCGCTCGGGTAGTGATCGCTGGGGTAGTGATTGCTGCCACACTTGGGTGACGCGTGGTCCCGAGGCGGTATCGACGGAGTGAGACGTGAGGACTTATTTCGAGCCCGATGAGGACGAGGAGTTCGAGGCGGCCAAAGACCTCATCGTCCGCAGGTGCGCCGCCTGGGCGGCCGAGCGCGGCTCGCGGGCCGACGAGGTGGTGCTCGCCGCTGCGCTCGAATCGCGGCATATGAGCGTGGACGGCCGGCTCGCGTACTGGGGGCGCGACCAGGTCCGCCGGTTCCTCGGCGAGTACGTACCGCGTTATGTCGTCGCCGACCAGGACGTACTGGAGCGCGCCCCCGAGTCCCTGCTGACCCTGCTGCGGCACCTGGCGGCGACCGGGCTGCTCGACCCCCGTGGCCTCGGCCCGGAGGCGCTCGCGACCGAGGTCTCCGAGGTCGCCGCCGACTATCCGGACATCATCGCCGATCCGCGGCGGCAGTCGCTCGCGAAGTTCTGGACCCTGCTGGCGCTGGACCGCGGCGTCGACCTCCACGACGAGCACGCCCTGGACCGCTTCCAGGAGGACATCGACGCCGGGCGCGTGCCCTACGACCACGACCTGCTGGACGAACTGGCCCTGGCCCAGTTCACGCAGCCGGACCAGGAGGAGGAGCGGGCGTTCGCGCAGCCGCCGGTGACGCTCCCGCTCCCCGCCGAGGCGGCCGAGGCCGCGGCGCGCAGCGAGACCGTCCGCCGGCTGAAGCTGCTGTACGAATGGGCCGATGACCGGCAGCTCACCTCCAAAGGCAGGCTGCGCGCGGCCGACGCCCGCGCGCTGGCCGGGCTGCTCGGCGTCGAGTCGCCGGAGCCGCTGCTGGCCTGGGCGCGGAAGGCCGGCCTGGTCCGCGTGGTCAAGGGCCGCCTGCGGCGCACCGCCAAGGCCGCGCCCCTGGTCCGCGACCCGGAGGCGCTGTGGCGGCGGGCCTTCGAGCGGTTCTTCGAGCTCGGGGCGGAGATCGGCTCGGGCGGCTCGATCATGTCCGAGTGGTTCGACGAGATCATTCCCGACGTCCTCAACAGCCTGTACGGCATGCCGTCCCCCCTCCCAGTGGCCCGCCTCCAGGAGACGGTGTGGCTGGCCTGCCAGGAGAAGTACCTGGTCGAGGAGGACGAGCGCTGGCGCGCTGGGGTCGACGCCGACCTCGATGCCGCCTTCGCGGCGCTGGCCGAGCTGGGCGCGGTCGAGCTGAGCCACGGCGTTGCCGACGAGCTGTACTCCAGCGACCTGCGCCCCTCCGACGCCGAGGACGACCTGCCGCCGCCGCTGCCTCCCGAAGTGTGCGAACGCCTGCTCGTCAGGCTGGCCGAGCCCGGCCCCCTGGTCCGCCTGACACCGCTCGGCACGAGCGCGACCCGCGACCGGATGCTGGCCGACGGCCGCGACGTCCCACTGCTGGGCGAACTCGCCGACGCGCCCCCCGCCGGCCTGCTCGGCGTACTCGCCCAGCACTACCCGGAGGAGGAGGCCGCCGTCGAACTGGCCGGCTGGCTGGCGGCGCACGACGGCGACACCGAGCCTCTGCTGCAAGCCGTACGCGACTGCCCGTACCGCACTCGCGCTTCAGCGATGCTCGCCGTACTGGCCGGAGCCCACCCGGACGGCCCCACCCTCCTGACCCGGCTGCGCCACGACCCCGTCATCGGCCCCATCGCCATGACCGCCCTCGTCGAGGAAGGCCGCCTGTCCCACGACGACCTCACCGCCGACGACCAACTGGCCATGCTCGCCGAGGCGATGTTCGCCCTGCTGGAAATGGGCGGCCCCGAGGCCGTCCACGACCAACTCACCACCCTCCCCAATCCCGCCGCCCGCGAACTGGTAGAGGCAGTAGCCGCCTCCCCCCACCCAGCCCAAACAGCCCTCACAGAATTCCGCACCCTGATCGCCGACCCGCTCCTGCACCCTTCAACCGGTTTCTTGCCCGGGGACTCGTGATCGGTACTCTCAAAGATCCGGAAACGGGATATTTCAGGCTTTGAACACTCACTATCTCCGAGAGTCTGGAGGGTCGCTACTTGTGCTACACGGACACCGAGCTCGAAGCGGTCGCAGCCCATCTGCTGGCACTTGACAGTGACGGAAGCAGGATTGGAAGGGCGATCAGGCGCACCTTCGACATGCTGCTGGACGGGCAGCATACCGGGCGATTTCGCTGGGAACAGCTGCACAAGACAGAAAAGACGCACTGTGGAACCCTGGTTGAGATCAACCTGCAGCGTGAGTTCGATTTCGCCGATGGCGAGACACTGGACTACTCCATAGCGAACGCAGAGGTCGACTGCAAGTTCTCCCAGAAGCTGGCCGAGTGGATGATCCCGCCGGAGGCTGTGGGCGGGCTGGTCCTGGGGTTGTGGGCTAGCGACTTCGCAGGCCAGTGGAGTGCCGGTCTTGTCCGGGCCACCGTGGAGAACCTCAATTCTGGCAAGAATAGGGATGCCAAACGGACCTTGAACCAACGTGGCCGCTCAGCTATCAGATGGCTGTTCAAGGACGCTCCTCTGCAGGACAACATCCTCCTCCGGCTGTCCTCAGCGGATATCGATGCCATCTTCAGATCGGCGACAGGGCAGAAGCGGGTGAATGAGCTCTTCCGCCGGGTGCAGAGGCGGCCTGTCAGCCGGAACGTGGTGGCCACCGTGGCGATGCAGGAGGACTATATGAAGCGCGTCCGCGGCAACGGCGGGGCTCGTACGACACTGCGAGACGAGGGGATTGTCATCTTCGGCCAGTACCAGAGGCACTCCGAGATCGCTCTCGCTCTCGGCCTGCCGCCGATCGGCCCGGGCGAGTCGATGAGTGTCCGGCTCGCCCGTCGGCGACCGCATCATGAAGGCGCAGCTTGTGTCGCGATTGACGGTGAGCGTTGGGTGGTCGCTGGCTCCAGCGATCCTCGGGAGCGCGCCCCGCTTCTGCCCCGGATCTGATCGCTGGCCAACTTGGCCGTAAGCCGTCAAGCGGTGCCATTACCAGTCAAATCGACATCTTCTGTAACCTTGCCGATGATGGAAGCATTCATCGGCGTGGTCGTTGGGGAGACGAGGGCTGCAGCGTATCGCTGTGCGGCGAGCAGGTTGCCGGTGCTTACTCAGGGTGACGGGCGAGCGGCAGTTGATCACTCGGCCGGTGGCGTGCTGCGTAAGGCGTTCGACAGCAATTGCGGCGTTTGGGTGAGGCGCTGGGACGCTTTGCCGCCGCGTTGGGCGAGGCTATCCCTCAACCAGGGTGATTTTGGCGGCGACTATCGCTAACCTCGCTCACATGTTCGGGGTCAGGGTGCAGTGCCGTGATCACGGTCTCGACGGCCGTCGTCAGCGGCTCGTGCTCCCAGAGGCGAACCACCTTCCAGCCAGCCGCCTCCAGGGCAGCGTTGACGATCTGATCGCGTTCCATGTTCCGGCGCAGTTTCGGCGTCCAGTACCACTCATTGGTTGTGGGCTGACGACCATGATCTGGGCATACATGCCAGAAGCATCCGTCGACAAAGACTGCGACCTTCCGGGCGGTGAACACGATATCCGGCCGGACCTTCACCTTTTCGAGATCGATCCGCAGGTCCTTCCGGTACCGGTAGCCCAGCCGATGGAGCGCGCTCCGCAGCACCACCTCCGGTTTGGTGTTGGCCCGGCGATTGGCCTGCATGTTCCTCGATCGGCCTTCGTTGAGCGGTGCGGGGTAGAGCCCCTGCTCATGGGCCTGCTTCCTGGCTTGAAGTCGTCTGTGGTCAGACAAATCTGGTGTCCCGATAGGCTCACGGCTCACTGTCTTCTCCGAGAAGATACAACTGCCCAGCGGCCCGCGCGGCAACCAGACCACGAAAGAGGTTCCTGTGACCGATCAACCACTCCGCGTCATCGAGATCTGCGCCGGCGCCGGTGGCCAGTCGCTGGGGCTCGAGAAGGCAGGATTCGAACACGAGCTCGCTATCGAGCTGGACGTAAACGCCGTCAACACACTGAGGCACAACAGGCCGCGGTGGAAGGTCCTGCACGGGGATGTCGCAGACTCGTCTGTCTGGAAGCCGGCCGACTACGCCCCCAGGGAGCCCGGGCAACGTCCGATTGATCTGCTGGCGGGAGGGGTTCCCTGCCCGCCGTTCTCCATAGCCGGAAAGCAACTGGGCGCAAGCGACGAACGCGATCTGTTCGCATGGGCAGTAGAGCAGGTAAACGTTCTCAAACCTCGCGCGGTCCTCCTGGAGAACGTACGTGGGCTGAGTATGCCACGATTCGCCGGATATCGGCAGCATGTTCTGGACCGCCTCCAGGAGTTTGGATATGCGGCGGAGTGGCGTCTTTTGCAGGCCGCGGACTTCGGGGTGCCGCAGCTTCGGCCGCGGTTTGTTCTGGTTGCTATGCTGCGCGAGTACTTCGCGCACTTTCACTGGCCTGAACCAGCCGGAGAGCCGCCCACAGTCGGCGAGGTCCTGTTGCCACTGATCTCCGCTAGAGGCTGGAAAGAAGCTGACGCCTGGGCCAAAGTGGCGAGCGGCATAGCTCCAACAATCGTGGGCGGTTCCAAGAAGCACGGCGGGGCGGACCTCGGCCCGACGCGTGCCAAGCGCGCATGGGCCGCACTGGGAGTGGACGCGCTAGGCGTCGCGAACGAGCCGCCGGCACCTGATGACACCTTCCCTGTAGGCCCCAAGCTCACCTGCGAGATGGTTGCGCGAATACAGGGCTGGGACGGGGATGAGTTCGACTGGACGTTCACCGGCAAGAAGACATCGACCTATCGGCAGATCGGCAATGCTTTTCCGCCGCCAGTCGCCAAGGCGCTTGGTGTGGCGATCGCCGCCGCGCTGAACCGCACGGCTCCGCGGCGAGAAGTGGAGCGGGATCGCGAGCACGACCCTGTGTATCGGGTACTTCGCGACCGCGGTGACTTCATGACCGCAGCACAGATCGCCCGGGCCATCGGCAAGGAGCTGGAGCCGCATGAGCTTGAGCACACGATAAGCCTGCTGAGCCGTGATTTTCATATTGATATCAACTACAAGACTCCAGTGGCTTACAAAATCGGTGACTTCAAGGCTTTCCTGGGACAAGACGACCACGTCAGGCACTCATTGTTCGAGAAATCCCGGAGTCGCATCAGCTAGCAGCCGCGGGCACCCCGCAGGATCAGTCTTCCAGTGCGTCAAGGACTTTCTTCCGAGCCTCTTCTGGCAGGCGCCGATAGCTGGTCCATGCCCGCTCGAGAGGAGTCGAGCCACGGCGGCCCCGTTCGATCCAGCGCCTGAGACGGCGCTGGTCATGGACTTCGAGCGTCCTGATGTCGGCGAGTACTTCATCAGCCCGGGCGGGCACGCCGAGGTCGCCGGCGCGACAGCGCTTACACTGCGTGGCGAGCAGCATGTCGTCACTGCCGTCCGGAAGGACGGTAGCGACTCGCGTGACCGAGAGGACGGCTGTCTGATTGGAGTCGTCAAGGTACGGCTCGCCGCCGGAGATCCCGCAGAGGGTGCACATGTAGTCGTCGCGTTGCAGGATGGCCTGCTTCTCCTTGGCCGAGATCGTCTTGCTGGGCGCAGCGGCGCGCCGCGCCGCGGGATCCCACACCGGTACGCCGGCCTTGACGAAGCGCTGGTCCTCCGCGGTTAGTGTCGCGTCCTCAGTGTTGGTCAGGATGACCCAGCCGTAGTCACGAAGGTCGCGTACCCGCCGGTCTACCTGCGAGATGCCCGGGAACGCCGCGCGGAGCTGGCCTTTGGTGAAGGTATTACCCTCGCCGACCACCTGGATGAGCCAGAGCGCGGCCTTGACCATGGCACCGGCCTTGTGTTCCGGGTCGTTCCAGGCGCGGGGGGGCATATCCATTGCTTCCTTTTCTCCAGATGCAACATGAGGATCATCGTGGGCGCTTGCCTGCGCTCTCTATCATGATGCCTGGAGTTCTGTATCACCTGGATCACTTGGAGGCGACGGCATGGCTGTGAGATTCGGTGTCCCTCCCGAGGGCGAGAAGATCCGCAGCTTGGTGGAGGAACGCCTGAAGCAGGCCATGTCCGAGGACTCCGCCAAGATTACGGTTGATTGGCGTGGTGAGCAGCGGCACCTCTACGTGATCTCGATGCCCGTTGACGTGCTCTACTTCAACGCCGACACACATCGAATCCGGGCGCAGAGATCCCTGGATCCCAAGCGCAACCAGATCCTGGAGGAAGAGCCCTGGAGCGAGGCGGCGCAGGCGTACCTCCACGACCTCCTCCGGCAGAAGGCGTCCGACCCGAACCAGACGGACCCCGACTACACGGCTCTGATGGACGAGCTGGAGGACTTCGGGCAGAGAGAGCCAGGGATCATCAGCCCGGACGGAATCATCGTGGACGGGAACACCCGCTGCGCAGCCCTGCGGGATCTCGGAGTCAAGGACATCCGCGTTGGCGTACTGCCCGCCGACACCTCGCGCCGGGACATCAACAGCGTCGAGCTCGCCCTGCAGCTCCGCAGGGACAAGCGAAGGGACTACTCCTACATCAATCGCCTCATCGCGATCGAGGAGGAACTTGCCAGCGGCCGGCGAGAGGAGGATGTGGCCCGCGACTTCAACATCAAGGTGAAAACCCTGAGGGGCGACCGCTGGGTCTACCAGATGATCAACGAAGCCATTGAGCGCAGCAGCGCGGCCGGTGGTGCCCGGCTCAGGCTGATCGACTTCGAGGAGCACCAGGAAAAACTCAGAGAGTTGCAGCGTGACTTCGCGAAGAAGGCCGCAGTCGACCCCGACGCCGCCGAGCTGCTCAAAGAGGCGAGGCTCGCGATGGTCGTGCTCAACTATCCGAAAACTTCACTCCGATATGCGGAGGAAGACTTCCACAGCCGGTATCTCGACGAACGCCTGCCCGCCGACCTTCGCCCGGCCGTACAGGAATCCGGCACGGTCCCGATTCCGGGGCTGCCCGGTGTCGCGGTCCAGGATGGCACAACCGCCGTCAAGACAGCCCGCGCGCTCACCGATCAGCTGCTGAAGGCGGAAGCGGCGAGAGTAGCGGGCGGCGAGGGGAAGTCGGCGGAGGCCGCGGAAGCCAGCCGACTGATCAAGTCGGCGCGCGAGACGTTCGACGTCGCGGTGAAGCTGGCCGGCCAGAACGCCCAGTTCGAGAAGCGCAAGGTCGCCGTCCAGGACCGGCTGACCGATGCCGCTGACTACGTGAGGCAGTGTGCCGCGGAGTTCGCTGAGGCGAAGGCCAAGCGCGCGCTGGACGATGACGCCTTCGACGATGCGCTGCTGGAACTGCGTGACAGCCTGGCCCGGCTGGCCAAGCAGGCGGGCCGTACGTTCAGCTCGCCGGGCGATGGCGTCGAGTGGCTGCTGGCAGCGACGCGGGAAGACTGATGCCGGAAACCGCACAGAAGAACAGCCTGGAGATTGGTTTCGGCGATGGTGTCGCCAGAGCACGCCTGCACGCGCGCAGTGATCGCGAAGACGATCTCAGGAAACTGGCGCTCAAGTTCCGCACTGGCATTCAGCGCAGGTCCGGCATCCTTGAGGTAGACGTCGATGATCTTCTGGTGAATCTCGTCGCCCTCGCCTCTTGGCCCGAGCCGGCAACGGTTGTCTGGGACCCCCAACTTGCGGCGCTGGCGGCCGACTCCGCGGCCGATGCTCAGGCAATGGGCGAAAGAATCGAAAGTGGGAAGCCGCCGTCCGAGGTCGCGGTTGAGGATGTCCAGCAGTTCCTGGGGGCTTCGTGGAAAGGCGATCTGACCAGCTTCCAGCTCCGGGACATCGCGCGGTTGCTGTCGCTCAGACATGGAGCCAACTTCTCGGTTCCCGGAGCCGGCAAGACCCGCGTCGCACTGGCGGTGTTCAATGCCCTTCGTAACAAGGGGGCCGACCGCCTGCTGATCGTCGGCCCGAAGTCCTCCTACGAGTCGTGGCTTTTCGAGAACCAGGAATGCCTTACGGAGCCACTGCGTATGGAGGTCTACGGAAGGGAGAACGACCCGTCCGCCGAGGCGCTGCTCGTCAACTACGAGCGCCTGCGCTTCGACGGCGTGGCGAACGACCTCGGCCAATGGCTGTCGGCACGGCCATCGATGCTGCTGCTTGATGAGGCGCACCGGATGAAGCTTGGAGCCGATGGGACATATGGCGGAGCATGCCTGGCACTCGGGCCGAGGGCCAAACACCGTCTCATCCTCACCGGCACGCCGGCTCCCAACGGCCCCAGGGACCTGGAGAACCTCTTTGGATTCGTATGGCCGGGCCACGGGCGTCAGAAGGTCATTCAGGCGGTCGCTGGAGGAGATCTCGCGGTGGCGAGCAGAGTGCTGCGCCCCTTGTTCACCCGGACGACAAAGGGTGAGCTCGGCCTTCCCCCGGTGACAACGACTCTGCGCACGGTGGCCATGCCACTGCTGCACAAAGAGATCTACGACGCGCTTCTGGGCCGGTTCTCCGCGCGAGCCGCAGGCTCGGAAGGCGACTTCCTCGCGCTCGGCAGAATAGTCGTCTACATGCTCATGGCCGCGACCAGCCCGGCCCTCCTCGCGGTCGGCACCACTCGTTATGAGCCGCTCGCCTACCGTGTACCGCCCCTGGCGATTCCTGAGGGCTCGACCTTGTCGGCGCTGATGCGCGATCTGCCGAGCTACGAGATGTCGCCCAAGTACCAGGAGGTGCTCGCGATTGTCGCTGAGAATGCCGCGAAGGGGCGCAAGACGCTGGTCTGGTCGACATTCATCCGGAGTCTGAACACCTTGCAGCGGATACTGGCCGCGTTCCAGCCGGCCATGGTGCACGGGGGGACGGAGGACCGGGAGGCCGAGATAACGCGGTTCAGGAAAGACCCCTCGTGTATGGTCCTGCTCTCCAATCCCGCCACTCTCGGCGAGGGCATCAGCCTCCATCACGAGTGCCATGACGCTGTGTACGTCGATCGTGACTTCGCAGCCGGCCGCTTCTTGCAGAGCCTTGACCGCATCCACCGGCTGGGGCTGGCACCCGATACGCAGACCCGGATCACGGTCCTCGCCTCCGAGGGAACAATCGACGAAATCGTCGAGCAGCGCCTGGCGGAAAAACTCGTCTTCATGGGCAGCATCCTGGACGATCCAGCCGTACGCGAGCTCGGAGACCTCTACGAGGAGCCGGCCATCGGTGCCGGACTCGACCATCGTGACCTGCAGGCGTTGATGGGTCACCTCCGTGCCGCTGCCGCCTGACTCCATACTCCGCGCCGCTGTCCGCTGGCTGGAAAGACTCCCGGCCAGTGGGCACAAGCGATGCCGGGCGCTGTTTTCGGCACATCCGGATTTCAGTGATCTCACCCCCACCCAGTACGACGCGGCCTACGGCTGGCTCAAGGAGACTGGGCTGCTTGAACGTGCAGGGGAGCCCAGTTCTATCCCTCAGAGGATCTTCGAAGCCGCTCTGCCAGGCTTGCCATGGTTCCAGGACGCGGACATCCTCGTGCGAGACCCTGGCGAACTACCGGAGGATGCTCTTACCGCAGCCGAAACCCTGGGCATCGACCGCGCACAAGCTTTTCGGCATATCCGCGCGCTTTGGGGCAAGGTCGATCTGGAACAGCGGGAGAGGATCGGCACAGCAGGTGAAACGGCGCTGGTCAAGCTGCTGGAGGGTTCAGTAGACGCACAGGTCCAGCATGTCTCCCAGACTTCTGACGGGCACGGGTACGACATCGAAGTGGTGGGCGCATCGTGCCGGCTACACATCGAGGCGAAGACCACGCTCCGCCGGCAACGCCTTACGATGTTCCTGTCCCGGCATGAGTACGAGACCATGATTCATGACCCCGCATGGCAGCTCGTGGCTGTCCGGCTGTCCGGCGATATGGAGATTGAGGCGGTCTGTTCGGTGCCTCGCGAGTGGATCAAGCGGAACACCCCGTGTGACCGTGCGGTCAGCGGGCGGTGGGAGTCATGCCGTCTGACTGTTCCACTCAGTGAGATCACCAGCGGCATTACCAGGCTCAGACCGCTCTTGGCCGATACCGTATCTCCGGTGATCGACGGTACCACTGGGTGGTGAGCGGCCGCCGATGCTACTGGGCCACTGGCCCACGTCCATCTCCGGGCACGGCGGCTCTGCTCCACATGTGCTCAAACTCCGCCCTGCTGATCATCGATGCGGAGAACTCGTCCTGCGCGTCGATCTCGTCCACCGAGCCGATCGGCACCTCACTCAGCCCGGTTGCCGCAGTCTCCGTCTCGGCGTCTGCCCGCTCCAGCCGCTCGTCACGGAACACCTGGACCTTCCGCAGCTCGTAGCCCTCATCGTCGATCTCGCTGTAGAGCTCAACCGGTTCCTCGGGAAAGTCGTGGTGCCACTCCACCCGGAGGTGCCAGATCATCGTTCGCTCCCCAACTCACAACCCGGCCCGTAAGGTCGAGCGCTTCGCGGCTCGGGATGACGAAGACACGCTCCCGGCCCTGGATGACTTCCAGTCCCGCCACGTCGATCCCAACATAGTGGGTGAAGCGCCACCATGCATAAGGCCCGCCCACAAGCCAGTAGGACAGTTGCGCACTCGGCATGGTGTGCGGCTCAATGTCGGATACGTACTGCCCGTCGCCGTAACGGGCATCCCGCATGTTGTGCTCGCGCAGCGATGGGTACAGCATCAGGCTGCCGAGGATGGACATCATATTGGCGCGGCGGGTGTAGTGCCAGAAAATCCGATGCCTGCGCGTTGCGGGGACCCATGAGGCTGGCCGAGGGGACTGTGGCGGGTGCTTCGGTGCAGAATTCACACCGTATATAAAAGCATCGATCGACTCGGGCTGTGACCGCTGCGCCAGGAAATGCAATTGAGGAATGTTGAGTAAGGTTGCACAGCTCGGGGTGCCGGTCACTCGGCCAGGCGGACCCGATGCGGGAACGGTGGGGGCCAGCAAGGGGCGGGTGTATCCGCCGGTCCCCCTCGGGCTTCAACAAAATTCAACGGTGCGCACCTGTCATCCGGCCACACCCGCTCTCTGCGTGTGGCATGATCTTCCCATCCCTGTTGATTTGCCCTATGTGGGAGGGTTTGCCGCATGGTCGCCCCTGCCGAAGCCTCATGGCCGTACCCTGAAGCGGCTTGGCGGCATGTCGTCGCAGCCATCGACGACTCGGGCTATCTCGCCAGCAAGATCGCCAGCTGCACTAAAGCTACTGTCGAGGACTACTTGCCGCTCGCGCCCGATCTCAAGGGCCACGACTTCGATAAGTCGACCATATGCCACTGGCGCCGCGGCGGGGTTAAGACTCCTCGCCGTGAAAAGATGGTAGTGTTGAAGCTAACCCTCTTGCGCCTTGACGATCCTTCCTGGAGAAGGTGGTCTGACGAGCAACGTATGACAGCTTTGCGGGACGCGATCGCGTTCGCTGATGAGGTATGGCGGCTCGTTGTGGAGAGCAGGAAATCTCGCACAGTAATTGGCGTAGGAAAGATGAGTGCTCGGCACGCCCGCACAGTGCACCTGCTGGGTGAGTATGGTGCGCTGCTACTTCAGCATGTGAATGACGATGATATGGCTGAGGTTGAGGCGAAATTGGCGGTACTTCACCAGCTCGCGGGGGATGGCGACGACGTTCGCTACTGGTCGGCGCTGGCTTTGGTGGCAAATCCCGCTTATGAAGCTCCTTCGTCACATGAAAAGCTGCTTGAGCAGGCCCGCTGCTATGCTGCCGAGTACAAGCGTGCCGGTGAACACAGTACAGCTCGCATATATTTGAGTGCTGCGGCAAAGCGAGGAGACGGGCTCGCGGCCTTCGAGCTTGGCCTGATGGCTGATTTTGAGGGAAACGCACAAGAGGCGGTGGACCACTATCAGCGCGCCGCCGACCTTGGTTGCCTGGATGGTCAGTTGCGTGCGGAGAGGCTCAAGGCGACGGTGGCCTGACGTATTCAGATTGAGATGGCTACCCTGCCCTGCGCCGGCGCCACACGGAAAGCTCGGTCTGGGATGTGTGCGTTATCGGCTATTCATAGCTCACGCGGGTGCAGCGTTGGCCGCCAGGCCCCCATTGGTGGCCTGGCGGCGTTGGGCTGCTCCGTTAGTCTCAGCGACCTAGACTGCGGATCAGGATCGCGAAGCCAAGGATCCACTGGCGCGCGTATTGAGATGTCGCAGATATGGCGAAAGGTAATCGGAAACTTGCGCAACCTTCGAATGGGGTTGTCCGGTCTGCTGTTCCAGCGCTGCTTCAGCCTGTAGTAGCGGGCCAAGGTGACGCCGCAGGGGCATTATATAGACGGCGAGTGAGTCCGGGAGTGGCGATCGGTAATGATGGCGGCGAAGCCGGCGTACCGTACCGGGTGATTCCCCGGACCCACGAAGCCTGTGGGGGTTAGAGGAGGGCGGAGCCGCGGTTGCGGGCGGAGGCGGCTAGGGCCTGGGAGAGGCGTTCGGCGCCGGTGGCGCGTTGCCAGTGGGCCCAGAGGCGGGGGGAGACGCCGGCGAGGGTGGCGCCGAAGCGGAACATGGCAGGGGCGACGTTGATTTCGAGGGCGTTGGTGCGGATGGCGCGTTGGACGGCGCGGGCGACGTCTTCTGGGGTGACGGAGCCGACGCCCGGTGGGAGCGGTACTCCGGAGCGGGCGAACATGCCCTCGTTGCGGACGAAGCCGGGGTGGATCGCCGAGACGCCGACGCCGTGGGGGCGGAGGTCGGCGGACAGGGCCTGGGTGAAGCCGCGCAGGCCGAACTTGGTGGCGTTGTAGAGCGACGAGCAGCACTGTGCGGTCTTGCCGCACATGGAGTTCATGAACACCAGGTGGCCGCGTTTGGCGGCCATCATCTGCTCGGCCGCGGCGCAGGCCATGACGATCGGGGCGCGCAGGTTGACGTCCAGGCAGCCGTCGATGTCGTCGACGGCCAGGTCGGCCGCGTGCGCGGCGGGCATGACCGCGGCGTTGGCGACCAGGATGTCGACCGGTCCGGCCTGGCTGAGCAGCTCGCGCGGGCCGTCCGGCTTGGAGAGGTCGGCGGGGATGGCCCGCGCGTCGAGCTCGGTGGCGAGCCGGGTCAGGAGGTCGGCGCGCCGGCCGCTCAGCACGACCTTCACCCCCTGACCGGCGAGGCGTCGTGCTATCGCCCTTCCGATACCTCCGGTGGCTCCTGTGATCAAAGCGGTGGTTCCGGGCAGCCGCATCCCATTGTCCTTACCTCGAACGGCATTGCCCCATCACTATAGGTATTCAGGGCACTTCGTATAGTGAGGATGACAGGAATTGTTCCTTAGAGGTCACACCTCGCCACCGCGCGGTCCGGGTCACCCCAGGTAGAGGCGCTCGGCGAAGGCGCCGCGTTCGTCGCGCTCGGCGAGCGCGCGCAGGACCTCCAGGACGTCGCTGATCTCCGCCGCCACCTCGTCGTGGCCCGCCTCGCTCAGCTCGGTGGACTCCTCGAACAGCTTCGCGATCAGGGCCGCGCGGTAGTCGGTCTCGTCCAGGACGGACACCACCGGTGTCCTTCCACTCCGGCGGATGATGTCCGGGATCTTGTCGCGGACCAGTTTGCCCATGTCGGCGGAGCCTACCGGCCCACGCCCCTGCCACGCCGACGTACGCCGCAGGCGTCGTCGGCAGTGGAGATCGCCGACACCGACTTTCCGGCCGTGGCCGCGCATGAGCGGGCCGAGTCGGTCCGGCTCGATCCATGCCGGGTGTGTGAGCAGGTGTAGCGCCTCAGATGAGCAGTTTGTCCGGGGTGATGGGGAGGTGGCGGATGCGGTGGCCGGTGGCGTGGTGGACGGCGTTGGCGATGGCGGCGGCGGTGCCGACGATGCCGATCTCGCCGATGCCCTTGCTGCCCATCGGGTTCAGGTAGGGGTCCTCCTCGTCGATCCAGGCGATCTCGATGGCCGGTACGTCGGCGCAGGCCGGGAGGTGGTACTGGGCCAGGTCGTCGGTGAGGAAGTCGCCGAAGTCCGGGTCCATGATGGTTTGTTCCATCAGGGCCATGCCGAGGCCCATCGTCATGCCGCCGATGAACTGTGAGCGGGCCAGCTTCGGGGCGATGATGCGGCCCGCGGCGAAGACGCCGAGGAGGCGGGAGACGCGTACCTCGCCGGTGTCGGCGTGGACGCGGACCTCGGCGAACTGCGCGCCGAAGGCGTGCCGGGCGAAGTCGGCGGCCTCGCCGACCTCGTCGGTGGTGTCGGCGGTGGCCTCCTTGCCGCCGTTCTTGAGCAGGGCCTCGCAGGCGCGGACCACGGCGGTGCCCCAGGAGGCGGTGCCCATGGAGCCGCCGGCCAGGCTGGCCTTGGGCAGGTCGCTGTCGCCGATCTCGACGCGGACCTGTTCGGGCGAGGCGCCGAGGGCGTCGGCGGCGATGCGGGTCAGGGCGGTACGCGCGCCGGTGCCGATGTCCACCGCCGCGACCCGGACGATGAAGTCGCCGTTGAGCACGCTCACCGACGCCGACGTGGGACGGCGATATGCCGGATATGTCGAGGAGGCCACCCCGGTGCCGACCAGCCACCGCCCCTCCAGCCGGATGCCGGGCTCGGGGTCGCGGCGCGCCCAGCCGAACCGGTGCGCGCCCTCGCGCAGGCAGGCCACCAGGTTCCTGGAGCTGTACGGCCGGCCGCTGCCCGGTTCGGCGTCCGGCTCGTTGGTGATCCGCAGCTCGATCGGGTCCATCCCGGCGGCGATGGCGAGTTCGTCCATCGCCGACTCCAGGGCGAACATGCCCGGGGTCTCGCCGGGAGCGCGCATCCAGGAGGGGGTGGGCACGTCCAGTCGCGCCAGGTGGTGGTCGGTGCGCAGCGCGGGCGTGGCGTACATGACCCGCGAGACCACCGTGGTCTGCTCGGCGAACTCCTTCAGCGTCGAACTCTGCTCGGCCACGTCGTGGTCGAGCGCGGTGAGCCGGCCCTGGGCGTCCGCGCCGAGCCTGACCCGCTGGATCGTCGGGGTGCGATAGCCGGTCATGTCGTACATCTGGTGCCGGGTCAGCGTCAGCTTCACCGGACGGCCTGCCGCCCGCGCGGCCAGTGCCGCGATGACCGCCTGCGGCCGTGGCGTGCCCTTGGAACCGAACCCCCCGCCGACGTGCCGCGACACCACCCGCACCCGTTCCGGCGGCAGCCCCAGGGCCCGCGCGGTGATGTCCCGGTGGCCGGTCGGCCCCTGCGTCGAGTCGTAGAGGGTCAGATCGCCGTCCGGCCCCCACACCGCGATGGTCGCGTGCGGCTCCATCGCGTTGTTGTGCAGCGCGGGGGTCGTGTAGACCTCGTCCACCGTCACGGCCGCGTCGGCCAGCCCGGCCTCCACGTCGCCCTTCTCGGTACGCGAGGGGAAGCCGGGGTTGACGACCTTCGGCCGGTAGAGGCCGGGGTGGTCGGGGCGCAGCCGTACGTCGTGCGGCTCCTCGTCGTACTCGACCCGCACGCCCGTCCGGGCCGCCTCCCGCGCGACCTCCAGCGTCTCGGCCACCACGACGGCCACCGCCTGCCCGTGATAGGCGATCTCCGGGCTCTGGAACACCGCCAGCTCCGGATCGTTGGTGTCGCCCAGTTCGGGCCGGTCGGCGCTGGAGAGCACGACGAGTACGCCGGGCGTGGTCAGCGCGGCGCTCGCGTCCAGCGACCTGATCCGCCCCTTGGCGATGGACGACTGGACGACGAACGCGTAGGCGACCCCTTCGACGTCGTACTCGTAGGCGTACGTGGCCTGGCCGGTGACCTTGTCTCGTCCCTCGACGCGGTTCATGGCGCCAGCTCCCGGAGGGTGGAAGTGATCAGATTGCGGGCCAGCGCGACCTTGTAGGCGTTGCGCGGCAGCGGCCGGGCGAGCGCGAGTTCGGCGTCGGCCGCCGCCGCGTACGCCTCCTCGCCCGCGACCGAGCCGATCAGCGCGTCCTCGGCGCGGGCCGCCCGCCACGGTACGTGGGCCACGCCGCCCAGCGCCAGCCGGCATTCGCGCACGATGCCGTCGGAGTCGATGTCGAGCAGGGCCGCGATCGACACCAGCGCGAACGCGAACGACGCCCGCTCGCGCACCTTGCGGTAGGTGGACCGGCCCACCGGCGGGGCGGGAAGTTCGACGGTGGTGATCAGTTCGCCCGGTTCGAGCACGGTGTCCCGCTGGGGGTCGGTACCGGGCAGGCGGTGCAGGCCGGGCATCGGCACGACCCGGTCGCCGCCGGGGCCGGTGACGTGGACGCGCGCGTCGAGCGCGGTCAGCGCCACGGCCATGTCGGAGGGGTGGGTGGCCACGCAGGAGTCGGAATGCCCGATGATGGCGAGATTGTGGTGTTCGCCGGGGATGGCGGGGCATCCGGTGCCGGGCGCGCGCTTGTTGCACGGCTTGGAGATGTCCTGGAAGTAGCCGCAGCGGGTGCGTTGCAGCAGGTTGCCGCCGACCGTGGCCATGTTCCGCACCTGCCCGGACGCGCCGCTGAGCACGGCCCGCGCGAGCATGGGGTAGCGCCGCCGGATGTCGGGGTGCGCGGCGAGGTCGCTGTTGCGCACGGTCGCGCCGATCCGCACGCCGCCGCCCGGCACCGGCTCGATCCGGTCGTACGGCAGGCGGCCGACGTCCACCAGGCGGTCGGGCTCGGCCACCCCGAGCCGCATGAGGTCCACCAGGTTGGTGCCGCCGGCGAGGTACATCGTGCCCGGCTCGTGCAGGCCGACCGCCTGCCGCCCGTCGCCGGCCCGCACGTAGTCGAACGGTCTCACCGCACCGCCTCCACCTGCGCGCCCGGCGCGGCGACGCCGGCGGCGGCCTGCTCGATGGCGGCCACGATGTTGACGTACGCCCCGCACCTGCAAAGATTCCCGCTCATTCGCTCGCGGATCTCCGCGGCGTCCAGCACCGGCTCCGTGCTCAGGTCCTCGGTGATCGCGCTCGGCCCGCCCTCGTCCAGCATCCCCACGACGGAACAGAGCTGCCCCGGCGTGCAGTACCCGCACTGGAAGGCGTCCTGCTCGATGAACGCCTCCTGTACCGGATGCAACCCGTCGCCGCCGGCCAGCCCCTCGACCGTGGTCACCTGCGACCCGTCGCAGACCACCGCGAGGAGCAGGCAGGAGTTGACCCGCCTGCCGTCCACCAGAACGGTGCACGACCCGCATTGACCGTGGTCACAGCCCTTTTTCGAGCCGGTCAGCCGCAGCCGCTCGCGCAGCAGGTCGAGCAGCGAAGTGCGCGTATCCACCTCAAGGTGATGCTCCACATCATTGACCCGAACGGTAAGAGAAGCCATACCCGAGGTGGTGCCCGCCCGACGGGCGATCAATCCTTCGCCCATGGCTAGGAGGCGGACCGGCTCATGCCGGTGGCCGCCCGGAGCGCGCCCTGCGCCGCCCGTACCGCGCTGTTCATGGAGATCTCGCCGCGCATGCCCGGGGCCGCGACCATGTCACCGGCCAGGAACACCCCGTCGCCGCGCTCGATCGCCGGACGGTCTCGCCAGGTGAACCCCGGCAGGTCCAGGGCCCCGGTACGACCCTTGGCGGCGGCCGAACGCTGCCAGGTCACCCGCTCCCGCCAGCCCGGCACCGCCAGGTCGGCGAACGCCTCCACCCTGGCCCGCGCGTCGGCCCTGCTCTCGCCCTTCTGGATGGGCATGTCGAGCTGGAACAGCGTCTCGCCGGCGGGCGCGGTCGTCGGGTCCTGCATGGAGTAGCTCTCGTGGAACCCACCGGTGTCCAGGTCCCAGCAGATGAACCAGTCCCGCGGCCCGGACCGGACCGCGAGGTCGAGCATCACGCAGTTGCCGGCCTCCCAGCGCAGCGAGGAGTCACCGAGCAGCCCGCGCGCCGACGACAGTTCGGTCGCCACGATCGTCGGTTCCTTCGGGAGTTCGGTGACCCTGGATTCGAGTTCGATCCGCACCCCCAGTCGCCGGGCGTGGGCCTCCATCCGCCGGATGACCGCCTGCCAGCCGCCGATCACCCAGCGGACCGCGGGCGGCTTGGGCGCGAAGACCCGCCACAGCAGGTCCCACACGAAGGCCGCCGACAGCCGGCCGGTGTCGGCGTCGAAGGTCACGACGCTGATCGCGTTCGCGGCTGCTCTGGCGGCCTCCTCGCCGTACCGGGCCGATGCCCAGGAGTGGAAGTCCTGGTCGATGGGCGCGATGGGCCGGCCGCCGTGGGTGAGCATCATGCGCAGGAACCCGAGCGGCGGGAGGCGGTGCAGCCGCCCCTCGCGGATGAAGCCGATCTGCATCATCTGCCGGAGCGGCGGCTTGCCCACTGGCCCGGTGAGCCCGCGCTTGACCATCCAGCCCCAGTGCGGCCCGTCGGCGTAGAAGACGTGCGCGCCCTCGTGCGCGACGTACGGCCCGCTCGTCGCGCGGCCACGGCCGCCGACCTCCCGATGCGCCTCGTACAGCGTCACCTCGGCCCCGGCCTCGGCGGCCGTGATGGCCGCGGTGAGCCCGGCGAGCCCGCCGCCCACCACAACGATCCTTTTAGCCACGTTCATCCCTTTCCCGCTTGTCTCACCTCCTAGGAGGGCTTGGCGTGGCGGAATGTGACATCGGCTGGAAATCAGCCGGGGGAGGTGGCATGCAGAGCAGCGGGTGCCGGGTGTCGGAGCAGGGCCGGTTGCCGAACGTCCGCAGGATGTTCTTGCCGCCCTGGTCGGTGAGGTACTGCAGGAAGGCGGCCCCGATGGAGTCGGCGGGCAGCTCGCGGTAGGTGTAGGCGAATTCGGTCTGCCAGTAGGGGTAGCCGCCTTGCTCGATGCCTTGCAGCGACGCCGGCTGCTGGTCGATGCGCAGTCGCACGACGTTGGCGGGGGCGCCGTCGGCGCTGCTCGCCTCGCTGTAGCCGAGCGCGCCGTCGATCTCGGCCACCTTCCGCAGCAGGCTCTGCGTGCTGTTGACCTCGCAGTAGCGGTTCTCGGAATTCGGCAGCAGGGCGCAGTCGCCCGCGATGGACCCTGGTTTGCTCGGCCGGCCGTTCAGGACGCGCTGCTCCAGGGCGGTCCGGGTCCCGGAACCGGCGTTTCGGCCGACGAGTTCGATGGGAATCGGAGCGCCGCCTACATCAGACCATTTTGTGTGCTTCTGGGCATAGATATCGCGAATCTGGCTCAGGGTGAGGTTACTAACATTCGCCTTCTCGTTGACGACAAGGGCGTAGGCGGAGTAGGCGACCGGGTGGGAGAGCAGCCGGGAGTGCGTGCCTGGGGCCGGCTTTCCGTCGGTGAAGGCGATGTGGTCGCCGGGGCCGATCGTGCCGCGGGCGCCGGCCTTCTTCCCGGCCAGCTCCAGTGCGTCGAGCCCCGGGGTGCTGCCGAGGAAGGTCCCGTCATTGATGGGAATCCGGGCCCCCTTGCCCTTGCACAGGCTCACGTACGTCTCGGCGGCCCGGCGTACGGCGGGCCCGAAGGCGGTGGAACCGTGCAGGTGAAGGGTGCCGCCGACGCAGTCCAGCGGCGGCGGCTCCGGGCGGAGGAACAACGTGATGCTCGACTGCGCCACGGCCGCCGCCGTCAGCAGGGCGATCAGCAACAGCGCGGGCTTTGAGGCGAACGTGTGGCTCTCGGTCGCCGCCAGCTTGAGCCGGGACATCCAGCCGAGCCAGCGGAGCAGGCGATTGTGCCGCCCGGCCACGTCGGCGCGGAACTCCGGCTTGGGGAACTTGGCCCCCGGCTCCCCGGAGCGGCGTTCCAGCACCGCCAGCACCTTGTAGTGCGCCTGGGGGTTGAGCTTCACCTTGGGCAGCCTGATGACGCCGGCGCCGTTCTCCTCCCCGATTCCGAAGCCGGCGGCCTCGACGAGATCGCCGTTGTCGTCCTGGGTGATGAAGAAGTCGCGCAGTTCGGGCTGGCTGAGTTCGGTCACCGCCATGCCCACGACCCGGCGCTGCCGGAAGGTCACGCGGATGCCGGCCTTGTCGGCCTCGGGGGTCAGATAGTCGCTCTCGACGATCTCCATCCAGCCCGCGTTCTCGATCCGCAGCAGGACGAACGACGGTTCGTCCAGCTCCCTGCCGTCCTCGTGCATCCGTGACAGCACGTCGGCGCTGGGCGCGTGCGCCGTGTCGGTGGCGAGGGTGTCCATCTGCACGCGGTACCCCAGCCGTTTGCGGCGGACGACCGCGAACTCCCAGACGAACGCGCCCAGCGGGATGGCCAGGCTGAGGACGGCGATGACCGAGTCGAAATCCCATTCGATGCCGAATAACACCGTCGTTTCCTTGGTCCCTCGGGAGTCGGCTGAACGAGGTCGTCCGAAGAGACGACGTCGTGCCCAGGAACCACAGCGCCGAAGGCAAATTCAGGGTGCAGTCGGGAGCTTTCTATTCGGCACGATGGCGGGGTGGCATGTCCCCGTCAGCCACCACTGACCGGAGGGCTTTCTGAGTGCCAGTAACCAGCCGGTCACCCGGATAGTCGACCCTATCCGTGCCGCCGTTAACTTCGGCCGTCCGCGGTGTTAACAGACGGGTGCGGGCGGCGGGCTCAGCCGGTCCTCGGGTTCACCCGGCAGTTGGTGTGCAGGTAGCGTGCCGGGCCGCCGTCCGTGAAATCGTAGATTGCGACGGTCTGGGGGTCCTCCAGCGGGTCGTCGGAGGGCATCAGGAAATGCGTTTCGCCGACCGGCAGCAGTTCGCGCCTGACCTGCTCGGGTTTGCCGAGAAACCGCGCCTCCATCGCGTTCATCGCGAACGTGAGATACAGCCGCCCGTCTTCCGCCGTCACCTCGTAGCGGGTGCCGGGCCGTTCATAGACGCCTGCGTACGCGGAAAGGCCGAGCCCCCCGCCCAGAACGGGTTTCGGCAGGTCAGGGATGGTGACCGTGCCCAACTCGGCCAGGATCTCATTGAACACCTCCCGGTAGAACGGCTCGCGCGGCCCGCCGTTCGTGAGCATCGTCAGCGCGATGCCGGAATCGGGAAGAATGCGCAGCCGGGCGTTCTGGCCGACCGTGCTGCCGTCGTGCGCGTAAACCGGATGGCCATGCCAGTCGCACACGATCAGGCCGAGTCCCCACTCCGGCCCGAACATGTAAGGATCGGGCACCGGCACCCGCGAGCGGGTCATTTCCGAAACGGCCTCCGGCGAGACGATCCGCGTGCCGTCCGGGGCCTTTCCGCCGTTCAGCAGGACGTACGCGAGCGCGAGCACGTCACCGGCCGTGGAATTGACGTTGCCGCCGGGGCCGAAGGCACGCGGCAGGTACGGCAGCGGCGTGCCGATCGGCCCCTCCGCGCGGGAGCGGACGATGTGCCCGGTGGCGGCCCGGCCCCGGTCCACCTGGCCGGGGCGGGTGCTCGTGCCGGTCAGCCCGAGCGGGCCGAACAGGCGGTCGCGCATGATGTCGTCCCACCGCGCGCCCTCGATCACCTCCATGATCCGGCCGAGGATCGCGTAGCCGAGGGCCGCGCTGTACCCGTGGGTGTGCCCGAGCGGGTGGACCTGCGGGGCGTCGGCGATGCCCGCGACCATCCGTTCCAGTACGTCGTCGCCCTCGCCGGGGTCGCCGAAGCTCTCCTCGATGCCGTTCGTGTGATCGAGCAGGTGGCGCGGGGTGACCTTGGCGGTGGCCTCGGGGTCGGCGACCCGGAAGCCGGGCAGGTAGGTACGGACCGGTTCGTCCAGGCCCGCCTTGCCCTCGTCGGCCAGGCGCATGAAGGCGAGCGCGGTCCAGGTCTTGGTCATGGAGCCGATCTGGTAGATCGTCTCGGTGGTGGCGGGCTCCCCGCTCCGGACGTCCTTGACGCCTTCGGCGAACGTGGTGACCCGGCCGTCGCGCAGGACGCCGATCACCGCGCTCGGGATCTGGTACTCCGCCAGCAGCTCGGCGGTCCGGGCGCGGGCACGGGTCAGGTCCATGGGCGCTACTCCGGCAGGCCGACCGCGTTGGCGGCGTCGGCCTGGGAGTAGTCGGTGGTGGCGAAGGGGCCGGCGTACTCCTCCATGAACTCCCGCACGCCCTCCACCGAGTCGTGGACGATGACGTTGACCGCCCGGCCGCCATCGGTGCTCGCCACGGCCAGGACCCACCGGGCCTTGCCGGGCAGCCTGCCGTGCGCCTTCTTCAGCGCGTCCCAGAACCCGTCCTGGTCCGCGACCGTGGAAACCGCCATCACATGCATGCTCGTTGTCCCTTCCGGCTGTTTCAAAGCAAGGAAAGGCTACGTTGCGTTTCCAAACTCGTCAACAAATTACCGTGGATAATTGCAATGGCTCTGCTCGTTAATGCAATTGGCTGTTGCAATGTGCTGAGGGTGAACGCCACACTTGGAGGCAGCGAACAGGAGGGCCGATGCCCGGAGGCAGGCTGACCCACGACGAGCGCCGGTCCATCGCGGCCTGGCTGGCCGAGGGGTCGGGATACGCCGAGATCGCCAGGCGGCTGGGCCGCCCGACGTCCACGGTGAGCCGGGAGGTCGCGCGCAACGGCGGCCCCGGCGGCTATACGGCCGACCGCGCCCAGCGGGCCACCGGCGCGCGCGCCCGCCGCCGCGGGCCCGCCCCGGTCCCGGAGCCCGCCGCCGGTCCGGTGCGGGAGTTCGTGGAGGGGTTCGCGGCCCTGCTCGCCGGCACCGGGCTGCCCCGGATGGCCGCGCGGGTGTTCGCCTGCCTGCTCACCGCGGACGCCACCGGCCTGACCGCCGCCGAACTCGTCCGCCGCCTGCGGGTCAGCCCGGCGTCGGTGTCCAAGACCATCGGCTACCTGGAGACCATGGAGCTGGTCACCAGGGAGCCGGTGCCGGGTGGCCGCCGCGAACGGTACCTGATCGGCGACGACGCCTGGACCCGCGCGTGGCGGACCGACACCCGCGTCCACGACGAGGTGGCGACGGCGGCACGGCGCGGGGCCGAGATCATGGGCCATGGCACCCCGGCGGCGGCCCGGCTGACCCAGATGAGCCGGTTCTTCGGCCAGGTCAGCGCGGCGATGAACGGCAGCCGCATCAGCGAGCGCGCCACGGCCGACGCGCTGACGCTGGTCGCCGCCCTGGCCCACGCCACCCGGCCGCTGACCGTGCCGGAGCTGGCCGCCGCGCTGGGCCTGCCGGTGGATCGCGTCGCGGACGCGATCGAGGCGGTCGAGCGCCGTCCGTTGATCGCCGACCCGTTCGCGCTGCGTCGTACCGAGAGCCGTACTGTAAGCCGTACCGAGACCGGCGCGTACGCGCTCACCCCGCTGCCCGAGCGGCTGAGCGCCGCGCAACAGGCCGCGCTCGACGCGCTGGCCTGAGAAAAGTCGCCGCAGGGACTGGAGCGCGACCGGAAAGGGGTGCTACTGTCCTGGCCCATCGTCGATTGTCGACAATCCAAGGATCTCCGTTGAGCCTCAAGGTTCTCATCGCCTCGCCCCTGGAAGCCGAGCACGTCAAGACCATCGCCGCCACCGACCCCCAGGTGGAGGTGCTGCACGAACCGGACCTGCTGCCCACCCCGCGCTACACCGCCGACCACGTCGGCGTCCGGCCCGGCCTCGCCGAGCCGGAGCTGCGGCGCTGGCGCGACCTGCTCGCCCAGGCCGACATCAGCTTCGACTTCGACTGGTGGGAACCGGCCCGGATGCCCGCCAACTGCCCGAAACTGCGCTGGGTGCAGGCCACCAGCGCGGGCATCGGCCAGTTCGTCGAACGGCACGGCCTGGCCGGCTCGGACCTGGTGTTCACCACGGCGGCGGGCACGCACGCGGGGCCGCTGGCCGAGTTCGCGCTGATGGGCGTGCTGCACTTCGTCAAGGGCGTACCGGACCTGCGGCGCTGGCAGGCGCGACGGCACTGGGAGCGTTACACGACCCGCTCGCTGGCCGGGAGCCGGGTGGTGGTCGTCGGGCTCGGCGGGATCGGCCGCCGGGTGGCCGAGGTGTTCGCCGCCCTCTCCGCGCGGGTGGTGGGGGTCGGCCGGCCGGGCCGCGAGTACGACGTCCCCGGCCTCACCGAGGCCCGGTCGTTCACCGAGATCCGTGAGGCGCTGACCGGCGCGGACGCGCTCGTACTGGCCTGCCCGCTGACGGACGAGACGCGCGGCCTGATCGGGCCCGCCGAACTGGCCGCGCTCGCGCCCGGCGCGGTGGTGGTGAACATCGCCAGGGGGCCGGTCATCGACGAACCCGCGCTGGTGGACGCGTTGTCGTCCGGCCGGCTCGGCGGGGCGTGCCTGGACGTCTTCGCCGAGGAGCCGCTGCCCGCCCGCTCGCCGCTGTGGGCGATGGACAACGTGATCGTCTCCCCGCACTCGGCCTCCACCATTGACGCCGAGAACGCCCTGCTGACCGAGCTGTTCACCGACAACCTCCGCAGGTGGCTGGCCGGCCGCCCGCTGCGCAACGTCTTCGACAGGGAAAAGGGGTACTGAGGAATGACGGCATTCCACGGCACGTGGTACATCGTCCCGACGCCGTTCGCCGAGGACGGGTCGCTGGACACCGCGAGCCTGGCCCGCACGGTGGAACTGGCCGCCGCCTGGGGCGCCGACGGCGTCACCATCCTGGGCGTGATGGGCGAGGTGACCAGCCTGACCGACGACGAGCGCGAACGCGTGCTCGCCACCGTGGCCAAGGCGGCCGACGGGCGGCTGCCGTTCGCGGCCGGGTGCTCGGCCGCCGCCACGACGCTCGTCGCCGAACGCATCCGCCGGGCCGCCGCCCACGGGGCCGCCGGGGTCATGGTGGCCGCGCCGCCGCTCGCCCCCGACGTGGACGGCCTCGCCCCGTTCTTCGCCAGGGCCTGCGCAGGCAGCCCGGTACCGGTCATCGTGCAGGACGAGCCGAACGCCACCGGCGTCAAGATCCCGGTGTCGGCGCTGCTGGCCATGCTGGAAGCGGCCGGTTCCGGCGTGGTCAAGCTGGAGGACCCGCCCACCCCGCCCAAGATCACCAAGCTGCTGGCCGCGGCCCCGGAGCTGACGGTGTTCGGCGGGCTCGGCGGCGTGTCCGCCTACAGCGAGCTGACCAGGGGCGCGGCCGGGACGATGACCGGCTTCGCGTTCCCGGAGATCCTCCGGGCGGTACGCCAGGCCGTCGAGGCGGGCGACCGGGCCCGCGCCGCCCGCGTCTTCGACCGCTACCTGCCCTACATCGCCTTCGAGGGCCAGCCCGGCATCGGGCTCGCCGTGCGCAAGGAGGTGCTGCGCAGGCGCGGCGCGCTGACCACCGCGCGCACCCGGGGCGCGGCGCTGGACGCAGTGACCGTCGCCGAGCTGGACGACGTGCTGGCCCGCGTCGGCCTCACGCCCGGCCCCGACCGGCTGGAGGTCGAGTAGATGGACCTCGGGCTGAACGGCCGCCGGGCGCTGGTCGGCGGCGCGACCTCCGGCCTCGGCCGGGCCATCGCGCACGCGCTGGCCGCCGAGGGCGCGGAGCTGCTGCTGTGGTCCAGGGACGAGGAACGGCTGGCCGGGACGGCCGCCGAGATCGCTCAGGTCACAGGTGTCAGGCCGCACGTCGTCGCCGCCGACGCCACCGATCCCGGCGCGGCCGACCGGGTCGCCGCCGCGGCGGGCTCGCTGGGCGGCATGGACGTCCTGGTGCTGAACGCGGGCGGCCCGCCCGCCGTCCCGCCCGACGCGACCAGCCCGGACGCCTGGCGATCGGCCTTCCAGATGCTCGCCGTGACACCGATCGAGCTGGCCACGCGGCTGCTGCCGGGCATGCGCGAGCGCGGCTTCGGCCGGATCGTCGCGGTGCTGTCGTCGGGCGTGCGCGAGCCGATCCCGGCGCTGGCCTACTCCAACGCCGGCCGTTCCGCGCTCGCCGCCTGGCTCAAGACGGTCTCCCGCGAGGTCGCCGCCGACGGCGTGACCGTCAACGGCGTCCTGCCCGGCCGGATCGCCACCCCGAGGGTCGCCGCCCTGGACGAGGGCGCGGCGGCCCGGGAGGGCGTTCCGGTCGCCGAGGTCAGCGCGCGCAGTCAGGCGACCATCCCGGCCGGCCGGTACGGCAGGCCCGAGGAGTTCGCCGCGGTGGTCGCGTTCCTGGCCTCCACGGCGGCCTCGTACGTCACCGGCTCGACCGTCGCCTGCGACGGCGGAATGCTGCGGAGCCTGCAATGAGCCTTTCGGCCAGCCGGTCCGTGGACGCGGTCACCGGCTCGGGCATCCGGGCCATCGCCAACGCCGCCTGGCAGGTCCCCGGCGCGATCCGCCTGGAGATGGGCGAACCGGACTTCCCCACGCCTGCGCACATCGTGGCCGCCGCGCACGAGGCCGCGCGAAGCGGCGCCACCCGCTACACGCCCACGGCGGGCATCCCCGAACTTCGCGCGGCGCTGGCCGCGAAGGTCCGCGCGGTCAACGGCCTGGACGCGGACCCCGGCGACGTCTTCGTCTGCGCGGGCGCGGTCCAGGGCCTCGCCGCCGTGTACCGGAGCCTGCTGGACGAGGGCGACGAGATCCTGGTGCCCGACCCGGGCTGGCCGAACTTCGCGAACCTGGCCCTGCTCGCCGGGGCCCGCCCGGTGACCTACGAACTGGAGGCCGCGGCCGGTTTCCTGCCGGATCTCGCCGCGCTGGACCGGCTGGTCACCGCGCGCACCCGCGCGATCCTGGTCAACTCGCCGTCCAACCCGCTGGGCGTGGTGTGGCCCGCCGCGACGCTGGCCGCCCTGGCCCGCTGGGCGGCCGGGCGCGGCCTGTGGGTGGTGTCGGACGAGTGCTATGACCAGCTCGGGCTGGACGACGACCCGCCGCCCTCGGTCGCCGCCGTGGCCCCGGACGCGCCGGTCGTGACGGTGTACTCCTTCTCCAAGACCTACGCGATGACCGGGTGGCGGATCGGGTACGTCGTGGCCCCCGCGCCGGTCGCCGGGCGGGTCGCCAAGGTGCTGGAGACGGCGGTCTCGTGCGTCTCCGCGCCCGGCCAGCACGCGGCGCTGGCCGCGCTGCGCGGCCCGCAGGACGTCGTGGAGTCCATGCGCCTGGCCTATCGCGAACGCCGTGACCTGGCCCTTCGCGTCGCGGCCGAGCACGGCCTGCGCGCGCTGCGCCCGTCCGGCGCGTTCTACCTGTGGGTGGACGTCGGCGTGCCCTCGCACGACCTGGCGTTGCGGCTGCTGCGCGAGCGGCAGGTCGCGGTGGCCCCAGGGGCGGCGTTCGGGCCGGCCGGTGAGCGGTCCGTGCGCGTGTCACTGGCCGCCGCGCCCGCCGACATCACCGAGGGCCTGGTACGCCTGGCCGCATTACTAAGCACCTGAAACAGATATTTCACCCCATCCCAAACCCTTGACGACCGGATATCCGCCCACTCATATTGTTGATTGTCGACGATCGACCAAAGATCGGCGACTGCGGGGACGAGTATCGGAAGCGGCACTGCAAGACCGCCTCAGACCCTCGGGGGAGCCCCCGCGAAGTGAATCCCGAGGAGGCATTCCATGGCCAGATCTCGCGCCCTGCTGCTCATAGGGCTGGCCGCGGCCCTGTTCTCGGCGGCGGCCTGTGGTTCCGTGCAGAAGAACACCGGCACCGCCACCACCCCCGCCCCCGGCGGCGACCAGCCCCGCGCCGGCGGCACCATGACCGTCGCCTACAAGTCCGACCCCAAGACCTTCGACCCGGCCGTGTGCTACGACGCCACCTGCTGGAACAACATGCGGATGCTGTACGACCGCCTGTACGACTACAAGGGCGCGACCAGCGAGCTGGTCCCCCAGGCCGCGGCCGACTTCCCGAAGGTCTCCGAGGACGGCAAGACCTACACGATCACCCTGCGCCCCGGCATGACGTTCTCCAACGGCTCCCCGGTGCGCGCCCAGGACGTCGCCTACTCCCTGGCGCGGCTGCTCGACCCCGCCACCAAGTCGCCGGTGCGCGGCTTCTGGACCGGCGTGGCCGGCGCGGACAAGGCCAAGGGCGGCAAGGCCGAGGGCATCGAGGCGGTCTCCGACACCGAACTGCGCATCCGCCTCACCCAGCCGAACTCCTCGTTCAAGTACATCCTGGCCATGCCGCACGCCTCGGTCATCCCGCAGGACGCGGGCGACGACGTGGCGACCAAGCCGGTCGGCTCCGGACCGTTCACCTTCAAGGAGTTCTCCCCGGGACGGCAGATCCTGCTGGAGAAGAACACCGCCTACTGGGACAAGCCCCGCCCGTACGTGGACAAGGTCATCGAAAAGCTGGGAGTCAACCCCGACGTACAGCTCCTCCAGTTGGAAAAGGGACAGATCGACCTGATGGGCGACCCGATTCCGCCCGCGCAGTTCCTCTCGGTCACCGCGAACGCCGCGCTCAAGCCGCAGACGCTCACCATCGCCAAGCCCACCACCTACTACCTGACGCTCAACGTCAAGATGAAGCCCTTCGACGACCCCAAGGTCCGCGAGGCGATCTCCTACGCCATCGACCGGTCGTTCCTGCTCAAGCTGGTGAACGGCCAGGGTGAGACGGCCAACCAGTTCCTGCCGCCCGGCGTGCTCGGGCACACCGAGGACAAGCTCGTCCACGACCAGGACATCGCCAAGGCCAAGGCGCTGCTCGCCGAGGCGGGCCACCCGAACGGCTTCACCACCACGATGTACACCTGGAACACCTCCCCCTGGACGAACCTGCTTCCGCAGATCCAGCAGGACCTCGCCAAGATCGGGGTCAAGATCGAGCCCCGCCCGCTCCAGCAGAGCGCGTTCTTCGACCTGGCCGGCACGCCGGGCAAGGCCCCGATGACGCTGCGGTTCTGGGTGGCCGACTTCCCCGACGGCAGCAACTTCTTCCAGGCGCTGACCTCCTGCGCCGCCGCCGTGCCCGGCGGTCAGAACAACTCCTTCTACTGCTCCAAGGAAGTGGACGACCTGGTGGTCCAGGCGCTCGCGGCGGGCACCACCGAGGAGGCCGAGAAGCTGTACGCGGAGGCCACCGCCAAGCTGCTCGCCGACAACCCGATCGTGCCGCTGTACTACGGCACCAAGACCGAGGTGTTCGGCAAGAACGTCGGCGGCTACCACCCGCAGCCCATCTGGGGCTTCGACATGGCCGCCTACTGGAAGACCGACGGCAAGCCGCTGAGCTGACCCCGCGCGGCCCGGCGTCGTCCTCCCTCCGACGCCGGGCCGATCCCCCAGAGCAAGCCCCCCAGGAAAGGCTGAATCATGAGCGCCTTGCTGGACGTCGAGGATCTCGTCGTCCGCTTCGCCACGCCCGGCGGGGAGCACACCGCCGTGCGCGGCGTCTCCTTCTCGGTGCGGGCGGGCGAGCGCGTCGGCATCGTCGGCGAGTCGGGGTCGGGCAAGTCGGTGACCGCCCAGGCCGTACTCCGCCTGCTCGGACCGGCCGCCACCGTGGCCGGCGGCGCGATCCGGTTCGACGGCCGCGACGTGCTCACCTTCGACCGCGGCGAACTTCGCCGCTGGCGCGGCGCGCAGGCCGCCATGGTCTTCCAGGACCCGCTGTCCAGCCTCAACCCGCTGGTGCGGATCGGCCGCCAGGTCACCGAGACGCTGCGCGAACACCTGGGCCTGGACCGCCGCGCGGCCACCGCCAAGGCCGCCGAACTGCTCGCCTCGGTCGGCATCCCCGACGCCGCCGCCCGGCTGCGGGAGTATCCGATGACGTTCTCCGGCGGCATGCGCCAGCGGGTCGCCATCGCCATCGCGATCTCCTGCGCGCCGCGCCTGCTGATCGCCGACGAGCCGACCACCGCCCTGGACGTCACCGTCCAGGCCCAGGTCCTCGACCTGATGGACGGCATGACCGCCGACCTCGGCACCGCCGTCGTCCTGATCAGCCACGACCTCGGCGTGGTGTCCACCTTCTGTGACCGCGTCCTGGTCATGTACGCCGGGCGGGTCGTGGAGAGCGGCACCGCCGACCAGATCGTCGAGGATCCCCGCCATCCGTACACCCGGGCGCTGCTCGCCTCCATCCCCTCCCTGGAAGGCGAACTCCCGCGGCGGCTCCCCTCCATCCCGGGGACCCCGCCGCAGCCGGGGCAGGCCCACACCGGGTGCGCGTTCGCAGATCGGTGCCCGCTGGCCGCGGACGTCTGCCGGGCCGAGGACCCCGAACCGCTCGACCTGGGCGACGGACGCCTGGCCGCCTGCCATTTCGCGGACCGGAGCGCCGGATGAGCCCCGTGGTCGAGGTCGAGGACCTCAAGGTGTACTTCGGCAGGCGGCGCGGCGGCACGGTGAAGTCCGTGGACGGGGTGTCGTTCGACTTCGCGCCGGGGGAGACGCTGGGCCTGGCCGGGGAGTCGGGGTCGGGCAAGAGCACGATCGCCCGCGCGCTGTTGCGGATCAACGAGCCCACCTCCGGCCGCGTGGTGATCGGCGGCCGGGACGTCACCAAGCTGCGCGGCGCGGCGCTGAAGGCGTTCCGCCGCCAGACCCAGATGGTCTACCAGGACCCCTACGACTCGCTCGATCCCCGGATGCGGATCGGCGCGACGGTGGAGGAGGCGCTGCTGGTACGCGGGGTGCCCGCGAGCCGCAGGGCCGCCGGGGTGCGCGAACTGCTCGACCGGGTGGGCCTGCCCGCCTCCTACGCCAGGCGCTTTCCGCACGAGCTGTCCGGCGGGCAGCGCCAGCGGGTCTCGATCGCCCGCGCGCTCGGCGTGGACCCGGCGGTCATCGTGTGCGACGAGGCGGTGTCGGCGCTGGACGTGTCGGTACGTGCGCAGATCCTCAACCTGCTCAAGGACCTCCAGGAGGAGGCCGGGCTGGCGTACCTGTTCATCTCGCACGACCTGTCCACGATGCGCTTCGCCGCCGACCGGGTGGCGGTCATGTACCTGGGGCGGCTGGTCGAGATCGGCACCCGCGACCAGGTGTTCACCGCGCCCCGGCACCCGTACACGCGGGCGCTGCTGGCCGCCGTCCCGGTGCCGGGCGGGCGCGGCAGGGGGCCGCGGGCCCGGCTCGCGGGCGAGCCGCCGAGCCCGGCCGACCCGCCCGCGGGCTGCGCCTTCCACCCGCGCTGCCCACTTGCCACCGACGAGTGCGTGACCACGCGCCCGGAACTGCGCCGCAAGGACGACGGCCGGCTCACCGCCTGCCACCTCGTCCCGGACGCCCCCGCCCCGGAGGTGACCTCGTGACCGCCGCCCCCGGAGGCCACCACCACGACCCTCGACGCCCCGGCTCGACCGGAGGCCACCGCCACGACCCTCGACGCCCCGGCTCGGAGGTGACCGTATGACCGCGCCCATCGAGGTGCCCGGTCTGGAGGCGGCGGCGCCGCGACGGCCGTTGCGTCAGGCGTGGCGCAGCCTGCTGCGCGACATCCCCGCGCTGATCTCCATCGTGGCGCTGATCCTGCTGGCCCTCGCCGCGCTGCTGGCGCCGGTGCTGGCCCCGCACGACCCGCTGCGCACCTACGCCGAGGGCCTGACCGACCAGGGCGCGCCCGTCGCGCCCGGCGGCGGTTTCCCGCTCGGCACCGACCCCAACGGCCGCGACGTGCTCTCCCGCCTGCTGTACGGTGCGCGCGTCTCGCTCACGATCGGCGTCTTCGCCAACGGCCTGGCCACCCTGGTCGGCGTGGCCGTCGGCATCACCGCCGGATACTTCGGCGGCCGGGTGGACACCGTGGTCAGCCGGATCACCGACGTCGTCATGTCGTTCCCGATCCTGCTGTTCTGCGTCGCGCTGATCACCGTGACCGGTCCCAGCCAGCGCAACGTGGTGCTGGTCATCGCGCTGATCTACTGGACGTACCTGGCCCGGATCATCCGGGGCATGGTGCTGTCGCTGCGCGAGCGGGAGTTCGTCACCGCGACGCGCACGCTGGGCGTGAGCACCGTGCGCATCCTGTTCCGGCACATCCTGCCGCACCTGGTCCCGGCGATCATCGTCTACGCCACCCTCGGCGTGGCCAGCTCGATCCTGATCGAGAGTTCGCTGTCGTTCCTCGGCGTCGGCGTGCCGGTGCCCGAGGCGTCCTGGGGCCAGATGATCGACGACGGCCGCAAGTACTACGAGGCCGCGCCCTGGCTGCTGTTCGCGCCCGGCGTCTGCCTGATCGTCACCGTGCTGGCCTTCAACCTGGCCGGCGACTGGCTGCGCGACCTGCTCGACCCCACCGCACCGGAACGGAGGTGACCCCATGACCCCGTGGGTGCTGCGCAGGCTCGGCCAGATGGTCCTGGTGCTGCTCGGCGTGGTGACGCTGGCCTTCTTCATGTCGTACGCGGTGCCGGGCGACCCGGCCAGGCTCATCGCCGGGCCGAACGCCGACGCCGCGACCGTCGCCTCCATCCGCCACCAGCTCGGACTGGACGCCTCCCTCTGGTCGCAGTACACCGGCTTCCTGGGACGGCTGGCCCGGGGCGACCTCGGCACGTCGTACGCCCTGCACGGAGCGCCGGTGAGCGAGCAACTGGCGCTGGCGCTGCCGACGTCGGCGCTGATCGCGGTGGGCGGCGTGCTGTGGCAGGTGGTCATCGGCGTGCCCGCCGGGATCATCGCCGCCTACCGGCCGGGCCGGGCGGCCGACCGGATCGCGACGCTGGGCGCGCTGGTCGGGCTGTCCGCGCCGCCGTTCTGGGTGGGGCTGCTGCTGATCTACTACCTGGCGTACCGGCTGTCGATCTTCCCGCTGACCGGGCTGGGCGACCCGATGTGGTGGTACCTGGCGCTGCCGACGTTCACGCTGGGGCTGGCCGGGGCGGCGTGGTACGCCCGGATGACCCGCACGCAGATGATCGAGGTGCTGCGCACGCCCTACATCCAGCTCGCCAGGGCCAAGGGCCTGCGCGAGCGGACGATCCTGCTGCGGCACGCGCTGCGCAACGTGCTGACCCCGCTGATCACCATGATCGGCATGGACTTCGGCTACTTCCTCGGCGGCGTGCTCATCATCGAGTCGGTCTTCGGCCTGCCGGGCGTCGGCAAGCTGACGTACGACGCCATCGACCAGCTCGACATCCCCATGATCACGGGCGCGGTGCTGTGCGCCGCCTTCTTCGTGGTCGTCATGAACTTCCTCGTCGATCTCGCGTACGCGGCCATCGACCCGCGTGTGCGCAACCGCCGCTGAGCGACCCTCAAAGGAAAGAGAGAGAACGGATATGGGACAGGACAGGCTGCGAGTCGCCGTCGTCGGCGCGGGCAAGTGGGCGCGGGACGCGCACATCCCCGGCTGGCAGCGTGACCCCCGGGTGGACGTGGTCGCGCTCGCGGACGTGGACGCGGCGGCGGTGGCCGAGGCGGGGGAGGAGTACGGCGTCGAGCGCCGCGTCACCGACTACCGCGACCTGCTCGGCGACCCCGACATCGACGTCATCGACGTCGCCACCGGCAACCGCGCGCACTTCGAGATCTCCGTCGCCGCGCTGGAGGCGGGCAAGCACGTACTGTGCGAGAAGCCGGTCCACCACGACTACCGCGAGACCCGCAGGGCCGCCGATCTGGCCGCCGCCAAGGGGCTCAAGACCAAACTGGGCTTCACCTTCCGCTACGCGCCGGCCGTGCAGTACGCCAAGGAACTGATCGACTCCGGGTTCGTCGGCACGCCGTACATCTTCAACGGCTACGAGCAGAACAGCCAGTGGATCGACCCGGCCACACCGCTGCGCCAGGTGGACCCGGACGCCGACCCGGCCACGCTCCAGGTCTCCTCCATCGAGGGGTACGGCGCGCCGATCATCGACATCATGCACTGGTGGCTGGACTCGCCCATGACGTCCGTGGTGGGCACGATGCGGAACTTCGTCCCCGAGCGGATGGTCCGGGACACCGGCCTGATGAGCCGGATGAACATCGACGACGGCGACATGTGGATCGCGGAGTTCGGCTCGGGCGCGCTCGGCTCGATCCAGTCGTCGTACGTGACCGTCGGCAACTACCCCGGCGTCGAGGCGCGGATCTTCGGCTCGGAGGGCGCGGTCATCGTGCGGCTGGTGGACGAGGCGGGTATCTGCCAGACCATCAAGACCGCCACCAAGGACTCGGTGGAGTTCGTCGAGCGGGAGATCCCCCAGCGGTTCTTCCCCGAGAACGGGCACTCGCGGGAGCCGTGGCCGTTCCTGTTCTACTCCAACCTGTGCCGGAACTTCGCCACCGAGATCCTTTCCGGTCAGGAGGCCAACCAGGGCGACTTCCGGCAGGGCGCGCTCGTGCAGGAGACCGTGAACGCCTTCGAGCGCTCCTACCGGGACCGCCGGTGGGTCGGCTTCCCGCTGGAGGTGTGAGCGTGGCTCACGACTGGGGCGATCTCGCCGGCGACGCGGCGGCCGAGGCGCTGTGCGAGGAGGCCCTGGACGCCTCCTCCGGCGCGGACTACGCCGATGTCCGGCTGGTGGAGTGCGAGGAGACCCGCCTGTACGGCCGGGCGGGCGCGGCCCCCGACGAGCGCGCCGAGCACACGCTCGGGGTGGGCGTGCGGGTGCTCTGCGAGGGGGTGTGGGGGTTCGCCGCCGCGCCCGTGTCCGATCCGGCGTCCGTCCGGGCCACGGCGGCCCGCGCGGTGGCCGCCGCCCGCGCCGCCGCCACGGCGAGCGCGGAGCTGGTGACGCTGCCGCCGCGCCCGCCCGCCTCCGGCCGGTACGCCACCGAGGTCGCCGTCGATCCGTTCGCGCTCGGCGCGGACGTACGGCACGGCCTGCTCGGCGACGCCCTCTCGGCCGCGACCGCGCCCGCCCGGGTGGTGTCCGCCGAGGTCGGCCTGTCCGCCAAGCGCCAGCACCGGCACTACGCCGACAGCGCGGGCTCGCGCCAGCACCAGCACCTGATGGAGGCGGGCGCGATGGTCATGGCGTTCGCCTCCGACGGGCACGAGGTGCAGCGCCGCTCCTATCCGAACTCCTTCCACGGCAACACGGCGGGCGCGGGCTGGGAGTACGTCGAGTCGCTGGCGCTGGTGCGCGAGGCGGCCAGGGTCGGCGAGGAGGCCGTGGCGCTGCTCACCGCCCCGGCCGCGCCCTCCGGCGTCGCCGACCTGGTGATCGGCCCCGCCCAGATGGCGCTCCAGATCCACGAGTCGTGCGGGCACGCGCTGGAGCTGGACCGCATCCTCGGGGACGAGTCCAACTTCGCCGGGGCGTCGTTCATCACCCCCGGCGCGCTCGGCACCCTGCGGTACGGCTCGCCCGCCGTCAACGTCACCGCCGACCCGACCATGCCCGGCACCCGGGGCTCCTTCGCCTGGGACGACGAGGGCACCCCCGCCCGCAGGAAACGGCTGATCGAGGCGGGCGTCGTGGTCGACTTCCTGTCCAGCAGGGACAGCGCCGCCCGGGTCGGCCTTGAGTCGATCGGGGCGGCCCGCGCCGACGGGTGGGCCTTCCCACCGGTCTGCTTCGCCACCAACGTCTTCCTCGAACCCGGCGAGGGCACCCTGCCCGAGCTGCTCGACCGGCTCGGCGACGGCTACTACCTGGACGACAACCGCAGTTGGTCGATCGACGAGCGGCGGCTGAACTTCCAGTTCGGCACCGAGGTCGCCTACGAGGTGCGCGGGGGCCGCAAGGGGCGGCTGCTGAAGAACTTCTCCTACGGCGGCGTGACGCCGGCTTTCTGGGGGTCGGTGGAGGCGGTGGCCGGGCCCGCGGAGTTCCGGGCGTTCGGCATGCCGTGCGGCAAGGGCGAACCCAAGCAGTGGGGGTTCCTGGGACACGGGGCCGCGCCGACGCTCGTGCGCGGCGTGCGGATCGGGGTGGCGTGATGCGGGCCTACGAAGGACGCGACCGGGCGATGGCCGCCGTGGAGTCGGCGCTGGCGCACGCGGCCGGAGCCGACGCCGCCGAGGCGTTCCTTTCGGTGCGCGCGGGCGAGTACACCCGGTTCGCCGGGCGGCGCGTCCACCAGCCGCAGGACATCGTGGAACGCCAGCTCATGGTGCGGGTGAACGTCGGCGGGCGGACCGCGCGGGCCGCCACGTCCGACCCGGCGGGGGCGGCGCGGGCGGTGCGCGCGGCGCTCGACCTCGCCACCTCCGCCGGGGTGATCGATGTGGCCGAGCCGCAGGAGTATCCGGAGTTGCGGCTCTGGCACGAGGACACGGCCGCCTGGGACGTGTCCGCGCGTTCGGCCGAGGCCGCCCGCACCATGCGCGCCGCCGAGGACGCCGGGGCGCTCGCGTACGGCATGTACGGCCGGGCCGCCACCGAACTCGCGGTGGCCAACACCGCCGGGCTGCGCGCGTACGCCTGCGCCACCGAGGCGTCCGGCGCGCTCACCGTCAAGGCCGGGGACGGCTCGTCGTACTGGTGCGACCTCGGCCGCTCGGCCGCCGCCCTGGACCTGCCCGCCGCAGTGGCCCGCACGGTCGCCGAGGGGGCCCGCAGCCGGACCCCGGCCGAGTTGCCGGACGGGGTTCACGACGTGGTGCTGGGGCCGCTCGCGGCGGGGGAGCTGCTGCACTTCTTCGGCGCGTTCGGGTTCACCGCCGAGGCGCTGGGGGACGGCGTCGGCCTGGCCGCCACCTCGGCGGGCAGGGAACTGGCGTCCTCGCTGATCACGGTGGGGGACGACGCGCTGGCGGCGGAGGGCCTGCCGTTCCCGTTCGACTTCGAGGGCACGGCCAAGCGGCGGGTGCCCTTCCTGTCCGCGGGGCGGGTGGGGGAGGTCGTGGGGGATCTCGCGACGGCGGCGCGGCTGGGCGTCCCGTCCACCGGGCACGCGCACATCGCGCGGGAGGAGTCGCCGCGGGCGGTACCGGCCAACCTGCGGCTGGAGCCGGGCGGGACCTCTGTGGAGGAACTGATCGCGGGGGTCGAGGACGGCGTTTACGTGCAGCGGTTCTGGTACACCAGGGTCGTCGATCCGGCCGCCACCACGATCACCGGCGTCAGCAGGGACGGCTGCTTCCGGATCAGGAACGGGCGGCTGGCCGGGCCGGTGGTCGGCAAGCGGTTCACCGAGAGCGTGCTCGGCGTGCTGTCCCGGGTGGACGCGGTCGGCGACACGCCGGCCACCCAGCCGCTGATGAACGTCTGGAACGGCTGCGCCACCGCCCCCGCGCTGCGCGTGCGCGGCTTCCGCTTCGGCCCGGCGGGAGGTTCGCGGTGAAGGTCAGGACCAACGCGGATCGGCTGGTCACCCAGGTCCTCGCGGGCGAGGTGTGGCCGCCGCTGGCCGACCGGAACGGCTACCGGGTGGACGCGGACGGCCGGCCGTTCCTGCTGCCCGGCATGGGCGGCGTCACGCTGGGCGCGCACCCCGGCGACCCGGCCACCGGGTACGCCGCCGACCACCTGGAGCCCGGCCTGTCGATCCGGCATCGCGACCCCGACGCCAACATGGCACTCCAGTTCCTGTCCTGCGTCGGCAACGTGGTACGGCTCGCCGACGGGACCGAGGGCGTGGTGATCGGCCAGCACGCGTACGTGCTCGCCGACTTCCCCGAGCCGGTCCTGGCCGGGGTGACGGTCGGCGACCAGGTGACCGTGCTGGCCCGCGGCCAGGGCCTTCGGCTGGCCGACCACCCCCTTCTGACGGTCAAGAACTGCTCGCCGGACCTGCTCGCCCGGATGCCCGGCGGCACCCGCGCCGACGGCCGCCTTGAGGTCCATGTGGCGGCCCGGGTGCCGGCCGAGGCGATGGGCGCGGGCGTCGGCATGCCCTCGGAGTTCGCCAACACCGACCTGATGGGCGCGTACGCCGGGCTGTCCGCCGATCTGTCGCTCGGGCTGGAAGGGCTGCGGGTGGGCGACTTCGTCGCCCTCGAAGACGCCGACCACTCCTACGGGCGGGGCTACCGGGCCGGTCACGTCACCATCGGCGTGATCTCGACCGGGCACTGCATGCTGTTCGGGCACGGGCCCGGACCCTCCACGCTGATCAGCGGCCCGGCCGCGGCCTTCCACCTGGTGGACGACCCGGACGCCAACCTGGCCGCGCTCTACCCCGAAGGGGCCGCCATATGACGAGCGTCGCCATGAACCTGCTCGGCGTGGTCGAGCATCCGGGGATCTCGGGGGGCTCGCCGTACCGGGTGGACGCGGACGGCCGGCCGTACGTGCCGGTGGGGGACGGCGGGATCGTGCTCGGTGTACGGCTGGGCGACTCGGCGTACGGCTTCGAGGCCGACCACGCCGCGCCCGGCGCGTGCCTGGTCCACCCCGACCCGGCCGCCCGGCACGCGCTGACCGCGTACGCCTGCGTGGGCAACGAGGTGATCGTGCGCACCGGGGCGGCGGCCGGGGCGCGCGGCTGGGTGACCGGCAAGCGCGGCGAGGCCGGGCGGGTGATCGTGCTGCTCGGCCAGGACGACCTGGCCCGGCTGCGGCCCGGCGACCAGGTGAGCGTGCGGGCCTCCGGTCAGGGGGCGCGGCTGCCGGGTGCGGGCGTGGAGCTGCTGAACCTGGACCCGGAGCTGCTGCCGTACCTGCCGGTGACCGTGGACGCGGACGGGGTGGAGGTCACCGTGCGCGGCGTCATCCCGAGCCGGCTGGCCGGCAACGGCCTCGGCCGCCCCGCGCACATGTGGGACCTCGACGTCCAGACCGGCCCGGACACCCCCGGCCTGGCGGGGCTGCGGCTCGGTGATCTCGTTTCGCTTGACGACGTCGATGTGCGGTACAACATGGGCTATCGGAGAGGCCGGCGCACCGTCGGCCTCGTGGTCCATGGCGACAGCCCGCAGCCCGGCCACGGCCCCGGCGTGATGCCGTTCATCACCGGCCCGGCGGAGCGCGTGCGGGTCACGGCGAGCCCGCGGGACGGCCTGGGCCTGACCGAGGGCGCGCTGCGCCGGATGAGAGGAGCAAGGCCCCGGTGATCGAGCACCTGTCCCTCCCCGACACGGTACGGCTCGCGCTGCGCCGGAAGATCCTCAACAACGAGCTGCCGGCCGGCACCCGCCTGGTCGAGGCGGGCATCGCCGACGACTACGGCGTCAGCCGCGCCACCGTCCGCCAGGCCCTGCGCGACCTCCAGATCGAGGGGCTGGTGGACATCAGCCCGCGCCGCTACACGATGGTGACCCGGATGTCACCTGAGGACATACACGACATCTGCTACGCCCGCTGCGTCCTCGAAACCGCGGCGGCCCGCGACGCCCTGGCCCGCCTGCCGGACGGCTTCTTCGCCGGCCTCGAACGCATCATCGAGGAGATGGCCGCCGCCGCCGAGGCCGGCGACATGCACGAACTCGTCGACATCGACACCCGCTTCCACCACGAGATCGTCCGCGCCTCCGGCCGCCGCCGCCTCGCCGAACTGTGGGGCACCATGAACGGCCACATGTACGCCCTGATGCGCTCCTCCCTGGACCGCCAGCAACTCGCCATGCCCGAAGCGGTCGCCCGCCACCGCCACGTCATCGACGCCCTGGCCAGCGGCGACCTCAAACTCATCGAATCAGTGATCCACGACCACTACCTGCACCCCGCCCTCCCGGAAGATGACCTCGGACCTGCCTCAATGGCGAGATGATGTCGCACCTGCCGGTGGTGACCCACACGGGGACGGCGGAGGACGCCCTGCCGTTCGTGCGGCGCCCGGCGTCCGGCTCTGGTGCGGATGGTGGTGAGCCGGACGCGGGCGGCACGGTGTCAGTGGCTGTGGAACCTGCTAGGGGTGGAAGGTGTCGAAGTAGTTCGCCGGCAGTCTGTTGAGCCAGGCGTGGGTGACGCCGGTCCAGCCGATGCGCAGGAAGTCGGCCTTGCCGTCTCCGTCGATGTCGGCGATTTGGACGTCCTTGGGCGGAACATCGGCGTCACCGGCGATTCTTCCGATGTCGCGCAGCTTTCCGCCCGCGCCCTTGGCCCCTTCGTTGATCCAGGCCCGCGCGCCGCCATTGGCGGTGATCAGGACGCGGTCGGCGCGCTTGTCGCCGTTGATGTCCGCGTACCTGATCTCCCGGGGAAGCTTCAGGGCGCGGCTGATGTTCTGGGGAGGCGTCCAGTCCAGCCACTTGCGGCCGTCCTTGTTCTGGAAGTCCCGGTTGTACCAGGCCGTCGTGGTGCCGTCCGGCTGGATCAGCAGGTAGTCGTCCCGCCCGCCCCCGGTGACGTCGGCGAACCGGATCTTCGTGGCCGGGTCGGTTTTCAGCCGGTCGCCCGTGGAGCCGTTGGAGAACACGCTGGCGATGCCGTCGTACTTCTTCATGCACATGCGCGAACCGGCCGGATTCTCGCCCTTCCAGGTGCGGACGAATATACGTCCGGTGAGATCCACGATCATGCAGTCCGGGAAGCCGTCGCCATCGACGTCACCGAATCGCAACTGGTTGCCGATCGCGCCGGGGTCGGGTTTGATGGAGTGCGTGCCTTCGACGAAGGGTACCCATTTCCTTCCGGAAGGACCGCTGTTCCACCAGAACCGAACATTCTGGTCCTTGTCCACGGTCACGAATTCGGCTTTGCGGTCCTTGTTTATGTCGACCATCATGAAACGGGTCGAAGAGGGGTACTGCACGTCCTGGATGACGCCCCGGTCGTCCCAGTTGGGCCCCAGTTTGTTGGGGTTGGTCTCTTCAACTTCTTCGGCGCCCGATCCAAGGTCCTCCATCCCACAGGGATGGGAACCCGCGTTCGGCGCCTGGGCGTTCGGCGGAAGGATCCACTTCCTGTCGTTCGCCTGGCGGGCCGCCTTCACGAACGCGTCCGCGATCTTCCGGTAGCCCGCGTCGGTGGCATGGATGCCATCAGAACCGACATCGGCCCGGTCCAGGCCGGTCGTGTCGGCGTAGACCACGTGCAGGCCATCCTCCGCGAGCCGCTTCACCAGGTCGGAGATCTGGGCCGTGAACGCCTCCCCCCGTGCGTTCCGCGCGGCATCGTGGAAGGGCTGCATCCCCGCGACCAGGACGGTGACTCCCGGGGCATCGGTCATGACCTGCTTGATCAGGTTCTCCAGCCGGCCGATCGCACCGTCCATCTGGTCATAGATGACGTCGTTCCCGCCGGCGAGGAGGGTGATGAGGTTGGGCTGGTAGGTCCGGACGGGACAGCTCGCCTTACCGGCGATCTCGCTGATCACACGGCCCCCCCAGCCTTCCATCTCCCGATCCGCCATCGTGCCCACCCGGCGGGAGCCCACCCAGTCCACCCGGGGCGTGGAGGCATCGGAGCCCGGGTTCGGCACACCGGCGTTGCGATCGGCGATCTCTCCGAACCCCCGGTCGGCGTCGGCCCGGAAACCGTTCCCGTGCGTGCTGCCCTCGCCGACCACGCTGGAGGACCCGAGCCCCATCACGCGGATCTCGCGCGCGGGCGGCGGCAGGTTCGGGTCCGACATGCCCGCCGGCAGGCGGTGTTCGGCGGGGTTGAAGTCGAACGGCAGATCCTTGTGGGCCTCTTCGACGTTCTTCCGGAAGGTGTCGTCCTGGTCCTTGAGGCCGAAGGTGGCCTTGCCCCAGTTGTGCCCGGCGAGGGTGTCCCGCACTCCGGTCGAGGGGTAGCCCTCCCAGCTCACCAGATCCGGGAGGTGCCATCTGCGGTAGTGGTTCTGTAGCGGATGACGCGAATCGGCGAAGCGGAACCCGTGCGTGAAGCCCCCGTCCTTGTGGTAGACGATCTTCGGGTGGGTGCCGTCGTGGAACTCGACCTCGGTGGCCTTCTTGATGTCGTAGTTGCCGTGGAGGGAGGTGGCGACGTACTCGGGCTTGTCGTCCTTGGTCCAGACGATGATGTGCTCCCAGTCGTGCGTGTGCCCGCAGACGTCGCAGCCGGGTTGTGTGGTCTGGTCCTTCTGGAAGTACAGGTCGTACATGTGCGCGCACCACCCGTTGGTGTTGCAGCGGGAGCGCGCGTACATGTTGCTGTTGTCCAGGTCGGACGCGTCGCGGCACGCGCCGTTCAGCGCCCCGCCGAGGGGCAGGCCCGGGGTCAGGGTCCCGTCGGGGCCGATGGCCACGGACGCGTAGCAGCCGTCCTCGTCATAGTCCATGGCGGGCTGGAACCTGAGGTTCGCGGCGCTGGCGTTCTCCTTGATCTCTGGCGGCGGCGGCTCGGCCCAGGCGGGCGATGCCGCGCCGGCGATCCCCAGGGCGGCGATCAAGGTCACCGCCAAGGCGGAGGCCGTGAGCCGCCGCCCACTACGGCGCGGACGGGCGACGGCCGTGCGGATCGGTGCCGCCGTACGCGGCCCGGGTAATGCCCGCCTCACCGCCCAAAGTCCGCCGGGTGGTGGCGGGGTCCCTTCGGCGCCGCTCCCGGCGCGTGGTCTCAGGATTCGCACTGATCGGTGTCCCATCTGAAGTCGCGCTCAACCGGCGAGGCGGCGTTCTTGACGCCGTCGGTCGTCGATTTCGCCGGTACTGGCCCACCCCCGGCCCCGGGCCGGGTTCAACGGCGGGGTGCCCGCGCGCATCTCCGGCGACGCCGAAGGATCAGGGGCCAGCGTCGCGCGCACCACTGACCAATCGACAGTCCGTTTCACTGCTCACTTTCTGACCGTTCGCCAGGTGGGGGCCCATGTTCGAGGTGCATGTGATTCGCATATATGCTTATCGCATGGACATGGCGGAACGTACAGAAGCGGCGATCGGGCGATGGCACGAGGTCGTGAACGCGGGCGATCTGGCGGCGGCGCGAGGGGTCGTGGCCGATCAGGTCGTGGTCAACGGGCCGAAGGGGGCGGGGGTGATCACGGCGGAGGGGTTCGCCGAGTGGATCGCGCGATCGGGGATCCGGCTGCGGCCTCGGGCGTGGCATCCGGTCGGTGACCGGGTGATGGTCGTCGAGCAGGACGCGCGCTGGCCGGGCGACGAGGCGTGGAGCCAGGTCGCCACGGTCTTCCGCGTCACCGGCGACCGGGTCTCCACCGCGCTCCGGTTTTCTGATCTTCGAGCCGCGCTGGACTTCGCGTCCATTCACCCTGGACTCGCCGAGACCGAGGGCGGCCCCGATGCGGAGGGCGCGGGGCAGGCGTTGTTCCGGTTCGTCCGGCACTGGTCACGGCGGCGGCATGGGCCGGACGACGGCGAGCGGGGCCGTGAGGTGCTGGTGACCGAGGCCGTCTGCGCCCTTCAGGAGCGCGGCGAGGTGACCGTCAACGACGTGGCCGCCGAACTCGGCATCGACCAGTCCGGCGCGTCCCGCATGCTCGCCCACGCCGCCGGGCGCGGCCTGCTCGCGATGACCCCGTCCGAGACCGACGCGCGCCGCCGTACCGTCACCCTGACCGACGCGGGCCACGACTTCCTGGCCGCGGCCCACCGGTGGCAGGACGAGACCTTCGCCACTCTCACCGCCGGTTGGACGCCCGCCGAGCGCACCGGCTTTCAGCAGGCCATGACCCGTCTCATCACCGCCTCCGCCGCCCTCACCCACGGCTCGCCCGGGACAGGACCGCGGTAGCGATCCCGCCCAGCATCACGCCCGCGCCCGCCACGATGAGCAGGGCGGGTTTGCCCAGCCTCTCCAAGGCGAACGCGAGCCGCTCCTCGCCTAACGCGATCCCCGCCCAGACCTGGGCATCGAAGAGCAGGGCCAGCAGCCCCCAGGCGATCAGGGCCGTGCCCGCGGCCACGAAGACAAGCGTGATCTTGTACATGCCCCGCATCGTAGGGGCACTCGGGGGTGGTCACCGGCGGCGGCTCGGCTCACGGTAGGTGACGACCTTGTCACTCTTCCCCGGGAAGGCCATGACCAGCAGTCGCTGGCCGCCCTCCTGCTCGCCCTTCCACGGGAACCACGCGTAGTGGACGCGGATTCGGTACGGGCCCTGGTAGCCGTCGAGTGCGAGGTCGGGAAGCCCTTGGTCGCCGCCCGCCATCTGATCCGCGAGCACGATGGAGCCGCCGGTCTTCCGGTAGCCGACCTCGACGACATGCTCCCAGCCCTTGGTCTCGACCGGCGGGCGGCGGTCGTAGGTCTCCACCGTGACGCACACGTCGGTGTCGGAGTGGGTCAGCACCAGCAGGTGGCCGGGGCGGGCGGCGACCAGGCCGTTGTCCTGGGCCTTGTTCATGAGTTCCATGCCGGCGAGGTCGTAGTCGTCCCCGGGGGCGCCGTACGCCTCCATGACCCCGTAGTCCGTCCACTGCGGCTCCTTGACCCGGGTCGCCTTGACCGGCTTGATGAGCGGACGGTGGCGCGGGGTCGCCTCGCACATGCGCCGGGCGTCCGCCTCCCACTCCGCGAACTCCCTGTTCCGGGCGTCCTCCGCCGCTTTGACGACCGCGGCGGCGCGGGGGCAGATCGGGGCCAGCGGGTACGTCAGGGCGTCGCGTTGCAGCCCCTGCCAGGCGTGCAGGCGGGCGACCTCCTGAGGGTCGTCGCGCGTGTAGATGCCGCACAGTTGCCGGCCATGCGCGAGAAGCGCCCGGTCGGGGGCGGTGGCGACGTACTTGAACGCGGTGTCCTTGCGGATCGCGCACACGAACCGCTGCGCGGGGGTCAGCTTGGGCTCTTCGTCCTGGAAGGTCAGCCGGTTCTGGCGCGGCCCGCAGTCCGCCGCCATGGTGACCGGGCCGGGGGAGTGGGCGGCGGCGGGGAGGAAGGTGACGAGCACGGCCGAGGCGAGCGCGGCCAGAAGTACGTGGTGGCGCGGGCGTTCGGCCGGGGCCGGGGCGTACAGCAAGAACAGGATGAGCGCGGAGGCCGCGAGGGCGGCGCTGAACCAGAGCGGCGAAATGCCGCCGGTCAGCACGATCTGCCCGTCCCTGACGAACAGGCTCTCCGGGTACCACGCCAGTGCGCCGGGGATGGTGTCCCAACTGTCCGGCTCATTGGTGAGTACGCCGAGCACGCCGATCGCGGCGGTGAGGGCCAGGAACAGCACCGTCCCCCGGAGCAGGAGCCGCGTGCGGAGCAGGACCGCCGCCAGGATCAGCAGCGCGGGGACGCCGACTCCGACGAGCAGGTCCAGGGCGAACCACGCCCTGATCGTGGCGACCCCGCCGTCCTCGCGGATGAAACGCTCGATCTCGCCCCGGGGTCCGTGCCAGAACGGCATGCCGTGAGCGAGGTTGACGGCGGCGGGGACCAACGGCAGTACGACGGCCGACGCCGGCAGCGGCCACCACCGGGCCGGTGCTCGGGCAGGTCGCTGTGGCGGTCCGGCGGTGAGCGGGCTCGCGAGGTCGTGCGCCGAACGGGCCCGCCAGATCATCCCGAAGACGTCGAGGGCCCCGAACAGCGACCAGACCAGCAACTCAACGGGCACCTCGTCACTCACGAACGCAATCGCGAGCGCCGAAGGGTGGAGGAGGTTCACCACCACGCAGAGCACGCCGATCCCCACCGTGGCTCTGCTCCAGCGGGGATCCCTGGCCTGCGCCACCAGGATCGGCAGCATCCAGGCCAGCCAGAACAGGTCGCTCCATAGCGTCACGGATTGGAGTCCTGACGGGGACCCGAGGCCGTACGCCACAGAGTCGGCGATCCCGGCCAGCCCGCTCAACGTCCCTCCGACGAGCACGGCGAGCCGCAGCCACCGCGAAGAGCGCAGCACCAGGAAGAACAGCACGACGGTGCCCAGATGCCACACGGAGTCCAGTGCGCTCTGCCACCACGTCCAGGGGAACACGGTGTACGCGACGAAGGACCAGGCGACGTTCAGATAGATCGCCCAGCGCAGCAGCGTCACCCACCGGTCCCGGGGCGGCGGGTCCCCGCGTACCGGGCCGCGCAGCACCTGCCAGTAGGCCCACGCCTGCACCGCCACCACCGGAGCCAGCAGCAGGACGACCCACCACGTGGCGACGAGCCCTTCCATCAGCGGCTCGCGCACGACGGCCCACCACACGAAGTCGAGCCTGTCGGTGACGAGCGTCACGACGCCCAAGGCGATCGCGATGACCACATAACCCGCCACGATGAACGCGGCGACCCTGCCGAAACGATAACGACGCACGGCGTACTCCCCAAAGTTGGAGCGCCAACTGTAGCGACCCGATGAAAAGTTGATCAACCGATTCCGGAAATCTCCTGACGTGGGCATCTAACGGATAAAAGCGCATACGTTAGCCACCTTTGTATGCGTCGGCCAATTGTCGGCGGCGAAGGGTATTGTGCGTTTCGATAAGAGATGATCACCCAACGTGAGGGAGGACCCCTAATGGCGCCCCACCGGCCACCGCCGGCGCTCGGCTACTCGCCGTACCTACGCATTCTGGGCCTCCCCTTGTCCGCCCCTCTCGCGTAGCCGTACCGTCACGTTAGGAAGTCGACCCAGGCAAAGGGGAGTCATGAGCCCCCATGCCACGACCGGCACCCCCGCGCCGGTGTGGTTCCTCGAATGCGAACTGACCAACCGCTGCCAACTCGCCTGCCGCCATTGCTACTCAAGATCGTCCCCCACTGAGGGGCATGGCAGCATGACCCGCGCCGACTGGGAGCGCCTTCTCAGCACCGCGCCCGCCGCAGGCATCAGACGGGTGCAGTTCATCGGTGGCGAGGCGACCATGTATCCCGATTTCCTGCCGCTGGCCGACCATGCCCTCAGCGTGGGCTTGGAGTTGCAGGTGTTCACCAATCTGTACCGCGTCACCGCCGTTCAGTGGGAGCTGTTCTCCCGCCCCAAGGTGACGGTGGCCACCAGCTACTACAGCGACCAGGCCGACCTGCACGACAAGGTCACCGGGCGGCCCGGTTCGCACCAGCGGACTCGCGCCGCGATCGTGGCGGCGCTGGAACGTGGCATCCCGCTCAAGGTCGCGATCGTGGAGCTGTTCGACGGTCAGCGCGCCGGCGAAGCCCACGCCGAGATGGCCGCACTCGGCGTCACCCGCCTTGCCCCGGTCGATCGGATGCGCGGCATCGGCCGCGCCACTGAGGAGATGGGCATCGAGGCCGACGTGAACGAGCTCTGCGGGCGGTGCGGCGACGGCCGCGCCGCCGTCTCCTGGGATGGCGAGGTCCGCCTGTGCGTCATGTCACGGTTCCTGCCCTCCGCGGGGAACATCCGGGACATTGATCTGCGCGACATCCTGGCTGGGCCTGCCTGGCATGACCTGCTCACGCAGGTGCCCCGGCCCCGCCGCGGCGACCCGCCCTGTGAGCCGGTGAACGAGTGCCCGCCGGCCTACGACGGCGACGACTGCCCACCCGCCTATACCGAATGCGAAGGCAACGCCCTCATCCTCCCGACGATCCGGCCCGTCCGCCACCTCCGGGCGGACAGCCGGTGAGCCGGGCGGCGGAGGAGGGGTACGTCCCTATGGACTGGAAGGGCCATGCCGCTGCGCTCGCCGCCGCGGCGACCCCGCCCGGCTCCCGGTGGCGGGAGCCGATCGCCGCCACACCACGCCACATCTTCGTGCCGCGCTGGTGGGCGAAGACCCGCGACGGGTGGGATCTGCGGGTCGGTGAGAGTGACCATGATCGGTGGCTGGCCGCCGCGTACCGCGACTGGACGCTCGTCACCCGCATCGGCGGCCTGCACGCCGACCATGCCGAGCCCGGCGCCCGACCGAGCGGTCACCCTACGTCGTCGTCCACGCTGCCGGGGCTGATCACCAAGATGTTCCGGCACACGTCGATCGGCGACCACAGCACGGTCCTGGACGTGGGCACGGGCAGCGGGTACGGCACCGCCGTACTGTGCGCCCGGCTCGGCGCGGAGAGGGTGACCGCCATCGACGTGGACCCCTACCTCAACAAGGCCGCAGCCGAACGGCTGGAGGAGAGCGGGTATCGGCCGCGCATCATCACCGGAGACGCAACGGGCCCGCTCGACTGGGAGGGGGATCGGATCGTCGCCACCGTGGCGGTCGGCCCCGCCATCCCGGCGTCCTGGCTGGCCGCGTTGAGAGTAGGCGGTCGGCTGGCCACCACCATCACCGGCACCAGCCTCATCCTCACCGCCGACAAGCAGGCGGACGGGGGCGCGATCGGCATGATCCAGTTCGATCGCGCCGGGTTCATGCGCGCCCGCGCCGGCTCGGACTACCCGCCCCGCGACCGGCAACCACTGAGCCGCGCCCTCGACGAGGAAGGGGAGTCCGTTGCGCCCGGCCGGTACCCGGTCCTGGACGTGGTCAGCACCTGGGATGTGCGGACGATGCTGGAACTGCTCGCTCCCGGCATCGAGCACTACTACGACGAGCACAAGGACGGCACCCGCATCGGGGTCATGACCCACCCCGATGGCTCCTGGGCCCGCGCCGAAGAACGTGAGGGAGCGGTGACCGTCCACCAGGGCGGGCCGCGCCGCCTATGGGACTACCTGGATGACGTACGGGACTACTGGGTCCGACATGGCGAACTGCCGTTCCGGGGGGCGGAAGCCACCATCTCGCCGGAGGGTGTGATCAAGCTCCGACGGGGCTCCTGGACCACGACCATCGGCCCAGGATGACCGTCACCCTGGTGGCCCAGCCCCTCACCCCGCCCAAGCCGGATCCGGACACGGACCAGCGGCCCGGGGGCGCGCACGCCAACCCGAAGGGTGGCAAGAAGTAGTGGACGACAGTGCCGTCCGGCGACGAATCGAGGGCATGATCAGCGCCGTGGACGGCATCCCCGGATTCGTCGAGGAGGCGCTACGGGCGGTACCCCGTCACCACTTCATCCCCGATGTCGCCCTGCTCGCGCCCAGCGACGCCGAACCCACGGTCATCGACAGGCACGCCGACCCCAGGGGATGGTGGAGTGCCGTGTACTCCCGGCACTCCATCGTCACCCAGCTCGACGACGGAGCCACCGACATCCGCCGGGTCGAAGGCGACTACACCTGCTCAAGCTCCGCCATCGCGAGCATCGCCTACCTGCTGGAAAACCTCGCCCCCGCCGCCGGCGACCGGGTGCTGGAGATCGGCACGGGCACCGGGTGGACCGCCGCCCTGCTGTCCCACCTCGCCGGCGAGCGGAACGTCACCTCGATCGAGGTCGATGCGGCGGTGGGCGAGCGGGCCGCGAAGAACCTCAGCGAAGCCGGAGTACACCCGCGCCTGATCGTCGGCGACGGCGCGGACGGCGCGCCGGACCGCGCGCCCTACGCCCGGGTACACGTCACCTGCGGCATTCGCACCGTGCCGTACGCCTGGGTCGAGCAGACCCGCCCCGGCGGCGTCATCGTCGCGCCCTGGTGCCCGAACTTCGGCGACGACCACGCGCTGCGCCTGATCGTCACTCCGGACGGCATCGCGCACGGACGGTTCCCCGGCTACTCCTCCTACATGATGATGCGCTCCCAGCGTGACCCGCGGGGCCGGCCGACACCTGATGCCGACCGGATCCATTGCGCCACGACCCGCATCGACCCCAGGACCGTGGCGTCCGCGCCGCCCGGGGCGGGCCTGGCGATGGCCTCGCTCACCGGCCTCAGTTCCTACGGATTCCAGACCGGCGACGGTGGCTACGTGTTCGCCATCACCGACCCGGCCGACCACGACCAATGGTGCACGGTCACCTGGCGGCCGGACATCGACGACCACCAGGTCTACCAGGTCGGCGATCGGCCATTGTGGGAGGAGGTGACCGACGCCTACTTCCGGTGGGAGGCATGGGGCGAGCCCGGCCGGGACCGCTTCGGGATGACCGTCACCCCGGACGGGCAGCGGGTGTGGCTGGATACGCCCGATCACACGATCGGTTGATGATCAAGAGGTAGCAGGGCACGGAACTCGCGTACCGCGGTGCTTTTACGCTGCTCGACCGGTACGGCACGCAAGACCCGGCGACACGTTTTCGTGATCATCGTGTTCCGGTACGGCGCACGCAATGAGTCCAGCACCGCAGACGCCTCCCGTATCCCCTCCTCGACACCGCCGTTCACCACCGTGCACATCGCGCTGTACAGGGCTAGATTGACCGGGACGTGATACCCCATAGAGATGCCAGACGCAGCCAGGACACGCTGCCGCATCTCCTCCGCCCGGACGAAGTCACCGATGCAGGAATACGCCTGGGCGCACATGTAGTTCAGCGGGTGCTCTGCGGTATCCCAGATGCCCTCAACAGTAGGAACACCGCGTTCGGACATGTCCAGCAGTCGCTGCACGGCTGTGCGGGCCTCCTCTTTGCGGCCGAGCAGAGCCAGCGTGATCGACCGGACACCGGTGAGCAGTGCCAGCCCCGCGGACGGCCTTGGGGCGTCACCCACGCGCTTGAGAGCATTGTCGATCACCCGTAGGTTCGTCGCCGGGTCGCGCAGGCCGAACTGGCTGAAATTGGCCTCGTTACCGGCAATCCGCAGCAATAACCCCATGTCGCCGCTCACTTCGGCCGCCCCGCGAGCCGTCCGGTACCAGCGCAACGCCGGCCCGACCTCACCGAGCCGGGTGAGCACGCCAGCGTGGTAGGCCGACAAAGTAGCCGTCACGCGCTGGAGTTCCAACGCCTCAGCAGCGCGGGCGGTCGTCATCTGCTGTTGGATGACCACAAGGTCTGTGAGCAGATCATCGTGTACCTGGGCGGCGGGACGGGTGCGGATCGCGTGCAGATGATCCGCGCAGGCGATGTGCCAATCCTCCAGAGCGCGCGGGGGCTGGAGAGTCATGTCGAGTAGTTCACGGGTGGCTTCGGCACGCCCGCCAGGTGCGGCGGCGAGGCCGAGCCCGGTAGCGGCCAAGAGCAGCAGGCGGCGGCGCTCCATTTCCTCTTCCTCACTGAGGGGGTATCGTCCCAGACTACGCAATCGGTCTCCTTCGGCGATAGTGGCATACAATTCCACAAGTTGGCCATCCGCGCCGAACTTCCGGTCGAGAGCGGCAACGGATTCGAGGGGCGGTATATGTACCCCTCGCTCCCATTTGCCCAGCCCTGAAAACTCTGTAACCCCTTGAGCCGCTTCTCGTAACGTCAGTTTCGCCGCGTCACGGTATGCGCGCAACGTAGCGCCGAAGTGCTCCCATTCTGGTCCTGGGGCTTTTGTCATGGTCGTCCCCTGCTCATGGCCTGGCGATCCTGTGGAGTTGTGGAGACTCCAGCTCTCCACAAGAAAGGGCTGGTTCGCGTCCATCACCACAGCCAATATTGCACTGTCCGATCCAATCGGGCCATGACAATGCGGGAACCCGCCGAGCGGCTGGGCAGTAACTCGGCGGGCCCCTGGCCGCAAAGGAGGTGCGACTTAGTGCATAAGAATAAGGCGCTGGCGAAGATCGTGAGCGGATTCGCCGGATTCGACGTGAAAGTACCTGATAGTGCGCGGCATCGCGGACCTGAACATCAACGGCACTGGGAGCGTGTCTGATGGACCCGTTCATGCCTCCCTACCAGCTAGTACGCACACGACCCGAGACCACCGCGACCGCCAAGCAGCTCGTCGTGGCACTCATCGGCTTGGGGTTGCGCGGCATCACCCTCATCGAAGACCGCGGCAAAGTACTGGTGTCGGTGTGCCACGGTCTGGTCGCGGCCGTCAAGGACGACGGGATCTGGTGGCACAGCCCGCGCGAGCTCCAGCCGGGCGTCCCGCTGTACGTTCACCGCGGCACGGTGGCCGGCGCAGCCGAGGCGCTGGCGGGCGACTACGCGCTGCTGAACCCCGGCCCGCAGCCTCCTGTAGAGGTGCGGCATGTCGCAGCTCCTCTTTGACCCTCCTGTCCTCCGCCGCTCTGCCGGGCCTCCCCTGCTCGCGGTCTGGGAAGTCCAGTCCGGCGCGAGCGGCGTGACCGGCAGTGTGGCCGCCGCCGAGAAGGCCATGCTGGATGCCCTCGAAGCCCTCGATGACGGCTGGGGGCGGGTACGGCTGGCGCATCTGCGGGTCGTCGGCATCGGCTACCACTACGGCGAGACGCTGGTCACCGCACATCGTAAAAGCGGCACGACCACGATCGTGCCTGGGACGCGTGAGTGATCACACCATGAGCAGGCGCGGCAGCACGGCGCGGTCGCTGCCGCGCCGTACGACGGGGATTGCAGGACCCCGAGCGGGCGGGCCGGAACCGGTAGTGCCGACCCGCCCGCCCCCCCCACGCGCGCGGCGGCCGGAAGAGTGACCTTGTCTTCCCTCCGGCATTCAACGCCGCGTCGTGCATCGGGCCGCATCCGGGCGGCCGGTGTACACCCCGGGCGGGCCCGGGAAACCCCCAGGCCCGCCCGGCTCTCCAGCATTTCTCACAAGGCGCGGCGAACCCCACCACCCCGCCGCGCGGGCACGGGGAACGCGGAGCCCCCTGCCCCCAGGGTGTGGGCGGGCCGGCCACAACTCCCCGGCCCGCCCACACCCACCATCCCCTATGGAGCAACCGAGTGTCCTGCTGGCGGGACCCGCCCCGAAGGCTTCCTGACGACGTGCAAGGAAGTTTTTGGTCGGTGTGATTTAAGGGCGGGGTTCTTGGGGAGTGGGAAATGCCCGTGGGTTACATGGGGAAAGTGTGTTCGGTGGCGCTAGCGGTCGGGCGAGCCCGACAAAAGGGAAGAACTGTCCGAGTGTCAGCGAGGGCCGCTTTGCCCGCCGGAGGGGGGTAGCCGTTTGAGGGGAGGGCCGCGTACTGGGGTGGGCCTGGTGGCCGGGGCTTGTGATCGGGGCTTGTGGCGTGGTGAGGACTTCTATGGCTGGGTGTTGCGTCTTTGGCGATGGCGTTTGGTTGCTCGGCAGGTGAAGTATGCGACGCCCTCGGGGCGTGGGGGAGTGTGTTCGGTGGCGCTAGCGGTCGGGCGGAGCCCGACATAAAAGAACTGTCCGAGCGTTAGCGAGGCCCATTTTGCTCGTCGGAGGCGGGGCCGGTATTGATGGCGGGGGTGTCGTTTTGGAGGGTGTGGAGGATGGGGAGGGCGAGGTCTAGGGTGCGGATGCCGATGAGGCTGGCTACTTCCAGGACGGCCATGACCTCGGTGGGGGTGGCGCCGTGGTCGAGGGCGTTTTCGATGTGGACGCGCAGGCCGTCGGCGTACATGTGGGTGGCGGAGGCGTCGATGGCGATGTAGATGAACTCCTTGACCTTCGCCGGCAGAGGGCCCGTCTCCCAGGGGACGGCGGAGTAGCGGGTGTAGGCGGCGAAGTAGGCCGGGTCGAGGGTGAGGAGGTCGTCCCAGCCGGCGTCCCAGTAGCCGCGGCGGCGGGTGAAGTCGGCCTTCAGGGGCTCGATGCGGGGGTCGTCGGCAGCCGGGTACCGGCCGCGGCGGCGCAGGGACTCGGCGAGCAGGGGGACGCCGGTGGTCAGGGCGTGAACGCCGAGGACCGAGGTGAGCTGGAGGGTTTCCACGATCTCGGCCGGGGTGGCGCCGTGGTCGAGGGCGGCGCGGGTGTGTTCCCGTACGCCGGGCGCGTGCAGATGGGTGACCGACGCGCTCACGGCCAGCGCGACCAGGTGCCGGATCTTGGGCTCCAGGGCCGGTACGGCGGCCAGCGCCTCGTACGCCGCCTCGAACTCGTCCATCGGCTCGGCCCCACTCATCGGGAGCCCCGTTCGGTGAAGCCGAAGTACGGCAATACCTTGCTCAGCAGGTAGTACTCGCCGTGCGGCTTCGGCCACTGCGTCACGTTCCGCCCCGACTTGGAGTGGTAGTAGTTCGTGCAGTTGGCCTCCATGGCCGACGCGTTCTTGTGCAGTTGCTCGTCCACCCACCGCACCCAGCGGTCCAGCGCCACAGGCTTAGTGTCCACCGCGCGCACCCGCCGTCGCCGCATCCGGGCGACCGTCCGCGCCGCGACCTCGGCCTGTCGTTCCAGGTTGGCGATGACCGAGAAGCCGCCGTTCGTATTCGGCCCGTAAAGCATGAAAAAGTTGGGAAAATCGGGCACGGTGATGCCCAAGAAGGCCGCAGCGTCGCCGTCCCACCGGTCGTGGATGCTGACGCCCCCCACCCCCCGTACCTCCAGCGACGCCAGGAAGTTCGTCGCCTGGAACCCGGTGGCCATCACCAGCACGTCGATCTCGCGCTCGACGCCCGTCTCGTCCACGATCCCGTTCGGCGTCACCTTGGTCACCGCGTGCGGCACCAGCTCAACGTTGTCCCGGTTCAGCGCCGGATAGAAGTCCGTCGCCAGCACCGACCGCTTGCACCCCCACGGATAGTCCGGCGTCAGGTGCTTCCGCATCTCCGGATCGGAGATGGTCTTCTCGATGTACGCCCGGCACGCCGCCAGATTCCGCCGCTGCCGTTCGCCGCCCAGGTCGTACCCCTTGAACCCCTGCCTGAACTGGTAGAAGTGATACAGCCGCCACGCCTTCTGCAAAAGCGGAAAACGCCGGTACAGCGTCCGCTCGCGCGCCGTGAAGTCGCGTTCGCCCTTCGGCAGGATCCAGCCGGGCTGCCGCTGGAAGACGTACAACCGTGAGACCGACCCGGCGATCGCCGGAACCACCTGGGTGGCCGTCGAACCCGTCCCTACCACCGCGACCCGCTTGCCGGTCAGGTCGTGCTCGTGCTCCCACCGCGCCGTGTGGAACGAAGCCCCTTCAAACGAAGAAAGCCCCGGCCAGTCCGGATAACGCGGGTAGTTCAGCAGCCCCAGGCAACTGATCACCACCTCGAACCGCTCCCGCGACCCATCCGCCAGCGCCACCTCATAGGACCCGGTGTCCTCGTCCCAGGTCGCCGACTCCACCCGGGTGCCGAACCGGCAGTGGCGGCGCAGCTTGAACTTGTCCAGCGCGTGCTCGGCGTACGCCTGCAACTCCTCCTGCCGGGCGTGCGTCCGCGTCCAGTCGTACGTCAGGAACGAGAACGAGTACGCGTGGGAGGGAATGTCCACCTCGCAGCCGGGGTACCGGTTGTCCCACCAGGTGCCGCCGGGCCCGTCCGACTGCTCGAAGATGACGAAGTCGTATATGCCGCGCCGCTTCAGGTTCACCGCTGCCGCGATCCCGCCCAGCCCGCAGCCGACGATCGCGACCCTGGGCCCACTCGCGCTCATAGGGACATCAACCTCTCCATCACTCTCACACCGAACCGCAGCGCCTCCACGGGCACCCGTTCATCGACCCCGTGGAACATGGCGGGATAGTCATAACCGGCGGGCAACAGCATCGGCGTGAAGCCGTACGTCAGCATGCCGAGGCGGGTGAACCACTTGTTGTCGGTGCCGCCGCTGAACACGTACGGCGCGGCCCTGCTCCCCGGCAGCTCCGCCCGCAGCGCCGCGCCCAGCCGGTCGAACCACTCGCCGGTGTGCTCGGAGACCACCGGATCGGTACGGCGCAGCAGCCGCACCCGCGCCGACGGCCCGGCGCATTCGTGGACCCGCCGGTCCAGTTCGTCCTCCTGGCCGGGCAGGTACCGGCAGTCGATCCGGGCCCACGCCTCGCCGGGGATGACGTTCTCCTTGTCGCCCGCGCCGAGCCGGGTGACGTTGACGGTGGTGCTCATCCCGGCCGCCAGCATCCGGCCGAACGGCCCGGTCTCCTCGGTGAGCACCCGGAGTACCTCGTCGGGGTCGGCCACCTCCCGCCCGGCCAGTTCGGCGGCGAGCAACCGCATCGGCTCGGGAACGGCCACCGGACCACGGAACCTGGCGAGCCGCAGGATCGCGTCCGCCAAAGCCGGGATGGGGTTGTCCAGCGCGGCCATGCTGCCGTGCCCGGCGATGCCGGGCTGGTTGATCTCGTACCAGCGCAGGCCCTTGTCGCCCACCGAGATCGCGAACGTCGGCGGGCCGTCCGCCGGGGTGGCCACGTTGAAGCCGCCCACCTCGCCGACGCAGGCCGCGCAGCCCTCGAACAGTTCCGGATGCTCGTTGACCAGGTACCCCGCGCCGAGCCTGCCGCCGGTCTCCTCGTCGGCGACGAAGGCGAGCACGATGTCCCGGCGCGGCCGGACGCCCGCCGCGGCCATCCGGCCGACCGCGGCCAGGGTCATCGCGACGGCGTTCTTCATGTCCACCGCGCCGCGGCCCCACACCTGCCCGTCGCGGATCTCCCCGGCGCGCGGATGCACCGACCAGGCGGCCGGATCGGCGGGCACGGTGTCCAGGTGGCCCTGGACCAGCAGCGCGGGCAGGCCGGGTTCGGTCCCGGCGAACCGCGCCACCACGTTGGTACGCCGCGGCTCGGCCTCGAAAAGCAACGGCGAGAGCCCCGCGGAAGCCAGCAGCCCGGCCACGTACTCGGCCGCGTCCCGCTCGTCCGCGCCCGGATTGGTGGTGTCGAACCTAATCAGATCCGCACAGATCTCCTCGACCGGCTTCATCAGGTGTCCAAGCCGAGCGTCAGCGCGGCCACCGCGTACGTCTTGACGGCCGTCAGGTAGTCCTCGACCACCACCGACTCGTCGTCCCAGTAGCAGTCCATCGACCCGGGCCCGTACGTCACCGCCTTGATCCCCGACTCCCAGAAGATCGGCGTGTCCGGCCACGCGGGGTGGCTGTCGAACGAGGCCGGCCCCCCGCAGACCCGCTCGTGCGCGGCGGCCACGTCCGCGAGCAGCCGCTCGCCCTCCGGGATGCGCAGCGAGCTGCGCGGATTGCGCAGGCAGGTGGCCTCAAGGGCGACCTCGACCGGGAACTCCTCCAGCTCGTCCAGCGCCCGCCCGACCGCGCCCCGTATGTCACGCAGCACGTCGTCCTGTGTCTGGTCCGGCGGGAAGCGCACGTCGAAGGTGATCCGGCAGTGCTCGGGCACCAGGTTGTGCGCCACGCCCCCGGCGATCTGGGCCACGTTGCAGATCTTGCGGTCCGGCAGCTCCCGCCCGGCCGCGTCGGTGATCGGCATCGCCAGCACCTCGCGGACGACCTCGGCGGCGCGGGCGACGGCGTTGACGCCGATGTCCAGCGCGGTGGTGTGCGCGGCCCGGCCGCGTACGTCCACGTTGACGTAGGCGATGCCGCGCTGGCCGGTGAGCACCCGCAGGTCGCTGGGCTCGCAGTTGATCGCGTACGCGCCGCGCAGGCCGTCGCGGATGGCCTGCCGGGTGCCCTCGCCGCCCTCGAAGTGGTTCGGTACGGCGAGCACGACCACGTCACGCGGCGGCCGGGCCCCGATCGAGGCGAGGGCCCAGGCGGCCATCGTCATCGCCGCCGTGCCGGCCTTCATGTCCGCGACGCCCACGCCGTACACGCGCCCGCCGGAGACGTCGCCGCCGAACGGGTCCCGCGTCCACGACCGCGACGGCGGGTACACCTCCATGTGGCCGTTGAAGATCAGCGCGTCGTCGGGGCCGCCGCCGGACTTGAGCCTGGCCAGCAGGTTCGGCATGCCGTCGGTCCCCGAGTGCGGCAGGTCCACCGCGAGGCCCGCCGCGCGCAGCGGCCCGGCCAGGTGCTCGGCCGCCGCCGTCAGCGCCGGTCCGTCCCCCCACACGCTGGGGATGCGCAGCAGGTCGCGCAGGAACTCGACGATCTGGTCACGCCGCGCGTCCACGGCCTCGATCACCCGGTCAACCGTCATCACCCCTCCTCCCAGGGCCCGGCGGGCCCGAAGACACGTTCGTGGAAGCGTTCGCCGATGGTCAGGTAGCCGTCGGCGTCCGGGTGCAGCCCGTCATAGAGCCCGGCCGCGTCGTCGGGGCCGAGCAGCGCGGTGCCGTCCAGGTAGGAAAGCCGCGGATCCGCCCGTACCGTGACGACCTCCTCGATCAGCTCGCGCATCGCGCGCAGCGTCAGGCTCGCCCCCGGCACGGAGTCGCCCAGCGCGACGTACGTCCCCCGCGCGTCCTGGGCGGTGGGCCCGGCCCGGTCCTCGGCCGTCGGGCAGGTGATCGGCGACACCACCAGCAGCGGCGTGTCCGGGTGCCCTTCGCGCACGGTGTCCAGGAACCCGTGCAGCGCGGGCCCGAACGTGCGGATCTTCATCGTGTCCAGGTTCAGCACGTTGATCCCGACCTTCAGGCTGATCAGGTCGGCCGGTTCGTCCCTGATCGTCCGAGCCACGAACGGGTCGAGCTGGCAGCAGCCGGAAAAGGCCAGGCAGAGCAGGTCCAGCCCGGCCTTCCGCGCGACGTGCGCGGGCCACGTCCGGGTCGGCCCGTACGCCTCCGCGCAGTGACTGATCGAGCTGCCGTAGTGGATCCACCGGCGTGGGGGCAGCGCGCCCGGGGCGGCGTCACCGTCCACGCGCAGCGCGCGCAGTTCCACCACCGACGCTTGGGGCAGCCACAGCTCGACGTCCTTCCAGTCCCGGCCCAGGCCGTCGAACCGGATGGTCTCGGGCGTCCCCTGGATCGTCTCGACCACCGCCCCGGCGGCGACCGAGCACAGGTCGCCGCGCTCGGCGGGCGCGGAGATCACCTCGCCCCCGTCCACCACCAGGTCGAAGGCGACCGGCGGCGGCGGGAAGTACGCGTTGCGGAAGCGGGTGACGTGTACGTCCAGCTCGATCGCGTCCGCGTCGGTGCGGAACACCAGCCGCACCCCGGCCGGACGCGGGGCGACCATCCGCATGTACGGGTCGGTCATCTGGACCTCGGTCCAGGCGGGCAGCCGCTTGGGGACCAGGCCGGTCGCGGTGCGGTCCAGGCGCAGAGCCCCGGCGACGGTCACCGGGCCGCCCGTAAGCGGAAGCTCCTCAACCATCGATCCAGCCCTCGATCAGGTGGTCGTGCTCGCCCAGCGCGGGCGCGGGCCGGAACTCGGTCACCGAGCCGGTCGTGCGGACGCCCCCGGCCAGGGTGCGAAACCCGTCCGGCTCGGTGACGATCAGGTCGCGGTCTTCGGCCAGGGCCAGCGCCTCGCGTACGTCGAGCACCGGCCCGCACGGAATCCCGGCCCCGGCCAGCACCCGCTGGACCTCCTCGGCGTCCATCCCGGCCAGCGCGTCCTCCACGTCGCGGCGCAGCCGCTCCCGGTTGTGGCCGCGTTCGGCGTCGCTGCCGTACCCGGGCGCGGTCAGCCATTCGGGGCGGCCGAGCACGGTGGCCAGGCGCTCGAACAGCGAGTCGCTGGCCACGCCGATCGCCACCGCCCGGCCGTCCCCGGCGGTGAACACCCCGTACGGCGCGCTCACCGCGTGGTGCGCGCCGGTCGGCGTGATCTCCTCGTCGGTGTGCAGGGCCCGCATGGCGTTGGACTCGAAGACCGAGAGCAGCCCCTCGAACATCGACACGTCGAGGTGCTGGCCGCGCCCGGTGCGCTCCCGCTCGCGCAGCGCGGCCAGCACGCCCACCGCCGCGTACAGCGCCGGGACGATGTCACCGATGCTGATCCCCACCCGCACGCCCGGCCCGCCGTCCGGGCCGGTCACCGACATCAGGCCGGACATGGCCTGCACGATCAGGTCGTACGCGGGACGGCTCGCCAGCGGCCCGGTCTGCCCGAAGCCGCTCACGCTCACCGCGATCAGCCCGGGGTTCAGGCGCAGCAGCTCATCGGCGGGGAAGCCGAGCCGGGCCAGTACGCCGGGCCGGAAGTTCTCCACCAGCACGTCCGAGCGGCGGATCAGCCCTTCCAGCTTGCGGCGGCCCTCATCCGTCTTCAGGTCCAGCGTGACGCCGTACTTGTTGCGGTTGATCAGCCGGAAGTACGTGCTGTCGCCGGCCTCGGTGAACGGGCCGAAGTGCCTGCTGTCGTCGCCGCCCGGCGGCTCGACCTTGATCACCTCGGCCCCGAGGTCGGCCAGGATCCGCGCGCACAGCGGACCGGACAGGACCCGGCTCAGGTCCAGAACGCGGACACCGTCCAGGGCAAGGCTCACTCGAACCACCGCAGCCCGCTCTGCCGCACGGCGTCGGCCGCCGTGTCGTAGCCCGCGTCGGCGTAGCGCATGATGCCGATCCCGGTGTCGCCGGTGAGCACGGCCGAAAGGCGGTCAGTGGAGGCGGTCGCGCCGTCCGCGATGGCGGTGACTCCGGCGCTCTGCATGTAGCCGGCGTACCCGCCGCCGCCCGCGTGGATGGCCACCAGGTCGGCCCCGGAACCGGCGTTGAGCAGGGCGTTCAGCAGCGGCCAGTCGGAGATCGCGTCTGATCCGTCCGGCATGTTCTCGGTCTCGCGCAGCGGCTGGGACACCCCGCCCGCGTCCAGGTGGTCGCGGGTGAAGGCCACCGGGCCGCGCAGGTCGCCCCGCCGTACCGCCTCGTTGACCAGTACGGCCAGCCGGGCGCGCTCGCCGTGCGCCAGCCAGCCGATCCGCGCGGGCAGCCCGGGGGCCTCGGGCTGGCGGACGTACTTCCTGGCCAGCGGCACCCAGCGCCCGGCGAGCGGGTTGTCGGGGAACTCGCGCGTGACGATGTCGTCCACCACGTCGATGTCGGCGGGGTCGCCGGAGGCGGCCACCCAGCGGAACGGCCCGAGCCCCCGGCAGAACAGCGGCCGGATGTAGCGCTCCATGAAGATCGGGATGCGGAACGCGTCCACGCCCACGGACGCCGCCTGGGCCCTGATGTTGTTGCCGTACTCGAAGACGACCGCGCCCGCGTCCTGCCAGTCCAGCATGCACCGGACGTGCTCGGCGGCCGAGTCGAGCGCCCGTCGTACCAGCTCGTCGGGGTCGCTCGCGCGCAGTTCGGCGGCCTCGCCCGGGGTCATCCCGGCGGGCACGTAGTAGCGCATGTCGTGCGCGGGCGTCTGGTCGGTCACCACGTCGGGCACCAGGCCGCGCGCCCGCATCGCGGGCAGCGCCTCGGCGGCGTTGCCGAGCAGGCCGATGGAGGCCGGGGCCTTGGCCCGCAGCCGCTCATCGGCCCAGGCCAGCGCCTCGTCCAGGGATTCGGTCGCGCGTTCCAGGTAGCCGCTCTCGATCCGGCGGGCGATCCGGCCGGGGTCGGCCTCGACGCAGATGGCGACGCCCCCGGCCATGTACGCGGCGAGCGGCTGCGCGCCGCCCATCCCGCCGAGCCCGGCGGTCACCACCAGCCGCCCGGCCAGGCTCCCGCCGAAGTGCTCGTCGGCGACCGCCGAGAGGGTCTGGTAGGTGCCCTGGAGGATGCCCTGCGAGCCGATGTACTGCCAGTCGCCCGCCGTGTAGCCGCCCCACATGATCAGGCCGCGCCGCTCCAGCTCGTAGAAGTGCTCGGCGGTGGCCCAGCGGCCGATCAGGTTGCTGGTCGCCATCAGCACCAGCGGGGCCGATGGGCCGCTCGGGAAGATCCCGATCGGCTTGCCGGACTGGATCACGAGGGTCTGGTCCTCGTCGAGTTCCTGGAGCGCGCGGATGGTGGTGGCCAGGGCGTCGTGGTTCCTGGCGGCCTTGGCCAGCCCCGCGTAGATGATCAGGTCGTCCGGGCGCTCCGCGTGGTGGAGGGTGTTCTCCAGCATCCGCAGCAGCGTCTCCTGGCGCGGTCCCCGGCAGCGGACGGCCCTCATGACCGCCACCCCCGGGCCGCGCTCAGTCGGTCAGCGCCTCCGCGAGGTCGCCCATCCGGGCGCGGGCCGCCGCCAGCCCGCCCGAAAGGACGTCGCTCCAGAACGCCAGCGAGGCCAGCTCCACCCGCACGCCGAGGACCAGCGGCGCGAGCCGTTGTTCCAGGTCGGGGATGCCGCCCAGCCGGTCCATCGTCCGCTTGAACTCGGCCAGCCTGCCCCGATGGAACGCAACCCGGGCCTCGGCCAGCCGCCGCACCGTCGACTCGTCGCCCAGCTCGCTGAAGAACAGCTTCAGCTCGGCCTCGTCGCGTATCTGGTAGACGTCGGCCTCCGGCTCGCGCAGCCACTCGCGCAGCGCCTCGCGGCCCTTGTCGGTCAGCGAGTACGTCCGCCTGCGGCGCCCACCGCTCTCCGCCGACTCCGCGAGCAGGCCCGCCTCGGCCAGCCTGCGCGGCTCGCCGTACAACTGGCTGTGCGGGAACGGCCAGAAATATCCGATCGACCGGTCGGCGGCCCGTTTCAGCTGGTAGGAGGAACTCGGGCCGCGCAGCCCGATCAGTCCCAGCACCAGGTACGAGCTGGACGTCAGGTTGATGGACACCTGCCAGAACGTACCATCCGTTTCGGACGGTCACAATGGGCCTCCTCGGGGACGGGAAAAGGGGGAAGGGTCGGTCAGCTCAGGAGTTGCTGCGCACCGGCCGCGCCCCGCATCGGGACGAGCGCGGTCAGGTCCACGTCGATGACGTACGGCCCGGCCGACTCGACCGAGCGGGCGAAGGCGCGCTCGAACCCGGCCACGTCGGCGACCCGCTCGCCGGGCACGCGCATCGCGGCGGCCAGCGCGGCGAAGTCGGGGGTGTGCAGGTCCACGTCGTTGCGTGCGCCCGCGAAGGTGGCCGACTGCACCTCGCGCAGCACGCCGTAGCCGCCGTCGTTGAACACGCAGATCGTCAGTGGCGCGCCGGCCTGCGCCACGGCGGCCAGTTCGCCGATGGACAGCATGATCCCGCCGTCACCGTGGATCACCACGCCGCGCTCGCCGCTGCCGAGCACCGCGCCGAGCGCGAGCGGCAGGCCGGGGCCGATGGCGGCGGACGTCGGGTTGAGCGAGGTCCGGGGGGTGAGGACGGGCAGCAGCCGGTCGCCCCAGCGGTAGGCGGGGATGGTCGCGTCGCGGACCACGACGCCGCCGCGCGGCAGCAGCCTGCGGATGGACTCCATGATCGCCCGGTGGTCGGGGCCGATGGCGTCCAGCGCGGTCTCGCGGGCGCGGGTCGCGGCCTCGGCCGCCCGCGCGGTCCACTTGCGCTCGTCGTGCGCCTCGGCGGTCGCGAGCAGCGCGCGCAGCGTCTCGCGGGCGTCGCCGTGCAGGGTGACCGCCGGGGGATAGCTGCGCCCGAACGCGCTCGCGTCGGCGTCGGCGTGGATCAGCCTGGACGTCAGGCGCAGCCGCCACTGGTCGGTCTGGTACATCTGGAAGCGGGTGCCGACCGCGAGCACGACGTCGGCCTCCTCGACGATCTCGCGCAGCGGCGGTACGGCGACCAGCGCGCCCAGGCACAGCGGGTGGTCCTCGGGCAGCGCGCCGCGGCCCTGCACGGAGGTGACGACCGGCACGTCCAGGAGTTCGGCGAGGCGGCGCAGCTCCGGCCACGCCTCGGCGGCGAGCACGCCGCCGCCCGCCCAGATCAGCGGCCGTTCGGCAGTGCCCAGCAGGTCGGCCGCCGCGCGCACCCGGTCCTCCGGCGGCGTGGCGCGCACGATCGGGTCGGGCGGGCGGACCGTCACGTCGGTCCGGGCGTACTGGAGGTCCACCGGGATCTCCACGGCGGTCGGCTGCGCGGGCCCCGAGCACGCCGTACGGCCGGCCGCGACCACCGCCTCGGCCACGTCCTCGACCCGGCGCGGCGACCACGTCTCCCTGGTGAGGGTGCGCAGCATCGCCCGCTGGGCGTCGGCCTCGTGCAGGTAGCCCCGGCGCTGCCCGTAGAAGCGGGTCTCGATCTGCCCGGTGACCAGCAGCACCCGCGAGCCCGCGAACGACGCCTCGAACAGCCCGCCCATCGCGTTGGCGGTGCCCGGCCCGGTGGAGGCGAGCGCCACGCCGAGCCCGCCGGTCACCCGGGAGTAGCCGTCGGCGGCGTGGACCGCCGCCTGCTCGTGCCGGACGTTGACGACCCTGATCCCGCCGTCGCGGCTGATCGCGTCCAGGATCGGCAGGTTGTGGATGCTGGCCACGGCGAAGACGTGCGTCACGCCGAGCGCGCGCAGTGCCTCGCAGACCAGGTCGCCTCCGGTGCGCTCGCTCATCGGGCCGCTCCCTCCCGCCGCTGGACGGACTTGACTTCGGTGAACTCGGCGATGCCGTACGCGCCCAGCTCGCGCCCGTGCCCGGACTGCTTGTACCCGCCGAACGGGGCCAGCCCGTTGAACGGCGCGCCGTTCACCGCCACGCTGCCCGCCTCCAGCCGCCCGGCCACCGCCAGCGCGCGCTCCTCGTCGGCCGACCACACGGCGGCGGCCAGGCCGTAGTCGGTGCCGTTGGCGATGTCCACGGCGTCGGTCTCGTCCACGTAGGGGATGACGGCCAGCAGCGGCCCGAACACCTCCTGCTGGGCCAGCGGGATGCGCGGGTCGGTGACCGTGAACGCCGCCGGGCCGGCGAAGAAGCCGGTGCGCGGCAGCTTGTCCGGGGGATGGGCCCAGATCGTCCTGGCCCCGTCCACCGGCGCGCGTTCCAGGTGCTCGTTGACCCGCTGCTGCTGCCCGGCGCTGGCCAGCGGGCCGACGTCGGCGTCCGGGTCGTGCGGCATGCCCACACGGTAGGCGGCCATCGCCTCGGCGACCAGCGTCTCAGCCTCGGCCAGCTTCTGGAAGGGGACCAGCAGGCGGGTCAGGGCGGTGCAGGTCTGCCCGGAGTTGATCATCACGGTGCGGACGCTGCCCGCCACGGCCGCGGCGAGGTCGCCGTCGGGCAGCACGACCGACGCGGACTTGCCGCCGAGTTCGAGCGCCACCCGCTTGACGCCGGGGGCGGCCAGCCGGGCGACCCGGCGTCCGGCCCTGGTGGAGCCGGTCAGCGACACCATCGCGGTGCCGGGGTGGCCGACCAGGTACTCGCCGACGTTCATGCCGTTACCGAGCACCAGGTTGAACGCCCCGGCGGGCGCGCCCGCCGCGTGGACGGCCTCGGCCAGCACGAACGCGTCCAGCGGGGTGATCTCGCTGGGCTTCAGCACCACCGGGCACCCGGCGGCCAGCGCGGGGCCGACCTTGGCCACGGTCTGGAGCAGCGGGAAGTTCCACGGGGTGATCGCGGCCACCACGCCGACCGGCTCGCGGTAGACGGTGGAGTGCCCGATCCGCGTGGTGAACTCGACCTCCGGCAGGGCGGCGGCGGTGTTGCGCAGCGTGGTCACGGCGGTCCGCACCTGGTAGCCCTCGCAGTGCTTGCGCGGCATGCCCATCTCCCTGGAGATCAGCCCGGCCAGGTCGGCGGACCGTTTCTCCAGCTCGTCGGCGATCCGCGTGAGCAACGCGGCCCGCGCCGCGGGCTCCATCGACCGCAGCGCGGGCCGGGCCGCGGTCGCGGCGTCCACGGCCGCGTCCACGTCCTCGGCGGCCGATTCCCTGACGGTCGCGACGCAGTGACCGGTGCTGGGGTCCAGGACGGCGATGACGTCCTCGCCCCGGCTCTCGGTCCAGCGTCCGCCGATGTACGTGTCCGCACGATGGTCCATGTACGCTCCGCTCACGTCCTGGCGATCGGCTCGAAGCCTAGGCCGATTCCGCGCGGACCTGATGAGGGTGGAATACCAAAGAATCCGCGCGGGGCTTATGGCCCGATCACAGCCCGATCACGAACGCGTCGTCACCCGAACAGGCGGGCGCGCAGGTCGGTGCGGCCCTCCTCCTGGTCGCGGCGCATCTCCACCGCGTCGTAGGCCATCAGCGCGACCCCGAGATCCCCTATGTCGGTGATCCGGCGCATGTCCCGGCCGGTCAGCGTGGCGATCTGGCGCAGCCGGTAGGCCACCGTGTTGGGGTGGACGACCAGTTCCTCCGCGGTGCGCTGGAGCGCCATGTCACACGCGATGTAGGCGCGCAGGGTGTCCAGCAGGTGGGGTTTCTCGGTCAGCGAGCCGATGCGGGTCTCGATGATCCGCCGCGACACCCATCGGTTGTGCGCGAGCAGCACTTCCAGGATGACGTCCGTGCACTTGGTCACCTGGCCGCGCTGCCCCCGGTACATGCCGATCTCCAGGGCCGACAGCGCCTGGCGGCAACTGTGCCCGGAGGCGGCCAGCGACTCCCCGGGCTCGCCGGACGACACGAACAGTGACCGGCCCAGCTCGTCGTCGAGCATCCGGGTGAGGAGTTCGACGATGCCGGGGCCCTCCCGGTTGGTCGGCACCAGGGCGAGCAGCAGGCCGTTGCGGTCGCGGATCAGGGCCTCGCGGCGCGGGTCGTGCCGGCCGAGCACTTCCAGAAAACGCCGCCGTACCCGGGCCCACTGCTGCGGGCTGGGCAGCGGCTCGTGGCAGGCGGCCACCGCCCGGAACGGCTGGTGCGGGTTGATGTTGAGCACCCTGGCGTGGTTGTTGACCGTGCTGGCGTCCATCGGCGGGCCGGCGACCAGGCAGCTCAGCAGGTCGGTGCCGACCCGCGAATGCCAGCTCGACAGCTCGCCGTAAGTGGTGCTGAAGGACTCCAGCTCGTGCGTGCACAGCTCGTCGAACAGCTCGGCGATCGTGGCCAGGGCGCTTCTGACCTCGTCGCGGCCGATCGACGGATCGGCGAGCAGGTGGTCGGTGATCACGCGTTCGAGCGAACGCAGCCACTCCACGGCCTCGGCCACGGACTTGCCCTGGAGGGCGACCCGTGCGCCGCGACCGATGTGGACGTCGTCGTGAAATCGCTCGCCGGTCAGCGCGACGGCGCAGTGCCCGACGATCCGGACGGCCGTCTCGAAGGTCTCCATGGGCGCCTGCCGATCGGCCGAATCGGCGGCGGAGATGTACTGGCGGACGAACTCGTTGGCGATGTGAGTAGAGGCGGCCTTCAGACGGGAGGCCACGACGGTCAGGGCGGCTGATGTTGGCATTTCACTCTCCAGACCCCAGACCGCGACGAATATCACGCCTGTCACACAGCGTCAAGATTCGCTACGTTGGCGGGGACTGTGTGAGCGACACATGGGGGCCCGGACACCTTTGTGACCGGGTCCTCATGACACCGCACGCGCTGTGAACGTTGACTGTCCCCACTGCTAATCCCAATCAACGCCCGACCGACGACCCCACGGGAGGGAAGGTGAGCGATGGCGACGCGCTCGACGGCGACGCTCCGACCGCCGCCCGGCGATGACGAGGGCGAGGGATCCGCCATGCCAGGCGAACGTCCCCGCCCCTTCCTGCGACGACCGCGGTTCGCCACGGTGGCGCTGGCACTGCCGGTGGCCTTCATGGTCCTGGTGTACGCCTACCCGGTCGGCGCCATGCTGCTCAAGAGCGTCACCGAGCCGGAGTTCGGCTTCGGCAACTTCGGCCGGGCGGTGTCCGACGCGACCACCTGGCACGCGCTCGCCGTGACCGTGCGGATGTCGGCCGAGGTCGCCGTGCTGACGGTGCTGCTCGGGTTCCCCGTGGCGTACGTGCTCGCCCGGGTCACCGCCAGGGTGGCGCGCATCCTGTCCGTGCTGGTGGTGATCCCGTTCTGGACGAGTGTGCTGGTGCGGTCCTTCGCCTGGATCGTGCTGCTGGGCGACAACGGTGTCGTGCCGCGCCTGCTGTCGCCGTTCACCGGCGACACCGCCGGCCTGCTCTACTCCGAGGCGGCCGTGGTCATCGCGCTCACGCACATCCTGCTGCCCTTCCCGATCCTGATCATCAAGGGCACGCTCGACCAGATCGACGACTCCCTCGTCCGGGCCGCCCGCACCCTCGGCGCGGGGCCGGTGCGCGCGTTCCTGCGCGTGTACCTGCCGCTGGCGTTCCCCGCGATCGTCAGCAGCGGCATGCTCGTGTTCGTCATCGGCCTGGGCTTCTACGTGACGCCCGCGCTGGTCGGCGGCCCCAAGGAGAGCACGATCGCGGTCGTCATCGCGCAGAGCGTGCAGGTGACCTTCGACTGGGGGCTCGCGGCGGCGCTCGCCACCATGCTGCTGGTCGTCGCGGTGGCGCTCACCCTGATCGTCAGGAGGCTCACCAAGGTGAAGGGGCTGGTGTCGCTGTGACGGCCACCGCCCGCGACCGGGTCATCGAACGCAAGATCCGCACCCGGCCCGACAAGCTGCCCACCGGGCCGCTGGAACGGGTGCTGCGCTGGACGCTGCGCGTCGTGGTCGCGCTGGTGTTCGCCTTCCTGGTCATCCCGATCCTGATCGTGGTGATCGAGTCGTTCAACAGCGTGGACTACCTGACCTTCCCGCTGGAGGGCTGGTCGCTCGTCCACTACGAGCGCTTCTTCGGCGACCCCGCGTGGATCGACGCCACCCTGCAGAGCGCCAAGATCGCGGTGCTCGCGGCGGTCATCGCGACCGTCGTCGGCACGTTCGGCGCGTGGGGCATGGCCCGCACCCCAGGGCGCGGCGCCGGGTTCGCCTTCGCGTTGATGTACTCGCCGATCGTCGTCCCGATCATCGTGCTGGCGATGGGCTTCTACTTCGTCTTCGCCGAGCTGCGGCTGGTGGGCGACTGGGTGGCCATCGCGGTGGCGTACTCGGTGATGGGCGTGCCGTACGTGCTCACCTCGGTGTCCAGCGCGCTCCAGCAGCTCGATCCGGAGCTGGAGAACGCCGCCCGCACGCTCGGCGCGCGGATGCGGCAGACGCTGGCGCGGATCACCCTGCCGCAGCTCACCTCGGCCATCTCGGCGGGCGCGCTGTTCGCCTTCGTCATCGCCTTCGACGAGGCGGTGATCATCCTGTTCGTGGCCGGGAGCGACTCGGTGACGCTCGCGCGCAGGCTGTGGGACAGCGTCCGCTACGACCTGACGCCCACGCTCGCGGTGGCGGGCACCGTGCTCATCGTCGTCTGTGTCGGCCTGTTCCTGATCACCGAGCTGATCAAGACCCTGCGGGAAAGGAGGCGTTCGTGACCGACCAGGTCGTCTTCGCCGGCATCTGCAAGCGGTTCGGGACCTTCTCGGCCGTCCGCGACCTCAACCTCGGCATCAAGGAGGGCGAGTTCCTGACCCTGCTCGGCCCCAGCGGGTCGGGCAAGACCACCTCGCTGCGGATGCTCGCCGGCCTGGAGGCCGCGACCTCAGGGGACATCCTGCTCGCCGGCCGCCGGGTCACCGACGAGGTGCCGGAGAAGCGCAACATCGGGCTGGTCTTCCAGAACTACGCGCTGTTCCCGCACATGACGGTGGCGCAGAACGTCGCCTTCCCGCTCCAGATGCGGCGCAGGAAGCGGCCCGACATCGCCCGCGAGGTCGATCGGGTGCTGGAGATGACGCAACTCGGCCCCTACAAGGACCGCTACCCCAGGCAGCTCTCCGGCGGCCAGCAACAGCGCGTCGCGCTCGCCCGCGCGTTCGTGTTCGACCCGAGCGTGCTGCTGATGGACGAACCGCTCGGCGCGCTGGACCGCAACCTGCGCGACCACATGCGCCTGGAACTCAAGTCGCTGCAAGAACGCATCGGCGCGACCGTCATGTACGTCACCCACGACCAGGACGAGGCCCTTGCCCTGTCCGACCGCATCGGCGTCATGCACCAGGGCGTGCTCCAGCAGACCGCGCCCCCCGGCGAGATCTACGAACGCCCGGTCAACTCGTTCGTGGCCAGGTTCCTCGGCCAGTCGGTGTGCCTGCCCGCCAAGCGGCTGGAGCGCGGCAAGCGGACCGTGCTGTCGGTGGAGGGCCTGGACGGGCGCATCCTGGTGGACGCCGAGAACGACACCTGCCCGGACGCCACGGGCGACTTCATGATCCGGCCGGAGCGGTTCACCCTGGCCGCCGAACGGCCCGGCACCGCCGATGTCAACGCGATCAGGTGCAAGGTCGAGACGGCCGTCTACCTCGGCGCGCAGGTCGAGGTCCACCTGCGGGCGGGCGCGGGCGCGCGGGTGCAGATCGCCGTGCCCGCCGCCGGCGCGGGCGACCTCGCGGCGGGCTCGGGGCACTGGCTGACCTTCCGCCCGTCCGACGGCCTCTACCTGAAAGGTGTGTGATGGAGATCAGCGGGCTGACGAGCCTGACCTGGCAGATGGACGGCGCGGTCGGGGTGCTCACCCTGAACAAGCCGGAACGGCTGAACGCCATCGCCAACCGGGACATCGACGAGCTGGACCGGGTCGTCATGCTGGCCGGCCGCGACCCCGGCGTACGGGCGCTGGTGATCACCGGTGCCGGGCGCGGGTTCTGCTCGGGGGCCGACGTCAAGGAGTGGCACGCGCGTTCCGACCGGGACGAGGAGTCCTGGCCGGCCAAGATGCACCGGGTCATCACCCGGCTGTACTGGCTGCCCAAGCCGGTCATCGCGGCGGTCAACGGCGTCGCCGTGGGCGGCGGCTGCGACCTCGCGCTCACCGCCGACATGCGGTTCGCCGCAACCACCGCGCGGTTCGGCGAGGTGTACGCCCAGCGCGGCATCTGCCCCGACGCGGGCGGTTCCTACCTGCTGCCGCGCCTGGTCGGCGAGGCCAGGGCGGCCGAGCTGATCTACACCGGCCGGATCGTGGACGCCGCCGAGGCGCTGCGGATCGGCCTGGTCAGCGAGGTCGTCGAGCCGGAGGCGCTGATGGACCGGGCGATGGAGCAGGCGCGGATCTTCGCGGCCGGACCGACCATCGCGATCGGCGAGGCCAAGCTGAACATCCGCAAGGGCCACTCCATCGGCATCGAGGAGGCGCTGCGGGGCGAGCTGCGCGCCGGTCACCGCTGCGCCGAGACCGAGGACATGGCCGAAGGGCTCAAAGCGGCGATCGACAAGCGCGCGCCCGTCTTCGTGGGGCGCTGATGGACGGGCACCGGCTCGACCGCCTGTTCCGCCCCGCGAGCGTCGCCGTCGTCGGCGCCTCTCCCAAGGGCGGGTACGGCCTGCGCACGCTGCGCAACACCCGCGCGCTCGGCTTCGAGGGCCGCCTGTACGTCGTCCACCCCACCCACCGCGAGGTGGACGGCGTGCCCGCCTACCCGTCGCTCGCCGACCTGCCCGAGGCGCCCGACGCGGTGGCCGCCGCCGTCCCCGCGCACGCCGTGCCCGGGGTGGTGGCCGAGGCCGCCGAGCTGGGCGCGGGAGGCATGGTCGTGTACGCGGCCGGGTTCGCCGAGCAGGACGCCGAGGGCCGCGCCCGGCAGGCCGGGATCACCGCCACCGCGGCGGACCGGCTGCCGCTGATCGGCCCCAACTGCCTGGGCCTGGCCAGCTACCGGGGCCGGGCCGCGCTGTGGGGCATTGAGATGCCCTACGGCCACGCGGGGGCGGGCGGGTCGGTCGCGCTCGCCGCGCAGAGCGGCAACATGGCGCTGACCACGATGCTGTCCGGCCGGTTGCCGGCCGTCGCCTACGGCGTCTCGGTGGGCAACCAGGCCGTGCTGGACCTCGCCGACTGCCTGGACTACTTCGTCACCGACCCCGGGGTGCGCGTCGTCGGCCTGGTCATGGAGGGCCTGGCCGACCTCACCCGGTTCCGGCGGCTGGCCGAACGCGCCGCCGAGCGCGACGTGGCCGTGGTGGCGCTGAAGGTCGGCCGGTCGGCCAGGGGCGAGGCCGCGACGGTCGCGCACACCGGCACGCTCGCGGGCAGCGACGCCGCCTACGAGGCGCTGTTCCGGCAGACCGGCGTACACCGGGTGGACGACCTCGACGAGATGGTCGCGCTGTGCTCGCTGCTGGCCGCGCCCAAGCGCCCGCGCGGCGGCGCGCTCGCCGTGTACGCCAGCTCCGGCGGGGAGTGCGGGCTGGTCGCCGACCTCGCCGAGGACACCGGCGTCGAACTCGCCGAGCTGGACGCGACCACCGAGGCCGCGCTGGCGGCGGTGCTGCCGGACTACGCCAAGATCGCCAACCCGCTGGACCTGACCGCCTCCTCCTGGGGGAACAGGGACGTCTACCGGGCCGCCGCCCGGGCGATGGGGCGGTGTCCGGGCGTCGGCGCGGTCGCCTTCACCGGCGACTCCCCGACGTACGCCGACCCGCTGGACGAGGTGGGCTGGCCGGAGATGGTCGGCGGCGCGGCCGAGGCCGCGGCCGGGCTGGACGTGCCGGTCGCGCTGGTCACCACCACCACCGACATCGTGCCCGGCCTGGTCACGATGGCCCACGAGCAGGGGGTCGTGCTGCTGGCCGGGGTACGGCCGGCGCTGCGGGCGTTCGCCCTGGCGGCCGGGCGCGGCCCCGTCGTACCGGTGGCGGACCCGGGGCCGTCCGGCGTCCGGCCGCACGCCCGTGACCTGCTCGACCTGGCCGGGCCCGAGCCGACCGAGACCGGCGCCAAGGGCCTGCTCGGCGCGTACGGGGTGGCCGCCCCGGTCGGCGACGTGGCCGGGGACGCCGAGACCGCCGTGGAGATCGCCCGCCGCGTCGGGTACCCGGTGGTCGCCAAGCTCCAGGCCCCCGGCCTGGCGCACAAGTCCGACGTCGGCGGCGTCGCGGTCGGCCTGGCCGGCGACGCGGAGCTGCGCGACGCCTACGACCGCCTGATCAAGGCCGGCATCGACGCGGCCGGACCCGATACGCCGCTGACCGTGCGCGTCGAACGAATGGCCGGCCCCGGCGTGGAGCTGATCGTCGGAGGCCGGAACGACCCGGCGGGCCCGCTCGTCGTCGTCGGCGCGGGCGGCGTGCTCACCGAACTGGTCGCCGACGCCGCCTGCCTGCTCTGGCCGTTCGACGCCGGCGACGTGCGCGCCGCGCTCGCCCGGCTGCGCGTCGCCCCGCTGCTTCGCGGCTACCGCGGCGGCCCGCCCGCCGACGTGGCGGCGCTCGCCGACGTCGTCGTACGCGTCGGACGGCTGCTCGCGGACCTGCCCGAGGTCGGCGAGATCGACATCAACCCGCTGCTGTGCCGGCCGGAGGGCGAGGGCTGCCTCGCGCTGGACGCCCTGATCGTGCGTGCCGCCGGGAAAGGACCACGGACCTGATGGACTTCACCATTCCAGACGACCTCGCCGAGTTCCGCCGCGTCGTGCGCCGGTTCGTCGACAACATACTGCTGCCGCACGAAGACCATGTGGAGGAGCACGACGGGCTGCCCGAGGAGGTCGAGCGGAGCATCAAGAAGAAGGCCGTGGAGATCGGCCTCAACGCGATCGGGATGCCCGAGGAGGTCGGCGGGGCCGGGCTGGACGTACTCGGCCAGGTGCTCGTCACCGAGGAGCTGTTCCGCGCCCTCGGCGGCCTGGCCGAGGTCGTACCGACCGCGCCCTCCATCCTGCTGGCCTGCGACGACGCCCAGCGCGAGCGGTTCCTGCTGCCGTGCGTGACCGGCGACAAGCAGTGGTGTTTCGCGCTCACCGAGCCGGACACCGGCTCCGACGCCGCCGGGATCAAGACGCGCGCCGAGCACAGGGACGGCTCGTGGGTGATCAACGGCCGCAAGCGGTTCATCAGCCACGCCGACTCGGCGGACTTCGCGATCGTCTTCGCCGTCACCCACCCCGACCGGGAGAAGGACCGGATCACCGCGTTCCTGGTCGAACGGGGCACTCCCGGCTTCGCGGTCGGCCAGACGCACAAGACGATGGGCCACCGCGGCTACCGGCAGGCCGAACTGGTCTTCGACGACTGCGTGGTACCGGCGGAGAACGTCCTCGGCGAGCCGGGGCACGGGTTCGACATCGCGCACGGCGGGCTCAGCTCCGGCCGCGTGATGACCGCCGCCCGCTGCCTGGGCCCGATGGCCCGGCTCATCGACGAGGGTGTGGAATGGGCCAAGCAGCGCGTGCAGTTCGGCCGCCCGATCGCCGACTACCAGGCCATCCAGTTCATGCTGGCGGACTGCGCGACCGACCTCCAGGCCGCGCGGATGCTCACCTACAGCGCGGCCTGGGCCGCCGACCAGGGGGAGGCCGCCAAGATCGTCAGTGCCAAGGCGTCCGTCGCCAAGCTGTTCGCCAGCGAGGCGCTCGGCCGGGTCGCCGACCGGGTGCTCCAGATCTTCGGCGGCACCGGCTACATGAACGAGACGTACGTCGAGCGCGCTTACCGCAACGCCAGGATCGAGCGCATCTGGGAGGGCACCTCCGAGATCCAGCGCATCATCATCGCCCGCAACCTGCTCAAGAGAGGCATGTTCGCCTGACCTCTCCCTCCGGGCCCGCACCGGCCCGCCGCTTCTCCCCCCTTGCATGAAAGACGGTTTCGCCATGCCCAGCTCACACCACGATCACCGCCGGGAACTCCTGTCGCGGCGCGGCCTGCTCGGCCGCGGCGCCCTGCTGGCCGGGGGCCTCGCCGCCGTCCCCCTGCTCAACGCCTGCGGCTCCGGCGGCTCGGGCGGTTCCGGCTCCGGCGGTTCGGGGGGCGGCGGGGGCGGGCGGCTGGTGGTCGCCGACTGGGGCGGGGCGCTCCAGGACGCCGAGAAGAAGTACATCTTCGACCCGTTCAGCAAGGAGACCGGGATCGAGGTCGCCATCGCCGGGCCGCCCACCGGGGCCAAGATCAAGGCCATGGTGGACACCGGGAACATCGAGTGGGACCTCATCGCCGGCGGCCCGTCCATCGTGCTGCCGCTCGGCCGCGACTACTTCGAGCCGCTGCCCGACAGGCTGCTGAACATCCCGGGCATCGACCCGTCGTACGTGGACAAGAACTGGCTGACGTACTACCTGTTCTCCATCGTCATGGCCTGGAACACCGAGGCGATGAAGGGCGCCAAGCCCGAGGGCTGGGCCGACTTCTGGGACGTCCAGAAGTTCCCCGGCAAGCGCACGCTGCGCGGCGCGGACCAGGGCGTGCCGCCGGACCTGGAGTTCGCCCTGCTCAGCGCGGGCGTCGCGCCCGACAAGCTGTATCCCGTGGACGTCGAGAAGGCGTTCGCCCAACTGGGCGCGCTCAAGCCGAACGTGCCGCAGTGGTGGACCTCCGGCGCGCAGCCCGGCCAGATGCTGGTCAGTGGGCAGGTCTCCGCCTCCAGCATCTTCGCCGGGCGGCTGGACGCGCTGAAGAAGCAGGGCGCGCCGCTCGACTTCACCTGGAACGGCGGCATGCTCCAGCTCGGCGCGTGGTCGGTGCCGAAGGGCGCGCGCAACAAGGAGGCGGCGTTCAAGCTCATCGAGTACTCGGTCCGGCCGGACGTCCAGGCCGCCGTGTGGAGCAAGTACAACAACGGACCGGCCAACTCCAAGGCCATGGAACTCATGGACAAGGAGTGGGCGCGCACCCTGCCCTCCCACCCGGCCAACGCCGAGATGCAGTTCCTGTACGGCGCCGACTGGTGGAGCAAGAACCGCAACGAGGTGCTGAAGCGGTTCCAGACGTTCGCCTCCACCTGATCGCCTCATCCACAACCACTACCGGGGAGCAACGTTGGAATCATTGACAGGCCGCGCCTATCTGGTCACCGGCGGCGGTACCGGCATCGGCGCGGCCGTCGCGCTCCGGCTGGCCGAACTCGGCGCGTCGGTCACGGTGCTCGGCAGGCGCAAGGAGCCGCTGGACGAGGTGGTCGCCAAGGTCGAGAGCGCGGGCGGGGCGGCGCTGGCGTACTCGGCCGACGTACGCGACCCCGCGGCCGTCGAGGCGGCGGTGGAGGCCGCCGAGGCCCGGTTCGGCAGGGTGGACGGCCTGGTCAACAATGCCGCGGGCAACTTCGTCGCCCCCGCGGAGGAACTGTCCGCGAACGGCTGGCGGGCGGTGGTGGACATCGTGCTCAACGGCGCCTGGCACTGCACGTCGGCCGTGGCCAGGCGGCTGATCAGGGACGGACGGCCGGGCGCGGTGGTCAACGTGGTGGCCACCTACGCCTGGACCGGCCACCCCGGCACCGTGCACAGCGCCGCCGCCAAGGCCGGGGTCGTCTCGATGACCAAGACGCTGGCGGTCGAGTGGGCCAGGTACGGCATCCGGCTGAACTGCATCGCGCCCGGCCCCACCGAGACCGACGGCGCGGGCGCGGCGCTGTGGGCCTCGCCCGAGGAACGCGAGCGGGTGCTGTCCTCGGTGCCGATGCGGCGCTTCGCCAGTCCGGAGGAGGTCGCCGGGCTGACCGCGTTGCTGCTCAGCGACCGCACCTCCTACGTGACCGGCACGGTGCTGACCGCCGACGGCGGGCAGTCCCTCGGCGGGCAGATCTACGGGACCCCGGTCGAGGAGCTGGCCAAGGCCCGCCGCTGACCGATCCGTTCAGGACGCGGGCCGCTCCGGGAAACCGGGGCGGTCCGGGTCCAGCGGCACACCGGCCGAGTTGAGCGTGACGGCGACCGTCCAGTACCGGCCGATCACCGCGATCAGGTCGATGAGCTGCGCGGTGTCGTAGGTTTCTGCCAGGACCGCCCAGGTCGGGCCGGACACGCGCGCGTCGGCCCGCAGTTCGTCCACCGCGCGCAGCAGCGCGGCCTCGAACGGCGTCCAGCCGGGGGCGTCCGGGCCCTCGGTGACCCGGCGGATCTCCTGCGCCGACAGCCCGGCCCGCGCGCCGAACAGGGTGTGCTGGCCGAAGGCGTACTCCGAGCGGCACAGCCACGTCACCCGCAGGATCGCCAGCTCGCGGTCCCTGGGCGGCAGCGTGGAACCCCCCAGCAGGTACTCCTGCAACGGGCGCTGCGCCTTCATCAGGCCCGGATTGTGCGCCCACATCCGCGACACGCCCGCCGTGCCCGCGTGGGCCTCGTCGCCGAACAGCTCGCGTTCCAGCCGGTGGTAGTCCTCCACCGGCACCGGCTCGATGCGCGGTTCTTCCGCTCCCATCGCGCTAGCCCGCCTGGTCCTCGTCGCGGCGCACGGTCGCCCGCACCGCGCCGCCGGAGTCGCGGGACACCCCGACCACGGTCAGGATCGGGAAGTGCGGCGCGAGCAGCGCCGCGTTCCGCTCGGCCGCCAGGGCGGCGACCATCTCGCGGCTTTCCACCGACCGGGGCGGGTCGTAGTCGATCACCGGCAGCCAGCCCGGGTGCTCCAGGTGGGTCGGGTGATGGGCGACGTCGCCGACGATGACCGCCGCCGCGCCGCCGTCGGCCACCAGCACGACGACGTGCCCCGGCGTGTGCCCGTGCGCGGGCAGCACGGTGACCGCGTCCGACAGCGGCAGCTCGCCGCCGAAGGCGCGCAGCCGGCCCGCCGCCGACACGGCCTCGATCCGCTTCCGCACCGCCGGGACCATCGAGTGGTTCGCCGGGATCGCGGCGACCTCCTCGCCGGTCCAGTAGGCGATCTCGCGCTCGTGCACGTAGACCTCGGCCCGAGGGAAGGTGGGCGTGCCCGCGTCGTCCTTGATCAGCCAGCCGCAGTGGTCGGCGTGCAGGTGGGTCTGGACGATCCGGTCCACGTCGCCGGGCCGAACGCCCAGGTCGGCGAGCCGGTCCAGCATCCCGCCCGCGCCCGCGAGCCCGGCGACCTCGTGCGCGCGGTGTCCCCACCCGGTGTCCACGAGCGTCACCGATCCGTCGCCGGTCACCAGGAACGTGCCGAAGTTCACCCGGAACAGGTGGTCCGGGTCGGTCACGCCGGTGGCGGGCATCCACTCCTCCGGCGGCACGCCGTTGAACCACGTACGCCGCGGCGCCTCCAGCACGCCATCGCTGACCTGTGAGATCCGCATCCGGCCGACCTCGATGGTGGCTGATGTCCGAAACCGCACGTGTGCTCCCCTACTTCGTGATCCGGTCGTACTTGACGCGCCAACTGACGGTCCGCCCCTCCCACGCGGGCGGGCCGGGGGTCAGTGAAACCGTGCCCGGCGCGGGCACCGGCGGCGCGGCCTCGGCCTCGTACAGGGCCAGGTACGCCGGGCAGCCCGGCTCGGGGTGCCGGAACTCCCGCCACCGCTCGAACCGCGAGCCCCGGTCGTAGCCGAACGCCGCGATGATCTCCGGGAGATGGACGCGGGTGTAGAAGTCGTCGAAGTCCGCGATCTCCCGTTCGCCCGACTCCGCCGCCGGGTCGATGCCGATCAGCGCCACCCGCCCGGCGGAGACGTCCCGGCCCGTCCAGGCGGTACGCTGCCAGATCAGCCGCCACACCGGCTCCATCCGCCGCCACGGCGACGGCCCCGGCGGATACACCGGCCGCTCCTCCGGCGGCCCGGTCACCTGCTCGGCGAACCGCCGCGCGGCCTCCTCGCCGTCCAGGCCGTACACGGCCAGCCAGCGCGGCCACGGCCCCGGCGGCGGATCGACCTGCGCCAGCTCGTACCGCTCCGCGCACACGAACCCGGGGTTGCGGGCCACGACATCACCCAGATGGGCGTCATAGAACTCGTGGAAGGCGGCCATCTCGTGGGGCGGCTCGTCCGGGGGCGTGTTGATCCCGACGGCGTACACGAACGAGCAACTCCACGGCGAAAGCGTCATGGCGCGGCCGTCACCCCCATCCACGAGGCACATCTATCAAAAAGCACCATACATTTCGGACGGTTGCCGCGCACCCCCGCCCCCTCCCGGAAACCACCCGATTCTGTCGCCGCGGTCCTCTAATCTCCGGAGCAATCGATCAGGCGCGGCGAATCTGGAGAAGCGCGGACATGACCTACCTTGAGTTGTCCGAGGACAGCGGCGGGGCGCACAAGTTCTACGAGGTGACCGTGGCGGGCACGCAGGTCACGATCAGCTACGGGCGGATCGGGGAGGTCGGCCAGACCAAGGTCACCTCCTTCCCCACGCAGGCCAAGGCAGAGGCCGCGGCGGCCAAGAAGATCGCTGAGAAGACCCGCAAGGGCTACGCCGCGGCCGTGCGCGGGATGCGGATGCGCCGGGCCGTCACCCGCCGGGCCATCGCCAGCACCCGCTCCACCGCCCGGCAGGCCCCCGTCCTGTGGCGCTTCCGCAGCGGCGACGCCGCGTTCGGCATCTTCATCGATGGCGAGCGCTGCTGGGTCGGCAACCAGCGCGGCGACGTCTACACCCTCACCCACGAAGGCGACGTGACCGGCCGGTTCCGGCTGCCCGACGGCGTCAAGTGCATCGTCGCCGACGACTTCTGGATCTACGCCGGATGCGACGACGGCCGGGTCTACGACCTGAGCGGCAAGGTGCCGAGGTCCGCCTACGAGATCTCCGCCGACGTGGACATCTACTGGCTGGACATCCACGACGGCGTGCTCGGCGTCTCCGACCAGGACGGGCGGATCACCACGATCGACTACGAGGACGAGTTCCAGTGGGCCCGCACGGGGTCGGGCTCGTCGGCCTGGATGGTCCGCTGCGACCAGGACGCCGTCTACCACGGCCACTCCGGCGGCGTCGCCCGCTACGACGCCGCGGACGGCACGCTCGTGTGGGAGAACACCCAGGCCGATGGCGTGCTGTTCGGCTGGCAGGAGTCGGGTTCGGTGTACGCGGGCACGGCCCGCCGCACCGTCCACCGGCTGGCCAAGGGCGACGGCCGGGTGGAGGCGGTCTACCGCTGCGACGGTCCGGTCTACTCCTGCGCCACCTCGCCCGGCGGACGGTACGTCTTCGCGGGCGACAACCAGTCCTCGGTCTACTGTTTCACCGCGGATGGCAAGCGGCTGTGGAAGCTCGGCACCGGCTGCGGCTCGGCCTTCTCCATGCAGTTCCTGGACGACCGCCTCTACATCGTCACCACCGACGGTTCGCTGGCCTGCATCGACGCCAGCGAGGCGGCCATCGCCGCGGCCGAGCAGGGCACCGTCCCGCGGCCGGTGGACGTCAAGGCCGCGGCCACCTTGGAGGTGGTCGAGCCGTCCACCGTGCTGGAGGTGGTGGACGAGCCCGGCGACGGCGTGGTCGTGGAGTGCGTCCGGGAGGGTGAGCGGCTGCGCGTCCGCGTGGTCAGCCCCGGCTATGAGACCTGGAACGTGCAGTTCCCCAAGGACGTCCGCGAGCCCGGCGCCCGCTACCTGGTGGACGGCGTGCGCTCGGCCGGCCGCGGCGGCTTCTACCGCGCCTACGGCGAGATCAGGCGCCTCCGCTAGCCGCCGGGGCCGTTCGGGACAGCACGTTGTGGCGGCCGATGGGGAGCATCAGGGGGCGGCCGGAGACGGGGTCGTCGATGATGCGGCTGTCCAGGCCGAAGACGGTGCGGACGCAGTCCTCGGTGAGGACCTCGCCGGGCGGGCCGCAGGCGTGCAGCCTCCCTGCGGCCAGGGCGATGAGGTGGTCGGCGTAGCGGGCGGCGAGGTTGAGATCGTGCAGGACCATCACGATGGTGGTGCCGCGGGTGTGGTTCAGGTCGGTGAGCAGGTCCAGTACCTCGACCTGGTGGCAGGCGTCCAGGAAGGTGGTCGGCTCGTCCAGCAGCAGCAGGTCGGTCTGCTGGGCCAGCGCCATGGCGATCCAGACCCGCTGGCGCTGGCCCCCGGACAGCTCGTCCACCGCCCGGTCGGCGAGGTCGGCGGTCTGGGTGGCGCTCAGGGCGGCGGCCACCGCGGCGTCGTCCCTTTCGGACCAGCGGGAGAACAGCCCCTGGTGCGGGTGGCGGCCCCGGCCGACGAGGTCGAGCACGGTGATGCCCTCCGGCGCGACCGGTGACTGCGGCAGCAGGCCGAGCGTCCTGGCCAGTTGCTTGGCGGGGGTGCGGTGCACCTCCTTGCCGTCCAGTACGACCCGGCCCGCGCGCGGCGTGAGCAGCCGGGACAGCGAGCGCAGCAGCGTCGACTTGCCGCAGGCGTTCGCGCCGACGATGACCGTGATCCGGCCGGGCGGCACGACCAGGTCGAGGGAGTCGATGACGACCCGGTCGCCGTAGCCGAGCGCCAGGCCCTCGGCGGTCAGGGAGTGGGACGTGGTCATGGCGAACCTCCGGCACGATGGGTGCGGACGATCAGATAGACGAGGTACGGCGCGCCGAGCACGCCGGTGACGACGCCGACCGGGAAGCGGGTGCCGAACGCGAACTGCCCGGCGAAGTCGGCCACCAGTACCAGCAGCGCGCCGACCAGCCCGGAGGGCACGAGCGGCGAGCCGCCCACGCCGGTCAGCCTGGCCGCGATCGGACCGGACAGGAACGCCACGAACGCGATCGGCCCGCTCGCCGCCGTGGCGAACGCGATCAGCCCGACCGCGGCGACGATCACCACGACCCGGGTGCGTTCGACGCGCACCCCGAGGGCCGAGGCGGTGTCGTCGCCGAGCCGCAGCGCCGTCAGGTCGCGCCCCCGGGCCAGCAGCACCGGGGCGAGTACGGCGGTGGCGGCCACGGCGGGCAGCACCTCCGCCCAGGTCGTGCCGTTGAGGCTGCCGGTCAGCCAGCGGGTGGCCTCCGCGAGGTCCCACTCGGCGGCCCGGGACAGCACGTACGCGGTGATGCTGTCCATGATCGCGGCGATCCCGATGCCGATCAGGATCAACCGGGTCCCGGCGACGCCGTCCCGGAACGCCAGGACGTACACCAGCAGGGCCACCGCCAGCGCGCACCCGATGGCCAGGACGGACACCTGGGTCCCGCCGAGGGACAGCGACACGATCGCGACGGCCGCCGCGGCGCTCGCCCCCGAACTGATGCCGATGATGTCCGGGCTGGCCAGCGGGTTGCGGAGCATCGTCTGGAAGGTGACGCCCGCCATGCCGAAGCCGAAGCCCGCGATCACCGCGAGCACCGCCCGCGGCAGCCGGAGCCGGCCGACCGTGAAGGTCGCGCCCGGCACCCGCTCGCCGAGGATGACGCCGATCACGTCGCCGGGCGGGTAAAAGGTCTGCCCGGCCATCAGGGTCAGCGCGAACGCGGCGGTGACGAGTACCGCGAGCGTCGCGATGACCAGGCGGCGGTGCGCGGCGCGCCGCCGGCGGCCCCGGACCACCGACGAAAGAACGGTCGGGGTCACAGGTCACGCACCTTCTGACGGCGGACGATGTAGATGAAGAAGGGGGCACCGATCAGCGCCGTCACGATGCCGACCTCGATGTCGGCCGGGCGGGCCACCAGGCGCCCGATGACGTCGGCGACGGTGAGCAGCCCGGCCCCGATGAGAGCGGAGAACGGCAGCAGCCAGCGGTGGTCCACGCCGACGAGCAGCCGGCAGGCGTGCGGGACGATGAGCCCGACGAAGGCGATCGGCCCGGCGGCGGCCGTCGCGGCGCCGCACAGCACCACGGCCCCGAGGGCGGCGATGGCCCGGATGACGGCGACGCGCTCGCCCAGCCCGGCCGCGATCTCATCGCCCAGCGCCAGCGAGTTCAGCGCCCGCGCCGACAGCAGGCACACCGCGAAGCCGACCGCGAGGAACGGCAGGACGTGCCCGATGCGCTCGTACGACGCGCCGCCGACCCCGCCGATCTGCCAGAGCCGAAAGCTCCCCGAGATGTCGTTGCGGGGCAGTACCACGGCGCTGACCAGCGACGCGAAGGCCGCCGAGGTGGCGGCCCCGGCCAGTGCCAGCTTGAGCGGCGTCGCGCCGCCGCGCCCGAGGGCCCCGACGGTGTAGACGAACACGGCCGCGGCCCCGGCCCCCGCCATCGCCACCCAGACGTACCCGGTCGGCGAGGTCAGCCCGAAGAACGCCACGGCGGTGACGACGGCGAGCGACGCGCCCATGTTGACGCCCAGAATCCCGGGATCGGCCAGCGGGTTGCGGGTCACGCCCTGCATCACGCCCCCGGCCAGGCCGAGCGCCGCGCCGATGAGCACCGCGAGCAGGGTGCGCGGGATGCGCTTGGTGACCGCCGCCTGCTCCAGCGAGCCGTCCGCGCCGCCGAGCGCGGCCAGTACGTCGGACCAGGCGGTGTCGCGCGAGCCCAGCGCGACGGAGGCCACCATGATCACGGCCAGTACCGCGATCACCGCCACCGCCCACAGCAGGCGCACGCGCGCCGGACGCCGCAGGTGCGCGGCGTCCGGCAGGTGGTCGGTACCGACCGCCGTCACTTGACCTTGTCCGCGGTCTCGGCCAGCGCCTTGGCGTAGTCGTCGAGCACCCACGAGATCGACAGCGGCGTCGGGTTCGCGGCGGTGCCGAGCGGCTTGGTACCGTCCAGAAGGTACACCGAGCCGCGCTTGACGGCCGGGATCTTCGACAGCAGCGGGTCGCCGCGCAGCTTGCCGAGCAGTTCGCCCTTCGCGTCGCCGTAGCCGGTGATGATGTCCACGTCGTCGAACATGTCGATCTGCTCCGCGCTGCGGGTCAGGGCGAACTTCTCGGTGCCCTTGGACGCCTCGGCGATGCTGCCGGGGATCGTCATGCCCAGGTCCTCGAAGAACAGCGTGCGAGTGTCGTGCGTGGTGTAGAAGCCGATCTCGCTCACGTCGTTGGGGTCCACGTGGGTCATGAACATCACCGACTTGCCCTTGAGCTGGGGGTACTTCCCGGCGACCCGGGCGATGTCGCCCTCGATTCCGCCGATCAGCTTCTCGCTCTCCGCGGCGAGGCCGATGGCCTTGCCGTTCAACCGGATGATCTCGCGCCAGGGGGTCGCCCACGCGGCCTTGGGGTAGGCCACCACGGGGGCGATGTCGCTCAGCGTGTCGTAGTCCTGCTGGGTCAGGCCCGAGTAGGCGGCCAGGATGACGTCCGGCTTGGTGTCGGCGACGGCCTCGAAGTCGATGCCGTCGGTCTCGTCGAACAGCACCGGCTTGGGCGCCTTCAGCTCTTCCAGCCGCTTTTCCACCCAGGGCAGCAGGCCGTCGCCGTCGTCGTCGCCGAAGTTCGCGGCGGCCATGCCGACCGGGACGACGCCGAGGGCGAGGGGCACCTCATGGTTGGCCCAGTTGACGGTGGCCACGCGTACCGGCTTGGCGGGGATGGTGGTCTGCCCGAGGGCGTGGGCGATCGTCATGGGGAAGGCGGTGCCGGTGTTCGTGTTCGTGTTCGCGTTCGGTTTCGCGGCCTCGCCGTTCGTCTGCGGCGCGCCGCCACAGGCCGCGATGCCCAGCAGGACGGCGACGGTCACCACGAGGGCGCGAAGGCGATGTCGAGGCTTCAATCCGTACTCCACTTTCTTTCGGGCCAGCCAAGGTTAGGTAAGGCTTGCCTTCGCTGGCACCTTAGGAGAAATGGGCGGCTTGTCGCAATCGTCCGTTTGGGACAGGCGTTGTAGCGATCCGGACATGCCTGGCGGGCCTCAGCGGGCTCGGAAGGCTCCCGGGGTCAGCCCGGTCGTACGCCGGAAGGCCGCGCCGAACGCGCTCGCCGAGCGGTAACCGACCTCCTCGGCCACCGCCTCCAGCGCGCGGCCCTGGGCGAGCAGCCCGACCGCGTGCTGCGCCCGCGCCGCCGCCACCCAGCGGGCGAAACTCATGCCGGTCTCGGCGTTGAAGGCGCGGCTGATCGTACGGACGCTCACGCCCAGCTGGGCGGCCCAGTCCGCGAGCGTCCGCGAGTCGCCCGGATCGTCCCGGACCGTCTCGGCGATCGGACGCAGCAGGCCGGACGTCGGCATCCGCAGCAGCAGTTCACGCGGGGAGGGGGTGAGCACGTCGAGCACCATCGCCTCGGTCAGCCCCCGCGAGGCGGCCGGCAACTCGGCGTCGGCGAGCCGGTCCAGCAGCAGCCGCAGCAGCGGGGTGATCTCCACGCCGACGGGCGCGGCGGAGATCGAGGTCATGGTGTCGTAGCCGAAGAAGCCCGCCCGGCACCGGGTGCCGGCGACCGCCGAACCGGAGTGCAGGGTGCCCGCGGGCATCCACAGGCCCAGCGCGGGCGTGACCGTCCATACCCGCGAACCGACCACCGCCGTGGACGCGCCGCGCTCGTTCCAGAGGAGTTCGTGCCACGGGTGGGAGTGTTCGGTCCAGGTGATGTCGTGGTCGAAGGTCTCGCTCCAGCCGAGGATCGGATGCGGCATGTCCACCGGCCCGGCCGCGACCACGGGGAGCGTACGGGTCTCCCTCGTCACGTTCGTTCGCACGGCACAGGCGGCATTCCTCCACTTTAGTGAGGGCTCGGGGCATTCCGTGGAGGTTAGGCTTACCTTATATTCGGGGACATGGACTCTGAGATCCGCACGGTGACCACCGAGGCCGAGCTTCGGAAGATCGTGAAGGAGCCGCCCCGGTCCGCCTGGGACAAGGACATCGGCCGGATCGACGAGCACGCGCGCACGCTCATCGCGCACTCGCCGCTCGTGCTGATGGCCACCGCCAACGCCGACGGCACCTGCGACGTCTCGCCCAAGGGCGACCCCGCGGGTTCGGTACTCGTGCTGGACGAGCACCGCCTGGCGCTCGCCGACCGGCCCGGCAACCACCGGATCGACAGCTTCCGCAACCTGCTGCACAACCCGCACGTCGGGCTGCTGTTCATCGTGCCGGGGATGAACGAGACCCTGCGGGTCAACGGCCGCGCCACCATCGTGTCGGACGCGCCGTTCTTCGACGACCTGATGGTCCGCGGCAAGCGCCCGCGCCTGGCCCTCCTCATCGACGTCGAGGAGCTTTACATGCACTGCGCCAAGGCGTTCCTGCGGGCGTCCCTGTGGGAGCCGGACACCTGGCCGGACCGCAAGAGCCTGCCCACGCTCGGCCGGATCGTCAAGGACCAGATGGGCATCAAGGTCGCGGCCAAGGTGATCGACACGGGCCTCGCCCTGGACGCCAGGACGAACCGGTACTGACCCTCGGGGCGGGCGATGGAGGGGGTCTGTCCGGGGCCGGGCGGTGGGTGTGAATCTGTCGGCCTTGGCTGCTAGATATTGACTCCCCTTCTTCGTTGTCGTTGAGGAGTCCCCTCGTGATTCACGAGCATCTCACCGAGTTCCACGGTCTTCCCGTCCACGACCTGGGCGGCTCCGCCCCGCCCTCGGCGGCCGCCTGGCGCGTCGAGGGCGACGACTCCTACGATGACCTGCCCAGCTTCGAGGAGAGCTTCGCGAAGCTGCTCGACACGGTCGACTGCGGGGCCGTGCGCGCCCTGGTCGTGGGCACCTGGGGTTGGGCGCACGACGACCGGCGGGCCGACGTGCCGGTGGGGCTGCTCACCGAGGCCGCGCCGCGCTTCCCCGCGCTGGAGGCGATCTTCTTGGGCGACTACGTCAGCGAGGAGTCCGAGATCTCCTGGATCGGCCAGTCCGACGTGACCCCGCTGCTGACCGCCTTCCCCCGGCTGAAGCGGCTCGACGTCCGCGGCGGCGACGGCCTGGAGTTCCCGGCGGTCGAGCACGCCGCGCTGGAGACGCTGCGCTTCGAGTCGGGCGGTTTGCCGGCCGAGGTGGTCCGGGCGGTGGGCGCGTCCACGCTGCCCGCGCTGCGGCACCTGGAGCTGTGGCTGGGCTCGGACAACTACTCGGGCGACTCCGGCCCCGACGACTGGGCGGGCATCCTCGCCGGCCGCGGCCTGCCCGCACTGCGCCACCTCGGCCTCCAGGACAGCGAGCGCCAGGACGACGTGGCCGCCGCCATCGCCACCGCGCCGATCGTGGCCCGCCTCGAGTCGCTCGACCTCTCCATGGGCACGCTGTCCGACGAAGGCGCCGAGGCCCTGCTGTCCGGCCAGCCGCTCACCCACCTCAAGCGCCTCAACCTGCGCCACCACTACATCAGCGCGGAAATGAGCAAGCGCGTCCTCGACGCCCTCCCCGACGTCGAGATCGACATCTCCGACCGACGCAACGAACAGAACTGGCGCTTCATCGAGGTCTCCGAGTGACCACTGTGCCTGCCATCACGGCGGAGGGTGCCGTGTCCACCGGCCGTGGCGACCCGATCCCCCCGATCGCGACGGACACCCGCGCCGCACCTTGCGGCTCCGCTTCGCGTGACACGGTGCCGGTGTTCGTGCTGGTGGGCACGCCGGGTGATCGGCGGGTGCGGATGTTCGCGGACGCCTTGGCGGCGTTCGGGGTGGCCGAGCCCGTCGTCATCGCCTGGCGCGACGTGCTCGCGGGGGCCACGCTCCACATACCGGAGGGCGCCTGGGTCCGCATCGACTCCCCCGGCGAGGACCCGGCCACCGACGCCCTGCTACGCGGCCCGGGCACACCGACCCGAGTCGGCGGCGGCGCGTCCTGGTACGCCGGGTTCCTGCACGGCCTTGAACGAGTACGGCAGGCGGTGGCCCACACCCCCGGCGCCCGCCTCCTCGGCGACATCGACGAAATCGCCATAATGTTCAACAAACGCCACTGCCACGCCCACCTAACAGCCGCCGGCATCCCCGTCCCTCCCACCCTCCCCATCCCACC
>NZ_JBIRBB010000016.1:0-212686 GCF_044326295.1 Spongiactinospora sp. 9N601
CCCCCGTGATCCGCTCCACCACATCGTTGACCGACTCCAGATGCTGCACGTTCACCGTCGTGACCACATCGATCCCGGCCGCCACGATCTCCAGCACGTCCTGCCACCGCTTGGCATTACCCGAACCGGGAACGTTGGTGTGCGCCAGCTCATCCACCAGCACCACCCGCGGACGACGAGCCAGCACCGCCGCCACGTCCAACTCGGTGAACGACGCCCCCCGATGCACCACCGTGCGCCGCGGCAGGATCTCCAGCCCCTCCAACAGCGCCGCGGTCTGGGCCCGGCCATGGGTCTCCACCAGCCCGACGACCACATCCCGGCCCCGGGCCAGCGCCCGCCGCCCCTCGCACAACATCGCGTAGGTCTTGCCGACCCCGGGGGCCGCCCCGAGATACACCCGGAGCCGGCCCTGGGGCTCATCGATCATGGATTCCCGGTGGACTCGCATATAACCTAGAAAACGCATATAAAACGAAGACTGTAGGGTCCTTGACGCTTTCACTACGCCATGGCCGTCGACTTTGACGCCATCCTGACGCCCCGCCCAGGCCCCGTATGAGCGGCATCAATATTCACCGCGCAGCCGTATACAACCCATCAAGAACCCACAAAACCTGCTCAATCCCCTCTTTCATTCAATGAGCGCCGGTGAAGTTCTCCGGCGAACGCTGATTTCGAGGAGTGGGGATGGCCGACGTCATCTTCGTGGCCCTGACGGTCGCGGTGTTCGCGGTCCTGGGCCTTGTCGTACGGGCGGTGGAACGGCTGTGAGCGTCGTCAACGCCGCCGGACTCGCCGTGGTGGCGCTGCTGGTGATCTTCATGGTCGCCGCCCTGTTGTTCCCGGAGCGCTTCTGATGGGCACCGCGACCGCGGGCGCGCTGTTCATCGCGTCCCTGATCCTGGCCCTGGCCCTGGTCCACCGGCCACTCGGCGACCACATGTACCGCGTCTACACCACGACCCGGCATCTCGCCGCCGAACGCCTGATCTACCGGCTGCTCGGCGTCAACGCCGACGCCGAGCAGCGGTGGAGCGCGTACGCGCGCGGCGTGCTCGCCTTCTCCGTCATCTCCATCCTGTTCCTGTACGGCCTGCAACGCCTCCAGGACAAGCTCTTCCTGAGCCTCGGCATGGACCCGGTGCCCGACCATGTCGCCTGGAACACCGCCGTCAGCTTCGTGACGAACACCAACTGGCAGGCGTACTCCGGCGAGTCCACCATGGGCCACCTGACCCAGATGGCGGGCCTCGCCGTACAGAACTTCGTCTCGGCCGCGGTCGGCATGGCCGTGGCGATGGCACTGGTACGCGGGTTCGCCCGGAACCGCACCGACAACCTCGGCAACTTCTGGGTGGACCTGGTCCGCGGCACGGTCAGAATCCTGCTGCCGATCGCCTTCGTCGGCGCGCTCGTGCTGGTCGCGGGCGGATTGGTGCAGAACTTCGCGGCCCCGCAGGAGATCGCCACGCTGACCGGCGGCGCGCAGAGCGTGACCGGCGGCCCGGTGGCCTCCCAGGAGGTCATCAAGGAGCTGGGCACCAACGGCGGCGGCTTCTACAACGTCAACTCCGCCCACCCCTTCGAGAACGCCACGAGCTGGACGAACTGGTTCGAGATCTTCCTGATCCTGGTCATCCCGTTCTCGCTGCCGCGCACGTTCGGCCGGATGGTCGGCCAGAAGCGCCAGGGCAACGCCATCCTCGCGGTGATGGCCGTGCTCGCCCTGGCCAGCGTCACCCTCACCAACGTCTTCGAGCTGACCGGCAACGCGACGGTGCCGCAGGCCGTGGGCGCGGCGATGGAGGGCAAGGAGGTGCGGTTCGGGGTGGCGAACTCCGCGACCTTCGGCGCGGCGACCACGCTCACCTCGACCGGCGCGGTGGACTCCTTCCACGACTCCTACACCCCGCTCGGCGGCATGATGGTGATGTTCAACATGATGCTGGGCGAGGTCGCGCCCGGCGGCGTCGGCGCCGGCCTGTACGGCATGCTGGTGCTGGCGGTGATCACCGTCTTCGTGGCGGGGCTGATGGTCGGCCGCACGCCGGAGTACCTGGGCAAGCGGATCGGGGCCCGCGAGATCAAGCTGGCCTCGCTGTACTTCCTGGTCACTCCGATCCTGGTGCTGACCGGCACGGCCCTGGCGATGGGCAACGCGGACGGCCTGGCCGGGATGCTGAACACCGGCCCGCACGGGTTCTCCGAGGTCCTGTACGCCTTCACCAGCGCGTCCAACAACAACGGGTCGGCCTTCGGCGGCCTCACCGTGAACACGCCGTGGTACGACACGGCGCTCGGCCTGTGCATGGCGCTCGGCCGGTTCCTGCCGATCATCTTCGTGCTGGCCCTGGCCGGGTCGCTGGCCCGGCAGGCACCGGTGCCGGAGTCGGCGGGCACGCTGCCCACCCACCGGCCGCAGTTCGTCGGCATGGTCGTCGGCGTCACGATCATCCTGATCGCGCTGACCTTCCTGCCCGCGCTGGCGCTCGGGCCGCTCGCAGAAGGGCTTTCGTAATGAGCACGTCAGAGCGCAGGGTCGGGGGCGGGCTGCTGGACCCCAGGCAGTTGGTCCGCTCGCTGCCGGCCGCGCTTGCCAAGCTGAACCCCCGCACGCTGTGGCGCAATCCGGTGATGCTGATCGTGGAGATCGGCGCCGTGTTCACCACCGTGCTGGCGATACTCGACCCGACGTTCTTCGGCTGGGCGATCGTGGTCTGGCTGTGGCTGACCGTGGTGTTCGCCAACCTGGCCGAGGCGGTCGCGGAGGGCCGGGGCAAGGCCCAGGCGGCCACGCTGCGCGCGGCCAAACGGGACACCGTCGCCCGCAAGCTCGTCGGTGACGCCATCGAGACGGTCGGCGCGCCGGAACTGCGGCCCGGCGACCGCGTGGTGGTCGAGGCCGGCGAGATCATCCCCGGCGACGGCGACGTGGTGGAGGGCATCGCCTCGGTGGACGAATCGGCCATCACCGGCGAGTCGGCCCCGGTCATCCGGGAGTCGGGCGGTGACCGTTCGGCGGTGACCGGCGGCACCAAGGTGCTTTCCGACCGGATCGTCGTCGAGATCACCCAAAAGCCCGGCGAGAGCTTCATCGACCGGATGATCTCCCTGGTCGAGGGCGCGAACCGGCAGAAGACCCCCAACGAGATCGCGCTGAACATCCTGCTGGCCGCGCTCACGGTCATCTTCCTGGCCGCGACGGTGACCATGCAGCCGATGGCGATCTACGCCAAGGCCGCCAACCCCGGCATCCCCGACTCGCTCGCGCTGACCGGCGACGGCGTGACCGGGCTCGTACTGGCCTCGCTGCTGGTCTGCCTGATCCCGACCACCATCGGCGCGCTGCTGTCGGCGATCGGCATCGCCGGCATGGACCGGCTGGTGCAGCGCAACGTGCTGGCGATGTCCGGCCGCGCGGTGGAGGCCGCGGGTGACGTCAACACGCTGCTGCTGGACAAGACCGGCACGATCACGCTGGGCGACCGGCAGGCGGCGGAGTTCGTCCCGGTGGCGGAGGTGGGCGAGGAGGAACTGGCGCTGGCGGCGCAACTGTCCAGCCTGGCCGACGAGACGCCCGAGGGCCGGTCCATCGTCGTGTTCGCCAAGCGCGCGTACGGCCTGCGCGAACGCGAGCCGGGTGAACTGGCCACCGCCGGGTGGGTGCCGTTCACCGCCCAGACCCGGATGTCCGGCGTGAACATGGACGGCCGGCAGGTGCGCAAGGGCGCGGCCACCGCCGTGATGAAGTGGGTCCGCGACCACGGCGGCCACCCCACCGACCAGGTCGGCCACCTGGTGGACGGCATCTCCGCCTCCGGCGGCACCCCGCTGGTGGTCGGCGAGGTCGATGGGGACAGGGCAAGGGTGCTCGGCGTGATCCACCTCAAGGACGTGGTCAAGCCGGGCATGGCCGAACGGTTCGCCGAGATGCGCCGGATGGGCATCAGGACCGTGATGATCACCGGGGACAACCCGCTGACCGCCAAGGCCATCGCGGACGAGGCCGGAGTGGACGACTTCCTGGCCGAGGCCACCCCCGAGGACAAGCTCGCGCTGATCAAGAAGGAGCAGGAGGGCGGCCGGCTGGTCGCCATGACCGGGGACGGCACCAACGACGCCCCCGCCCTGGCGCAGTCCGACGTCGGGGTGGCCATGAACACCGGCACCTCGGCCGCCAAGGAGGCCGGGAACATGGTCGACCTGGACTCCAACCCGACCAAGCTCATCGAGATCGTCGAGATCGGCAAGCAGCTCCTGATCACCAGGGGCGCGCTGACCACGTTCTCCATCGCCAACGACGTCGCGAAGTACTTCGCGATCATCCCGGCGATGTTCGCCGCGGTCTATCCGGGCCTCGACACGCTCAACATCATGCGGCTGTCCAGCCCGCAGTCGGCGATCCTGTCCGCGGTGATCTTCAACGCGCTGATCATCATCGCGCTGATCCCGCTCGCCCTGCGCGGCGTGCGCTACCGCCCGGCCGGCGCCGCCAAGCTGCTGTCGCGCAACCTCTACCTGTACGGCCTGGGCGGGGTCGTCGCGCCGTTCATCGGCATCAAGCTGATCGACCTGATCATTCAGTTCTTTCCGGGGATGTGAATCATGCAACGACTACCGGCGTGGATTCGCGGGCACCTCGCGGCACTGCGCGCGCTGCTCGTGCTCACGGTGCTGCTCGGCGCGGCCTACCCGCTGGTCGTGACGGGGGTGGCCCAGGCGGTGTTCAACGGCAAGGCCAACGGCTCGCTGATCGAGAAGGACGGTAAGGCGGTGGGCAGCGCGCTCATCGGGCAGCGCTTCACCGACGCGGAGGGAAACCCGATCGGGAAGTACTTCCAGAGCCGTCCGTCGGCGGCGGGCGACGGCTATGACCCCACGTCCACCAGCGCGAGCAACCTCGGCCCCGAGGACGTCCTGGACACCCTGCCCACATCGGGCGAGGAGGGACGTCAGTCGCTGCTCACCCAGGTCTGCGCGCGCTCCAAGGCGGCGGGCGAGCTGGAGGGCGTCTCCGGCGGGCGGCCGTACTGCACCGGCGACGGGGTGGGGGCGGTGCTCAAGGTCTTCCCGGCCGTGGGCACGCCCACCCGGGTGGTCAGCGTCAACCAGGCGTGCCCGGCGGTGCCGTTCGTGGCCGCCTACCAGGGGGTCAGGGTCGAATGCGGCAAGCCGGGCGAGGACTACGCGGCCGGGCGCACGGTACCGGTCAGGGGGAGCGCGACCGCCGTGCTGCCCGCCGACGCGGTGACCGCGAGCGGGTCGGGCCTGGACCCGCACATCTCGCTCGCCTACGCCGAGCTTCAGGCCCCGCGCGTGGCCAGGGAGCGCGGCCTGGCGCTGCCCCGGGTACGCGAGCTGATCGGCGAGCACACCACGGGCCGGGCGCTGGGATTCATGGGCGAGCCCGCCGTCAACGTGCTGGAGCTGAACCTGGCACTTGACGGGACCACCGGGTGACCGGTGGGTGGAGGAATCGCATTCCATCCTCACGGACGGTTCTCCCCAGACGACATACCGTGTATGACCGATGTATGCGACCTTGGGATGTCGGATGGGCGGCCTGTTCCGCGTGCACGGGGGCCGCCCACCCGGAGTACGGCCGGTGTCTGGCCCACCTCACGCCCGAAGAGATCGACGCCGTGCTGACCGCGACACCGCCCGGCACGGCCGGGCGGGCCCGCGGCCGGCCCGCCCCGGCGATCGACCTGCGCGGTGTACGCGTTCCGGCCAGGCTCCTGGAACACATCCTGGGAGTGACCGGCGGGCGGCTGGGCCGGGCCCGGTTCGATCACGCCGTCTTCGACGGCGACGCCCGGTTCGGCGCCACCGTGTTCGAGGGCGACGCCTCGTTCGACCACGCCTGTTTCCACGGCCTGGCCTCCTTCTACGACGCGCACTTCGCCACGAACGTCTGTTTCCGGGACGCCCACTTCGCCGGGCACCTGTCGTTCTCCGAGGCCAGGGTCAGCGGGTACGCGGTGTTCGACGAGGCCACGACGGGCGGCGACGCCGTGTTCGACTCGGCCAGGTTCGGCAAGGACGCGTCGTTCCACGGCAGCGTGTTCTTCGGGCCCGCGAGCTTCGACGGGGCGCGGTTCGCGGGCAACGCCGGCTTTCGCACCGCCCGCTTCCGGCGGGTGGTCTCCTTCCGCCGGACGGTGTTCGGGGGGCAGGCGTCCTTCGCGGGGGCCTGCTTCTCCGCCGCCGCCTACCTGGCGCCCAGCACGGTGGGCGGCGGCCTCTCGCTGGCCGGAGCCGGCGCGAGCGCCGGGCTCGCGCTCACCGCCGCCGGTTGCTCGGTGGATCTGCGCAGGTTACGCGTCTCGGGCGGCCCGCTCACCGTACGACTGCGCGAGGCGCAGGCCGACCTTGAGGGCGCGACCCTCGCCGACGCGGCCACGCTCGTCGGCAGGGGCCCGGTCCGGCTGGTGTCGCTGCGCGAGGTGGCCGCGGGCACCGGCCTCGCGCTGTCGGGGGTCGATCTCAGCGGGTGCAGCTTCACCGGGCTGCGCCATCCGGAGCGGCTGCGGTTGTCCGGCTGCGTGTTCGCCGCCCCGCCGCGAGGTGTGCGCCTGGCCCTGACCTGGCCCCCGCTGCGCTGGTGGCGGCGGCGCAGCGTACTGGCCGACGAGCGGGCCTGGCGCGGCTGGCCGGAGGCCGAGGGCGACGGCCCGCCGACGGCGACGCAACTGGAAGCGCTCTACTCCCGGTTGCGCGCCGGGGTGGACGACCGGCACACGGCCACCGACTTCGCGTTCGGCGCGATGGAGATGCGCCGCCTGGCGCGCACCGGGCCCGGCCGCTGGCTGCTCTGCGCCTACTGGCTGATCAGCGGGTACGGCCTGCGCCTCGGGCGCGCGGCGGGGTGGGTCGCGCTGGCCGTGCTGATCACCGCCGCCGGGATGCTCTGGACCTCGGCGGGCACCATGGCCCACCGCCCGCTGCCCATCGTCCAGGAGCCCCACTGACCCCGCTCAGGAGGTGACGAACTCCACGATCGCCGGGGCGATCGCCTCGGGCGCCACCTCGTGCGACTGCCCGGCCAGCTCGGCGTGGCGGCCGTCGGGCAGCGTCTCGGCGATGTGCCGGGCCGCCGCCACGATCGGGGGCACGCCCAGCTCGCCGCTCATGACCAGGGCGGGCACCTTGATCGGCGCGCCCCGCTCGGCGTCGAACCGGCCGTTGCCCAGCACGGCGGTGTCGTAGGGCAGGGTGTGCGCGACGGCTTCGAGCGCCGGCCACACCGGCGCGGCCCGCATCCCCGCGACGGCCTCGGCGGGCACGCCCGCCATGTCGGTCATGAAGTAGGCCACCGCGTCTCCCCTGCGGCCCGCCGTGACCAGCTCCTGGAGCCTGGCCAGGTGCTCGGGAGGCGTGCGGTCGCCCTCCTGGGTGGTCAGCGGCGCCTCGTAGGCGATGACCCGCTCCACCCCGGGCAGCCTGCCCGCCGCGTCGAGCGCCAGCACCGCGCCGGAGGACAGGCCGGCCAGCGTCGCCGACCCGCCGGCCGCACCGATCAGGGCCTCGATGTCCTCGATCTCCCGCTCGACGGCGTAGGGCACGGTGTCGCCGCTCTCGCCGCGCCCGCGCCGGTCGTAGTTGAACACCGTCAGGTGCTCGGCCAGCAGCGCGGCGATGCCGCTCATCGGGCCGAAGGAACGGTGGCACAGCGCCCCGTCCACCAGGATCACCGCGGGGCCCTCGCCCGCCCGGTCGTAGCGGATCCGGGTGCCGTCCTTGGACGTAACGTACATGCTCATCCTCTTTCCAATCCGGTCAGCCAGGACTCCCATGCGCCCTGGGTCGTTTGCTCATCGATGCGGGTGAAGATGTGGTGGGCGGCGACCATCGGGCCGTGGAGCCCGCGCAGGAAGCGGTAGATGGCGTCGTCCGTGCGGATGCCCAGGGTGTGCTCGTTGACGAAGTAGACGACGCCGTCGATGGGCGCGAGGCCGCCGGGGGTGAACCGCACGGTCTGCCCGGGTTTCACGTCGTCACCGAGGCCGAGCCGGCCGCGCAGGGCGGCCCAGGTGCGACCCCAGTCGGCCACGATCGGGCCGAAGGCGGTGACGGGTGTCGCGGTACGGCCGGCGAAGTGCTCCACGTAGGCCCGCAGGGTGGCGAAGAACAGCGCGCCGCCCTTGGTCATCGCGTCGTACTCGGTCTCCCAGTCGTCACCGGGCAGGAACCCGCTGGTGACCAGGCGCAGCACGGTGCTCCCGCCGCCGCGCCCCTCGATCAGGAACTCGTAAGCCATGAACCGCCCGTCGGGGGCCGGCTCCGACCCGTAGGCGAGCCGGTGCGGCGGATCCCAGCCGGTGATCAGCGACTCGCCCCGGTAAGCCCCGAACAAGGTGCGGACCGTGCCGCCGGGCCCCGGCTCGACGTGGTTGGTGCCCATGAACCAGGAGTCGGCCCCCGGCCCGGTCGCGATGGCCGCCCAGATCTGCTCCGGGGTCGCGTCGACCTCGGCCTCCGTCTCGCCCTCGAACGCGTGTCCCATGTCACTCCCCCTGAGGTGCCCGGATCGCGGGATGGACGGCGACGATCACTCGGTGCGCCCGCCCGCCCGCCGCGGACTCGTCGTGGTATTTGGCGACCAGCCCGGTCACCGCCGTGGCCAGCTCGTCGGCGAACGCCGCGCGCCGCTCCGCGGAGGCGAACCGCACCTCCCCGTCGAGCGCGAACGTGGCCACCCGCCGCTGTGCCCGGGCCGCGCCCGTGATCAGCATGCCGACCTCGCGCACCAGCCGGGTGGCGATGGCCAGCAGCCAGCGCGCGGACAGCCGGTCGGGGGCCCGGTCGGGGTCGGGCTGGACCGCCCCGAGCACCGCGGGCGAGATCACGTACGACGCCGCGGTCGCCCGCATCACCCTCTCGGTTACATTTCCCTTCCTGCGCTCCTCGATCAGCTCGATCAACCCGTGCCGCTCCAGTGCGCGCAGGTGATAGTTGATCTTCTGCCGGGGCAGGCCCACCCGCCCGGCGAGCATCGTCGCCGACGCGGGAACGGCCAGCTCAGCAAGCAATCTGGCGCGCACGGGGTCGAGTGAGACCTCTGCCGCGGCCGGATCGTCGATCACCGCCACTTCGAACATGGCTTCACTCTCTCACCGACAATGAGAGTTGTCAAGAAAAATAATGTTGTCGGTGATGTCCGCGTCTTGGCCGGGTTCTGACAGCGAATGTCGCCACGATGGTGGAAAGTCATGCAAAGAGCGGGGGCTCCGATGCGGACGGACATGCACGACCACGTCGTCACGGCCGGCGGTGCCGTTGTCACCTACGAGGTCCGCGGCGACGGCCCGGGCCTGGTGCTGGTGCCCGGCGGCACCAGGGCGGGGCGGCATTACCACGCCATGGCGGGCCAGCTCGCGGAAGAGTTCACCGTCCATGTGGCCGATCGCCGCGGCGCTGCTGCTGGACGAGGGCCCGGTGGGCGCCTTGATGAACGCCCGGTCGCGGAAGCGTGCGGCCGGGGGTTCTGCGGGGAGGGCATGGGGCACACGCTGGAAGACGACTGCGCCGACCTCGGCGCGCTCATCGCCGAGACCGGTGCGGACCTGCTGTTCGGCCACGGCTACGGCGGAATGGTGGCGCTGGAGACGGCGCTGCGCCACCCGGTGCGCGGGCTCGTGCTGTACGAGCCCGCGGCCGGGCCGGGCCCCCGCGTCACGGCGGGACGGCCGCGCGGCTTCGGGCGGGCGTACACGCTGAGCCGGCACGCCGAGGCGCTCGTGCGGTCATCGATCGAGCGCTACCGGGGGATCAAAGCGCCGATGCTGCTGCTCACCGGCGAGCGCAGCCCCGCCCATCTGCGCCGGGCGGCGGAGCTGCTGCGCGCGGCCGTACCTGGGTCCTGCCTGACGGCCTTCCCCGGCGTCGGGCACAACGCCCCCGACCAGGAGGACCCGGTACGCGTCGCGAGAGCGCTGGCGGCGTTCCTGCGCTCGGTGTGAACATGCCTGCCTGACCTGCCGGTCAGGCCACCGGCTCCCAGGTGACCGGGAGCCGGTGCACGCCGTAGATGAGCATGTCGGTGCGCATCGGCACCTCCTCCGGCGGCACGGCGAGCCGCAGGCCGGGGAACCGCTCGAACAACGCGGGCAGCGCGATCTGCATCTCCACCCGCGCGAGCTGCTGGCCGAGGCACTGGTGGATCCCGTGCCCGAAGGCCACGTGCCCGCCCACCGGCCGCCCGAAGTCGAGCCGGTCGGGGTCGGGGAACTGCTCGGGGTCGCGGTTGGCCGCCGGGATGGACACCGTGACCGACTGCCCGGCCTTGATCTCCTGCCCGCCCAGCACGACGTCTTCCATGGCGACCCTGACCGTCCCCGGGATGACGCTCAGGTAGCGCAGCAGCTCCTCCACGATCGGGTCGGCGTGGCCCAGCTCGGTGATGCCGGGACCGTCGCGCAGCACGGCGAGCTGGTCGGGGTGGCGCAGCAGCGCGAAGACGCCGAGCGCGATCATGTTGGCGGTGGTCTCGAACCCGGCGGCCAGCAGGACGCCGCCGACGTTGATCAGCTCCTCGTCGGTCAGCCCGCCGTCGCCGTTGACCAGGTCGCTGAGCAGGTCGTCGGCGGGCTCGGCGCGCTTGGCCGCGACCAGCTCGGCCATGTGCTCCTGGACCGCGACGAAGGCGGCGATGGTCTCCTCACGGGAGGTGCCCATCCGCATCAGCACCTCGGTGTCGTGCTGGAAGCGGTCGCGATCCTCGTACGGCACGCCCAGCAGCTCACAGATCACCAATGACGGGATGGGCAGCGCGTACTGCTCCACCAGGTCCACCACCGGGCCCTGCCGCTCCATGGCGTCGAGCCGGCCGGCGGTGATCTCCCTGACGTTGTCGGCCAGCAGGCGCATCCGCCGCACGGTGAACTGGCCGGCCAGCAGACGGCGGTAGCGGGTGTGCTGCGGAGGGTCCATCTGGGAAAAGACACCGGGCGGCGCGGGCCGCCGTACGCTCCCCCCGGCCCCCGCCCTGGGCAGCGGCGAGTGCACCAGGTCGGCCCGCGCGCCGAACCGGGCGTCGGCCAGCACCTGACGGGTCAGGACGTGCTCGGTCACCAGCCAGCCGATGTGCCCGTCGGGGTAGAGCATCGGGCTGACCGGGTCCTCCTCGCGGAGCGTGGCCAGCTCGCTGGGCGGGTCGAACGGGCACCCGGCGGGGCGCTCGGTGGGCAGCGGCCGGGCGGGCCGCTCTTGGACAGGGTCTGACGATTGCCGCATGACGTTTCCTTTCGCCTGATCAGGCTGGAACCTCGGGGTCCGCTCTGGCGGCGGACCGCCGCTGGGCCGCGAGCCGGTCGTATCCCGCCCGCGCCTCGGCGGCGTAATCTTCGGGAAGCAGGGGGGTGGCGTGGATCTCCAGGGCCGCCATGCTCATCCGCAGGTGCCCGTCGGGGGCGAGCACGTCCGCGCCCAGCGCCCGAGAAACCTGCTCGTGCATGACGAGCGGCCCGAACTGCATGGCGACCAGCATCGCGGCGAAGGCCCTGACGTCGGCGACGCCGGACACGTTGTCGCGCACCCACTCCTCCGCCAGGCCGACCATGTGGTCGAACATCGCCGCCGCCGCTGCCGAGCCGTCGAGCATGGAGTGGCTGAAGTAGCGCTGGAGCAGCAGCACGGTCGGGTGGACCGAGGGCAGGAACCCGGGGTCGGCCTGGCGGCCTTCCCGCAGCGCCTCCTTCTTGACCCGCAGGAGTTGTTCGAGCGCGTAGGCGTCACAGGCGTCGCGCAACCCCTCCTTGGACCCGAAGTGGTGCCGGACCAGCCCCAGTGACACGCTCGCCTCACGGGCGATGTCCCTGATCGTGGCCTTGTCGATGCCCCGGTCGGCGAACAGGCGCAGTGCCGCGTCCCTGATCCGCGCCCGGGCCGTCAAATCCGAAAGCGCCGGGTCTCCGATCGGGTCGGCCATCTGCTCCTCCATCGCCGGATGCTGTTCACCTGAATCACACACTATACGCATGAACAGTGTTGGACGGCCGCTTGGGCGAACTTCGTCGAGTCGGTCTCCACCCCCGCCGCTTGACGGCCGGGCTAGGGTCGCGAGATATGACCGGCCGAAAAGGCGAGGCCGCCACGCTGGCCGCGGTGGCCGCGGGCGGGGCGGCGGGGGCCGTGGCGAGATACGCGCTCACCGAGGCGTTCCCGCACCCGCCAGGGGCGTTCGCGTGGGCGACGTTCGGGATCAACGTGTGCGGGTGCCTGCTGATCGGGGTGCTGATGGTCCTGATCACCGAGGTACGACGGGCCCACCCGCTGGTCCGGCCGTTCCTCGGGGTGGGAGTGCTCGGCGGGTTCACCACGTTCTCCACCTACATCGCCGACGTACGGGAGGCGCTGGCGGCCGGGCACCCGCTGACCGCCGCCGCCTACCTGGCGGGCACGCTCGTGGCCGCGCTGGCGGCCGTGACTGCGGGCGTGCTGCTCACCCGCGCGCTGTTCCGGCGGCGGTCGTGAGCTACCTGCTGGTGGCGCTGGGCGCGGCGGTGGGCGCGCCGCTGCGGTACCTGGCCGACCGGGTGATCCGCGCCCGCACCGGAGCGGACTTCCCGTGGGGGACGTTCGCCGTCAACGTCGCCGGTTCGGCGCTGCTCGGCTTCCTGGCCGCGCTTCCGGCGGACGGCGCGCTGATGGCGCTGTTCGGGGCCGGGTTCTGCGGGGCGCTGACGACCTACTCCACGTTCGGGTACGAGACGGTGCGGCTGGTCACGGAGGGGTGGCGGGCGCGGGCCGCGCTGAACGCGGCCGGCAGCGTCGCCGCCGGGCTCACCGCCGCGTACGGCGGAGCGCTGCTCGCCACCTGGCCGGGGTAGCCGATCAGGGGACCGCCGGGAGGTCGCGGCGCATGCACACCCGCGGCCAGCGGTCCAGGCCGTGCGCCGCCTCCCTGGCCCGGATCTCGCGCAGGCCCGGGGTCAGCTCGGACTCGGCCAGCCGGCGAAACCCGCACCGCTCGTAGTAGGGCGCGTTCCACGGCACGCCGGCGAACGTGGTCAGGGTCAGCGCGGGCATCCCCCGCGCCGCCGCCCAGCCCGCGACGTGCTCGATCAGCGCCCGGCCCACCCCGCGCCGGGCCGCCCGCGGATGCACCGACACCTGCTCGACGTGGGCGTTGCCGTCCACCAGGTCGGCCAGCAGGTAGGCGTCCACCTCGCCGGACCCGCCGAGCGCGACCCACGCCCGCCCCGCCCGCCGGTAGTCCTCCAGCACCGGAAGCGGCGGCGGCTCGTCGTCGGCGATCTCCGGCATGCCGAAGTCGCGGAAGACACGCCCGGCGGCGCGCTCGATCTCGCGCAGCGCGGGCAGTTCCTCCGGCTCGGCTTCTCTGATTCGCACCCGGCCGATTCTGCTCACCCGCGGCGGCCCCGGCAATCCGGCCGCCGTGTCGGGGCACGCCCACCGGGTAGCGTGACGGGCATGACGATCGACGACGCGGCCGTGTCCGACCTCGACCCGTTCGGCATCTACGACGCCGAGGCCGAACGGCTCGACCGGTTCTTCACCGGGCTGGGCGAGCGCGAGCGCGACCGCCCTTCGCGGGCGGCCGGCTGGTCGGTCCGCGACGTGCTCGCCCATCTCGCCGGCGAGGAGCTGTACAACCACGCCTGCCTGGACGACGACCTGGCCGGCCTCACCGACACGCTGGCCCAGGAGGGCGTGTCGGGGCTCGGCGGGTTCAACGACTGGTGCGTACGGCAGCGCCGCGACCAGCCGTACGAGGATGTGCTGGCCGAGTGGCGGCAGAAGAACGCCGAGACCCGCCGCCGGATGCGCGAGCTGGGCCGGAACGCCACCCTCCAGACGCTCGCCGGGCCGTACCCGGTGGGCGCGCAGACCTTCCACTACTGCTCGGAGCTGGCCACGCACGCCGACGACGTGGGCGCGCCGGTCACCGCCGAGGAGGCCGGCGAGCGTACCGCCTGGCGGGTCAAGGTCGCGCTGTTCGTGCTGGCCGAGCAGCACGCCAAGGCCCAGGTCGAGCCGAGCGCCGAGCAGATCTGGGTCCACGCCGACGGGGCCGAGGCCCAGCTCTCCCCGCCGGAGTTCGTCGAGGCGACCGTGGGGCGGCTGCCCGCCGGCCACCCGCTCGACCCCAGGATCAGATCCGCGCTGCGCTGCCTCGCGTGAGCGTGCAGGGGTTCAGCGGTCGCCCCTGGCGATCACGACCGTGGACACCGACAGCAGCGCGGCGCCCATGATGGCGAACAGCACCCGCACGTACATCGGGAAGCCGGTGCCCAGGATGGCCGGCAGCGCGACCAGGAAGGCCCCGGCCGCGCTGAAGGTGACCCGGGTCAGCATGCGCGTCCGCGACCTGCGGACCAGCACCGGAAACCCGGCGTTGACCTCCGGCACGTCGGGCCGCTCCTGGGAGAACCCGACGCTCACCCGGGCGAGCGCGTCGAAGGTCGTGATCACCGGCTGGAGCCAGAACTCCACCGAGTCATAGCCCAGCTCCACGTCGTAGGAGTCATCGGAGGAGATCTTCAGGAAGGTGCCGTCGGTGGCGCAGGACAGCACCTTCTCCCCCTCGTCGGAGTAGCTCTGGGTGAAGAAGCTGACCCGCAGCTTGGCGGCCTGCCGGTCGGACAGGGTGAGCCTGCCCTGCTCGTCGAACGGCACCGGCCCGCCGCGGTCCAGGACGGGCTCGTCGATGCGGATGAAGTAGGAGTCGCGAAACGTCGGATGCCTGGCCAGCCGCCTGGCCACGCCCAGCCAGTGCTGCGGGTCGTCCCGGGTCTCCTCGCCGGGCCGCCGTTGCGGTTCGTCGCGGATGTGCAGGTCGGGGAAACGGCCGGTGGCCGGGTAGTACCGGTCGTCGTTGACCTCGATCAGCCGGTCGAGGTAGCGGCGCCCTTCGGTCCGGATGTCGTCCTCGGTGAGCGGGTAGTCGTCGAGGTCGGTGTACTCGGCCATGCGCAGCCGGAAGACGACCATGTCGGCGGCGCACTCGGCGTCGGCGACGGACGCGAACCGCACCGGCACCAGGAACGGCGCCGCCGTCTCCACGTCGGCGACGTAGGCCACGACCGCCCTGCGGCCGATCACTGACATGTTGGCGATGGACGCCTGCAAGGAGGGCACAACGTACTTGGACTCGTACCTGAACTGGATGACCGCTCCCCTGGGCAGCGCCAGCGCGGCGAGGATGTCCTCCGCGTAGCGCCGCCTGGCGTCGGACGACAGGAAGAGAACGGACGGTCGAGGGCCTGGCATGACCTTGTGTCCCCCGCTTGTGCCTGTGGTGGGTGTGCGGATCAGGCGGTCGCCGGTCTGTCGTGATCCCGCCTCCCGGTGTCCGCCGGGTGACCGGTGCCGTGCCGGTCGACCAGGTCGCTCAGCGTCAGAAATCGGCGCCACACGCGATTGGCCGGTAATTCGTCCAGCCGCTGCCGGAACAGTGGCGTGTAGCGGATGCCCTGGACGATGAGGTCCGAGTAGCGCGCGAAGACGACCGGCTTCGGCGAGTCGGCCTCCTGGTCGGCGGTGAGGTCGATGATCACCCGGCGTGAGTCGCGCGGGTCGCCGACCTCGATCCAGCAGTGGTGCGGCACGTCGGGCTGGGCGCCGGTGGTGAAGGTGACGCTGCCGACGCAGTAGAGCGGGACCATCCCGTGGTCGGCGTGCAGCCGGCGGGCCAGCCACACCGAGGCCACGCCGCACTGGCCACGGCCGCTGCCCTGCGGCCCGCCGTCGCCGACGTAGCGCGGCGCGGCGGTCTGGGTGGACCAGGCGTCCTGGAGCAGGTCGCGGTATCCGGTCAGGCGGCGCAGCCAGGCCGGGTCGCCCGGATCGGGCTCGCAGAACCGGGCCGGCTCCCTGCGTTCGTACGTCTCGCGCGGGACCGTCCGCAGCGGCCGGACCGTGACGGCCAGCCGCCGCCTGGCCGTACGGGTGACGCCGCGGGCCATGAGGATGTTGTCGGGCGTGGTGAGCCGCTGCGGGGTCGCGGCGGTGGCGCTGCGCCGGGTGTGGAAGAAGCCCGCGGCGTCGTAGGAGTAGGTGACCGGGCAGGAGGCGAACGCGGTGAACCCGGCGGCGCGGAACGACGCGCCGTTGAATCCGAGCATCGGGTTGAACGCGGTCACGATGAGGTCGGCCACGCCGCGCGCCTTGATCTCGCGTACGGCCCGGCCGATGGTCAGGCTCATCAGGTTGCCCGGGACGCCGGGCAGCCCGTGAACCCGGGTCAGCACCAGCACCCGGCCCGGCCGCGCCGGGACGCCGAGCGCGTTCAGCACGTCGAGCATGTAGCGCCGGTCGCACGGCGAGAAGGCCAGGTAGGTCAGCGGCATCCGGGCGCCCCGCAGGAACAGCCCGAACTGCATGATCGTGTCGGCCCGCTCGCAGCGCAGGTAGTGCAGCCGGGCCTGCACCCGGTGGCCCGCCCAGGGATCGACCGCCCCGAACCGCAACCGCCCGACCGACCCGTCGGCCCGGAGCAGGGTGAGATCCCTGCGCACCTTCTCCACCCCCAGCAGCAGCGAGGTGTGCGCGTCGAAGGCGGCGTCCTCCAGGCCGACCCGGATCTCGGCGGCCCGGACGAGCGCCTGGGTGCGCACCGCGGCGTACGCCCGGCCGGCCGGCCCGGTGGTGATCGCCGCCCGGCTGAGCGCGGGCAGGTGCAGCCGCACCTGCAACTCCAACGTCCGCGGATCGACCCCCACGATCGCCGCGTCGGCCGCGATCCGGGGGGTCACGGCGCGCACGAACGCCTCCACGTCCGCATCCTGGAGAGCCTCATGCGGGCGAGTGTCAGGGACGGCGGGGCGCAGGCCGCCCCGCGGCGCTCGCCCGACTGCGGGAGGCACCGCCGGCTCATCGACATGACCCGAGTGCATGATCGTGTATATCCGACCCTCCCCGTGCGCGTATTACATTGAATCGACCCCCATTGTAAATCGGCCACCCTTCATTCGACAGGCAAGGAACGTAAATTCGCGCGCTCCGCCACATAAGGCGGGTATCCCTTATCGCCTTATGCCCTCATATCGCAATAGAGCCCGATATTTCGCGAATTATCGACTTTTCTCGATGGCCGGTTTTCTTTGGAAATGCCACCCGCTCAGCGGCGGGAACCGGCCCTCAGGTCGTTGACCGGGAATCGCGCCGGCCGCCCGGTCAGCACCCGCACGGCCTCTTCGGCGGCGATCCGGCGCACCGCCGCGATGGCCTCCTCGGAGTAGTAGGCGGCGTGCGGGGTGACGATCACGTTGGGCAGCTTGAGGAGCGGATTGCGCGGACGCCAGTCGCGCTGTTTGGCGGGTTCCTCCTCCAGGTCGTCCAGCGCCGCGCCCGCGATCCACCCCTCGGTGAGCGCCTGGTGGATCGCCGCGTCGTCCACGATGGGCCCGCGGGCGGTGTTGATGAGGACGGCGGCCGGCTTCATCGCGCGCAGCGTCGTACGGTCGAAGGTGTGGTGCGTCTCCGGCGTGAGCGGCGACTGCACCACCAGATAGTCGGCGCCCCGCACCAACTCGTCGAAGGACACCGGCCGCGCGTGGCCCGCGCGGATCTCGGAGTCGCCGACGTACGGGTCGTGCGCCCAGACCTCCACGCCGAACGCCCTCGCGCGGTCGGCGATGAGCCGCGCGATCGAGCCGAAGGACAGCAGCCCGAACACCTGTCCCCGCAGCCGCCGGATCGGCCGTCCGGTCTTCCAGTGCCATTCGCCCTGCCGGGTGGCCCGGTCGTACGCGCAGATCTTGCGGGCGGCGGCGAGCCAGAGCGCGATCGCGTGATCGGCGACCTCTTCGGCGCACCAGTCGTTCGGCGCGTTGGTGACCTGGATACCGCGCCGGGTCGCGGCGGCGACATCCACGATGTCCACGCCCGTGCCGTAGCGGGCGATCACCCGGCACCGGGTGAACGCCTCGATCGCGCGGCTGCCGACCCGCACGTACTGGGTCAGGACGCCGTCCGCGTCACGGCCCTTCTCGATCACCTCGTCCTCGCTTTTGCACTGTGCGGCGACCAGCTCGAATCCGGCGCCCTCGATGATCGCGCGTTCGATGTCCACATCGCCGAAGTCGAAGTCGGCGATCAGGATCGTGCCGCCACAGCCGGTGCGAGCGGGGTCAGTGCGAGTCACGGGGAATCCCCTTGGTGTGCGCGAGGTCCTGATATGCGAGGGCGAGCCGCAGGCAGCCGCCGGCGTCCAGTTGCCCGACCGTGGCACGGTAGATCTCCTGCCACGGAGTCTGGTTCTCGAACGCCGGCGGGGTGTACCGGGCCCACCGCGACGCGATCTCCTCATCCGACAACAGGACATCGACGCGGGCGCGGTCCAGGTCGATCCGGATCAGGTCACCGGTGCGCAGGATGGCGAGGTTGCCGCCGGCCGCCGCCTCGGGGCTGGCGTTGAGGATGGACGGCGCGTCCGAGGTGCCGCTCTGCCGGCCGTCGCCCAGCGTGGGCAGCGCGGTGATGCCGCACCGGGCCAGCGCGGTGGGAAGCTCCATGTTCACAACTTCGGCCGATCCCGGATAACCGATCGGCCCGGTGTAGCGGATGACGAGAATGCAGTTCTCGTCTATGCCCAGCGCGGGATCTTCGATGCGGGCGTGATAGTCCTCGGGCCCGTCGAAGACGATGGCGCGCAGGTCGAACACCTGCGCGGCGCCCTGGTAGGGCAGGTAGCGGGCCCAGCAGTCGTCGGTGATGACCGACGTCTTCATGATCGCGGAGTCGAACAGGTTCCCGGACATGACCATCAGGCCGCCCCGCGCGGCGACCGGGTCGTGGTAGGAGCGGATGACCAACGGATCGGCGGGCGGGACATCGCGCAGCCCCTCGGCCACGGTACGACCGGTGACCGTCATGGCGTCGCCGTGCAGCCGCCCCGCCGCCAGTAGCGCCCGCATGACGGCGGGCACGCCGCCCGCGCGGTAGAAGTCCTCGCCCAGGTACTCCCCCGCCGGGGCGAGGTTCACCAGCACCGGAACATCGGACCCGGCCCGCTGCCAGTCCTGGTTGGTCAGTGCCACTCCGGCGTGCCGCGCGATGGCGTTGAGGTGGATGGGCGCGTTGGTCGAGGCGGCGATGGCCGACGCCACGACGATCGCGTTCTCGAAGGCCCGCATGGTCATGATCTTGCGTGGGGTGAGATCCTCGCGTACCAGGTCCACCACCTGGCGGCCCGTCTCGTAGGCCATCTGCGCGCGTTCGCGGTAGGGGGCCGGGATCGCCGCGCACCCGGGCAGGGACATCCCCAGCGCCTCGGCCAGGCTGTTCATCGACAGCGCGGTGCCCATCGTGTTGCAGTGGCCGATGCTCGGCGCGGAGGCGGCCACCCGCGCCTTGTACTCGGCGTAGTCGATCTCGCCGCTGGCCAGCAGCCGCTTGGACTGCCAGATCACCAGTCCGGAGCCGGTCCGCATGCCGCCGTGGTACCCGTTGATCATGGGCCCGCCGGACAGCACGATCGCCGGGATGTTGACCGTCGCCGCCGCGGTCAGGCACGCGGGCGTGGTCTTGTCGCACCCCGTCGTGAGGACCACGCCGTCGAGCGGATATCCGTACAGCACCTCGACCAGGCCGAGGTAGGCGAGGTTACGGTCCAGCGCCGCGGTGGGGCGCTTGCCGGTCTCCTGGAGCGGGTGGACGGGGAACTCGAACGGGATGCCGCCGCCGTCCCGGATCCCGGCCCGCACCCGGTCGGCGAGCGCGAGATGGTGCCGGTTGCAGGGAACGAGGTCGTTACCCGTCTGGGCGATGCCGATGATCGGGCGGCCGGACTGGAGTTCCGCCGAGCTGAGGCCATAGTTGAGGAAGCGCTCCAGGTACAGCTCGGTCATCTCCGGGTTGCCCGGGTTGTCCCACCATGCCTGGCTGCGCAAACCCTCCGTGGCGCGCTTCATTTACGCCCCCCAAGGTAGATGCCCTGTGGATGAGCCCTGTAGACGTGCCCTGGCGCGGGCCAGGTTGACGCCGCTGGCGATGATCCCGATGTGGCTGAACGCCTGCGGGAAGTTGCCCATGAACGTGCCCGTGGACGGGTCGATCTGCTCGGGCAGCAGCCCGACCGGGTTGGCGCGGGCGCACAGTGACGCGTACAGGTCCTCGGCGCGGTCCAGGTGGCCCTGCAAGGTCAGGTTGTCGGCCAGCCAGAAGCTGCACAGCAGGAACGCGCCCTCGTCGCCGGGCAGGCCGTCGGGCGACCGCTCGTGCAGATAGCGGTAGAGCAGGCCGTCGCCGGCGGACAGGCGTTCGGCGATGGCCGCGCTGGTGGCCACCATGCGCGGGTGGCCGGCCGGCACGACCTTGCGCAACGGCAGCGCGAGCAGGCTGGCGTCCAGGCCGCCGCCGCCGTCGAGGTGTTCGCTCAGGCACTGCGCCTCCTCACTCCAGGACCGCTCCAGGATGAGGTCGCGGAGCCGGTCCGCGGTGGCCCGCCAGGCGGCGATCGGGCCGGCCAGGCCCAGCCGCTCGCCGATGGCCGCGGCCCGGTCGAGCGCCACCTGGCACATCCCCGCGGAGTAGGTGAAGACCCGGCCCTCGCTGCGGACCTCCCAGATGCCCTGGTCGGGGTGCCGCCATGCGCGCGCGGCGTTCTCGGCCAGCTCCGACAGGCCCGACCACAGCGCGGGCTGAAGTTCGCGGCCGGGGAGCAGCCACTGGTCGGCGCAGTCCAGCACCTCGCCGTACACGTCGTGCTGGCGCTGGTCGGCGGCGCCGTTGCCCCACCGCACCGGCGCGGACCGCCGGTAACCCGCGAGGTCGGCGTCGTGGACCTCCTCGGGTACGGGGTCGCCGCGGACGGTGTACATGATCCGCGGATGGCCGGTCTGCTCGAAGGCGTCCAGGACCCAGCCGAGGAACGCGTCGGCCTCCTCCTCGAATCCGACGCGGCGCAGCGCGAAGACGCCGTAGGCGGCGTCGCGGATCCAGGTGTAGCGGTAGTCCCAGTTGCGCACGCCCCCGATGGGCGCGGGCAGCGAGGACGTGGGCGCCGCGACCAGGGAGCCGTTGACCCAGTCGTCGCACAGCTTCAGCGTGATCACCGAACGGCGGACCAGCGCTTCCTGCGGGCCGTCGTAGCCGCACTTGCCCATCCAGCGCCGCCACGCCTCGCCGGTGTGCCGCAGTATCGCCTCCGGGTCGAAACGGTGGTGGCGGTGGATGCGCCCCCAGGACAGCACCAGGTCCAGGCGGTCCCCCTCCTGGAGGTCGTGCACGGTACGCAGTGCGGTCAGCGGACGGCTGGAACGCAGATGCAGCCGGAGGTCGGGCCTTCTGGAGGCGCGTACCTCCAGGCCGCTGCCGAGCAGCCGGGCCTGCCCGCCGCCGCGCGGCTCCAGTTCCACCCGCAGGCGCACGGTCCCCGCCTGGACGACCGCGGACCGGACCAGCTCACTGCGGTCCGCGCCCGCGTCGTCGCTGAGGTCGGCGCCGGCGCGCAGGGCCAGCGCGTCGGTGATCCGTACCACGCCGGTCGGGCCGCGTAGTTCGGTCACCAGTACCGCGGTGTCCGGTTCGTAGAACTGCCTGGCCTCCCGCAGGTCGTCCAGGGTCATGGTGAAGTGACCGCCGTGGGCGTGATCCAGCAGGCCGCACAGCACCGGATCGCTGTCGAAGCGGGGCAGGCACAGCCACGGGATGCAGCCGTCGGCGCCGACCAGCGCCGCCGTGGCGCCGTCGCCGATCAGGCCCAGGTCCTCCAGGGCCGGATAGTCCTCCCGGCGGCGTACCGGGCGGAAGGGCGGATCGAGGTCGAGCATGCCAGGCGTCCTCAGCATCACGGAAGACTCACGCGGAGACTCAAACGGAAACTCACACAGGGGCTCGCAGGAAGACGATCATCACTTTCACCACGTCGTCGAGCGCGTTCCATGCGCGGCCGGCCGACCGGGCACAGGCCGGTCCGGTGGTGGTCCGTACGGCGGCGTCGCGCGGACCGGGCGGCGGGACGGGTTCGTCCATGAAGCCGACCCGTCCGATCTCCTTGATCACGAACGCCTGCATGGTGCCCCCGGTTGTTCCCCCGTGTCCGGCGCATGCCCAGCCCTACCCTGTCGATCGGGGCGAATAACCTCGGCCCGAGCTGTCAAGCCTCCTCTGACGTGGGACGATACGACTCGATGAAAGCCGTCACCCGCGCCCAGGCGTCCGCGCACGCGTCGGCGCGACCCACCACCTTGCGGTCGAAGAAGGCGTGCGGGGACGCGCCGCCGAAGGCCGCCACCACGGCGGGCGGGATGCTCTCGTCGCCGCCGCCCCACAGCGCGAGCACCGGGGCGGCCAGTTCACCGGCCATCTGGGTGGGCCCGGGAGCGCCGTTGAGCACGTCGGGATAGCCGTAGAAGCCGATCACACCCTCCAGCCCGAACCCCGGCAGCGCCGTGGTGAACGCGAACCTGCCCCCCAGACAGAAACCCCAGGGACACCACCGCCCGGCACCCGGCCGCGCGCAGCGCCCCGGGAGCGGTAGTCGGCGCCGGCCGTGCGGGTGAAATGGTCGATGGCCACGGCGGGGTGCCCGAGCCCGGTGAGCCGTTCGGCCAGCTTTTCATAAAAGCCGGACGATCCCCGATTGTCCGGCAGCACCAGCACGCCGACTTCAGATGATTCCCGGGGCAGGGCGGCGAACGCGGCGGGACGGAGTAACTTAAGCCATACTTGCCGGTCAAGACGACATATCAATTACCCTTGCACACTGACCACCACCACCGCCCGCTCCGGCCGGTCGCCGAGCGTTCCGGTACGGCTGGCAGACTGCCGGGCATGGCTGTCAGCATCAGATCGGCCCGAGCCGATGACGCGCCGCGGGTCGCGGTACTGCTCGACCGGCTCGGCTACCCGGCGGACGCGGCCGAGGTCACGGCCCGCCTGAAGGACTGGCTGGACGATCGGCACAGCAGGCTGCTGGTCACCGAGATAGCGGGCCTGGTCGCCGGATTCGCCGCCCTGCACGCCTTCCCGCTGATCGAGCACTCGGCCCGGCGGGCTCGCCTGGTGGCGTTGGTGGTGGACGACGCTTTTCATGGCAAAGGGGTCGGGCGGACCCTGGTCGAGGCCGCCGAGGAGCAGGCCCGCGCCTGGGGATGCCGGGACCTGGAGATCACCAGTTCGCGGCACCGGACCGGGGCGCACGCCTTCTACGCACGGCTCGGCTACACCGACACCTGCGAGCAGGCGGCGCGTTTCCTGAAACCGCTGTAGCGCGCACCCCGCGTCAGGCAGGGCTGAGGACCCGCCACAGTGCGGCGCGGTCCAGCTCGTCGATCTTCCAGGTGCGGGACCGGAGCGTGCCCCGGTGCCGGTATTTCCGCATGATCTGCACATGGTCGGGTACCCGGACGAACCCACGTAGATCATCCTCTCCCTGCCATACCGACAGCGAACCGACCCTGCGGGTGAGCGGGTCCACCCACAGCCACATGCCCACCGCGCCGGACAGCTCCGGCCACAGGCGGCCCAGTGACCTGGCACTTTTGACGATGCCGGGGAAATCCCGGTAGCTGTTCATCCGGTAGTCGGTCAGTGAGGCCACCAGCGGCCCCGGCCGAGCGTCCGCCGGTCCGGCGATCCAGCGGGTCCTCAGCATGCCGCCGCCTCCGCGGTGAACAGGGGCTCGGCGGCGGCGCGCAGTTCGGTGCTGAACGGCTCGGGCCGCAGCGTGGCCGGGTCCAGGTTGACGTTGACCCGGTAGCCGTCGGCGTGCACCACCGTCCGGTCGGCCGACAGCACACGGAAGCCGTACACCGCGCTGGTACGGCCCATGCGGTCGATCCAGAAGTGGACCACCACCTCGCCCGCCCCGCTGACGGGCGCGTGGTAGGTCATCTTGACCTCCCGCACGGCCAGGAACACGTCTTTGAACGCCGATCTGGCCCGGTCGGGGGCCCAGCCATGGCGCACCCAGTATGCGATGATCGCCCGCTCGACGAGCAGGGGGTATCGGGAGTTGTGCAGCAGGCCCATGGCGTCGAGCTCGTCATAGTGCACCTGGACCGGCTCGTGTACGCCGGCCTCGATGGTGGTCATGGTCAGTCCTCCGGGAGAAGCGTCGGATCGGGGCACAGCGCGCGCAGGCGCTGGAGTACGGCTCGGCGGGCGTGGACGAGGACGACCGGCCCGTCGTACAGGCGGATGTGGCTGATGACCCGCTCCCCGAGCGCGTCCACCTCGTACGCGAGCTGGGCGTCGTCCACGCTGTCCAGAAGCTCGCCCCGTGCCTTGGCCTCGGCCACCAGACGCCGGATGAACGTCTGCCAGTCGCCCATGGCCTGCGCGACCCGGTCGCGCACCGGCCCGGGACGGTCGTCGAACTCCGTCTGCACGGTGAAGAAGAAGCACCTGCCGGGCAGTACGCCCTCGCGGTAGAACCGCAGCCGCGACTCGTGCAGCGCGAACAGCCGCCGCACGCCCGCCGGGGCTCGCAGGGCGGGGGTCACCACCTGCTCGGTCCACTGGCGGACGGCCCATTCGATGGCGTCGAGCTGGAGTTGCTCCTTGTCCCGCCAGTGGGCGAAGAACCCGGACTTGCTCGTGCCGGTGGCGGTCGCCAGCTTGCCGAGGGACAGCCCTTCCAGCCCTTCGACGGATGCCAGGCCCACCGCCTGCGCCAGGATCGCCTCCCGGCTGCGCATGCCGCGCAACCGCCGGCCGTCTTGCGTCATATGCGGCAATTTACATTAACGACCGGTCGTTTGTATATATGGCGGTACCGTGACATGAGACACCGACCGACCTGACAATCAGGGTCGCTACCTCGTCAATGTGGTGAAAGCAGGTGACCGCAGCCGCCGCCACACAGCACAGGGAGCCCGGGAAACCCTCATGACAACGCCGACCCCACCGACACCGCCGTCCGAACCGGCCGTGCCGTCCGAACCGTCCATGCCCTCCGAGCCGCCGTCGCCCGACCCCGCGCTGAGCGCCATCATGAGCGAGCGGCGTCAACTGACCAACCTCGCCTACCGGCTGCTCGGCACGCTGACCGATGCCGAGGACGTCGTCCAGGAGACCTACGCCCGCTGGTACGCCATGTCCCGGCCCCAGCAGGAGGCCATCGAGAACCCGGCCGCCTGGCTGACCAGGGTCGCCGGCCGCATCTGCCTGGACGTGCTCGGCTCGGCGCGCGCCCGCCGGGAACGCTACGTGGGCGAGTGGATCCCCGAGCCGGTGCCCGACAGCACCGAGTGGATCACCGGACGGCCCGGCGGCACCGCGTCGCCCGGGCCCGCCGACCCGGCCGACCAGATCACGCTCGACGAGTCGATCAGCATGGCGTTCCTCATCGTGCTCGAATCCATGACCCCGGCCGAGCGCGTCGCCTTCGTCCTGCACGACGTCTTCCGCTACCCCTTCGCCGAGGTCGCCGAGATCGTCGGCCGTACCCCGGCGGCCTGCCGCCAGCTCGCCTCCTCCGCCCGCCGCCGCATCCGCGCGGCCCGGCCCGCCGAGCCGACGCCGGCCAGGCAGGCCGACCTCGTCAGGGAGTTCAAGCGCGCCTGGCAGGCCCAGGACATCAACGCCCTGATCGGCCTCCTCGACCCCGACGCCACGGCGATCGCCGACGGCGGCGGCGTGGTCAGCGCCCTGGCCCGCCCGATCGTGGGCGGCGAGCGCATCGCCCGCCGCATGATCGACATCACCGGCCTGGTGGCGGACGTGACCTTCCTGGAGCGCACGGTCAACGGCAGGCCCGGCCTGGTGGCCCAGCGGGACGGCGTCACCGTGGTGGTCGTGGCGTTCGGCATCACCGATGACCGGATCAGCGACATCTGGGCGGTACTGAACCCCGGCAAGCTCCAGCCCTGGATCACGGGCTGACCTACAGACGGGGGACCGGACTCCATGAGCCCGGTCCCCCGTCGTTCTTTGCGCCTATCCGAACTGCCCGGGCTGGTAGTCGCCTGCGGGCTGCTGGGTGATGACGTTCATGCGGTTGAAGCTGTTCACGATCCCGATGAGCGACACCAGCGCCACGAGCTGGTCCTCGTCATAGTGCTTGGCGGCGTTCCCCCACACCTCGTCAGAGACGCCCCCGGCGGCGTCCGCGAGCCGCGTCCCCTCCTCGGCCAGCTCCAGCGCGGCCCGCTCGGCCTCGCTGAACACCTTCGCCTCCCGCCACGCCGCGACGAGATTGAGCCGCAGCTGGTCCTCCCCCGCGTGGAGGGCGTCCTTGGTGTGCATGTCGATGCAGACGGCACACCCATTGATCTGACTGACGCGAAGCGCCACCAACTCCCCGGTGGCGGCGGGAAACGACGTGTCCTTGAGCACCTTGACCGCTGAAATGAGGTGCTTCGCGGCCTTCATGGCTACCGCATTGTCCAGGTAGTTGAGTCGAGCTTGCACATCCATCTCCTTGCCTGTCCGCTGTTACCCCTCTCGACGAGACGGCCCCGCGAATTGTGAGCCCTACCGAATGTGACCTGCGTCTCCACGAGCGGGAGATCACCAATGTCGGATGGCTCACCTTGTGCCCCGTATTGATCTGTGTCGCGTACTCAGATCAGGCTGCGCCCATCCGGGCCAGGATGCCGAGCTGTACCGTCAACGCGGCCACCAGCTCATACGGCCCCGGCCGGGCGAACTCGGGCAACACCCCCGCCGCCTTCTGCTCTCTGACACCCCTACTCGGCGACCGGAATCCATTGGCGTTACGCGACCGTGTGCGGGAATACTGCCTTGGCAGTACAAGGATGTGGCAGATCCCGAGCGGCTGAAGGGACGACCTAATGGTGCGCGCGCTCGATGACTCGGGACAGATGCGGGACCACTGGTGGTGGAGGCCGGGATGGCGAGACGGGCGGCGGATGTACGCCTGGCACGCCACGTTCGGCGACCAGATCGAGCTGCATGCCCTCACTGAGCGGTACCAGGAAGCGTTCGGCTCTGGGGTTGACGTGATCCCGCCGCCCTGATTGCACCTTACGATGCAGGGTGTCGCATTCACCGACGAGGTGAGCACACGAGACCTGGCGGAGATCGTGACGCGAGCACAGAAACGTCTACGCTCCGCTGCGTCCGTCACCCTTCGAGAAATCCAGCTTATCCGTCTCGGCAGAGACACCCGGCTGTACACATGGGAAACAGCGGCATCGGTGCCCCTCGATGCCTAAGTGTCTCTTGGCCTAGGTGCTTCTTTGGCCGCTTTGCGTGGAACCTGAGCGAGGGTCAGGATAGCGCTGGGCATGGCGGCGATGAGCATATGCGGTGCCTCACTGCACACAGTATCCTCGCTCGATACACCGATCTATCGAAGACACTTGGCAGGCCACTCGACCGCTTGCGTTCGGGGCTGAGGGGTAATGGAACCTCATGGCACGGATCGACTACTACGACGACCCGAACGCGCCCGAGCCCAATTCAGTGGTGCCGGGCGGCTCGGCGGTAGCGGTTGACGATCATGGTCGGGTACTGCTTCATCGCCGCCGCGACAGCGGTCTTTGGGCATTACCCGGTGGAGTGATGGACCTTGGCGAGTCGATCAGCGACGCGGTGATCCGGGAGGTGGCCGAGGAGACCGGCGTCATCGTGGAGGTCACCGGGCTGGTCGGAATCTACAGCGACCCCCGGCACGTGATCGCGTACAGCGACGGCGAGGTGCGCCAGCAGTTCAACGTATGCCTACGTGCCCGGCCTGTCGGAGGAACCCCCCGTGTCACCGACGAGGCGCGCGAAGTGCGCTGGGTGAGCACCTCCGATATCGACACACTGGAAATGCATCCGACGCAGCGCCTGCGAATCCGCCACGCCCTGGATTCGACCCGCAGCAGCCCATATCTGGGCTGACTCCGAAAGCGCTCGGTTACGTACAAGCAGTATGGCCGGTCACCCGCGGATAGGCCGGTACCCCAGGGCCAGCGCTGATCGCCGACTGTGCCGAGGTACGCCGGACCTTGCTCACTAAGACGACGTCGCATTTGGCTATTTGGCGGTAGCAGATGAGGGCTGCGGCCAAGGCGACGAAGGCGGCGAAGTGGTCGGCTCTGCGTTCACAGCGGCGGCGTAGGCGGCGGCAGCCGGCCGGCCGGCCAGGAGACCGTACGTTCGACGACCCATCGGTGGCGTCCCAGGCGCCGGCTGGACTCGATCCCGCGGCCGGCGAAGCGCAGGAATCGTGTGAGCATGGCTGGAGCCTGTGGCCTTCGCGAAAGCCTTCTCACCGCCAAGGTGCGCCAGCCCGTTAGAAGTTGCGTGGAATCAACCGGTTGATCATTGTTCCCCGGTGTCCGCGAACCGAGGAATGGCATGGGATGACCACCGTCAGTCCACCCCCGCGTAGAGCCACTGGAAGGTGGAGTGACAGGGCAAGGAGTCGGTGCGCCGCGCGGTGAGCCGGATGAACTGGGCCTCGCGCGGCAGCGTGCCGGTGACCTCTTGGTCTCCGCCCGCTGTGATCGTCCCCTGCGCGACGGGTTTGCCGTCCGCCAGCAACGACCAGTCCACCAGGGCCGGGCAGTCCTGAACCTCTTGCTGTTCCTCGATGAACACCACTGCCTCCAGACGGAACGAGCCTTTCAATTCCGTTCGGTCGTGGATTTCTTCCCGCTTGAACCGCGTCTGGATGGCGCCTGACGCGGGCATTCTCCATTCGAAGCCGGTCGGTGGGCAGGGACCGGAGTCGGAGAAGCAGACCGACTTCATCATTTCCACAGGCGTATCGCCGGATGCGTAATCCAACCCGTCAGTCGGGTCCGATGTGACCATGAAGTAGGAGAAGACGGCGCATATCGCTATGACAAAGATCCCCCATCCGATCCCGGACGACTCGCTGTAGTGGTATGGATCGCTATACTCGGACACGTGCCCTCCCTCGGTCGTGCTGCCCTTTCAACCTGGGTACTCCGCTGACGGCAAACAGAGTCAGAGTTGGTGTCCGTGAATGCCCTCTTAAGCCTGGGGGGTGCCCGCGGGTGCCCGACGTAGGGCGGCGCGACCGCCATGGATCATGGACCTCTGCACGCTTCAAGACCCCAAAGGGTGCCGTGGAGGTCACAAAACACTGTACCTGACGTCACATCAGCCCAGTGCATTCATGAACCTGCCTCTAACCAGCAGGAATAGCAAACTGCAACTGGAGTACTACATGCCCCCCGGCGCTGCGGCGGCCTCTCGGGCCCGCCAATGACACCGATACGATCACCGCGACGGGGAGCGCAAAACGAATGCCCAAAAGGCGAACGTGAAAGGCTTTTCCATCGTCACCCCCTTGTCTACTACCTCATACTCTATGCGCGCATCGCCTGATGCTACAGCCCCAATTCGCGCGGTCACTGCCTACCGCGCCCTCTTGAGCCGAAGAGCCGGGATCAGGGCTTTGCCGTTCTCGCGATCGGCGCGGAGTGATCACCTGGCTCTCAGGGCGGCCGGTGGCCGGGTCATCGCGGTCCGCAGGCCATGGTAAGCGGTGAGTAGGGCCCAGACCTCGCTACGCCGACCGCTCATTATGTGGCAGGCGGCACAGAATGAGCATCAGCGTCGGGCGGAGCCTAACAGGGAAATAAGGCTGAGCGAAGCGAAGGCGATTGGGTGCACGGGAGCGCGAACCCGCCGAAAGCGGGGTTTCTGAGTATGGCAGACAAAGCGCTGGAGCCGGTGTGGCAGTGGTGAACAAGGACACACGCCTCCGAACCCCTTCGCCAGAGCGAAAGGAGACAACAACAGGTGGCACGTATGGGTGCCGTTCACTAATCGAGACCGGGACATATGGCACGCGACGAGCCGGACGTCGGGCGAAGCCCGACACAGGAAAAGCGTCCGAGCGACAGCGAGGGCCGAGCACTTCAGGCGCGCGGCAGCGCGCATCCGCTGAGGGCGGGGGTGAGGTAGCCGGTGCTGGAACGGCGGGCGAGGACACACGCCTGCGGAAGCCGGGCACCAGAGCGCAGGGCATGACCATGGGCGGCGGGCAGGGGGCTGCCGTACATCTGGCGAAACCGGGGCATGCGGCACATGAGGAGCGCCGGCGTCGGGCGGAGCCCGACAGGGAAACAGGGCTGAGCGAAGCGAAGGCGATTGGGTGCGCGGCAGCGCGCCATCGGGCGAAGCCCGGCACAAGAAAGGCGTCCGAGCGGCAGCGAGGGCCGAAGCACTTCAGGTGCGCGGCAGCGCGAGGGCCGATGGATTTGGGTCTGCGGGATGGTAGCCGGGCAGTGGCTCAGCCGAGGCGGGCGGCGCGGGCCTTTGGGGACGGGGTGAGGGCGGCGACCAGGCGGTAGAGGCCGCGGACCGGTGGGGGTTCGCGGCGCATGCGGGTGAGGGCCGCGTCCAGGGTGGCCCGGCCGCAGACCTCGGCCACCCGGCGGTCCGTCGCGAACGTCTGCTTGCGGATGCTCGCCGTCAGCAGCGCCCCGAAGGCCGTCACCCCCACCAGCGGATAGGACGCCAGCAGCGACACCTCGAAGAAGCGTTCCGCCAGCCCCACCACGAGGCCGAGCGGGATGACCGCCGCCAGCGCGGTCAGTGTCTCGCGGACGCCGAGGCGGCTGCGGACCTTGGCCGGATCGGCCTGCGCCAGTACCCACGCGAGCGCCGCGTCCCGCTCAAGTTCCGGCAGGTCGGCGTAGCCGGGGCCGATCACCAGGCACAGTTCGCCGTCCCGGCGCACCAGCAGGACGTGTGCGCCGGGGAACGTCTCCCCCTCCTCCACCGGAGGCGTGGCCACGCCGAATCGCCGCGAGAGGTCCTCCGCCCGCGACCGCGCCTCGTCCAGGGCCTCGTTCAGGTCCACACGTTCATCATTCCAAGCCGGGCGCGGCTCAATCGGCGATCGCCTTCGTGAGCACGTGCTCGACCGTTCCGGTAAGCAACGCGACCTTGTACCGCGTCTCCGGCAGCGGCGCGCACCGGGTCGCGGCGCGGGCGGCGGCCTCGGCGATCGGTACCCCGGCGAGCAGGGCGGTCTCGACCTCGGGGAGCCGTACCGGGGTACGGGCCACACCGCCGGCCGCGACGGCGGCCAGCACGACGGACCCGCCCGCGACGACCAGCCGGGCGACCGCCTCGGCCAGCGGCCATTCGGCCTGCACCCGGCCGGTGGCCCGCACGTAGGCGGCGCGCTCCCCCGCCACCGGCGGCGGGAGTTCGGCGCCGAGCAGCAGTTCGCCGGGGGCGAGCAGGTGGTCCCGGGTGGGGTCCTCGCCGTACAGGGACGCGACCGGCAGGTGCCCGCGCCCTTCGACCTCGACCGTGGCGTCGTACGCGAGCAGCGCCATGGCCAGCGACGACGGGTGCGGGGCCACGCACGGGCCGCTGCCGACCACGGTGCCGTACCTGGCGATGCCCGCCCTGGCCGGGCAGCACGCCCCGCCGTTCTGGTGGCAGGCGAACCCGGCGCGGAAGTAGGCGCAGCGGTTGCGCTGGAGCAGGTTGCCGCCGAGCGTGGCCACCGCGCGGATCTGCGGGGTGGCCAGTTCGGCCGCGGTGGCGGCGAGGGCGGGGTAGCCGGCGCGCAGCCGCTGGTCACGGGCCAGTTCGGCGATGGTGGTGAGCGCGCCGATCCGCGCGGAGCCGTCGGGCTGCCAGGTGATCCCGGCGAGTTCGGTACGGTCGCGCAGGTCGATCCACTCCCCCGCGGCCCGGGCGATCAGGTCCGTGCCCCCGGCGAGGAAGGGCAGGACCGCAGAAAGAGCCCCGCGTGTCGGTTCGGTCATCGGGAGAGTCCCTCCAGGAGGCGGTCCGGGCGGATCGGCAGGTCGCGGGGACGCCAGCCGGTGGCGTTGTGGACGGCGTTGCCGACCGAGGCCGCCACCCCCACCGTGGAGACCTCGCCGAGCCCCACGCCGCCGCCGTTGACGTGGTCCCAGCCCTCCTGCTCGAAGTGGATCTCGATCTCCGGGCAGTCGCCGATACCCGGAATGCGATAGTCCTCAAGGTTCGTGGTGATGACCGCTCCGCTGACCGGATCGACCAGCCGTTCCTCGTGCAACGCGTACCCGATCCCCTGCACGATCCCGCCCTCGCACTGGCTGCGGGCCAGCCGTTCGGAGTAGATCCGCCCCGCCGCGATGCCGCCCCACACCCGCAGCGGCCTGATCTGGCCGAGCAGCGTGTCCACCTCGACCTCGGTGACGTGGACCGCCCCGGCGAGCCCGCGCCCGATCGCGTTCCCGTGGACGGGGAACGGGGTCAGGTACCCGAGCCGGTCCATCCGCCGCCGCCCGACGACCCGGCGGCCGTCGGCGGGGCCGCCCGCCTCGCGCAGCCGCCGGGCCGCGTCCCTGGTGGCGGGGCCGACGGAGGCGGTGGCGCGGCTGCCGGTGGACATCGGGCCGTGCCTGGCGTCGCTCATCCCGATCTCGACGCGGACCCGCTCGGCGGGCAGGTCCAGTTCCTCGCGCAGGATCGCCGTCATGACGCTGCGGGTGCCGGTGCCGATGTCCTGGGTCGCGGTGCGGGCGACCACGACGTCTCCCTCGACGGTCAGCTCGACCTCGGTCGCCGGGTCCACCATGTACTGCCACGCGCCGGCCGCGACCCCGACGCCCCGGCGGTATCTGCCGGTCTGCGAACCGGTGGCGGGGCGGCCGGTCCAGGCGGGGAGGCGTTCGGCCCAGCCGTACAGGGCCTGGCGTTTGCGGTTGCCGTCCCAGCGGCGGCGCAGCGCGATCGGGTCCTCGCCGCGGCGGTGCGCCACGTCGTCCACGGTCTGTTCCAGCGCCCACAGCAGCGGCGGCGCGAACGGCCCGCGGAACGGCCCGCCGGGCGGCGTGTTGGTGAGTACGTCGAAGTCGCGCAACCGGCGCGGGGCCCTGCCGTACACCATCCTGGCCAGCGACGCGACCATCGAGGAGACGGCCAGGCCGCCGCGGCCGTAGGCGTCCACGCCGAGCGCGGCGAGCCGCCCGTCGTCGTCGGTGAGCATGGAGATCTCCACGCGGGCCCCGGGGCGGTTGCCGCCGCAGGCGAGTTCTTCGGCGCGGCTGAGCACCACCCGGACCGGCGCCTTCCGGGCCTTGGCCAGCTCGGCCGCGGCCACCGCCTCGCCGGTGAGCCCCATTTTGGCCCCGAACCCGCCGCCGACGTGCTCGGCGGCGACGTGGACCCGGTCGCGGGGGAGGTTCCAGCGTTCGGCGGCGTGTTCGGCGGCCATCGCGACCGTCTGGGTGGACATCTGCAGGTGCAGGTCGCCGCGCTCGTCCCACCTCGCCACGCAGGCGTGCGGCTCCATCGCGGTGTGGGACTGCGCGGCGGCGGTGAAGATGCCGCCGGTCAGGCGCGGGTCGCCGCTCTCCCGGGCGGCGGCGAGGCGGCGTTCGGCGGTACGGCCGCGCCTGCTCAAGAACGTGAACGGCCCGCGCAGGTTGGCGTCGGACCAGCGGCCGGGAAAGCACAGGCTCTCTGAGGTGCTGGGGGCGTTCGCGCGCTCGTCCGGCCCCCAGACCGGCGGGCCGCCGGGCGTGCCGTCGAGGGCGTGCGGCAGCGGGGCGTACCGGACCTCGACCGCCCTGGCCAGCGCCAGCGCCTCGCGCCGGGTCGGGGCGGCGACCGCGGCGATCGGCTGGCCCACGTAGCGGACGGTCCGGTCCTCGCCGAGCAGGTCCGCCTGGTGGCCGCTGATCGACACGACGCGGGCGTGCGGCAGGGAGGATCGCACGATGACGCCTTCGAGCTGGCCCTCGTGCCGGATGTCGGTGGAGTAACGGGCCCGGCCGGTGATCTTCGCCATGGCCTCGACACGGGCGGGCTCGGGCGGGCCACCCCCGTCGAAGTCCCCGGCGCAGGCGGCGGCGACCGCCGCGTACACGCCCTCGTAGGCCCCGCACCGGCACAGGTGCCCGGCCAGCGCGGCGGCGATCTCCGCGCGCGGCGGCGCGACGTCGCCATGCTCGGCCCGCCACCTGTCGGCGAAGGCCGCGGCCTCCATCACGAATCCGGGGGTGCAGTAGCCGCACTGGAGGCCGTCGTGCGCGGCGAAGGCGCGCTGCACGGGGTGTTCCAGCCCCTCCGGTGTGATGACCTCGCGTCCCTCGACCGCGGTCGCGGGCAGCAGGCAGCCCGCGTTCGGCGTGCCGTCCACCAGTACCGTGCACGCCCCGCAGGCCCCGGTACGGCAGGCCGCCTTGGCCCCGGTCAGGCCGAGGCCGTCGCGCAGCACGTCCACGGCCGTATCGGCCCGGTCGCACTCCACTTCTAAGGGAATGCCGTTCACCGTGATCTTCATCCGCCCGCCCTTCGTTGACGACGTCAACATCGCGTTGACATCGTCAACCAGGTACGTTGACGATGTCAACCGGGAAGGGATCGGAAAAGTGCCCGACGACACGAGGAGCCGTCTGCTCGCCAGCGCGCTCACTCTGCTGCGCAGCGAAGGTCTGGAGGCCGTGACGCTGCGCGCCGTCGGGGACCTCACCGGCCTGTCCCGAACTGCTCCTTACCGCCATTTCGCCGACAAAAACGCTTTGCTGGCAGCGCTGGCCGCGCTGATCATCTCCGACCTGACGGCGCACGTCTCGGCGGCGGTCCTGCGCGAGCACGGCTCCGAGGCCCGGCTGCACGCCTTCTACACCAGCTACGTGGAGTACGCGGTGACGCACAAGGAGGAATACCGCCTGGTCTTCGCGCCGGAGTTCCTGGCCGGGACCCACGCCGAGCTGGAGGACGCGATCGACGCGGTGATGACGACGTTCGGCGTGCAGCCGCCCGCGGCGGACCGCTCGGGGTCAATGGCCGCGCTGCTGGCCCTGCTCTGCACCGCGCACGGCCTGGCCGAACTGGCCACAACCGGCCACCTGACCCACCGGGGCGTGCCCACCACCGCCGTCATCGACACCCTGGTGACCGGTTACCCGCTGTCGCAGAACAACATCAGCGACCCGGCGGTCCCCTGACCGCTCGCCGTACTCAAGCCAGAAACTTCACATGGCGGTTACATACGGGCAACAGCCGGGAAATCGCCCGTTGCGACTGTTGTGCCTGGCGAACAGGACCCACGACCGAAACGGACCACAGCGTGAGCTACAAGGCTGAGTACATCTGGATCGACGGCACGGAGCCCACTGCCAGGCTGCGCTCCAAGACCAAGGTGCTACCGACCGGCGCCGAGCCGCCGCAGTGGGGATTCGACGGTTCGAGCACCAACCAGGCCACCGGGCGCACCTCCGACTGTGTGCTGCGGCCGGTGTTCACCTGTCCCGACCCGATCAGGGGCGGCGATGACGTCCTGGTGCTGTGCGAGGTGCTGTACCCCGACCAGACCGCGCACTCCTCCAACACCCGCGCCGCCCTGACCGTACTCGCCGACCGCTACGCGGACCAGGCCCCGATCTTCGGGATCGAGCAGGAGTACACGTTCTTCAAGGACGGCAGGCCGCTCGGGTTCCCCTCCGGGGGCTTCCCCGCGCCGCAGGGCTTCTACTACTGCGGCGTCGGCGCCGACGAGGTCTTCGGGCGCGAGGTCGTGGAGAAGCACCTGGACGCGTGCCTGGCCGCCGGGCTCGCCATCTCCGGGATCAACGCCGAGGTCATGCCGGGCCAGTGGGAGTTCCAGGTCGGGCCGGTGGGCCCGCTTGAGGCGGCCGACCAGCTCTGGGTCGCCAGGTGGCTGCTGTACCGGGTCGCCGAGGACTTCGGGATCTCCGCCACCCTCGACCCCAAGCCGGTCAAGGGCGACTGGAACGGCGCCGGCGCGCACACCAACTTCTCCACCAAGGCCATGCGCGAGGGCTACGACGCGATCATCGCGGCCTGCGACGCGCTCGGCGAGCGGGCCGAGGAGCACATCAAGGGCTACGGCGCGGAGATCGAGCACCGCCTCACCGGCATGCACGAGACCGCGCCGTGGAGCGAGTACAGCTACGGTGTGTCCGACCGCGGCGCCTCGGTGCGCATCCCGTGGCAGGTCGAGGTGGACAAGAAGGGCTACATCGAGGACCGCCGCCCGAACGCCAACTGCGACCCGTACGTGGTCACCGGCCTCATGGTCGAGACCTGCTGCGCCGCCCTGGAGAAGGCCGGCCTGGTCTGATCCGCCCGCCGGATCACCACGCCTCCAGCGGGAGTTCGTGCGAGGCGGCCAGGTCGAAGAGCACCCCGCCGTCGCTGAGCCGGACCACCTGGACGTGCTGGGCCCAGCCCAGCTCCCGGTGGCGGCGGGCCGCCTCGTAGGCGAACTCGGCGTAGTGGTACCGGTCCGAGACCGTGGAGTCGGGCGGCGGGAAGGCGCAGCGAACCTCGAAGCGGTCGGGCGGCCAGACGGTGATCGTGGGCCCGGTACTCCTCCATCGCGAAGACCTTGTCATGTGCGCCTCTCCTGTCACTCGGGCAACACCCGGGGGACAACTATGACGGGTCGGCGCGGGTCACAGGAGGTATGGGCGAGGTCGATGGGCGATCGTAACCGGGACTTCATGTTTCTGCTTGAACAGTGATCATTCCTCGTTCCCCGCGTCACATTCACGCGGCGGTCTCCGCAACCGAAAGCGGGATTCTCGATTAGGGCACGCCACCGCGGGCAGGGGGCCAGGACCCGACGAGAAAACCACAGCTTTCGTCAGGAAACTGTCAAGAAAACGCGGAGGAATCGCGCGGCAATCGCGGGAACCCGAGGAGTGGGATCAATGGTCTTGCTGGGCCTGCTGTTCATGGTCGTCGCGGTGGCGGCCGGAGTCGTGGTGATCACCACGGACACCACCGCGACGACCACGTCGATCACGGTGATGGACACCACCGTGCAACTCAGTGCAACGGAAGTATTTCTCATTGGCGTGGCCGCGGCCGTGGTGTTCGTCATCGGCATGGGGATGATGAGCGGCGGGCTGCGCCGTTCCCTGACGCTCCGCCGGGACCTGCGCCGCTCGCAGGGCGAGGCCCGCCGGGCCCGCCGCCTGGAGGAGGAGAAGCGCGAACTCGAACGCCGCCTCGACACCTCCGAGTCCCCCGATGCGGCGGGCGGGCACGCCGCCGCTCCGACGGTCCCGTCACAGCGCCAGACGGCCCCGGCCACCGAAGAAGGCGACCGTCTGGTCGCCGGGCGACGCCGTCCCACCGACCCCACCGCCTGAGGCCGAAGCCGCCCGAGGGGGCGGAAGCCTGGAGCCGGCGGGCCCCGCAACCATCGGGGGCCCGCCGGCTCGTGGCATGGGGCCGGGCGCGCGGCCGTGCGCGGGTGCCGGGAGCGACCGCGGGCGGGCCGCAAACCCCGAGGGGGCCGGGGTTTGCGAAGTTCTCGGGGGGACGGCCTGAACCGAAAACGCATGTCATGTGGCATGTCACAGGTGACGACATCACCGTCTGAGGAGTTCTGTGCTCGAAGCACAGAGTGTCATCCCAGGTCGTATGGGATTTTCGCAGTCGTGGCACGGGTGGCGGGGCCGATCGCGGCCCAGGGAGACGAGCGGCTCGGAAGGCAGGACGGCGGGGCATCGGCGGTCATCGCCACGCGATCGTCGGCGAAAGTGGCGTCGGAGGACTTGACGCGGGGTACACGGGCGTTACGCCGGTAGAAAGCGAGCAGGGAACGCATCGTGGCGGAACGCGGTGGAGGTGGGCGAGGCGAGACCGTTCGCCGACGCATGCCCCGAATCCGTGGAGCGGCCCCTGCTACGCGCACGCCCCCGGGCCCTGTGCTGCGGCCGGCGTGTCCGGATGCGGACGTCCGGGCGGAAAACGGAGGGCCGGTGCGTCCGCCCGGAGAGCGGTGGACCATCATAGCCGGATCAAGCCCGTCGAAAGCGCCGCGCTCGATCCCCGCGATCGTGCCGTCGCCGTCCCCCTCAGCGAGAGTGCCAATGCCCCAGCTCACGGCCTCCCCGGCGACCTCGGCGGGGGGCGGTGTGGCCGTACGCCGCCCACCCGGCCACACTTGCGTTGCTTCCTGTTACGTGAACGTATTGTCACACCTCGATAAGGATGTCCTAAAAGACGATAGATGCGAAGAATTATCCCTAGATACCGTCATCTGTGGATAGGCGAGGGCGGCCAGAGCATGGAGGGTGCATGGACCGGCTGGGCGTAGGCGGGAAGCTGGACGGGCTGACCGCCGGTTCCGAGCGTGAGCTCGGCCGTCCTGCGAGCCGTGCCCGGGGGCCGGTGGATCCGGGGGACCATCGGGCGCGGCCCGCCGAATCAGGGGCCCAGACCGAGCCCGCGAGCACCGCCCCCACGGACGGTGGGCCCGCGAACACCACGCCCGCCGGCGCCGGCCAGGTGGACATCGAGACGTTCGCCACCGAGCTGAACGAACTCGCGCTCGGCGGCGAGGGCTGGAAGGCCGTGCTGGCCAGGGTCGCCGAGCGGACCGGGCGGGCGGCCCGGCTGATGGGCGTGCACGGCGGGGTGTTCGCCGCGACCGACGGCGGCGACGCGATGATGAGCCCCGCCGAGGTCGCCAAGGTCTTCGCCGAACGCGAGCCGGTCACGGTCACCCTGGAGGACGGCTGGCCGGCCCGGGCGCTCGCGGTGTGGGCCGGGCAGCGGCGCGTGGGGCTGCTGCTGCTCGCCGAGCCGGTGGACGACGGACTGCTGGCGCTGCTCAAGGCGTCCTCCACGGCGGTCGCCATCGAGGCCGTGCGCAGGGACGCCGCCGCGACCGCCACCGCGGAGACGGCCAGCCGCCTCATCGACGAACTCCGCTTCGGCGCGCTGCGCGGCACCGACGAGCTGACCAGGACCGCCGCCAGGTTCGGGCTGCGGCTTTCGGAGCCGCACGCGGCCGTCGTGTTCGACTACGGCGGGCCCAACCGGCGCACCTGGTCCACCGCGCTGTCGTGGCTGGAGATGCCGGTCCGCCAGGAGGACACCCGGGGCTGGACCGTGCTCGGCGGCGGCGACCTGGCCCGCGAGATCACCAGGATCCGGGTGCGGTTGCAGGGCATGGTCGGCGACGGCACGGTACTGGCGGCCACCGGGCCGGTGGTGAACGACCCCAGGGAGACCGCGCGCTCGTTCCGGGACGCCGAGGTGGTGCTCGGGCTGCTGCGCCGCCGTACCGGGGAGACCGAGCTGCTGCACTCCGCGCTGGGCCTCGCGCAACTGCTGCTCGCCGTACCGCCGGACCGGCTGCGCGCCTTCGTGAACCAGCAGCTCGGCCCGATCCTGGACCGCCCGGAACTCATCTTGACCTTGGACGCCTGGCTCGCCACCCGCGGCAGCCGGGCCAATGTCGCCGAACAACTCCACCTGCACCGCAACTCGGTCGGCTACCGCGTCGGACAGTTACGCCAGTTGCTGGGCACCGATCCACTCGACCCCGAGGCCGCGCACCGGCTGCGCACCGCGCTCACCGCCCGTGAACTACTGGACGTCTTCTCGCAACGAACCCCCTGATGAACTGTGGACACTCGAACCAACGCGCTGATCGACGAAACGACGAATTTAAGAACCACCGGAGTGAGCAATGGGTGTCACAGGGATGAACCACGCGGTGCTGTACGTCCGGGACGCCCGTCGTACCGCCGACTTCTACCGGAAGATCCTCGACTTCAGGGTGATCATCGAGGACCCCGGCGGCCGGTACAGCTTCCTGCGGGCACCCGACTCGGGCAACCACCACGACCTGGGGTTGTTCACCATCGGTTCGGGGGCGGGCGACTCACAGGCCGGGCAGCGGACGGTCGGGCTGTACCACATCGCCTGGGAGGTCCGCACGCTGGCGGAACTGGCCGCCGCCCAGGAACGGCTGGCCACCGCGGGTGCGCTGGTGGGCGCGAGCGACCACGGCGCGAGCAAGAGCCTGTACGCCAAGGACCCCGACGGCCTGGAGTTCGAGGTGATGTGGCTCGTTCCAACCGAGCACTGGGGCGCCGGGGAGCACGAGGCGATCATCAGGCCGCTGGACCTCGCCGCGGAGCGCCGCAGGTACGCCGAGCAGGCGGAGGGTGCCGCCGAGTAACCGGGCGTCCGCCCATCTGATGAAAAAACGATTCCAAATTGTGCTTGCGCGATCCATCGCTTCTGAAGCAGCACCGAAATGCCACTCGATAATGTGTTCGCGTTAGAACGAGTTACCTACACCCATGACTACGGAACCAGCGGGGGGCCATACGGGAAGTGATCGGCCGAGCGTGCGCCACGCATCGGGATCACGACCACGATCTTGAAAGGAGATGGCACGCCGCGAAAACCCCGGAAATCCACCATAACCGGCTGCGGCAACACAAATGATCGCTCGCATGGTATAAACCCCTACGATGGAGAAACCCATGACAGAACACGTGTGGCGTTTCGTCGACTTAGCCTTCACCAGAATTTCGTCGAGCGCCGAGTGTCGCATCTACACCGGAGACGTACTCCAGCGCAACCTCCGGCGGATTGGTGAAGGACGCACACCGAACCCTCCTCACTCCGGGAACGCGAACACGTGAAATCTGTCGGCGCACCCGGCCGAGGCGCCCGCGATGGGCGCCGTCGCCGTGTCGGCGGCTGCCATGGGCACAGCATCTTGGTATCCCGGTGGGGGGCCGAACCCGAGTCGCGAGACTGACCCCCACGTCCTTGGAAGGCATTGCGATGAAATCTTCAGCACGGGCAACCCTCGCGATCCTGGTCGCGCCCGCATTGCTGCTCACGGCTTGCGGCGGCGGGAGCGACCCGCAGAACAGCAAGCTGACCGGCGCGAATGCGAAGGGGCAGCCGGACGTCAACGGCGACGGCAAAGTCGTGATCGGGGTGCTGAGCATCGGCGACACCCACGACAAAGGCTTCTTCCAGAGCTTCGTCGACGACGCGAACACCATCGCCCGATCCAACGGCTGGGAAGTTCGCACCATCGACAACCTGAAGGCGTCCGACGCCAAGAACCAGGCCCTCAACCTGTGCAGGCAGCGCGTGGACCTGATCGCCATCGGCTCGGGCGACCTGGGCAGCGCGCTCGACGCCGCCCCTGAGCCCACCTGCAAGGACACCAACTGGTACCTGAACGGCGGCGCCGGCCAGATCAAGCAGACGAAGTACTTCAACCAGTCTCTGGACAGCGTCAACCAGACCCTCTACACCGCCGGTTACGCCGCGGGCCTGGAGCTGAAGGAGCAGAACGCCACCAAGGTCGGCTTCATCACCGGCCCCGAGGAGGACTACGCCAAGCAGGCGGTGAAGGCCTTCACCAAGGGCGCTCAGGCCGTCGTGCCGAACGCCGAGGTCATCTCCGCCTACACCGGCAGCTTCGACGACGCCGCGGTCAACGTCGAGTCCTTCAACACCATGAAGGAGAAGGGCATCAAGGTCGTCTACCCCTACCTGGGCGGCGCGACCGACGCGGTGACCAAGAAGGCCAACGAGGCGAAGCCCCTGATCCCGGCGCTCAGCTCCGGTACCGACCGCTGCATGGACACCACCGTCAAGTACGAGATCTCCGTCGTGTTCGCGCCCGGCGCGTTCTTCGCCGCCGCCCTGCAGCGGTTCCAGAAGGGCGACCTGAAGATGGGCGAGGCCACCCGCTACGTCATCGGCAAGGACCCGGTCCCCTCGGTCAAGTTCTGCAATCCCGTGGGCGACCAGGCCGAGAAGATCACAGAGCTGATGAAGAGCATCGGCGACGAGACGTTCGATGTCGACAAGGCCGTCGACGGATAACGGCGACACCGCCACCGCCGGGACCGCCGCCACGGCGGCCCCGGCGCCGGCGGTGGAGCTGACCGGCATCACCAAACGCTTCGGCACCGTCGTCGCGTGCGACGACGTGCGTCTCAGCGTCCAGCGCGGCGAGATCCACGGCCTGCTGGGCCAGAACGGGGCGGGCAAGAGCACCCTGATGAAGATCCTCACCGGTCTGGTCCGTCCGGACTCCGGCCAGATCATGATCGACGGCGGCGAGGTGTCGATCTCCGACCCGCTGGTCGCCGCCGGGCTCGGCATCTCCATGGTCCACCAGCACTTCAGCCTGATCGGCCGGATGCGGGTGTGGGAGAACGTGACGCTGGGCGAGCGCGGCCACGTCGACCGCGCGTCCGCGCGGCGGCTGGTCACCGAGGTCGGCGACCGGTACGGCCTGGCCGTGGACCCCGACCGGGCCGTGGAGGACCTGACCACCGGCGAACGCCAGCGGGTCGAACTGATCAAGTGCCTGCGCCGCGACCCCGACCTGCTGATCCTGGACGAGCCGACCTCCGTCCTGACGCTCAAGGAGTCGCACGAACTCTTCTCCGTGCTGCGCCACGTCACCAAGGAGGAGAACAAGACGGTCATCCTGATCAGCCACAAACTCGACGAGATCCTGCACGCCACCGACCAGGTGACGATCATGCGTTCCGGCGCGGTGGTGGCACGCCGGCGGACCGCTGACACCGACGTGCGGGAGCTGGCCAGGGAGATGGTCGGCCGCGAGGTGTCCAGGCTCACCGCGAGTTCCGCCGTCGGCGCGCTCGACGCGCTGGTGGAGGACATCGGGGCCGCCAAGGATGCCAAGGAAGCCAAGGAAGCCAAGGATGCCAAGGAAAAGGACGACGAGGAGCGGGAGGTACGGCTGCGCGTCACCGACGCGCACGCCACCGGCCGCGACCGGCGCCCCCTGCTGCGCGGCCTGTCCCTCACGGTGCGGGCCGGGGAGATCCTCGGCCTGGCCGGCGTGGAGGGCAACGGGCAGGCCGCGCTCGGCGACCTGCTGTCCAGCCTGCTGGAACTCGACAAGGGCACGGTCGAGGTGTGCGGCAAGGCGGTACGTGCCGGGCGTCCGGGGGCGATGCACGCCGCCGGCGTCGGCGTCGTACCCGAGGACCGCCACGTCTCCGGCTGCGTGCTGGACATGTCCCTGGCCGAGAACCTGGCCATGGCCGACCTCGGCGAGGTCGCCAGGGGCTCGTTCCTCAGCCCGCGCCGGCTGCGCTCCCGCGCCGAGCGGCTGATCAGCGAGTTCGACATCGCCGCGCCCGGCCCCGACATCCAGATGCGCCGGCTGTCCGGCGGCAACCAGCAGAAGGTGGTGCTGGCCAGGGAACTGGCCGCCGATCCCAAGGTGCTGGTGGTCGCCCAGCCGACGCGCGGGCTGGACGTCGGCGCGATCGAGTACATGACCGAACGCATTCAGAAGGCCGCGGAATCGGGGATCGCGGTGCTGCTCATATCGACGGAGCTGGAAGAGATCCTCACGCTGGCGCATCGGATCGCGGTGATCCACCGGGGTGCGATCGTCGGCGAGATGACGCGCGCGGAGGTGGACGTGGAACGGCTCGGCATGATGATGGGCGGTCAGGCGGCATGACCGCGCTCACGACGCGACTCCCCCGGATGGTCAAACCGGCGGCACTGCACACCCTGCTGCTCTACGTGGCGTCCTTCGCGGTGGCGCTCACCCTGGCCGGCGCACTGGTGACGCTCACCGGCAAATCCATGTCCGAGACGGCCTACGCGCTCTACCAGGGCAGCCTGGAGGGCGGCGGCTCCATCGGGCTCAGCATCGACGAGGCGACTCCGCTGCTGCTGGTCGCGCTCGGCGCGATCGTCTGCGCCCGGGCCGGCATCTTCAACATCGGCCAGGAGGGCCAGCTCCTGATGGGGGCCATGGCGGGCGCGGTCGTCGGCCTGTTCATGCCGGGCCCCGGCTGGATGGTGATGGTCGGCTCGCTGCTCGGCGCCGCGCTGGGCGGGGCGCTGTGGGCGGGCATCCCCGCCGTCATGTACTACTGGCGCGGCGTCAACGTGGTGATCGGCACGCTGCTGATGGTCTTCGTCGCCGCCCAGCTCGCCATGTACGTCGTCACCCAGGAGAACCTGCTCCAGGAGGACGGCGAGGCCGGCGCCCGCTCGCCGCAGTCCAACCTGCTGGCCGAGGGCGTGATGCTGCCCCGCGTGGGCGAGTACCCCGATCTCAACGTGACCTCCGGCGTCTTCGTGGTGCTGGCCGTCACGGTGGCGATCGTGCTGCTGCTGCGCTACAGCACCTGGGGCTTTCGGCTGCGGATGCTCGGGCACAACCCGGCCGCCGCGCGCCGGTCGGGTGTGCGGGCCACGGTGCTGGGCGGCGGCGCGCTGCTGATCTCCGGAGCGTTCGCCGGGATGGCCGGCGGCATCATGCTGAGCGGCACCGTCGGGCGCTTCCAGCCCGGCATGGCGGACAACGTCGGCTGGGAGGGCCTGCTGGTCGCGCTGGTGGCGCGCAACCATCCGGTGGCGGCGATCCCGGTGGCGCTGTTCTTCGGCGGGCTGCGCGCGGGGGGCGGGTTCCTCGCCTCGACCGGCGTGCCTCGGTACCTGGTGTCGGTCGTGACCGCGCTGCTGGTGATGGCGGCGGTGTTCCCGGCGGCGTACGCGGAGCTGAGCAAACTCCGCAAGCGCAACAAGCCGGTCGTCGTGGAGGGATGAGCGGTCCGTGGACGATTTCGAGCTGATCCTGGGAAGTGCGGTACGGCTGGCCGTACCGCTCACGTTCGCCGCGATCGGCGAGTGGATCGCCGAGCGGGCCGGCACGCTGAACATCTCCGTCGAGGCGATGATGCTCGGCGGCGCGTTCACCGCCGTGACCGGCGCGGTGGCGACCGGCTCGCCGGAGTTCGGGCTGCTGTGCGGGATCGTGACCGGCCTGGTGGTCGCGCTGATCCACGCCAACCTGAGCCACCGCCTTTCGGTCAACACCTACGTCGTCGGCCTGACCCTGAACGTGCTGGTGCTCGGCCTGACCAGCTACCTGGCCGACAAGACCGAGTTCTTCCAGGTCGCCAAGGTGGCGATCCCCTGGCTGTCCGGCCTTCCGATCGTCGGGTCGGCGCTGTTCGACGTCCGCTGGACGACGTACCTGCTGATCGTGCTGATCCCGCTGGCCTGGTGGCTGGTCCAGCGCAGCCGCTGGGGACTGGAGGCGCGGGCCGCCGGGGAGAACCCGCAGTCGGCCGACGTCACCGGCATCCACGTCAACAAGCGCAGGCGGCAGGCGCTGCTGATCTGCGGGCTGCTCGGCGGCCTGGCCGGGGCGCACCTGGCGGTGGCCGAGGTCGGCACCTTCAACAGCAACATGACGGCCGGGCGCGGCTACATCGTGCTGGCCGCGGTGATCTTCGGCGGCTGGACGCTGCGCGGCGCGCTGGCCGGGTGCCTGCTGTTCGGCGCGGCCGACGCGCTGCGGCTGGCCCTGCCCGCGCTGGGGTACGAGCTGAACGCCCAGTTGCTCATCGCCTCGCCGTACCTGCTGGCGCTGGCCGCCATGTTCTTCCTCGCCAAGAGCCATCGCGGCCCGGCCGCGCTCGGCGCACCCTTCGTCCGAGGTATCACGTGAGAGCGATCCAGTACGACACCCATGGTGGCCCCGAGGTACTACGGGAGGTGACGATCCCCGACCCGCGATGCGGGCCGTCGGACGTCCTGATCGAGGTGCGGGCCACCGCCGTCAACCGGCTCGACGCGTTGCAGCGGCGGGGGCCGGGGCTGCTGCCCGGCTTCTCGCTGCCGCACGTGCCGGGCAGCGACGTGGCGGGCGTCGTGGCCGAGGTGGGTTCACGGGTCACCACGAGGTCCGTCGGGGAGCGCGTGCTCATCGACCCGTCGCTGCACTGCGGGGTGTGCCTGGCCTGCGAGCGCGGCGACACGACGTACTGCTCCGGCCTCCAGGTCCTCGGCGGCACCCGGCAGGGCGGATACGCCGAACTGGTCGCGGTACCGGAGACGCACGTCCACCCGGTGCCCGCGAACATCGGGTTCGAGGAGGCCGCCGCGGTACCCACCGTGTACGGCCTGGCCTGGCACGCGCTGACCGTGCGCGGCGGGCTGCGCGAGGGCGAGACGCTGCTGGTGCACGGCGCGGGCAGCGGCATCACCATCGCGGCGGTACAGATCGCCAAACGGCTCGGCGCGCGCGTCATCGTCTCGTCCGCCTCGGACGAGAAGCTGGCCAGGATGACCAAGCTGGGCGTGGACGCGACGGTGAACCACGCCACCGGCGACCTGGCCGCGCAGGTCCGCGAGGCCACCGGCGGGATGGGCGCGGACATCGTGCTCGACCACGTCGGCCCCGCGCTCTTCCAGGAGTCGCTGGCCGCGCTGCGGCTGCGCGGGCGGCTGGTGTTCTGCGGCAACACCACCGGCCTGGTCGCCTCGTTCGACGTGACGGACGCCTACCATCGCGGGCTCACCCTGATCGGCGCGGAGATGTACACCTACGAGTCGTTCGGGCGGATGCTGGAGTGGCATGGGCAGGCGGGGTGTGAAGCGGTGATCGACTCGGTGTTCCCGCTTGCCGAGGCGGCCGACGCGCATCGGCGGCTGGAGGGCGGGGAGGTGTTCGGCAAGATCGTGCTCACGATCTGAGCGCGCCGGGTAGCTTGGGGTTCCGATCAGCTCACGCCCCGCCGGAGGAGCCCGCGAATGTCCGCTGCCGGAGACGCCCTGCACCGGATGGTGTTCGGTCTGCTGTCCATGGTGCCGTCACGGGGGCAGGGCCGGCTGCTCGGGCGCTACTTCGACTGGTGGCACCGCAACCCCGACCCGTGGAACTACCACGGCGAGCCGTACGAGAAGTACAAGCACAAGCGCACCATCGAGGTGCTGCCCGCGCGGCCGTACGCGCGGATCATCGACGTAGGGTGCAGCGAGGGCACGTTCACCCATCTGGTGGCCGCCACCTACCCGGAGTCCGAGACCCTGGGAGTGGACATCTCGCGGCGGGCGCTCGCCCGCGCCGAGTCGGGCAAGGACACGTCGAGCGCGAGGTTCCTCGCGCTCGACATCCTCAACCAGTCCCCGGGCGGGTCCTTCGACCTGGTCTTCTGCGCCGAGACCCTGTACTACCTGGGCCGCTCGGGGCGGTTGCGGCAGGCGTCGGTACGGCTGGCCGGGCTGCTCGCGCCCGGGGGGCTGCTGGTGCTGACCCACCCGTGGCCCGAGGCCCGGCGGCTCTACCGGTGCCTCGACGCCGATCCTGCGCTGCTCCGGACGGCGGAGCATGTCGACGACGGGTCCGGCAGGCCGTTCGCGATCACCATCTACCAGCGGCAGGCCGCTGGACAGGCTGCTTAGGACGCCTGGCGCAGTTCGCTCACCTCCCGCAGCACCGCCGCGACCGCCTCGGTGTCGGCCAGGTAGATGTGCGGCACGTCAACGAAGATCCGCAGCGGCCCGCAGGGCAGCCGCAGCCGCTCGGCGACCCCGGCCTGCACGTCGCGCAGCGGCAGATAGTTGAGGTAGCTGGTGTAGGCGTTCTGTGAGCGGAACGCGGCGGTCGCCACCAGCCGGCCGCCCCGCACCCGGAACGCCAGCCCGGACAGGCACGGCACGGCGTCGAACGGCTCTCCCGGGGTGGTGAGCGACAACCACCCGCTCTTGCTGTACGGCCGGGCGCGCAACAGGTCGATGACCCACGCGAGCTGGTCCACTCCCTGCAGGGCGCGCAGCCGCGCGCCGTAGCTGTACTTGAACGGCGGGATCACCGCGCGCCTGGTGAACTTCCGGGTGTACAGCGGGATGAGCCGCCGGTCACCGTGCGCCGTGACGACCGGGTCGTCCCAGCGCACCTCCTCGATCTCGAAGAGCACGGCCGGGGCCTCGATGATCGGGCCTCGGTCGTCCTCGGCGGGCCTTCCGGTAGCCCAGACATGGTCCAGCAGCCAGACCCACGCCTCCCCACAAGACTTCCATGTTCGGATCCCCGCCTGAATGTCGGGGTTGGGCATCACGTCTCCATATTCGGGAACTGGTAGGGATTCGATGGGAGTCTGCGCCGGCGCGAGACATTGGCCCGCACGTAGTACACGAGGTAATGCAGGAGGGTCAACAACCCGATCACCAGCACAAGGAGGAACGCGCCCGGATCACTCCCGCTCAACCCGAGCGCGCCGACCGCGATGTACGTCCCGTTGACCAGCGCGAGCGCCATCACATTGACCCCCGGCCACGCGAGTGGCGCGTAGGTCTCCGGATAACGGGCGTCCACCGGCAGGTTCGGGGTCCAGCCGAGACCTTTGAACTGCTCGTTCAGCCGGACCACGTACAACAGCCGGAAATTGTTGATCGCCCGCGCGGCCCGCATGTGCGCGCTGACCGCCTCGATCATCCGCAGGAACGGCACGACGCTGAGCAGCCCGAACGCCATGGTCAGCGCGAACACGTACCACGGCACGCCGGACCACGCCGTCAGCGCCCCCGGCTGGATGACCTTCGCACTGGCCAACGCGATCGTCGCGGCGAACGGCGCGGACAGCAGCGCCATCGCCAGCCGGGTCATTTTCAGCCGCTCATCCTTGGCGGCGAGGTAGACCGAATAGATCCCGGCGAAATCGACGGCCAGCAGTTGGACGAATTGGGAAGGTTCGACGGATAGGCCGTCCTGTCCCGGCGGTAATGCCGCACCGCCGCTCTGTGGCAGCGTCTTCCGCATTACTGGCCAACCCCAAAGGTGCTCCGGCATGCTGGTCACGGACCGCCCGACGCCACCCGGCGCCACACGGTCGGCTCCACTATTATTAACCACTCCGGGTGGTGCTGCGTGGTCAGAACGGGCTTTTCCCGTAAATTCGGCATCGCTAGGTTTAGCTAACCTGGAAAACCGTTCGCCCGGAAGCGGCGGGTGCGTGCGAATCCCCGGCGTCGATCAGGTTCGTGAGCGAACCGCCCGGCGCTCGCGTAGGAGGAACAGCGCGAGCACGGCCGATGCGCCCGCAAGGGCGGCGTCGAGAAGGTATCCGATGGAGAAGCCGGCGACGAGCCGGTGGGCGGGGTCGCCGGCGCTCTCCCCGTACGCGGTGGCGACGGACACGATGGCCGCGATGCCGACGGCGAAGCCGACCTGCTGCGCCGTGTTCAGCACTCCGGAGGCCAGGCCCTGATCATCGGGGGCGACGCCCCGGGTGGCGGTGATGGCCACGCTGACGAACGAGAGCCCCAGGCCGAACCCGGTCAGCGCGAACCCGGGCAGTACGTCGGCGACGTGGCCGCCCTCGGCAGGGACGCCGCTCAGCAGGAGCGAGCTTCCCCCGAGCACCAGCAGGCCGCCGGCGAGCACGGCCGCGGCCCCGAACCGGCCCGCGAGCCGGGACCCCGCGGTGGACCCGACGATCACCAGGATGCTGTTCGGCAGGAACGTCAGGCCCGTCTGGAGCGCGGTGAAGCCCAAGACACGCTGGACGTACAGGGTGGTGAAGAACAGGTTGGACGCGATGATCGTGGTCAGCGACAGGGCGATCAAGTTGGCCGCGGCCACCCCCGGCACCCGGAACAACCGGAACCTGACCAGCGGTGTCCGGACGCGCCGCTCCACCGCGACGAAGACGGCCAGAGATGCCACGGCGGCGGCGAGCAGCCCCAGGGTCGGGCCCGCGGTGAAACCCTCCTGTTCGCCCCGGGTGAGCCCGAAGATCAGCAGGCCCAGGCCGCCGGTCACCGAGACGGCGCCGGGAAGGTCGAGCGTGCGCGCGCCCGGCGGGGACGCCTCGGCGGCGGGCAGGACCCTCCGGGCGGCCAGCACGGTGACCAGCCCGACGGGGGCATTGATGAAGAACACCCACGGCCAGCCGGCGAGGGCGGTCAGCGCGCCCCCGAAGATCAGGCCGGAGGCGCCCGCCGCGCCGCCGACCGCGCCCCACGCGCCGAGCGCCCGGTTGCGTTCAGTGTCCCCGGTGAACAGTGTGGTCAGCAGCGACAGGGCGGACGCGGACACCATGGCCCCGGCCGCGCCCTGGACGGCACGGGCGGCGAGCAGGGCCCAGGGGGCGGGAGCGAGCCCGCAGATCAGTGACGCCACGGTGAACGCCGTCAGCCCGGCCACGAACACCCGCCGCCTGCCGAACAGGTCGGCCGTCCGCCCGGCGAGGATCAGCGACCCGCCGAAGGTCAGGGCGTACAGGGAGATCACGTACTGCAACTCCGCCTGGTCGGCGAAGCCCAGGTCCCGGTGCATCGACGGCAGGGCCACGGTCACGATGGTCGTGTCCAGGATCACCACGAACTGGGCCACGCACAGCAGGGCGAGAGTCCCGCCCCGCCTGGTCGCCCGGCTCTCGGCCCGCTTCCCCATACTCGTCCTCCCGGTCGGCTATCCGGATAGCTATCCGTTTCCAGCAGCTAAGCGGATGGCTATCCGGATTGTCAACGGGATTCGATAGCATCACCCTTGGCGATCCGACGTTGCGCAGGGGAGGGGCCGGCGCCGATGCGGGACGACTCGGCACACCTGACCGTGCTCGGCCAGTCCGCGCCCGAACGGGCGGACGCGGCGCGCAACCGGGCCAAGATCCTCGCCGCCGCCGAGCGGCTGGTGGCCTCCCGCGGCGCCGCGGGACTGTCCATGAACGAGGTCGCCGCCGCCGCGGGCGTCGGCGTCGGCACCGTGTACCGGCGCTTTCGCGACCAGGGCGGCCTGGTCGCGGCGATGATGGACGAGGCGGAACGCAGGCTCCAGGCGGGTTTCATGACCGGCCCTCCCCCGCTGGGACCGGGCGCGCCTCCCGTCGCGCGCATCCTGGCGTTCCTGCACGCGTATGTTGACGTGCTCGAAACCTACGGCGACCTCATGGCCTCCGCGGAGGCGACCATGTCGGGGCCACGCCGCTACCGGACGGGGGCCTACGCCGTCCACCACCGGCATCTGTCCCTGCTGGTGGCGCAGGCGAGGCCCGAGGCCGACGCCGACTACCTCGCGGACGCGCTGCTCGCTCCGCTCGCCGCGGGGCTGTACACCCAGCAACGGCGGCACGACGGCATGAGCGTGGACCGGATCAAGTCCGGCCTTTCCGACCTCCTCGCCGGACTGGCCGGATGAGGCGAACCACTGGTCGTTCTCGCGTGCGTCACGACGGGCGCAGATGCTCGATCGTGACGTGGTGCCGCTCGGTCAGCCGCTGGGCGATCAGGGAGCGGGGCAGGCTTCAGGGTCGCGCTCGACACAGAGCATCGCCACCATCCCGCACCCGCAGTGCCGACACGATCGATTCCAGGTCGGCGCGGTCGAGGATCTCGATGGTGTAGCGGCGGGTGTACTCCGCGGCGAGTTCGCAGCGGTGTTCGTAGGCCGAATCGCTCAGCCGATCAACGGTCAGGAGCGGGTCTGGATGTTGAGGGACTTCAGGCGGGTGTAGGCGTCCAGGCCGACGCGGGAGTGGCCGCTGGACTTGCGGGCCTCGCCGCGGCCCTCGTTCATGTCCGGGGTGAAGTGGCAGTTGACGTTGACCGAGCCGCAGTCCAGGGCGGATGAGACGCGGAAGGCGCGCTCCAGGTCGCGGGTGAAGACGGTGGCGTTCAGGCCGTAGGGGGTGCCGTTGGCGAGGGCCAGGGCCTCCTCCTCGGTGGAGAACGCCGTCGCGGCCAGGACCGGGCCGAAGATCTCGCGCTGTTCGACCTCGCTGCCCGGCCGTACCCGGCCGAGGACCGTCGGGGCCATGAACGTCGGGTGGGCGCGCTCCGGCAGGGCCGGGGACCCGACGATCTCGCCGTCGCCGGCGGCGATGGCCCGTGACAGGAAGCCATGGACCTTTTCGGCGTGCCGCTCGTTGATCAGCGGGCCGATGAACGTGTCCCGGTCCAGCGCGTCGCCGATGGGGAGGCCGGCGGCGGCCTCGGCGACGCCCTTGACGACGTCGTCGTAGATCCGTTCGTCCACCAGCAGCCTGCTGCCCGCCGCGCAGACCTCGCCCATGTTCACGAAGGCGGCCATCATCGCCCAGCCCACGGCCTGCTCGATGTCGGCGTCGGCGAAGACGATCACCGGGGACTTGCCGCCCAGTTCCAGGTTGGTCGGGGTGAGGTTGCGGGCGGCCAGTTCCATCACCCGGCGGCCGGTCGCGGTGCCACCGGTCAGGCTGATCAGGTCGATCCGCGGATCGGTGACCAGCCGCTCGCCGACGGTCTCGCCCGCGCCGAGCACGATGTTGAGCACGCCCGCGGGCAACCCGGCGCGGGTGAGGATTCGGCCCAGCTCGATCAGCGTGACCACGGCCTCCTCCGGGGGCTTGGCGACGATCGAGCAGCCGGCCGCCAGCGCGATGGCGATCCGCTGGCTGCCGGTCATCAGCGGGCCGTTCCAGGGGAGCAGTTCGGCGACCACGCCGGCGGGCTCGCGGGTCCGCATGGTCAGGACCTCGGGGCCGCCGCCGGACAGCAGTTCGGGCGGGTAGGCGCTGCGCCGTACGTCGCCGTGCGCGGTCCTGGCCAGGGCGGCGGCGTGCGAGAAGGCGTTGGCCGCCTCGAAGATGTCGTACGTGATCGCGCCGCTCACCGCCTTGCCGGTGTCCAGCGCCTCAAGCGTGGCCAGCCGCTGCGCGCCGGCCCGGATCTCGGCGGCCACGGACTCCAGCAGTTGAGCCTTGAGCGCGCCCGGCATCCGCCGCCACTCGCCGCCGTCGTAACTGCGCCTGGCCGCGGCGACGGCCGCCTCCACCTCGGCGGTCGTCGCCTCGGCGTAGGAGCCGAACGTCTCCCCCGTGGACGGGTCCACCATCGGAAGGACCTTGCCGTCGCCGACCTCGCGGCCGTCGATGAGCTGCCGATACGGGTCGCTGTCGAGCCATGCCGGGTCGTAACGCATGGAGGAAGCCTTCCGATAAGTGGATCAACGGGCATTGTGTTCCAGGCATGGACTCTGCCTGACATGTTGTGCTCCGGGGCAGATGACCCCACCGGCCCGCTGAACCTACCGTTCGGTTGCATGGTGCTGATCCCGGATCTCCTGGTCACCGGCGGCGACGTGGTGACCATGAATCCCCGTCGCGAGGTGCTGCTGGGCGGCGCCGTCGCGGTGGCGGGAGATCGCATCCTCGCCGTCGGCGGCACCACCGAGCTGCGCGCCCGCTGGCCGGACGCAGCGGAACTGGACGCCTCCGACTGCGTGGTCACGCCGGGCATGGTCAACGCCCACCAGCACTTGACCGGCGACCCGCTCGCCCGCGCGTGCATCCCCGACGACATCGACTCCGAGGAGTCGATCCACGGCTGGGCCGTACCGTTGCACCAGGCCCATCTCCCCGAGGACGAGGAGCTTTCCGCCCTCCTCGCCTGCGTGGAGAACCTGCGCAACGGGGTCACCACGATCATCGAGGCCGGGACGGTGGCGAACCCCGAGCGGGTCGCCGCCGCGATGACGCGCGCGGGTGCGCGCGGCACGGTCGGCACGTGGGGCTGGGACGTCGCCGACGCCCCCCACGCCGCCCCGGCCGATGAGGTGCTCGACCGCTTGTGGGCGGTGGTCGAGTCCTATCCGGCGGGCGGCCTCGTCGAAGGCAGGGTCACCCTTGTGGGGCACGGCCTGGCCTCCGACGGGCTGCTCGCCGGAGCGGCGGACCTCGCCCGCCGTACCGGCGCGGGCATGACCATGCACATGTCGCCGGGGCGCGCCGACGTGGACCACTACCTGGCCCGTTCCGGCCGCCGCCCGCTGCTGCACCTCGCCGACCTGGGCGTCCTCGGCCCGCACCTGCTGCTCGCGCACGCGGTCTGGCTGGACGACGCGGAGGTGGACGCGCTGCTCGGCTCGGGTACGGCGGTCGCGTACTGCCCGTGGGCGTACCTGCGGCTGGGCCAGGGCGTCACCCGGGCGGGACGGCACGCCGAGATCTTCACCAGGGGCGGGCGGGTCGCGCTCGGCTGCGACGCGGGCAACGCGGGCGACGCGGCCGACATCCTGCGCGCCGCCGCGCTCGCCGCCGGGCTGGCCAAGGACACCGCGATGGACCCCGGCGCGATCGGCGCACCCGAGGCGATGGAGATGGCCACCATCCGCGGCGCGGAGGCCGTGGGGATGGAGACGCGGATCGGCTCGATCGAGGCGGGCAAGCTGGCCGACCTGGTCGTACACGACGCGACCGGTCCGCAGTGGACGCCCCGCGGCGACGTCGCCCAGCAGCTCGTCTGGTCCACCGACGGGCGCTCGGTGCGTGACGTGCTGGTCGGCGGGCAGGTCGTGGTACGGCAGGGCCGCTGTGTGACGCTCGACGAGGACGCGCTACGAATCGAGGCACGAAAGGCGTCGGCCCGCCTGCTTGAGCGGGCCGGCGTCGCCGTACGCCGTCACTGGCCACACGTTAGGAGTCACTGAATATGAGAGTCGCCGTGGTCACCGGGCCCGAGGCCGTGGAGCTGCGGGAGGAGCCCATGCCACGGGTCGGGCCCGACGAGATCCTGGTGGAGGTGGGGGCGACCGGGCTGTGCACCATGGAACGCCGCCTCTACCTGGGTGAGAAGCGGTTCTACCCGGTCGCGCCCGGCCACGAGGTCGCCGGGCGGGTGGCCGAGGTGGGGGCCGCGGTGGACGGGCTGCCCGGCTCCCCGCGGGTCGGCGACACCGTGACGGTCGACCTGCTCAGCAGGTGCGGTACGTGCGCGGCCTGCCGGCGTGGGCGCAGCGCGATGTGCAAGGCCCCGCAGGGGGGCGCGCTGTCGGACGGCACGGTGTCGTTCGGGGCGGGTCTTTCCGACGGGGTGGTGGTCAAGGCGCGGCAGGCGTACCCGACGGGCGCGGCGCCGATCGAGCACGCCGCGATGGGCGAGCCGGTGGCGTGCGTGGTCCACTCGCTGCGGCTGGGCGGGTTGCGCGCGGGCGACCGGGTCGCGGTGATCGGCGCCGGGTACATGGGGCGGCTGCACCTGGCCCTGGCCAAGGCGCGCGGCGCGGGGCCGGTCGGCCTGATCGACGTCAGCGCCGAACGGCTGGCCGAGGCCGAGGCGGCGGGTGCGGCCTGGGCCGCCACCCCGCAGGACGCGCCGGCCCGTGGCGGCAAGCAGGACCTGGTGTTCGTCACGGCCGGGGCCCCGGGGGCGCTGGAGACCGCGATCGAGCTGTGCGACGACGGCGGCACGGTCGTCCTGTACGGGGCCTTCGCCAAGGACCTGCGCAGCGAGGTCGCCCCGGACGCGATCCACCACCACGAGCTGTCCATCGTCGGCGTCTACAGCCAGGAGCCGGAAGACTGGCAGGAGGCGGCGGCGCTGATCGCCTCCGGCGTCCTCGCCGCCGACCTCGACGCCCTGGTCACGGCCCGCTTCCCGCTCACCGACGTCACCGAGGCCCTGAAGCTCGCCGCCACCACCCCCGTCTACCGAGTCCTGGTGAGCCCTCAGTGAGCGCTCCGGTACTGGGTGTGGACGTCGGGTCGAATTCGGCGCGGGCTGTGGCGCTGAATCCGGACGGGGAGGTAGTGGCGACCGGGTCCGGGACCTATGAAGGGGCCGAGGGCTGGGCGCAGGGGCGGGCGGAGCCCGCGGCCTGGCTGGCCGCCGTGGTGGAGGCGATCAACGAGACCGGCTTACGGCCGGCCGCGATCTGTGTCGGTGGCCAGAGTCCGACCACCGTGCCGATGAGCGGCAGCCCCGCCGTCACCGTCCTGCACCCCGCCGGCGCGACGCTCGGTTTCGAGGAGCAGCACTACGCGCAGCGCGAGATCCTCGGCACCGACGACGTGGCCCAGGTGTGGGACTGGGTGATGGCCAGGCTCGGCGCGAACGTCCGGCAGTCGCGCTGGCCCGGTGACGCCACCCTGCGCGGCTACGGCAGGCGGGCCGCCACCGGCCAGGTCATCGGCCACACCGACGGCGCGCACGGCCTGCCCCCGGACATCCCGCTGGTCGCGGGCGCGCAGGACGCCTTCTTCGCGTTCTGGGCCGGCGGCGTGGACACCCCCGGCCGGGCCATGGACCCCGGCGGCCGGACCGGGGGCCTCGCCGTCGCCGTGGACAGCCCGCCGGAACGCGACCCCCAGGCGATGCGCAGCGCCGCGACCGGCGTGGACATCGTCGGCGGGCCGGTCAGCAGCCACGGGCTGATGATGGAGTGGCTGTCCCGGCTGACCGGGAGGCCGATCTCCGAACTGCTGGACCTGGCGGAACTGGTTTCGCCGGGCGCGGACGGCGTGAGCGTCCTGCCGTACCTGGAGGGGGAGCGGGCGCCGCGCTGGAACAGGGAACTACGGGCGGAGATCACCGGGCTGGGGTCCGGACACGGCCCCGCCCACATCGCCAGGGCCGCGCTGGAGAGCACCGCCTACGGCCTGCGGCACATCATCGACTCGCTGAGTCTGCCCGGCCTGGACGTGCTGGTGTGCGCGGGCGCGCCCGCGCGCAGCCCGGTGTGGTGCCAGATCAAGGCGGACGTCCTCGACGTGCCGGTGGAGGTTCCCGAGGAGACCGACCTGGCCGCGTACGGCGCGGCGCTGTCGGCGGGCGCGGGCGCCGGATGGTGGCCGCTGCCCGGCGAGGCGCCGAGCGGATCGTGGCCGCGTCCGGCGGGCCGGGTGGTGAGACCCGTGCCCCGCCAGGTCTATCGCGATGGCTACAAGCGTTTCGTCGAGTCGGGCGATGCCGCGGAACGGCGACTGCGCTAGTTGGAAGCATCAGAGTTACCTCCAGGAGTGACGCTGTGGTGAACACGCTCGTCTTCGTCGATCTGCCGACGCCGGACATCGAGGCCAGCACGGCCTTCTACAAGGAGCTGTTCGGCTGGGAGATCAACGGCCGTCCGCAGGGGGTTTTCCACGAGATCCTCCCCGGCGGCGGACCGACGCTGGGCCTGTGGAGCGAACGGGAGCAGGTGCCCGACCCGTCGCCGCGGGCCCCCCAGCCGCGTTCGGGATTTCAGCCGCGCACCTACATCCTGGTGGACGGCCCTCCCGGGGAGTACCTGAACCGGGCGGTGATCCTGGGGGCGACGGCCCTGTGGGAGCAGAGTTACTGGGAGGAGTTCGACGGCCACCACGCGTCGTTCCTCGATCCCTGGGGCAACCAGATCGTCATGTGGTGGCGGCCCGCCGATCGATGAGCCGCTCGACGACGAGGACGCGCGGATCTTTGGGCTGGGGGCACATGGAGTCCCTGACCTCGGCGGACATAGCGTCCAGACATTCCTGGTACGGAGCCCGCGCCGGACCCCCCAAGGGCGTGGCCAGGAAGGGCACGGCACATGATGCACATGAGGACTCACCAACAAGGGCGTGTTCCCGCCGCTCGCCACTGACGAGCACGGCGGGCGCGTCGCCAAGGATTGACCGAGGAGAGAAATGGCTCTGAGCAAGACGCTCACCGAAGCGCGCTGGACCCACGTCGCGCTGCCCACCAGCGACCTGGACAAGGCGATCGAGTTCTACACGACGCTCACGCCGCTGGTCGTGGTCTCCACCCACGAGGACAAGGACGGGCGCAACGCCTGGCTGTCCAACGACAAGCAGGTGGAGACCCCGTTCGTGCTGGTCCTGGTGGAGTTCGCCAAGGACAAGGGCAAGAAGCAGCCGCAGCTCACGCCGTTCGCGCACCTGGGCATCGAGGTGCCCAACCGCGAGGACGTGGACGCCATCGCGGCCAAGGGCCGCGAGATGGGCTGCCTGCACTGGGAGCCCATGCAGATCCCGCCGCCGGTGGGGTACGTGTGCGCGCTGACCGACCCCGACGGCAACGTGATCGAGATCTCTCACGACCAGAAGGTCTACGAAGAGGTCCGCACGCTCTGGGGTGAATGACCCTTTGGCGGAACCCGCCTCCGGCGCATCGGATCCGGCGACCGCTTCGGTGGCCGCTTCGGTGGCCGCTTCGGCGACCGCGACCCGGGAGGCCGTCGAGCGCTACATCCACGCGCTCAACGGCCATGACCGGGACGAGATCGCCGCATGCGTCACGCCCGGCTTCTTCAACGAGCACACTTCGGCGGCCGGGGTGAGCGTGCGCGGCAGGGACGCCTACCGGGAACGGCTGGCATCGTTCCTCGCCGGTTTTTCCGAACTGCGCTACGAGGTCGAGGACATGCTGATCGACGGGGACCGCGCCGCCGTGCCGTACCGGATGAGCGCGAGGTACGGCGGCGCGCCCGTCTCCATCCGCGGCATGTTCCGCTTCCGCGTGTCGGGCGGGCTGATCGACCACCGGGTGGACTACTGGGACGGCGCGGAGTTCGAGCGCCAGGTCGAAGCGTCGAACCCCGGACCACATCGAACTTCCTGAAGGGATGCACAGTGCAGTACACATCCGCCGTCGGGGCGGGCAAGCTACGCCGGTTGCGCCGGGTCTTCGGCGATGACGGGCGCAGTGTCTTCGTCGCGATCGACCACGCCGCGTACATGGGCGAGGGTCCGCCGCTCGGCGAGCCGATGCGGGAGATCGCGGCGGGCCGTCCTGACGGCGTGCTGGCCACCTGGCATCTGGCCCGCGCCTACGCCGGCGAGTTCGCCCGGTCCGGGCTGGTGCTCCGGGTGGACGGCGGCTCCTCCGAGATCGGGGAGTTCCCGGCCGGCGACACCAGCTCGATCCTCTACACGGTCGAGGAGGCGCTGAAGGTCGGCGCCGACTGCCTGGTCATGCTGGGCTTCCCCGGCGCGCCGGACGAGGAGAAGTCGCTGACCCGGCTGGCCAGGGTCTGCGCCGAGGCCGAGACCGTCGGCCTGCCGGTGATGGCCGAGATGATCCCGGGCGGCTGGGGCCGTGCCGTCCCGTGGACGGTCGAGAACGTCGCGCGCGCCGCGCGCATCGGCGCGGAGCTGGGCGCGGACATCATCAAGACGATGTGCCCCGGGCCGCCCGAGGAGTTCGCGGCGGTGGCCGAGGCGTGCCCGGTCCCGGTGGTGGCGCTGGGCGGGCCGAAGATGGACAACGAGGACGAACTGGTCGCCGTGGCCAAGGGCATCGTCGCGGCCGGTGGCGCCGGAGTGGCGTTCGGCCGCAACGTGTGGGGCGCGGAGAAGCCGCGTCAGCTCGTGGAGCGGCTGCGCGAGGCCGTGCACGGCCCCGAGGCGGGCTGACGGTTCCGAGCGTGTCCGATCGACAGCGAGAGGCGACCGGTCGCCGCCCCCAGCGGGCGGTGGCCGGCCTTGAGGTCGTCCTGCCCGGCAACGACGACGGGGGGTACGGCGGGCCGTGAGAACCCGGGACGCTTTTCGAGGTGAAGGATCCCGAAGTTTCTCTTTATTCATTCATATGAGGTGATTATTCGTGGTTCCCCCGACCACCGCGATCGCGGACGTACTCCAGCTACGGGGCCTGACCGGATGGCTCAGCCCACCCCTTCGGCCCATGTACCGTTCCCAAGGCGTCCTCGGCACCGCCAGGACGGTCCGGCTCGCGAGCGGTCCGGGGGACGACGGCCTGTTCCCCCTGCACCGGCTCCTTGACGAAGATCTGGACGGCCGGGTCCTCGTGCTCGCCGGCGGTCATGTCAGCGCCGGAGCCGTGTGGGGTGAGATCCTGACCCGCGCCGCGCTGGCCAGCGGCGCGTTCGGCGTCCTCGTGGAGGGCGGCGTCCGCGACGTCGACGCCTTCCGCGACCTGGACCTGCCGGTCTGGGCACTGTACGAGGCCACGGCCAGCGCCGGGGAAGAACTCCACGTCGCCTCCGTGGGCGAGCCGGTGGACATCGCGGGCGTGCGGGTCACCGACGGCATGGCCGTGGTGATGGACTGGAACGGCGTGATCGCGCTGCCCACCACCGACGTGCTCGGCGACGCCCTGGCCTACGCCGACGCCGAGGAGGACGTGGTGATCGCGCTGCGCGACGGCTCCACGCTGGAGGAGGCGTACCGGTTCAAGGCCGAGATGATCGCCAAGCTGCGGAGCACCCCGATCACCTCGGTGTAGCCGCCGAGCGCATGGCCGTACGTTCCGCCCGGCGGGCCGCGGAGCCCTGCCGGGTTCGGCGGCCCGGCGGGAGTTTTCGGCGGCCCGGCGGGAGTTCGGCGCGGAATGAGGCCACCGTGCGCAACCGGCCACGGCGGGAGGCCGGGCTGGTGTAGCCTCACTGCGATCTCAGGCACGCGTACCTTGCCCGCATACGCGGGCTTCGCACCGGACGCTGTGGGGACATGCTCGTATGGACAGGCCCATCCGCTTCAGGATCACCCTGCTGCTCCTGGTGCCGCTCGTCTCGCTGATCGCGCTGTGGGTGTTCGCGGTGGTGCTCACCGGAGGTGACGGGGCCCGGCTGGTCGCGATCGGCACGCTGGCCGACACCGTCGCGGGCCCGTCCGAGCAGGTCGTGGCCGAGTTACAGCGCGAACGGCTGGCGTCGGTACGGGCGCTGCGCTCTTCGCCGGGCGAACGGGCCCGCCGTACCGAGCTGGCGCGGCAGCGCACCGCCACCGACCGCGCGGTGACGGACTTCCGGACGCGGGCCGCGGGCGCCGACTCCGCCGAGATACGCCCGCACCTGGCGACGCTGACCGCCGGTTTCGCGGAGCTGCCCGCGCTGCGCGGCCGGGTGGACGCGGGCGGCGACCCGCTGCCGGTCATCCAGCACTACAGCCGGATGATCACCGCCGTCTACCGCATGTACGACTCGATGGTGCTCGTCCCCGACTTCTCGATGTACCAGGAGGGCCGGGCCGTCACCGCGCTCGGCGAGGTCAAGGAACTGCTGTCCCGGGAGCGCGCGCTGATCTCCGCCGTGGACCTGGCCGGCCGGATGACGCCGGCCGAGCGGCTGGCGTTCCGGGAGACGGTCGCCACCCGCAGGTTCCTGCACGGCTGGGCGCTGGCCGACCTCGGCTCCGAACTCGGCGGCCCGCACCAGCGCCTCGCCGCCTCCCCGGTCGCCGCCCGCTTCGCCCGGATCGAGGACCGGATCGGCGCCGCCGCCCCCGGCCTCGCCCTGTCCGCGCAGGAGACCGGCTCGTGGGAGGCCGGCACCGACGCGCTCTGGGCCGCCGTCGAACGCAACCAGGCCAGGACCGCCGAACTCCTGCGCGCCCGAACCGGCCCGGCCGCCACCGAGATCTGGGTCCAGCTCGCCGTGGCGGGCGGCATCGGGCTGCTGGCCGTACTGGTGTCCGTGCTCATCACCGTCCGCTTCGGCGGCCGGCTCGCCGGGGAACTCGCCGGTCTGCGCGACGCGGCCCGTGAGCTGGCTGGAGTACGGCTGCCGCGCCTGGTCGAACGCCTCCGCGCGGGCGACCCCCACCCCGGCGAGCTGGAACCCCTCCCCAGTGGCGGCCACACCGCCGAGATCGCGGGCATCGCGCGGGCCTTCACCTCCGTGCAGCGCACCGCCGTCGCCGCCGCCATCGAACAGGCCGCGCTGCGCGCGGGCGTCAGCAGGGTCTTCGTCAACCTGGCCAGGCGCAACCAGGCCCTGCTGCACCGCCAGCTCGGCCACCTGGACGCGATGCAGCGCAAGGCCGACGACCCCGACGTACTCGCCGAACTGTTCCGCCTGGACCACCTCACCACCCGGATGCGCAGGCACGCGGAGAACCTGATCGTGCTGTCCGGCGAGACCCCGGGCCGTGGCTGGCGGCACCCCATCCCGATCTACGACGTGCTGCGGGCCGCGGTCGCCGAGATCGAGAACTACCCCCGCGTGGAGATCCAGCCCGCGCCCTCCGGGGCCCTGGCGGGCCACGCCGTCGCCGACATCATCCACCTCATCGCCGAACTCGCCGAGAACGCCACCCTCTTCTCCCCGCCGCAGACCACCGTCCAGGTCCGCAGCGAACTCTCCCCCGGCGCACTCCTGATCCACATCGAAGACCGCGGCCTCGGCCTGCCCCCGGCCCAGCTCGAAGCCCTCAACCAGCAGCTTTCCGCCGCCCCCGATTTCGACCTCGCCGACACCGAACACCTCGGCCTCTTCGTGGTCGCCCGCCTCGCCGTACGCCACGGCATCGGCGTCAGCCTGGCCCCGTCCGTGTACGGCGGCCTCACCGCCACCATCTACATGCCCGCCACCCTGGTAGTCCCCCAGGCCACCCCGACCCTCCGGCCCATCACCGCGACGGAGGAAGGCTCACTCCCGCGGCGAGAAAGAAGTACCGGACCTCCACCTTCGGTTGGAGAGTGAAAAGCGGGCGGCGATCGGCGAAGCCGATGTCGGTCGTGTAGAAAGTGGTGTCCTCGGCGTGGTGATCTTCTAGCTCGTCGACCTCGTGCACATGCCGTCCGGCGACAGCCGCCCAGACACGACCGGGGATCGTCGGCCCCGTGATCACCTCGCCTGTGGTCGTGTCCAGGCGCTGGAGACGGTGCAGGTCATCGTATTCCTCCCGGAAGGACAGCAGGTCGGCGGTGAGCCAGCCGCCCAGGAGATGAGTGCGGATGAACGGTCCGGCCAGGACCCTGCCGTCGGCCGCGTCCACGACGACGGTGGACAACGCGTCGTCGTCCATCTCGTCGTCCCAGATCATGTACGTGGCCGCTATGGTACGACCGGCGGGCGACCAGCGGATCTCGCACTCGTGTGAAGCTGTCCCCGGATCGGACCAGATGTCCCGCCGCCGCCCCGTCTCGGGGTCGAGCAGGCTGATGATCGCGTTCTCCTCGTCACAGGTGAGGATGGCGATGGTCCTGCCGTCCGGGGACAGGTCCGCGTGCTCGTCGTACCGCTCCTCCGGGATGCCGTACCAACACTGCTCACCGTCCGCCAGCCTCAGCAAGCAGGTACCACGCCCGCCGACCAGCACCATCCGCGCGCCATCGAACGACAACCCCCGGATCTTGGCGTCCGCCACGGGTTTCGGCATCCGGCCGAACTCCCCGGAATCGGCATCGAGAACCAGAAGCCCTTCGGGCAGCTCGATGGCCGCCCCGGCCCTCCGGACAGCACGCTCAGGCACCTCATCGATCAGCACGACGCCTGCTCCCTGGCCCCCATCGCCCTCCCCCCCTCGGAGTCCGCACCGGCGCCCTGACCGCGACCCTTACCAGCCCGTCCATCCTGCGCGGTCGCTGACGACGGTCACCGCCACTCGCGGCGGAGCATCGCGAAGACCAGTTCGTCGCTCCACTCGCCCTTGAAGATCTCGTTCTCCACCAGGTGGGCCTCGCGCCGCATGCCCAGGCGCTCCATCAGCTTGGCCGACGCGCTGTTGCGGGCGTCGCACCGGCCGTAGATCCGGTGCAGGCCGAGCTCCTCGAAGCCGAGTCGCAGAATCTCCCTGGACGCCTCGGTGGCGAGCCCACGCCCATGGTGATCAGGGTGGAACACGAACCCGATCTCCCCCTGGCGGTGCTCTTTGCTCCGCCAGAACAGGTACATGTCCCCGACCAGTGCCCCGGTGTCGCGAAGCTCGGCCGCGATGCAGAGCGTGTCGTTCTCCTCGTTGAACTCCGCCTGCCCGATCTTGGTCTGTAGGGCGGCCTTGGTCTCGTCGCGCGTACGCGCGTCCCAGTACAGGTAGCGGACGACGTCAGGCCGCGAGTGAAAGTCATGCAGGCCGTCCAGGTCGTCCATGGTGTAGGGGCGGAGGAGCAGGCGGGCGGTTTCAATGGGATATGTCGGCTTCAGCACGAGATCACCATATTGATGGGGCTACCACCGCCGCCTCCTAATATCGCTGCGCGATCAGGCGGTCACGGTTTGCATTGGCCGCCCCGCCCTGGGAATTTAGCGGGGTGACACAAGCCGACATGGTCAGCATCAAGGTTCCCAAGACCCTCCGCGACCGCCTCATCGCCCTGACCACCGAGCCTGGGTATGGGCCCACCCTCACCCACGCGCTCACCCGGCTACTCGATGAGTACAAGGGGAGCCGATTTCACAGATCGTGAGCACGCGGACGCGCTGTGGTGTAAGGATTCGGGGATGGGGCTCGATCCGGTCTGGAGCGTGTTCGGTGGGGCGATGCGCAGGCATCGGGAGCGTAGCGGGCTCGGCGTACGCGATATCGGTGCCGCCGCGCATGTGCATTACAGCCTCGTCAGCAGGTGGGAAAGCGGTCGCAACCGGCCCACCGCCACTGCCGCGCGTCTTGTAGACGAATGCCTCGGGGCGGAGGGTGAGCTCATCGCCATGCACGCTGACACCGTGGCATCCGAGCGCCGCCGAAAGGGTACATCTCCCGACGGTCCCCCAATAAATGACGAAGGCGACGAAATGGAACGGCGTACCGCGATACAGCTCATCGCCACCGCCGGAGCCGTTATCCCCCTGGCCGATCTGGAACAGTCCCTCACCACGATGGACCGCATTCTCGACACCCGGATCGACCTCGACGACTGGGAACGCACCGTCCGCGAGTACGGCTACCAGTTCGTCCGGCGGCCGGTCGGGGCACTGGCGGCCGACCTGACCGCCGAGATCACCGCCGTGAGCCACCTGCTGAATCAGGGCAACGCCCCGCGCGTGCAGGCCGGGCTGCTACGGGTGGCCGCCGAGTTGTCCAGCCTGCTGGCCACGGACCTGCACGACTCCGGCCGGCCGAGAGTGGCCCGGCATGTGTGGCGGGCGGCCCGGCGGTCCGCCGACGCCTCCGGCGATCAGGAGTTGTCGGTATATGTCCGCGCCAAGGAAGCGGATGACCTGTGGTGGGCCGGTTCGTCGCCGCACGCCGTACGGGAACTGGCCGAGCAGGCGGTAATCCGGGCCGGAGACACACCGAGCTACGGAATCCTGCGGGCGCACATCGTGCGCTGCCGACTGGCGGCCGATGGCCACGGCGGCGACATCGGCGAAGCTCGCGCCGCCCTGCGGGCCTTCTCGGAGACCTTCGAGCGTCTTCCACCCGGTGGCCACGGCCGACCGGAAGACGCGCTGGGCGAGGCATGGCTGCACTGGCATGAGGCGCATCTGCTCACCATGATCGGCGACGACCAGGCCCAAGACGTCTTCGACCAGGCACTGGCTCGCTACTCCGCAGACACGCCCGGCACGGTCTCCCTCCTTCAGCTCATCCGCGCCCTCGACCTGGTACGGCGGCGCGAGATCGACGACGGCCTCACCCACGCCGTCACCACCCTCAGTACCGGCCCCCTGAGCACGGCCCGCCGCTTCATCACCACCGAGATCACCAAGGCCCTCCCCCGACAGGCGCACACCCACCCCCACGCCACCGAACTCCGCCGCCTGATCAGCTTTCACGGATTGTGAGCATGCGGACGCGCTGTGGTGTAAGGATTCGGGGATGGGGCTGGATCCGGTCTGGAGTGTGTTCGGTGGGGCGATGCGCAGGCATCGGGAGCGCAGCGGGCTCGGCGTACGCGATATCGGTGCCGCCGCGCATGTGCATTTCAGCCTGGTCAGCAGGTGGGAAAGCGGCCGAAACCGGCCCACCGCCACCGCCGCGCGTCTTGTAGACGAATGCCTCGGGGCGGAGGGCGAGCTCATCGCCATGCACGCCGACACCGTGGCATCCGAACGCCGCCGAAAGGGTACATCACCAGGCGGTCCTCCCATCGATGACGAAGGCGACGACATGGAACGGCGTACCGCGATACAGCTCATCGCCACCGCCGGTGCTGGAGCGGCGATTCCGCTGGCCGATCTCGAACAGGCCATTGCCGGAATCGACAGAGTCCTCGACACCCGCATCGATCTTGACGACTGGGAACGAACCGTCCGCGAGTACGGCTACATGTTCAACCGGAAGCCGATCGGGGGCATGGTCACCGATCTCACCGCCGACCTCGCTGCCTTAGGCCATCTGCTCGGGCAGGGCAACACCCCGCGTGTACAGGCCGGTCTTCTGCGAGTGTCCGCCGAGTTGTCCGGTCTGCTGGCAACCGATCTGAACGACACGGGCAACTCGCGGGCCGCCCGCGACGTGTGGCGTGCCGCCCGGCGAGCGGCCGATGCCTCCGGGGATCGTGATCTGGCGGTGTGGGTGCGCGCCAAGGAGGCGACCGGGATGTGCTGGTGGCCCGGGTCGTCACCCGCCGTGATCAAGGGGTTGGCGGACAGGGCCGTCCATATCGCCGGAGACGCGCCGAGTTACGGGCTTGTGCGGGCGCAGATCGTACAAGGCTGGCTGGCCGCCGACGGCCACACCGGCGGCCCGGCCGACGCACGGGCCGCCCTACAGAACTTCACACGGACTTTCGAGCGCCTCCCGCCTTCCGCCGCCGAGCACAGCGATCCGGCAGCCACGGTGGGCGAGGCATGGCTGCACTGGAACGAGGCGTACCTTCTTGCCCTGATCGGCGACGACCGCGCCGCGGACATCACCGACCAGACAAGCAGCCTCTACCGGGTCGACCCCCCTGCCCCGCTCACCCTCCTCCCGCTCGTCCGCGCCCTCGACCTGGTACGGCGGCGCGAGATCGACGACGGCCTCACCCACGCCGTCACCACCCTCAGTACCGGCCCCATGAGCACGGCCCGCCGCTTCATCACCACCAAGATCAACAAGGCCCTCCCCCGACAGGCGCACACCCACCCCCACGCCACCGAACTCCGCCGACTCCTCAACCCCGCCTGATCACGCGTCGCCCATTCGGACCAGGATCGCCAGTTGCCCGCACAGTGCGTGGAACAGCGCCACCGGATCGGGACGGGCGAGTTGGCGGTGCAGGCCGTTGCACCGTTGCTCAGGCGTGACCGCCCGGTGGCGGGTCGCGTGCCAGACTCCCTGGTGGACCACGATCCGCCATCCCGGGAAGGTCGATTCGAGTGCGCCGAGGTGTGCCCGTTGGGCCGGGGTCAGCAGGTCCATGGGGGGCCGGCCTCCCAGGCGTCGCCTCGGACCGAGACGAAGACCCGCCCGTAGCGGTGGGCGGTGACCAGCGTCTCGCCGTATCGGTAGACGAGTCCCGGGGCCGGCCAGGCCAGCCGTACCCTCCCCCGCCCGCGCGGGAAGGACTCCAGCGCGCGGACCATCTCGCGCTGCGCGGTGGCGCGGTTGTCGGTGACGCCGCACGCGCCGCGATCCCCCGCCTCCACCTCCCACACCGCGAACGCCTCCTGGCCGGTCGGCATGTCGCCCATCATCTGCACCTTCTCACCGAAGTCACGAGCCCGACGATTGCTGGTGCAATCATCGGGACGGACCGCGGGAGCGGGCAGTGCGACGGTACGGCGTTCGACAGGCACGCAACACGCGCAACGAAGGGCCGTCAGGTGAGGTCGAGGACCGCCTTGCCGTGCAGGCGGCGTTCGAGCAGGGCGTTCACCGCTTCGGCGGCGTCGTCCCAGCCGCCGCGCCAGGCGATCTCCGGGCTGAGCACGCCGTCCGCGACCTGCTGGGCCAGCCAGGTCAGGCTGCGGTCCAGCCCCTGGCAGTACGTCAGCCAGAACGTGACCAGCGACCGGTCCTGGCGGCCCTCGCTGTTGATCAGCGCGCCGAACGGGAAGTGCTCGCCCTCCTCTGTGGCGTGGCCGATGGCGATCAGCGTGCCGCCGTCGCCGAGCCGGTCGAACGCCGCCACGAGCTGCGGGCCGCCCACCATGTCGAGCACCCCGTCGAGCCCGGGGTCGGCCTCCTCCGGAGTGCGGATCACCTCGTGCGCGCCCAGCGCGCGCAGCGCGTCGCCGTGCCTGGCCGGGTCGCCGGTGGACGCGATCACGTGCGCGCCGCCGAGCCGGGCGAGCTGTACGGCGTAGCGCCCGCTGCCGCCCGTCGCGCCGGTCACCAGGATTCGCCGCCCCAGCGTGGGGCCCAGCCGGTCGAGGGCGCGCAGCGCGGTCGCCGCCGCGACCGGGATGGTGCTGATCGCGCCGAGGTCGGCGTGCTCAGGGACGATCCCGATCATGTCCGTGGGCACGGCCCGCAGTTCGGCCCATCCGCCGCTCCCGGCGAGGGTCACCACGCGGGTGCCCACCGCCGGGCCGGACCCGTCGGCGGCGGCCTGGACCACGACCCCTGCGGCGTCCCAGCCGAGCGCCGCGCCCTCCTCGGCGTTCGCGATGCCGTGCCTGACCTCGCCGAAGTTGAGCGACGTGGCGGCGACCCGGACGAGTGCCTGGTCGGCGGCGGGCGTCGGATCGGGCGCCTCGCCCAGACGCAGGCCGGAAGGAACGGAACGGTCAACGAGCAGAGCGCGCATGATTTCCTTCTCCCTATGTAAAGTGCCACTAAGAAGCATAAGCCATAGAGCGGCATCTGCTCATCCGGATATACACTGACGGCGATGACCCACGACGCGCCCACCGCCGAGCGGCTTCCACTGCGCGAGCGCAAGAAGCTCAGGACCAGGTCCGCGCTGATCGACACCGCCCTCGCGCTGTTCACCGAACGCGGCTTCGACGGAGTCACCCTGGATGAGTTGTGCGAGGCCGTCGAGGTCTCCAAACGCACGTTCTTCCGCAACTTCGCCAGCAAGGAACAGGTCGCCTCGGCCCCGCTGGAATCGATGTGGAACGGCCTGCGCGACGACGTCGAGCGCCTGCCGCTCGGCCACGTCCCCGTCCTGGAAGGACTACAGGCCGCGCTGCTCGCCGCCCTCGCCCGGATGGACGACGGCGACGGCGTGTGGGTACGGCGAGTACGGCTGAGCCAGCGCCTGGCCGAGCGCACACCGTCCGTCGCCGGGCACGGGTGGCAGTACTGCGACCGCACCAGCGCGGCCGTCGAGGAGATCCTGCGCCGCCGCCTGGACCTCGCCCCGGACGACCCCCGCCCCCGGCTGGCCCTGGAGATGGTGGTCTCCGCCTTTCACGCGGCCCTGCGTACTTGGACCGCCCGCCCGCACACCCCCACCCACGCGGACCTCATCACCGACCTGCACACCACCTTCGCGGCCATCCCCACCTCCCTCACCTTCACCGGACTTTCGCAATAGGAGCGCCCCCGGCCGGTTGGCGGCCGGGGGCGGTGGAGGGGTTCTGCTCAGCAGTGCGAGTCCAGGCTCATCGAGGCGACCTGCGAGTAGAGCGAGGCGTTGAAGGTTCCGTTCTGCTGCCAGACGTACTGACGGGAGGAGTCGGGCAGGTTGAACACGAACTTGGTGAGGTCGTCCCAGTGGGTGTTGGCCACGATCCGGCCCAGATGCTGTCCGCTGGAGTTCTTAAGGTTCGCCCACATCAGCCACGCGTCGTTGTCGTCGCTGCTGGTCACCACGCCATAGAAGCGTGCCGTGCCGTCCGGGTTCAGGGTCCACGAGGCGCCGTGGAACATTGTGCAGTCCCCGGCGTGGATGTCGTAGTTCCAGTAGTAGGTCTTGGCGAAGTTCTGGGCCTGGGCCGTCCCGCCGAGCGCGGTGAGGAGCGCCAGCGCCGTGCCGATGGCGACGATCAGGGTCCGGCAGCGCCGGAGCAGGGCGGTACGCCGAATGGTCATGCGGGTCCTCCTTGATGTTCTCCCGCAGGGCGAACGCCGCGCGGGAGAGCCATCGGGCCACGGCCGGGCCGGCCGGAGATATGCCGGCTCGCGCACGGAGGGGCCGCGTGGCCGGTGGGGGCGTTAGGTTGAGTTCTCCGGTCTGGTCCGGTCCGGAACCTGCACCCGGTGGTGGGGGGTGGCGCGGTGGGCGACGGGCGGCGTGGCGGCGAGTTCGCGGTACGGCTGGCGGAGCTCGTACAGGAGTCGGGCCTGACGCTGGAACGCGCGGCGGCCAGGACGATGGCCAGGCGCCCCAGGGACGCGTCGTGGACGGTGACCTTCCGGCAGATCAGCGCCTGGCAGAACGGCGACCACCTGCCCGGCGCGGAAGCGGCCTTCCTCACCCTGGTCAGGGTGCTGACCGAGCACGCTCGCGGACGCGCCCGGCGCGGGCACCGGATCGGCGAACTGCTGGACGAACCCGGATGGGCGCGGCTCCTCCAGCAGGCCCGCGCAAGGCGGCCGGCGGAGACCGGCGGAGGCGTCCGGCGGCCCGCGGCCGGAGTCTTCGAGCTGAAGCCCCGGCCGCTGCGGCTCGCGGGGCGGGCGGCGCTGCTGACCCGGCTGCACCACGCCTTCGCCGAGCCGTCGGACACGCCCGTCCAGGTCGTCCTGCACGGGCTCGGCGGGATCGGCAAGACCAGCCTGGCGGTGGAGTTCGCGCATCGGGTCCGGTCCGGGCACGGGCTGATCTGGCAGTTCGCCGCCGAGGACCACACCGCGCTGGCGGGCGGGTTCGCGGCGCTGGCCGTACGGCTGCGGCTGCCCGACGACGGCGGCGGCCCCGTGGCCCAGGTCCACACCGCGCTCGCCGAGGCCGACCGGCCCTGGCTGCTCGTACTGGACAACGTCACCGACCAAACCGCGATCCGGGGGTGGCTGCCCGCGACCGGGCCGGGCAAGCTGCTGATCACCTCCCGGTCGGCGCACTGGCCGCTGGCGCTGGGCATCGAGGTGACGCCCCCGGACATCCCGGCGGCGGCCCGGTTCCTGCTGGACCGCACCGGACAGGACGACGGCGTCGCGGCAGCCGCCGTCGCGACCGAGCTGGGCGCGCTGCCGCTCGCGCTGGAGCAGGCCGGAGCGTTCATCAGCACCGCGGGATTGTCGCTGGCCGAATACCTCGACGGGCTGCGCGCCCGGCGCGACGTGCTGCTGGATCGGGGCGAGCCCTACGACTACGCCGGTTCGGTGGCCTCGACCTGGACGCTCGCCTTCCAGCGCCTTGAGCGCGACGCCCCCGACGCCATCGCGCTGCTGCGCCTGCTGTCCTGGCTGGCCCCGGACGACGTGCCGATCCGGACCCTTCTCGCCGGACGGCGGACGTCCCTGCCGGACTCACTCGGCCTGACGGAGCTCGCCGGGCTCGCCGGGCTCGCCGGAGACCCGATCAGGATCGCCGAGGCCGTCGCCGAGCTGCGCAGGTACTCGCTCGTCGCCAGCCCGGAGCCCGGCGTGCTGTCGGTACACCGGCTCGTCCAGGCCGTCACCGCCGACCGGATGTCCCCCTCGGCGCGGGCGGCGTGGCGCTCGGCCGCCGCCGCGCTGATCGAGGACGCCCTGCCCGGACGTCCCGATCTCGTGGCCAACCGGCCGCTGTACGCGCGGCTCGTCCCGCACGCGCACGTGGCACTGGAGCCGTCGGCCCGGGGGATGCGGGAGATCGTGGACTACCTGGCGGCGCTCGGCGACTACCAGACGGCCGCGAGGGTCCAGGGCGAGATCCATGCCGACGTACTCGGCCGCCTCGGGCCCGAGCATCCCGACACGCTCACCGCCGCCGCGCTGCGTGCCGTGCGGATCGGGCAGGCGGGCGACCCGGCCAGGGCCCGTGACCTGCTCGCCGCGCTGCTGCCGCTGCGGGAGCGGGTCTCCGGCGGGGAACATCCCGACACGCTCTGGCTGGCCGCTGCCCTCGTGGAGCAGATCGGCCAGGCGGGCTCTCCCGGCATCGCCCGCGATCGGGCGCTGGAACTGCTGCCGGTGCGGGAGCGGGTCTCCGGCCCGGACGACCCCGACACGATCCGGCTCGCCCACCAGATCGCGTTCTGGACCGGCCAGGCGGGCGACGCCGAGGCCGCCCGGTTGCGCTATGAGGAGTTCCTGCCCCGGATGGAACGGGTCTGGTGCGCCGAACACCCGGACACCCTGACCGCGCGCGACCAGTACGCGCGGTTCCTCGGGGAGAGCGGCGCCGCCGAGGCCGCCCTCAAGGCGTGCACGAGCCTGCTCAGCGCCCATGAGCGCATCTCCGGCCCCGAGCACCCGGACACGCTCTGGGCCCGTTCCAACCTCGCGTTCCGGGTGGGCGAGGCGGGCGATCCCGCGGGCGCCCGCGACCTCTATACGGCGCTGGTCCCCGACTGTGAGCGGATCTCCGGCCCGGAGTCGCATGTGGCTCTGGTCGCCCGCGTCTTCCTGGCCCATTGGACGGGCCGGGCGGGCGACCCGGTCGCGGCCCGCGACCAGTGCGAGGCGGTGCTCGCGGTACGGGTCCGGCGTTTCCCTCCCGAGCACTTCGACACGCTCGTCGTCCGCGAGTACGCGGCCCGCTGGACCGGCGAGGCCGGCGACCCGCACGGCGCGGTGAGCCGGTACGCGGCCCTGCTCACAGACGTGGAACGCGTCTTCGGCCCGGAGTCCGCCCTGACCCGCCGGGTTCGCGACGGCCTCGCCTACTGGACGTCGCGAACCCGGCTTTGATCGTGCTCCTGACCGGGATCGTCAGCAGTAGGCGATCTCCGTGATCTCCCGCCGGCCGATGCCAGTACCCGCCGTCACCGGCGGCGATGCGCTTTCTCATGTGCATTTCGCCGGCCATCCAGCGAGGCGGCGGACCGTGGACGGGTACCCAGAGGTATGCCGGCGGAGTCCCCGCCGGCGACCGTGGCCGCCGGCGGGAACGGGTCACTGATCAGGCGTCAGCAGAAGGCGACCCCTGTGACCTCCCTCTGGCCCCAGGTGTACCTGAATTCGAGCCACTGCGGGACGGGCACACAGGCGGTCTGGTAGCCGTAGAGCCAGGTGTCGGCCTGCGGGTTCGGGTGCTTGACGCGGTACTTGAAGGCGTACCCGCCATCACCGCCGGTGCAGATGTACCAGGCGGTTCCACTGGTTCCGGCATGATCCTTCGTCCCGCCGGTGCAGTTGGCGGGCGCGGCATGCGCCGGGGTGGCGGTGGCGATCAGTGCGGCGGCGGTGAGTAAGGTCGCGGACAGGGCGGCGACGCGCGTGCGGATGTGCATTTTCGCTGGCCTCCAGCGGTTCGGCGGGTCGTGGACGGGTACCCCGATGTATCCAACTGTTAGGAAAGCTTCCTAACAGAAACATAGAGGTACCACCCACCCCGTCAAGGTCAAGCCCGTGTCCTACAACGGACGCGCCGCCTCCGCTGTGATCACATCGCCCTGGTGGAGGCGGGATACGAATACGAACTCGGGGGTGGAGGCTTAAAGTCCGGGATATGCGTATTGCTGCGGCACAGGTCCGCTCTCCCTGGCTCGACCCCGCCGCCGGGGTGGAGAAGATCCTCGACTACCTGCGGCGGGCCGCCGACCAGGATGTGGACCTGGTGGCCTTTCCCGAGACCTTCCTGTCCGGCTACCCCCACTGGCTGAGCCTCACCGGCGGCGCGGCCTTCGACGACCCCCGCCAGAAAGAGGCGTACGCCTGGTACCTGGACGCCGCCGTGGAACTCGACGGCCCCCAGCTCAAGGTCATCGCCGAGGCCGTACGCGACCTCAAGGTCTTCACCTATCTCGGGATCGCCGAGCGGGCCGGCGGCACCGTGTACTGCACGCTGGTCGCCCTCTCTCCCGAGCACGGCATCGCCGGCGCGCATCGCAAGCTCGTCCCGACCTATGAGGAGCGCCTGGTCTGGGGCGCGGGCGACGGTCACGGCCTGCGCACCCATGAGGTCGGCGGCGTACGGGTGAGCGGGCTCAACTGCTGGGAGAACTGGATGCCGCTGGCCCGCCAGTCCCTCTACGCCCAGGGCACCGGCGTACACGTCTCGGTGTGGCCCGGCTCGACCCGCCTGACCTCCGACATCACCCGCTTCATCGCCAGGGAGGGACGGGTCTACTCACTGGCCGCCGGGGCGATCATCAGCTACGACGACGTCCCGGCCGGGTTCCCGTTCAAGGAGGAGCTGGCCGCGCACTCCTCCGGCTACGACGGCGGCTCGGCCATCGCCGGCCCGGACGGGCGCTGGATCGTCGAGCCCGTCTCCGGCGAGGAGCGCCTGCTGGTCGCCGACGCCGATCCGGCGTTCCTGGCCGGTGAGCGGCAGAACTTCGACCCGGCGGGCCACTACAACCGCCCGGACGTCTTCCGCCTCCAGGTCGACCGCCGCCGCCTGAGCAGCGCCGAATTCACCGAGTGACCAGCGCGACCCGGCTGCCGTACGGCTCCCACCCCCTCGACGGGAGCCGTACGGCCGCTGCCACGCCAGCGCCGTTCTCGTGCGCGTGACCATCACACCCTGAGCACCTTGCAACTCGCTTTACTCCGGCCGTCCACTTCCTGCGAACCTCTGTCGTCATGCCTGCACGGCACGGGAGTGCTAGTGTGGTAGTGGCTGTTGAACCGCCCCTTCTTCGGGCGAGCTTCCGGCCACTTCCCTATCACCGCCCCCGCCGCTGAGGGCGGGAGGTTCCTCACTCAAGCCGCGCTCGTGCGCGCACACCCTCAGCCGGGGGCCGCTTCCCGAGAGGAAGGCCCTTGAGCACCACCCCCACCACATCCGATGAGCCCACGCCGGTCAGCGGGGTTCTCGACATCCGGGAGAAGACCGCCCATCTCAGGACCGGCGGCTATCTCCCCTCCCGCCACGACGTCCGCGTGCCGCTCGCCCAGGTGAGACGGTACGGCCTGCGCCGGGGCGACCTGGTCGCCGGTACTGCGGGCCGGCCGTACGACAAGCTGGCCACCGTCGAGACCGTCAACGGCCGGCCCGAATGGCGCGACCGCCCGGACTTCGCCGAGATGACCCCGACCCACCCCCGCGAGCGGCTGACCCTCGAAACCCGAGGCGACGTGCTGACCACCCGCCTGATCGACCTGTTCGCGCCGATCGGCAAGGGTCAGCGGGGGCTGATCGTGGCCCCGCCGAAGGCGGGCAAGACGATGGTCCTGCACGCCGTCGCGGCGGCGATCTCGCGTAACCACCCCGGCTGCCACCTGATGGTGGTCCTCGTCGGCGAACGTCCGGAGGAGGTCACCGAGGTGACCGAGACCGTGGCCGGTGAGGTCGCGCACTCGACGTTCGACCGCGCCGACCGCGACCACACCGCCGTCGCCGAACTCGCCATCGAGCGCGCCAAGCGGCTCGTGGAGCAGGGGCGCGACGTCGTGGTCCTGCTCGATTCGCTGACCCGGCTGGGCCGCGCCTACAACAACCAGGCCCCGAACGGCGGGCGCATCCTGGCCGGCGGCATCGACGCGCAGGCGCTGCTGCCGCCGCGCCGCTTCTTCGGCGCGGCCCGCAACGTACGCGAGGGCGGTTCGCTGACGATCCTGGCGACCGCGCTCGTGGAGACCGGTTCCCGGATGGACGACACGTTCTTCGAGGAGTTCAAGGGGACCGGCAACATGGAGCTGCGGCTCAGCCGGGCGCTGGCCGACCGCCGGCTGTTCCCGGCCGTCGATCTGGACGCCTCCAGCACGCGCCGCGAGGAGATACTGATCCCGCCGCAGGAGCGGCAACTGCTGTGGCGGCTGCGCCGCACGCTGGCCGGGCTGGACAAGCCGCAGGCCCTTGAACTGCTGATCGACCGGCTCGGCGACACCCCGTCCAACGCCGCCTTCCTGCGTCAGGTCATCGCCCAGGCGGCGTGACCCGCCCGGCGCGGGATGATGGGGGGATGCTGGGGGATGTTCTGGACGTGCTGCGCTGCCCCGTCTGCGGGGGCGATCTGACCCTGGACGGCCGGGTCGTGCGCTGCCCCACCGGGCATGTCTTCGACGTGGCCCGCCAGGGCTATGTGAGCCTGCTGTCCGGCTCCCGCTCCCCCGGCACCGCCGACACCGCCGAGATGGTGGCCGCCCGCGACGCGTTCCTGTCCGCCGGGCACTACGAGCCGCTGGCCGTACGGCTGGCGGAGGCGGCGGGCGCGGCCCCCGGCGAGGTGGTGCTCGACGCGGGCGCGGGCACCGGCCACTACCTGGCCGCCGTGCTCGGCCACGAGGGCGCGCGGGGGGTCGCGCTCGACGTGTCCAAGCACGCCGCCCGGCGGGCGGCCCGCGCGCATCCGCGGGCCGGGGCGGTGGTGGCCGACGTGTGGCGGCCGTTCCCGGTCAAGGACGCCGCGGTCGATGTCGTGATCAACGTGTTCGCGCCGCGCAACGGGCCGGAGTTCGCCCGGGTGCTGCGGCCGGGCGGGCGGCTGGTGGTGGCGACCCCGGGGCCCGCCCATCTGTCCCCGCTGGTAGACCGCCTCGGCCTGCTGTCGGTGGACGAGGAGAAGGAACGCAGGGTCGGGGAGAGCCTGCGCGGGCTGTTCGCCGAGCGGGCCAGGCACCGGGTGGAGTTCGCGATGCGGCTGGACGCCGCCGCCGTCGCGGCGGTCGTGGGAATGGGTCCGAGCGCCTGGCATCGCGAGGGCGCGACCGCGATCGACATCGCCGATCCGGTGATTGTCACCGCGTCTTTCGTGGTGTCGGTTTACAGTCCGTGTGTAGCCCGAAACGACCTTCCCGATCAAGGGCAATATTTGACTGACTGACGCGAAAGATGGTACTGAAGGGACATTTGGTCCCAAATTCCCCCACATTCCTTGAACATTTCTTGCCTCAGCGCGACATACTGGACCACAACCGCCAACCCGTTTGCGGGGAACGCGTAGGGGCTCCGTCCGGCTGCGGAGACCCTGACAGGGAGGGACGCGCCGTATGAAGGCGGAGGAACGCTGGCGGGCCAGGTTCCGGGCGCCGCGGATGACGCTGCCCCAGTTCGCCGCCAAGGCCCCGAACCGGGCGATCTACCAGAGCAACGCGTCAGGCTCATGGGAGATCTACGCCTGGGACCGCAGTACCGGCGCGTTCCGCCAGGTGACCGACCGGCCCAACGGCACCAGGTACGCCGCGCTCGACCCCGCCGGCCAGTGGATCTGGTGGTTCGCCGACACCGACGGCAACGAGTGGGGCCAGTGGATGCGGCAGCCGTTCGACGGCGGTCCCGACGAGAACGCGATCTCCGCCGTGACGGCGGAGGACATGGCCAGCGGGCACCCGATGGGCATCGGCCTGTCGTCGGTCGGCACCGCGGCGATCGGACTGGCCAGGCCGGGCGGCGGCTTCCAGGTCCTGCACGTACAGCCGGGCGAGGCCCCCACGGTCGTCTACGAGCACGCCGAGGCCGCCTACGTCACCGCCATGTCGCCGGACGGGGCGCTCATCCTGATCGACCACAGCGAGCACGGCGACGCGCTGCACCCCGCCCTGCGGGTGATCCGCCCGAACGGCACGATCGTCGGCGACCTGCACGACGGGCCCGGCAAGGGCCTGCTCGGCGTGCGCTTCTCCCCCATCGCGGGCGACCGCCGGCTGCTCGCCCTGCACGAGCGGCGCGGTCGCCGCGAACCGCTGCTGTGGGACCCGCTCACCGGCGACCAGCGCGAGGTCTGGCTGCGCGACCCCGGCGATGTCACCGCCGACTGGTTCCAGGACGGCAGGTCGCTGCTGATCGTCAGGCAGCACCGCGGGCGTACCAGGCTGCACCGCTACGACCTGGGCGGGGGCGGGATGACGCCGATCGAGACCCCGCACGGGGTGATCGAGGCAGCCGCCGCCCGGCACGACGGCACGGTGGAGTACGCCTGGTCGAACTCCTCGCACCCGCCGGTGATCCGCTCCAGCGCGGGGCACGTGGTGATGAACCCGGCGGGTCCGTCCGCGCCGCCGTCCGTGCCGGTGGAGGATCTCGACGTGGATGGGCCGGGCGGGCGCATCCACACGCTGGTGTCCCGCCCGGAGCGGGGCAACGCGCCCTACCCGACGGTCTTCCTGCTGCACGGCGGGCCGACCGCGCAGGACGACGACTCCTTCTTACCCGCCGTCGCGGCCTGGGTCGATCACGGCTTCGCCGTCGTACGGGTCAACTACCGCGGCTCCACCGGGTACGGCTCGGCCTGGCGCGACGCCCTGCACGGCGACGTCGGGCACATCGAGCTGGCCGACGTCACGGCGGTGCGCGAACACGTCGTGGCGGGCGGCCTGGCCGACCCGGAACGCCTGGTGATCGCGGGCGGGTCGTGGGGCGGCTACCTGACGCTGCTCGCGCTCGGCGTACAGCCCAAGACCTGGGCGGCCGGGATCGCGGCGGTGCCGATCGCCGACCACGTGGCGACCTACGAGGACGAGACCGAGGGGCTGCGCGCCTACCAGCGGGCGCTGCTCGGCGGCTCGCCCGAGGATGTGCCGGAGCGCTACGCCTCCAGTTCCCCGATCACCTACGTTGATCAGGTGGCGGCCCCGGTGCTCGTGCTGGCCGGGGAGAACGACCCGCGCTGCCCCATCAGGCAGGTCCAGAACTACATCGCCAGGCTGGCCGCACGCGGCCACGACCACGAGGTCTACCGCTTCGACGCGGGGCACGGGTCGCTGGTCGTCGCCGAGCGCATCGAGCAGATGGCGGCGCAACTGGACTTCGCCAGGAAGCGGCTTCGCCTCACCGGTATGTCCGGCCGTCCGGCCTGAGCGCGGCTCAGGGCGCCCGCAGCACGAGGATCGCCAGGTCGTCGGCACTGGGCTCGGGCGCGAAGTCCTGGACACCGCGCCTGATCCGCTCGGCGACCGCCTGCGCCGAAAGGCCCACGCACTCGGCGAGCAGCCTGGCAAGGCCGCCGTCGTCGTCGAGCAGCCGCCCGCCCGAACGCCGCTCCGTCACCCCGTCGGTCACCGCGAGGAGGACGTCTCCATGGTTGAGCTCAACGATGTCCTCTTCAAAGGTCACCTCGGAGAAGACCCCGAGCAGCGACTGCGGCGTCGCCACGACCTCCACCTCGCCGGTCTGGCGCAGCCGCAGCGCCTCCGGGTGCCCGGCGGAGATCAGCCGCGCCTCCATCCCGCTCTCGGTCGGGGTGATCTCGCCGTGCAGCAGGGTGAGGAACCTGGCCCGCTCGCCCTCCTCCAGGATCGCCTCGTTGAGCCGGACGAGCACATGCGCGATCTTGTGGCCTTCCCTGGCCAGCAGCCGCAGGGTCGTCCTGGCCAGGCCGGTGACGGACGCCGCCTCCGGGCCGGTGCCGCAGACGTCGCCGATCGCGAACCGCCACGCGCCGTTGTCGCCGGCCCGGTAGAGGTCGTAGAAGTCGCCGCCGACCTCGTTGGTCTCGCCCGCGGGCTCGTAGACGACGCCGTAGTCGACCTCGGGGACCTCGGGGTTGTCCGGCGGGAGCAGGCTGCGCTGCAGGGCCCGGTTGGCGGCGGCCTGCTGGGCGTACAGGCGGGCGTTGTCCATGGCGAGCGCGGCGCGGCGGCCGATGTCCTCGGCGAACTGGATGATGTCGTCGGGGAAGCGGTCGGTACGGCCGAGCAGCATCACCCCGAGCCCGCGGCCCCTGGCCAGCAGCGGCACCGCGAGCACATGGTAGTCACCGATAGTGAGCGGGACGGTCTGCGGGCGCTGCGGCGGCGGCACCTCGATCGCGGCCAGCTCCTCGCGCAGCGAGTCGATCCGGGCCTCGTCGGCGTGCCACAGATAGGAAAGACGCAGCGGACCGAGCCCCGCGTCGGAGGTGTAGACCGCGCACCAGACCGACAGCCTGGGCACCACGATCTGGGCGACGATGGCCGGGACCATGTCGGGGTCGAGCGTGCCGGCCAGCAGGTCGCTGGCGTCGGCCAGGAAGCCCAGCCAGAACGACCCTCTGGACTCCTCCCGCGTCCAGTCGTCGGCCACCCGCGCCGCCGAGCCGGGCAGCGCCAGCTTGGCCCACTGCACCCGAAGCTGCCCCGAGAACGTGATGCCCCACTCTTCGACGGGCACCGTCAGAGCGTTCGTATACTCGGGAGGAGCGTCCTTCTGCCGGACCTCGATGCGCACCGCATCACCCTGGTGGCCCCAGACCACCTCGAAGGGGGCCCGCTCGGCGGCGAGGGCCAGTTGCTCGGTTATCTGCTCGGCCTGGGGTAGCACGGCACCGGCGGCCCACGCGCTGATCACCTCGCGTGTGAACCGCCGTGCGGCTGGTACGGCCGACTCACCGGGTGCGAAGGTCGCGGCGAGGACGGCTCGTGGAGATTCGGTCACTGTCTTGTGCCTACCACACTCTCCACTGACATGGGGTAAATCGAGGGCAGGACTCCAGGCTACCCATCGTGACAGACTGGCATCACTCACGGCTGCCCACCGGGAGTGGAGGAGGGTCGAATGAACACCGCCGGCACCGTGTCGGACAACGAGGAACGGTGTTACACGGAATCGGAGCTCAGGCCGGTTCTGCAGGCACTGCTGGCACTGCGCGACGGCAACTTCCGCCGGCGTGTCCCCGCCGTGCCCACCGGAGTGCTGAGCGAGGTGCAGATCGTCCTCAACGAGATCGCCGATCGCCAGGAGCACATGGCCAAAGAACTTCAGAGAGCGAAGAAAGAGGTCGTAAAGGAGGGCCGATTCGGCGAACGGCTGGCGCACGGGCCGGGGTCGGGCGCCTGGTCCGACCAGGTCGACACGGTCAACGCGCTGATCGACGCCCTGGTCAGCCCGGTCAGCGGCGCGGCCGACGTGATCGACGCCGTGGCCAAGGGCGACCTTTCCCGCCGGATCGAGCTGGACCGCTCGGCGCGCGGCGAGGTCCGGCGGCTGGGCAAGGCGATCAACGGCATGGTCGACCAGCTCTCGCTGTTCAACTCCGAGGTGACCAGGGTGGCCCGCGAGGCGGGGACGGAGGGCCGGCTGGGCGGACGGGCCAACGCCCGCGGCATGTCCGGAAGCTGGCGTGACCTCACCGACGCGGTGAACACGATGTCGGGCCGGGTCTCCGCACAGGTCCGCGACATCGCCGAGGTCACCACCGCGGTCGCCAAGGGCGACCTGAGCCGCAAGGTCACCGTCGAGGCCGTCGGCGAGATGTTCGAGCTGAAGAACACCGTCAACACGATGGTCGACCAGCTCTCCTCGTTCGCCGAGGAGGTCACCCGGGTCGCGCGCGAGGTGGGCACCGAAGGCCAGCTCGGCGGCCAGGCCCAGGTCCGCGGCGTGTCCGGCGTCTGGAAGGACCTCACCGACAACGTCAACTTCATGGCGGGCAACCTCACCACGCAGGTCCGCGCCATCGCCACGGTGGCCACCGCCGTCGCGCAGGGCGATCTCTCCCAGAAGATCAACGCCGACGCCCAGGGTGAGATCCTGCAACTGAAGGACACCCTCAACACGATGGTCGACCAGCTCTCCTCGTTCGCGGACGAGGTGACCCGGGTCGCGCGCGAGGTGGGCACCGAAGGCCAGCTCGGCGGCCAGGCCAGGGTGCGCGGTGTGTCGGGGGTTTGGAAGGACCTCACCGACAACGTCAACTTCATGGCCAACAACCTGACCCTCCAGGTCCGCAACATCGCCGAGGTCACCACCGCCGTGGCCACCGGCGACCTCACCCGCAAGATCGACGTGGACGCCCAGGGCGAGATGCTGGCCCTGAAGACCACGATGAACCGCATGGTGGACCAGCTTTCGTCGTTCGCCTCCGAGGTGAGCCGGGTGGCCCGCGAGGTGGGCACCGAAGGTCAGCTCGGCGGGCAGGCCCAGGTCCGCGGTGTCTCCGGCGTCTGGAAGGACCTGACGGACAACGTCAACGTGATGGCGGGCAACCTCACCACGCAGGTCCGCGCCATCGCGACGGTCGCCACGGCGGTGGCCCAGGGCAACCTGTCCAAGAAGATCAACGCCGACGCGCAGGGGGAGATCCTTCAGCTCAAGGACACCCTCAACACGATGGTCGACCAGCTCTCGTCCTTCGCGGACGAGGTGACCCGGGTCGCGCGCGAGGTCGGCACCGAAGGCCAGCTCGGCGGCCAGGCCCGAGTGCGGGGCGTGTCCGGGGTCTGGAAGGACCTGACGGACAACGTCAACTTCATGGCCAACAACCTGACCCTCCAGGTCCGCAACATCGCCGAGGTCACCACCGCCGTCGCCACCGGCGATCTCACCCGCAAGATCGACGCCGATGCGCAGGGCGAGATGCTGGCCCTGAAGACCACGATGAACCGCATGGTGGACCAGCTTTCGTCGTTCGCCTCGGAGGTCACCCGGGTGGCCCGCGAGGTCGGCTCGGAGGGGCAGCTCGGCGGCCAGGCGCGGGTCGAGGGCGTGGAGGGCACCTGGAAGCGCCTCACCGAGAGCGTCAACGAGCTGGCGGGCAACCTGACCACGCAGGTCCGCGCCATCGCCGGGGTCACCGGGGCGGTGGCCAAGGGCGACCTCACCCGCAAGATCGACGTGGACGCGCAGGGCGAGCTGGCCGACCTGAAGGACAACATCAACACGATGGTGTCCAACCTGCGCGACACCACCAAGGCCAACCAGGAGCAGGACTGGCTCAAGTCCAACCTGGCCCGCATCCAGCGGCTCATGCAGGGACACCGCGATCTGATCGAGGTGGCCAAGCTCATCATGAGCGAGCTGACCCCGCTGGTGTCGGCCCGCTACGGCGCCTTCTACAGCGTCGAGGCCAAGGGCGACGACAGCGACCTGATGCTCATCGCCGGCTACGGCGTGCGTCCGGGCACCAGCCCGCGCGGCCGGTTCGCGATGGGCGAGGGCATCGTCGGCCAGGCCGCGCTGGAGGGCAAGCACGTCGTACTGGAGAACGTCCCGGCCGGCTACATCATGGTGGACACCGGCCTGAGCCAGTCGCCGCCCGCGCAGATCGTGGTGCACCCGATCCTGTTCGAGAGCAAGGTGCTCGGCGTCCTTGAGCTGGCGTCCTTCACCGAATTCAGCGAGGTCCACCTGGACTTCCTGGCGCAGCTCGTGGAGACCATCGGCGTCACGATGAACACCATCATCGCCAACTCCCGGACCGAGGCGCTGCTGACCGAGTCCCAGCGGCTGACCCGCGAGTTGCAGGAGCGCTCCGACGAGTTGCAGCGCCAGCAGGAGGAGCTGCGGCGCTCCAACGCCGAGCTGGAGGACAAGGCGGCGCTGCTGGCCAAGCAGAACCGCGCCATCGAGATCCAGAACTTCCAGATCGAGCAGGCCAGGCGCACCCTGGAGGAGCGAGCCGAACAGCTCGCGGTCTCCTCGCGCTACAAGTCGGAGTTCCTGGCCAACATGTCGCACGAGCTGCGCACACCGCTGAACAGCCTGCTGGTGCTGGCCAAGTTGCTGACCGAGAACGCCGAGGGCAACCTGACCCCGCAGCAGGTGGAATTCGCCCGCACCATCCACGGGGCCGGGTCGGCGCTGCTCCAGCTCATCAACGACATCCTCGACCTGTCCAAGGTGGAGGCGGGCCGGATGGACATCCACCCGCAGCAGCTTCTGCTGCCCAAGCTGGTGGAGTACGTGGAGGCGACGTTCGCGCCGCTGGCCGCGGACAAGGGGCTGGAGTTCGCCATCGAGGTGGACGAATCGGTGCCTCAGGAGCTGCGCACCGACGAGCAGCGCCTCCAGCAGGTGCTGCGCAACCTGCTGTCCAACGCGGTGAAGTTCACCCCGAAGGGCGAGGTGAAGCTACGCGTGGTGCCCGCGCCCGACGAGGTGGAGTTCGACGACGAGACCCTCCAGAACGCCAACGGCGTGCTGGGCTTCCAGGTCTGCGACACCGGCATCGGCATCGCGCCCGACAAACTGGAGGTCATCTTCGAGGCGTTCCGCCAGGCGGACGGCACGACCAGCCGCAAGTACGGCGGCACCGGCCTCGGCCTGTCGATCTGCCGGGAGATCGCCCGGCTGCTCGGCGGCGAGATCCACGTGGACAGCGAGCCGGGCAAGGGCAGCACGTTCACGCTCTTCCTGCCGCCGTCCTACACCGGCCCGCTGGCCTCCCGCGACGGCGGCGCGGCGGCCCGGCAGCGGACCCCGGCCGACAGCGAACCGCTGGCCTTCGTCCCAGAGCCGGAAGAGGACGACGTGCTGGCCACGATCCCGTTCCGGGAGCCGTTGCCGATCGCCCCATCCCCGGCCGAGCCGCAGGTCAGCTGGCAGGGCGAGGACCCACTGATCGGCTCCAAGATCCTTATCGTGGACGACGACATCCGCAACGTCTTCGCGCTCACCAGCGTGCTCGAACGGCACGGCTCGACGGTCGTCTACGCGGAGAACGGCCGCGAGGGCATCGAGCAGCTCGAACGCAACGAAGACGTGGGGCTGGTGCTGATGGACATCATGATGCCGGAGATGGACGGTTGGGCGACGACGTCGGCGATCAGGCGGATGCCGCAGTTCGCGGATCTCCCGATCATCGCGCTGACGGCTAAGGTCATGAGAGGAGACCGGGAGAAGAGCATCGCCTCCGGGGCCTCCGACTATGTACCGAAGCCGGTGGACGTGGACCGTCTGCTCGAACGCCTCCGGGGCTGGCTGTCCCGGGGGAAGGCCGTGCCCACCGAGCCGAACGAAGGGTCGTGAGCCATGCCGGACCGAGCCAAGATCCTGCTCGTCGACGACCGCGAAGAGAACCTGATCGCGCTTGAGGCGATCCTGAGTTCGCTCGACATCGTGCCGGTGCGGGCCAGGTCCGGGGAGGAGGCGCTGAAGGCGCTGCTCAGCACGGAGTTCGCGCTGATCCTGCTGGACGTGCGGATGCCCGGCATGGACGGCTTCGAGACCGCGGCGCACATCAAGCGCAGGGAGCGCACCCGCAACATCCCGATCATCTTCCTGACGGTCGTCGACAGCGCCCCTGACTACGCCTTCCGCGGTTATGCGGCGGGCGCGGTCGACTACCTGACAAAACCGTTCGACCCGTGGGTGCTGCGCGCCAAGGTTTCGGTCTTCGTCGAGCTGTACACGATGAACCGCCGAATGACCGAGCAGGCCGCGCTGCTGCGCGAGCGGGTGGTGACGGAGCTGCCGCCGGGCGAGACGGGCGAGCAGGCGTCGATCCTGCCGGAGCTGTCCCGCCGGCTGACGGCCGCAGAAGACGAGCTGGGCAGGGTACGGGAGCTGGCCCGCAAGTCGGGTGACTCATCACTGACGGGGCCGCTCACCGACCTCACCGAACGGCTGGCCCACCTGCGCGCCGGTTTCGACGCGCTGAGCTGACGCCACGGCCCGCCGTTGACCTGGTTCGCCACGCTACGTCGGCCGCAGACCGGCCTGAACCCGCCGCCCGGCAGCGGTTCGGGCACGGTCCAAAATCAGCGGCGGGCTCGCTCCAGAGCGTCCCAGAAGCCTCGGCGCAGGGCGTGGCGCACCTCGTCGTGCAGCAGGAAGTCGATCGGCAGCGACGACCCCTGCAACAGCCGGGCCTCCAGGTCGGACGGCATGCGCGGCTTGCGGGCCAGCACGGCCTCCAGCCACAGCGCGGGCGCGTCGCGGGCCACGGACTCGCCGAAGTCGTGGCCCTCCTTGTGCGCGGCCTTGACCGCCTCGGCGAGGGTGGTGGTGCCGCTGCCGGAGGCCGACTGCGGGGGCACCGGGGCCGGTTGCGGGCCGGTGTAGGGGCCGCCGAGCTGCGGTGAGGGCGGGTAGCCGCCGGTCGTGGTGGGCGAGTAGGTCGTGGCCGGACCGGTGGCGGGCGGCTGCTGCGCCGGCCCGGAGGGCTGTTGCGGCTCGGCCGGGTAGCCCGGGTACGACGTGGACGGCAGCGCGGACGGGGCCGCGTGCCCGCCGCTCGAACGCTGCACCGGCGCCGAGGACCCCGTCTCGTGCGACGCCCCGGACGGACCAGAGGACCCGGAAGAACCAGAAGAACCGGATGACCCCGGCATGGGTGACGCGCCGGACGACGGCGTGATGATCTGGCCGTTACCGGACTGCTGGGCCGGAGGGCCCGCCGCGTGCCCGCCGGACGAGCCGGTGGTGGGGGCGGGGCCGAGCGTCTGCTGCCCGCCGCTGGGAGGCTGCGAACTCGGCTGCGCGGACGGCACCGACTGCGCGGACTGAGCCGCCTGAATGGATTGGGCCGGCTGGGACGGCTGGGTGTGCTGGGCCGGTTGCGCGTGCTGGGCCGGTTGGGCGTGCTGGCCGTTGCCGGCGGAGAGTGGCTGGTGGTGGCCGTTGGCCAGGGCGTTGACCGGCTCCATGGCGGTCGCGGCGCCCTGCGTCAGCGAGACGTACGAGCGCAGGTGACCGCCGCCGATCTCGATCAGGTCGTCGCACTCCTGGCGCAGCGTCCGGGAGACCGCCCAGTTGCCGTCGGCCGCGATGTGCACGACGGTGACCCGGATGCCGAGGTCCTGGGCGTCGCAGACCACCTGGGCCAGGTCCTCGTCCCCGCTGACCACGACCGCGTCGCAGATCGCGGAGTTGCGGGCGAGCGTCATCAGGTCGCGATGGACCTGGGCGTCCACGCCTTCGCGCCGCCCCGGCCTGATCCGGGACAGGCGGAGCTTCAGCCCGGGGATGTCGGCCAGCGCGTCGTGCTCCGGCGTACGGCGGCCCTCGACGGTCGCCTCGTACCAGTAGCAGCGCAGCATCGGCAGCCCGGTACGCTCTCTGGACAGGGCGGTGAGGAGTTGGAGAAGGCCCGGATAATCCCACGAGACGGCCTCTCGATGGCGGGTCCCATGCACCGCCATCGCGCCGTCCGCTAGCAGGTAGCCAGCGTCCACGAACAGCGCGCAGCGATCCACGCGACACCGCCTTCCTACATGGCTGGACCTACTGTGCTTGGAGCCCCGGCAGCCGTCAGTCGGCCCATCCCCAGGTTAGTGAAGCCACCGATCGTGCGAGGGTGAATCCCGACGATTCAGCCCGCGCCCGACCTTATGCGAGGGCGTTCACGCCGACCGTACCAGTTTGTCCTGATATTGGAACCCGCTATCAGGAGCGGGCATGAACCCCCACCAACGCCACTCCGAAAAGAACCACATCCTTACCGGTGGAAATGCGCAACACCGGATGCTCGCCCAGCACCGAACGGTAAGTATCGACATCCAGCCCGAAAGTGTTCTTCCACCCTTCCGCGCCGTTGGCCGACCCGTCGAAGACGTTGTCCGCCTCGCGCCGGCCTCCCTCCGGCCGCAGCGGAGCGCCGCCCAGCGTCACCCTCTCCCCGTCCAGCCCGGCGTCGCCCTCCCAGGTGACGAGGTCGATCCTGGCCGGGACCGCCGCGGGCGTCAGCCCCGCGAGCGGTATCCGCAGCCCGTCGTGCCGCCCGTCCACCACGGTCGCGGTGTCCAGCACCACCACCTGGCTGTACGGCCGGCGCGGGTCGGTCGCCGCCACCACCAGGCTCCACCCCGCGTGCCGGGAGACCCCCTCGCGCAGCCGCGCGTCCGCCAGCCACCATGTCCCCTCCGGATCGTCGCCCATCAGCCGGGTCACCTCGGCGAACGCCTGATACCCGGAACCGGCCGGCATCGTCCGGTCGATCACGTCGGTCGCCTTCACCTTCACGTACCGCTTCGCGCCCGGCGGCCTGACCTTGACGGTCGTCCCGGACGCCCTGGCCCGTCCGCCGCCCGACCAGTACAGGCCCGCCCAGACCACCTCCCCGCCCGGCGGCAGGGTCAGCTTCGCCGCGCTGGAGCTCTTGGTGGACTTGTCGTCGTCCGCGTCCACCGCGGTCATCGTCCACAGGTCGTTGTCGGCCCGGTCGCCGGCGCCGCGCCGCGCCGCCGTACAGCCCCGGGTCTTGACCGGGCAGCTCAGCAGCGTGTTGCCGACCGCCTTGGCGGTCACCCGGCCGTCGGTCGCGAACCTCGCCGCCGCCCCCGCCGCGCTCACCCCCGAGGCCGCGCGGGCCGCCACCCGCTGCCTGCCCGACGCCACCTGGACGGCGGGCCCCAGGCCCGCCGGGGCCTCCCTGGCGACCTGAACGCGCATGAAGACCGTCGTCATCCGGCCGGGGGCCAGCGGGCCCCGGGTGCAGCGGGCTCCGCTCGTGGCCGGGCGGCACGACCAGCCGTCCACCGTGCCGACCGGGCGAATGGCGGAAACGCCCATCGGGCGGGTGCCGCCGCCCGCCGCGGGCAGCATGCTCACCCCCGCGGGCAGCTCCACCGCGGCCACCAGCTCGTCGCTGGCCCGCACGCCCTCGTTGCGCAGCCGGATGCCGACGATGCCGGGATGGGCGGGCACCAGCGCGCCGACCGGATCGATGCTGGCCACCAGCCTGGCCCGCGCGGGGGCGAGCTTCGGCACCACGGGCGGCGCGGGCGTCGGGGCGGGGGTGGGCGTGGCGCGGCGACCACGGGTGTGCGACGGCTGCGGCCGGGGGGCCGGCGGCGGCTCGGCCACCGGTACCGACCGTTTCGGCGAGATCATCGGGGCCGCGTCGCCCGAGCCGGGGGCATCGACCGGACGGACGCCGGTCAGCAGGTGGTAGGCGGTGAGGAGGGCGACCGTGGCGGCGGCCGTACCGGCCAGGGCGATCAGGTGCCGCCGCGGCACCCTGCGCACCCGCCCGAGCAGCGCGCCGGCCGCGCCGCCCGCCGTACCGCCCGCCTTGCCCAGCGCGGACACGTATCCCATGAGGAGGGGCCCGGCCACCAGCGGCCCGACGACCAGTCGCATCCCCTCGTTGACGTCGTTCAGCTCGATGAAGATCGCATGGCACTCGGCGCAGCTCGCGACGTGCTCGTCCACGATGCGGCTCTCCCGCTTGGGCAGGCCGCCGCGCACATACGCGCCCATCTTCGCGACCACCGGGCGGCAGCCCTGGCGTGGCAGGTCGCTCAGGTGCATCTGGAGATACGCCTGCCGCAGGCCCTCCCTGGCCCGGTAGGCGAGCGCCGCCACCGCGTTGGGGGTCAGGCCGAGCAGCGGGGCCAGGTCGGCGGCCCGCGCGTTCTCCACCTCGGTATGCCACAGCACCATGCGCCATCGGTCGGGCAGCGACATGAACGCCCTGGCCACCAGCGACCGCTCCAGCCCCGCCAGCGCCGGGTCCACGAACGGCACTCCGGGGTCGTGGGCCTCCATGTCGTCGGTGGGGACCTGTTTGTTCTGGCCGCGCGAGCGGTCGTAGACCGTACGGCGGAGCGCGGTGAGCAGGTAGGGCCGCAGCGCTATCTCCGGGCCGCCGCCCCTGCGCACCAGATCCAGGATCTTGGCGAACGTCTCCGCGACGACGTCGTCGGCCTCTGCCTGGCTGGACACGAGCTGCTTGGCCAGGCACCGCGCCGCCGACACGTGCCGTTGGTACAGGACGCCGAAGGCCGCCGCCTTGCCGGTGCGCACCGACTCAAGCAGCTCGGCATCACTTTGACGGGATTCCGCACTCATTGTTACCTCGTAACTACGGAGGGTTGCCCGCCAAATGATTCCGCATACGGTGAGGTGCCTAAACCGATGGACGGCCTTTACCCCGCGCGGCCCTGCTCAGAGAGTGGTCAGGGCTCTACTAGGCTCTTGTGCCATGAGCGATCGCGAGGAGCTTCTTGCCGAGATCCGGGCCAAGGGCGTCGTGCACGGCAAGGTCGTGCTCAGCTCGGGCCAGGAGGCCGACTTCTACGTTGACCTGCGCAGGGTGACCCTCGACGGGCAGAGCGCGCCGCTGGTCGGCAGGGTGATGCTGGAGCAGACGGCCGACCTCGACTACGACGCGGTCGGCGGGCTCACGCTCGGGGCCGATCCGGTGGCGACCGCGATGCTGCACGCGGCGGCGGCGCGGGGCCGGCGGCTCGACGCGTTCGTGGTCCGCAAGGAGGGCAAGGCCCACGGGTTGCAGCGCAGGATCGAAGGGCCCGACGTCACCGGCCGGCGGGTGCTGGCCGTGGAGGACACCTCGACCACGGGCGGGTCCGTGCTCACCGCGGTGGAGGCGCTGCGCGAGGCCGGGGCCGAGGTCGTGGGGGTGGCCACGATCGTGGACCGGGGGGCGGGCGATGCCATCATGGCGCGGGGCCTGCCGTACCGCACCGCGTACACCCTTGCCGACCTGGGGCTCAGCCCTTCCGCTCGGCGGTGAACGCCTCCCGCTCGCCGGGTTCGCCCGGCGGGCGCGGTACGCCGTTCACCTCGACCGTGAGCCCTGACGCGTCGGCGAGCACCACGTCGAGCTTCGGCTCGGTGAAGGTCGCCTGCTCGCCCCTGAGCAGCTCGCGGTCGAGCAGCACGTCACCGCCGGGCACACGGACGAAGACCATCCCGCAGCGGTCGGCGCGGCACTCGATGTAGACGGTGGGCGTCGCGGGGCTGGTGGTGACCGTGGGCGGGGTCAGGGTCGGGGTCGGGGCCTGGCGGGGTTGCGGGGGGCGCGGCTCGGGGGCGTTCAGCGCGCGGACGCCGAGTACGACCAGCGTCAGCAGGACCAGACACCCGAGAACGGCGAGGGCCCCCCGGCCGACGCCGATCCGGTCAGACCTGTGGCGTCCCACACTTCGGAGGGTAGCCGCCGCGCGCTCGTGGTGGCCCGGATGTCGCGAGCGGCGTTACCAGGGCTCGTGGCGGACCCGGATGTCGCGAGCGGCGTTACCAGGGCTCGTGGCGGACCCGGAGGTCGCGAGCGGCGTTACCAGGGCTCGTGGCGGACCCGGATGTCGCGGCCGGGCGGGCCGGGCGTTACCAGGGCTCGTTGCGGGTGGGCTCGTCGGGCGCCTGCGCGGCGGCCGGGGAGCGGTGGTGCTTGCCCCCCGGGGACGGCACCGCCCTGGCCTCCTTGCGGCCCTTCAGGATCTCGCGGATGATCGGGATGACCGACAGCAGGATGATCACCGCCGCGCCCGGCAGGATGTACCGGTCGACGTTGGGGATGCGGTCGCCGATCAGGTAGCCGAAGATCAGCAGCCCGTCGGTCCAGATCACGCCGCCCAGGATGTTCCACAGCAGGAAGTTGCTGCGGCTCATGCCGAGCATCCCCGCCACCGGGTTGAGGAACGTGCGGACGATCGGGATGAACCGCGCCAGCACCACCGCGCGGGCCGGGCCGAACTTCCCGAAGTAGTGCCTGGCCTTCTCCACGTATTCCTGCTTGAAAAGCCGCGAATCTGGGCGTGAGAAAAGCCTCGGCCCCGTCTTCGCGCCGATGAGGTGGCCGAGCTGCGCGCCCGCGATGGCGCACAGCGGCGCGCCCACCAGCAGCACCGGCAGCGGGAACGGCTCGTCCAGGCCGACGCTCGCGGCCACCTTGGCCGACGCGCCGATGCCCGCCACGACCAGCAGCGAGTCACCGGGCAGGAAGAAGCCGATCAGCAGCCCGGTCTCGGCGAAGATGATGGCGAGAATGCCGATCAGCCCGAAGGTGACGATCCACCACTCGGCGTCGAGCAGATTCGTGAGGTTCATCAGGGATGGAGCCTACCGGTCCGCCAAGCTCGGTAAGGGAAATCACGCGACACGCCACGGGTTTGTCCACAGGGAGGCAGGGGAGTGTGGGGGGTCGTCCAGGTTATCCACAGGGGTGGGGTCCGCCTACCCGGGAAGGGCGCTGACCCGCGATACTGGCCAGACGGGCACAACAGCCGCACTCCCCGTGGCCTGCCCGCCGAAAACCCGTAAACCGCCGTCTCCAGGGAGATGACCGATGCCTATCGCAACGCCCGAGGTCTACGCCGAGATGCTCGACCGGGCCAAGGCGGGCGGATTCGCCTATCCGGCGATCAACGTGACCTCGTCGCAGACCCTCAACGCCGCGCTGCGCGGTTTCGCGGAGGCCGAGAGTGACGGCATCGTCCAGGTCTCCACCGGCGGCGCGGAGTTCCTGTCCGGCGCGACCGTCAAGGACATGGTCACCGGCGCGGTCGCGCTGGCCGAGTACGCCCGCGTGGTCGCCGCCAAGTACCCGGTCACGGTGGCCCTGCACACCGACCACTGCCCGAAGAACAAGCTCGACGGCTTCATGCGCCCGCTGATCGACGTCTCCGCCGAGCGCGTCGCCAAGGGCCAGGACCCGCTGTTCCAGTCCCACATGTGGGACGGCTCGGCCGTCCCGCTGGACGAAAACCTGCAGATCGCCGCCGAGCTGCTGGAGAAGTGCGCCGCCGCCCGGATCATCATGGAGATGGAGATCGGCGTCGTCGGCGGTGAGGAGGACGGCGTCGTCGGCGAGATCAACGAGAAGCTCTACACCACCGCCGAAGACGCCCTGGCCACCGCCGAGGCGGTCGGCGTCGGCGACCGCGGCCGCTACATGCTGGCCGCCACCTTCGGCAACGTCCACGGCGTCTACAAGCCGGGCCACGTCAAGCTGCGCCCCAGCGTGCTGAAGGAGATCCAGGACGCGGTGGGCGCCAAGCACGGCAAGGACAAGCCGTTCGACCTGGTCTTCCACGGCGGGTCGGGCTCGCTGCTGAGCGAGATCCACGAGGCGATCTCCTACGGCGTGGTGAAGATGAACATCGACACCGACACCCAGTACGCCTTCACCCGGCCGATCGCCGACCACATGTTCAAGAACTACGACGGTGTGCTGAAGGTCGATGGCGAGGTGGGCAACAAGAAGGCCTACGACCCGCGTTCCTACGGCAAGGCCGCCGAGGCCGCGATGGCCGCGCGGGTGGTCGAGGCCTGCCAGAACCTCAAGTCGGCCGGCACCAGGCTCTCCTGACCGCGGTCGTCTTACTGCTACTTACTGCTACTTACTGCTACGGGTTACTGCTACAGGCGGCGGGCCGGGGGCCATCCCTCTTCCCGCCGCCCCGAGCTTGAAGAACCCGCAACGGGTGTTCGTCGGCTGCGCTCTCGGTAGCGTTTCCCACGTTGTAAGACGCTGCGGAGAGCACGGCCAAGCGCTCCTGCACCACCCAAGGCCGGACCGCCATACTCACCCGCCAGGGGCCCAGGTCGCGTACCTCACCAGCCCGCGCTCGTGGTGAACGCGGCGTGGCCTCGCACGCGACCTGTTGGGGTCGCGGGCGAGGCCACGGTGTACCTGCTTAGAGGTGTCGGGCTCAGGCCGGGGCGGGCTCGGGGCCGGGGGCCGGGCCGGCGGCGGGACGGACCGAGGTGGGCGCCTCGTCCAGGGGCTGGGGCGGGGCGTTGAATACGGCCTCGTCGAGACGGCCCTCGGAACGGGCGACCAGTACCGGCACCACCATCTGTCCGGCGACGTTGGTCGCGGTGCGGATCATGTCGAGGATCGGGTCGATCGCCAGCAGCAGGCCGACGCCCTCCAGGGGCAGGCCCACCGTGCTCAGGGTCAGCGTGAGCATCACGATCGCGCCGGTCAGACCGGCGGTCGCGGCCGAGCCGATCACCGAGACGAACGCGATCAGCAGGTAGTGGCCGGCGTTGAGCGGAACGTTGTACACCTGGGCCACGAAGATCGCCGCCAGCGCCGGGTAGATCGCGGCGCAGCCGTCCATCTTGGTGGTCGCGCCGAACGGCACCGCGAAGGCGGCGTAGTCGCGGTCCACGCCCAGGCGGTCGGTGGTGACCCGCTGGGTGAGCGGCATGGTGCCGACCGAGGAACGGGAGGCGAAGGCCAGTTCCAGCGCGGGCCAGGCGTTGCGGTAGAAGGTGAGCGGGTTGACCTTGCCGACGACGGACAGCAGCAGCGGGTAGCTGACCACGAGTACCAGCAGGCAGCCGATGTAGACGCCCGCGCTGAACTTGGCGAGCGGGGCGAGCAGGTCCCAGCCGTAGGTGGCCACCGACTTGCCGATCAGACCGGCGGTACCGATCGGGGCCAGCCTGATGACCCACCAGAGGGCCTTTTGCACCAGTTCGAGTACGGACCGGCTGAAGCCGATGAACGGCTCGGCCTTCTCACCGATCGCCAGCGCAGCGGCGCCGAGGACGACTCCCAGGAAGACGATCTGGAGGACGTTGAGCTCGGTGAACGCGGTGACGACGTTGGTGGGGATGATGCCGGTCAGGAAGTCCAGCCAGGTCCCGGCGTCCTCCTGGTCGATGGCCTTGGCTCCGGCGGTGGAGATGTTGATGCCCTGGCCGGGGTTGATGATCAGCCCGAGGACCAGGCCGAAGACCACCGCGATCAGCGAGGTGATCAGGAACCACATCAGCGTCTTGCTCGCGAGCCTGGCGGCCCCGCTGACGTTGCGCAGATTCGCCACGCTGACCACGACCGCGGTGAAGACCAGCGGCGGAACGGCGAGCTTGAGAAGTTGGATGAAGATCGAACCGGCTTCGGTCAGGGTGGCGGTGAGCCAGTCGACATCACCGGCACGCGCCACGAACCCGAGCGCGACGCCTATCACCAGACCGAGCAGCAACTGGAGCGAGAAAGAGATTTTCTTCATGAACGCGACTCCGGCGGGAGAGCATGCTCACGCTGAGGCGGGCATGCGCGGGAGGGAGGGTAAGGGGTGGGATTGCGTTCAGGGACAGAGCTGACTGCTCAGACGGCAGAGATCGACGTGCAGACGGTGCACGAGCCGTACGACCACCGGGAAGTACCTCACGAGGCGATCAAACCTCCCCAACAGATAGGACATTCCGGTATCCTCTGTGATCTTTATCACGTTCCCCGGCGAGAGAAAACCCTTACAGGGTGTTTCCCCATTTAACGGACATACAGACCGCCCTGCCCCTCAGGTTCTCCCCCTTGCCCGGGATGCGGGCACAGCCCGTCGAACTGGCGGAAGAAGCTTGCGGAGGCCCATGCAAGGGCTGATGTCCCTGTGGAGGATCAGCGACGGTCTCCATGGGGCCGTGTGGTTCTGAAGATCCTTGTGATGATGCCGGGTGAGACCACCGCACCCGGGAACCCAGCGCGGATCTCGAAGCCGAAGGCCGATGTACCCCATCCAGCGGGACGCCTCAGCACTACCGGTTCCTCCCATGCGGGAGGCCGATCAACCGGTTCACCGTTCATCCCCACGAGATGAGGACCCTCAGCGGCGCGAGTCTCCGCCACCCCAGGTGTGGGGACCGCCCGGCTTCTCCATCCGCGCCACCGACTGCGCACCTTGGATTCAACCCACGTCTGGGGACCACTGGGCCTCCGCCCACTCGGACTGCGTCGGCGACGGTTCCCCCTACATGTGTGGGGACGACGAGAGGGTGGGGCCGTCGCAGATTTAGGCGCTCAGGCTCATCCCCACGCGGTGCGAGCGCACGTTGGCCAGCTCCCTGAGTCGAATCTGGCCAACGGTCCATCTCCAAGCGTGCGGCGAGCACCCGAGTGGACACCGACCGTCATGAGGTGGTGGCGGTCAACCCAACGCACGCGGCGCCGGCTGCCATAGCCACGGCCAGTCGCGGTCCTGGAGCACTCCAACGGCGGGGTGCTGGTGTCGCGCACGCACGGTCCATCCCCACGTATGCGGGGAGCACACGCTGCCGCTGGAGACCTGCTCGTCGGCGAACGGCCTATCCCCACGCGTGTGGGGAGCACGTGGGGACACCCGCACGGGGTGAAGGTCGGCCTGGCCCATCCCCACGCGTGTGGGGAGCGCTGCCCCTGGCTCGCAAAGACCTCGGGAACGATCGGCCCATCCCCACATGTGTGGGGAGCACACCGCCGCCGCAGGCTATGTCTCCTACCACCACGGCCCATCCCCACGCGTGGGGCGAGCACCCTTGGTGAGCAGCAAGGATACAGCCAAGCTGCGGTGTTGTGATGTCGGGGTTTGTCGGTGATCCACTTCCAGCGTCTGCCTGCTGGGTGGTGTTACCAATGGATCGCTGGTGTGGGTGGCCGACTGGGGCGCTAGCGTCGGGCGGAGCCCGACATGGGGAGAACAGGCCGAGCGTCAGCGAGGGCCTTTGCGCGCGGCAGCGCGACGGCTGGCGAAGCGCACCACACCGCCGAAGGCGACCCCGCTACGCGAAGCGTAACTTTCCGCCGAAGGCGGACCTCGCAGCGCGAAGCGCCTCTTTCCGCCGGAGGCGGGCTCTTGGCGCGGGAGCGCGATGGCGTCCCGCCGGAGGCGGGCCCTCGGCGCGAAGCGCAACTTCCCGCCGGAGGCGGGCCCTCGGCGCGAAGCGCAACTTCCCGCCGGAGGCGGGCCCTCGGCGCGAAGCGCACCACACCGCCGAAGGCGACCCCGCTGCGCGAAGCGTAACTTTCCGCCGAAGGCGGACCTCGCAGCGCGAAGCGCCTCTTCCCGCCGGAGGCGGGCTCTTGGCGCGGGAGCGCGATGGCGTCCCGCCGGAGGCGGGCCCTTGGCGCGCAGCGCAGCTTTCCGCCGGAGGCGGGCCTTGGCGCGCAGCGCGACCCCCGGCCGAAGGCGACCTCGCTGCGCGGAGCGCTTCTTCCCGCCGAAGGCGGACCTCCAGCGCGAAGCGCACCACACCGCCGAAGGCGACCCCGCTGCGCGGAGCGCAGCTTTCCGCCGGAGGCGGGCCTTGGCGCGGAGCGCAGCTTTCCGCCGGAGGCGGGCCTTGGCGCGGAGCGCAGCTTTCCGCCGGAGGCGGGCCTTGGCGCGGAGCGCAGCTTTCCGCCGGAGGCGGGGTTGGTGTGGTGGGGGTTGAATGGCGGGGCTTCTCGATCGGCAGCGGTGGCGTTGGCCAATACGTGCCGTCCTTCGTGGGTGCCGGGCGGGTCTCTTCGGCTTGCCGGTCCGGGATTCCGGAACGTTGTCGTGATCGGCTCCTATGGGCCCTGGGCATCCTGGTCAGGGCGGAACTACGGGGCCTCGCCCACCACCCCCCCGAACCGCATTTCGGTCACTGGATCAAGGGTTTCGGGCATGCCGGCGACCGAATCTCCGCCGTACACCCCTTTCCCCGCCGTGGCCTGGGATGGGGCCGTGCCTGGGGTGACGGACAACGACCTCCGTGGCAGTTGAGGATCAGGTAGCTCTCAGCTAACTCTTAGTAGAGATGCCCTGTCCTTCCGTTTTACATCTCATATCCTCTCTGAGTGGAAAGGCTACGTTTACCCGCACCGACCACGCGCCGGCTACTGATCATTTCCGCTCTGACCAGCGGCGTTGTGATCGTGGGCCTAGTGTTACTGTCGGCCTCCGGGGCCGTGGAGTGGACCGACGCGGTCCAGCTCGCCCTGACCACCGCCGCGCTCGCCGGGCTCGCCGTAGCCGTGCTCGTCGTACGACGGGCCGACGGCAAGGCACTCCGCATCGACCAGCGCGTGAAGCGGAACGAGGCCGCCCTGGCGCAGCTTCGTGACAGCGTCCGCGCGCTCGCCGTACAGCTCAAGGAGACCTCGGCCGGGCAGCGGGCCGGGGTGGACACGGTCGTGGCCGCGCTCGGCGAGGACCGCGCGGAGTTGGCCGGGCAGACCGACCTACTGAAGCGGCAGGCCAAGGCCCTCGACGCGCAGCGGAGCACGGTCGATGCCAGGCTGGCCGAGGTGAAGCGGTCGATCGAGGGGGTGGACCGGGCGGTCCGTGACCAGGTCGTCAGGGCGCTGCGCGCGCGTACCGAGTACAACCAGGTCGAGGCCATGATCGACCTGCGCGCGATGCTCCAGCCGCGAGCCCCCATGCCCCGGCTGCGCGGATGGGCGGCCTCTCCCGACGTGATCCGGCTGCTGGTGGAACGGATCGCGGCCGACCGGCCCAAGCTGGTCATCGAGTGCGGCAGCGGCTCGTCCTCGATCTGGCTGGGGTACGCGATCGAGCGGTTCGGCGGCGGCCGGATCGTCGCGCTGGAACACGAGGAGCGGTTCGCGCGCGCGTCGCAGGATCTGGTGGCGGCGCACGGTCTCGACTCGATCGTCGAGGTACGGCACGCGCCGCTGACCGACTGGCAGGGGCAACCGTGGTACGACACCACCGCGCTGGACGACCTCAGCGACGCCGGTCTGGTCTTCGTGGACGGCCCGCCGGAGCAGACCGGCCCGGAGGCCCGGTACCCCGCGGTGCCGCTGCTGCTGCCGCACTGCGCACCGGAAGCCTGGATCGTGCTCGACGACACCGTACGCGCCGACGAGCAACGGATCGCCGAACGCTGGCTGCGTGAATACCCCGAGCTCACGGCCACGTCCTACGCCGCGGAGAAAGGCGCGATGCTGTTCCGGCGGAGTACATCGTGATCCCGGGCGGGATCGTCGGGGCGGGGACCAAGGTCGTCGCGGTGGTTTCGGGTGTCCATGATGCCGGTGACGTCCTGGCCGAATTGCTGCCCAAGGCGGCGATCTCCTGGGCCGACGCGGACGACCTCGCGGACTCCCCCTGGACGATCCGCGCACCCGAAGCCGTCGTCGTACTCGCCCGCACCCCCACCGACCTGCGGCGGATCGTCTCGCTGCGGGACCTGCTGCCCGCCGTCAAGCGTGTCGTGGTGGCCATCACCGCGACGCCGTCGTGGTACGACGCGCCGCACGTCGCGCTGGCGCGCGGAGTCGGCCAGCGCCTGGTGCGCGAGGTCCACATCACCCGGTACGGCACGTCCGGCTGGCTGGTCGCCACCCGGCTCGGCAAGGAGACGCTCGCCGGCGACATCGTGACCGCGGTGGCGGCCGGGGGGACGGGGTTCCACCTGGCGGCGTATCCGCTGCCGGCCGCCGGGCTCGGCGAGCCGGGCCTGGCCGACTGGCGGCCCGGCGATCCGGACGTCGCCGTCGGGGGGCGGCCGGAACCGTCCGGCATATCCTCCAGCGACCTCGCCGTTCGCGCCCCGGGGGCCGCCTGGCCGGACGATCGCGTACCGGCCGCCGGGCGCGCCTCGTGGCGGGACACCGCGTGGGCCAAGGCCGGCGCGCCCGGCGGCTACCCGGTACTGCGCGCCGCGTCCGCGGTCACCCCTGACCACCTGCCGCCGGTGGACGAGCGGTCGGTCAACCCGCGCGGCTTCCTGCGCGAACCGCTCCAGGGCATCGCGGACCTGACCGGCCACGCCGGCGTGTGGGGCGTGACCAGCGAGGGCCGCGAACTTGTCCGCTTTCACGAATCCGGGCTGGTCGCCGACGCCGACGTGGACCGCCTGCGTCCGCTGCGCGGCCTGCGGCTGAACTGGCGCCCCGCGCACACCGGCCCGGTCGCCGCGGCCCGCGTGGTCGCCGGGCTGGCGGCGGCGGGGGTGCCGCTGGTGTCCACCGGCCCGGCCCCCATCTGGGCGGAACCGCTGCTCGGCGGCGAACTCCTGTCCCATCTGGCCACACCCGGCGACATCGCCGACGACCTGCGCAGGGAGGAGCACAGCGTACGGCTGCGCCGCCACGCGCTGCGCGCGCACGGCACCACCGCCCGCTGGCACGCCCTCGCCGTGGCGGCCGGCAAGCCGATTCCGCCTGATCCGCCGATCTCCGTGGTGCTCTGCACCCGCAGACCCGATTTCGTGGGTTTCGCGCTCGGCCAGATCGCCGCGCAGCGCGGTGTGGACGTCGAGGTCGTACTAGGGCTGCACGGGGTGCCGGAGGAGGCGGTGGCCGGCGCGGTGGCCGATTTCCCGCTTCCGCTGACCGTCGTCACGGCGGACGCGGCCACGCCGTTCGGGGAGATCCTGAACCTCGCGGTGGACCGGACCTCCGGCGCGTACCTCACCAAATGGGACGACGACGACTGGTACGGACCCGACCACCTGGCCGACCTGGTGCTCGCCCGCCGCTACAGCGGCGCCGACCTGGTCGGGGTGGCCTCGGAGTTCTTCTACCTGGAGCAGATCGACGTGACCATCCGGCGGCGGTGGAGCAGCGAGGTGATGGCCGACCACGTGGCGGGCGGCACCTTCCTGATCTCCCGCGAGACGCTGCGCGCGCTGGGCGGCTTCCGGCCGGTCCCCCGTTCGGTGGACATCGAACTCTTCCAGGCCCTCCTGCGCGCGGGGGGCTGCATCTATCGCACCCACGGCCTGGGGTTCATGGCCCGCAGGTCGGCCCGGCGACGCCACACCTGGCAGGAGCCGATCGGCTACTTCCTGCACAGAGCCAAAGAGCAGTGGCGCGGCTTCCGCCCGAGCGAACTCATGGAGCAGGCGTGAACTCCCCTCGTATCCGCCACAACGACTATTCCGTCCTGTCGCCGCCCGAGATCGGCGACTGGCAACCGTACCTGCCGGTCAGCGTCGTCATCGCGGCCTATCGCCACCAGGACAAACTGGACCTCACGCTGGCCGCGCTCGCGGCCCAGAGCTACCCCGCCCACCTGCTCGAAGTGATCGTCGTGGACGACGGCACGGACCCGCCGCTCACCCTGGGCCAGATCAGGCCGGAGAACACCCGCCTGCTGCGCACCACGCCGGACTCCCGTGGCCGCTCCAACGCCCGCAACGCGGCGCTGGAGGTCGCCGAGGGCCATGTGATCCACTGGCTGGACGCCGACATGGTCACCCATCACGACGAGGTCGAGGCGCACATGCGCTGGCACCACCTCGCGGACTACCTGGTGGTCATGGGTTATGTCCGGTATGTGGACGAGGAGTGGCCGGGCCCGGCCGAAGTACACGCCGCAGTGTCCGCGGGGGCCGGGGAGAAGCTGTTCGACCTGGACGCGAGCGAACCCCACCAGTGGATCGTCGACCTGGCCGAAAGCACGGACGGCATGCGCACGGCCAAGAACATGGCCTACCGCGTCCACATCACGAACGCCGCCTCGGTCAACGCCCGCCTGCTGCGCGCGGCCGGGCCGCTCGCAACCGAACTCGTGCTCGGCGAGGACACCGAACTCGGCTACCGGCTCGCCCAGCACGGCGCCGCGTTCGTCCTGGAGCCGGCCGCGCGGAGCTGGCATCTCGGCCGGTCCATGATGATGCGCGACCGCGAGCAGGTCACCCGGTACAACGCGGTGTTCGTGCCCGACCTCGTGCCGCACATGCGCTGGCAGCGCACGCACCCGCGGCGGCAGTACATGGTGCCGTACCTGGACGTGGCGGTCGAGGCGGCGGGGGCGACGTACGAGGACATCCGCGCGACGGTGGACGGCGTGCTGGCCAGTGACCTGCCCGACGTACGGGTCACGCTGGCCGGGCCATGGGCGTCGCTCGCCGAGGACCGGCGCGCGCCGCAGCACAGTCCCAACCTGGACCTGCTGCTCATCCACGGGCTCTATCGCAACGAGCCGCGGGTCCGGTTCGTGGATCGGACGCCGAGGTCGGCCGCGCCAGTGCCGTACCGGCTGCTGTGCCCGCCGGGGTGGGCGCCCCGCCCGAACGTACTGCGCCGCCTGCTCGCGCACGCGGCCGAGCACGGGTACGGGCTGGTCAGCATCGCGCTGGACGAGACGGACGTCGTGGTGACGGCCCGCCTGGAGCACACCGGCGCGTTCGCCCGCGCCCGGCTGCTCGCCGCCCCCGGCGAGGCCCTGGACGACGTGGTGGAGGAGGTGGCGGGCACGTACTGGCTGGACGGCGCGACCTGGGGCTTCCAGCCCGCCAGGGACGCCAAGGAGGCCAAGCCGGGCAGCGCCGCCGCAGGACCCGGCCGCGCCGAGGCGGGTCGCCTGAAGAGCGAGAACGAACGCCTCGCGCTGCGCGTCGCCCAGCTCACCGAGGAACTGGACCGGCTGCGCGCGGAACGTGCGCCCTCCTCCCATGTACGGCGGCGCCGCCTATTTCGCTGAAAGCGAACGCCTCTCACGTAAAGTAGTTATCATGTAGCTTTCAGTGACATGCCGTCCAAGATTCATGACACGCTCAACGACCTCTTCCGGGAGCGGCCCGAGTTCGCCGTGGAACTCCTCCGCGACCAGCTCGGCGTCAAGCTCCCCGGTGAATATCCGGCCCTGCTCGCCTCCGGCGAGTTCAACGACCGCCCGTCCCGCGACTTCCGCGCCGACACGGTCATCACCCTCGGCCACCGCGGCGAACAGCCCCAGCACGGCGTCGTCATCGAGATCCAGCTCCACCGCGAGCCGGGCAAACCAGAGGCCCTGGCCCGCTACGCCGCCGCCCTGTGGCTCCAGCTCGACTGCCCCATCACCGTCGCCGTCGTCTGCCCCACCCGTTCCCTGGCCACCTGGGCCGCCAAACCCATCGTCACCTCCCTCCGCGACTACACCCTCACGCCGGTGGCCATCGGCCCCAGTGAGATCCCGGCCGTCACCGACCCGTCCCAGGTCCGCGACCACGGCGAACTCGCCCTGCTCTCCTTCGCCGCCCACGCCGACCGCCCAGAGGTCGTCAGGGCACTCATGGACGGCTGCAAAAACCTCGATGATCGTCACGCTACGCGATACTATGAACACGCATACGACATGGCCCCGCCGGCCGCCCGGAAACTCATGGAGGAGATCATGAGCTCCACGACTTGGCCCGTGAACAGCCCCTTCGCCCGCGAGCACTACGGCAAGGGCCGTGAAGCCGGCAAAGAAGAAGGCAAAGAAGAAGGCAGGCTCGCAGGAAAGGCATCGATGCTGCTGGACATCCTCACAGAACGTGGGGTGCCACTCAGCAACGCCGACCGCGAACGCATCACCACCTGCACCGACCCCGCACTGATGGACATATGGGCACGGCGATGCCTCACCATCTCCTCCACCGAAGAACTCTTCGCCGAGAACTGACCATCCGCATCCGCCGGGTCTGACCCACCCATCCCAGGGTGAGACCCGGCCCACTCTCATCCGAGGCCCCCATGACAACCCCAGAATGGCCTGTGAACAGCCCCTTCGCCCGCGAGCACTACGGCAAGGGCAGGGAAGAGGGCAGGCAGGAGGGCAGGCTGGCGGGGAAGGCATCGATGCTGCTGTGCATCCTCGCAGAACGTGGGGTGCCGCTCAGCGACGCCGACCGCGAACGCATCACCGCCTGCACCGACCCCACACTGATGGACACCTGGGCAGACCGATGCCTCACCATCTCCTCCACCGAAGAACTCTTCGCCGAGGGACCCGGTGCCTAGCGGGCCGTCAGCCAGGTGAGGAAATCGGCAAGGACCTTGGGGTCGATCGCGTAGCGACCGCAGGGGGCCTGGCAGATCTTGTGGAAGACGAAGGTGCCGCCCTTTGTGGCGTGGTGGCGCAGGGTGGCCGGGGTGGTGGTGTCGAGGACGGTGAGGGCGGCGCGGGGGCGGGTGTGACGGAAGCCGCATTCGCGGGCGAGGCGTTCGGTGGCCGGGTCGGTGGCGTCGTACGGGTAGGCGACCGAGCGGATGTCGGTGCCGGTCAGGGCCGTCAGGGCGGCGCGGTCGTCGCAGAGCTGGCGGCGGCGGGCGTCCAGGGGGAGTTCGGTGAGGCGGGCGTGGGTGCGAGTGTGCCCGCCGATCTCGTGCCCGGCCGCGGCCAGCCGCCGTACCCGATCCGCGGTCATGCGTCCCTCGCGGCCCAGGAGGCCGCTCGGGATGTAGAAGGTCGCGGTGAGGCCGTACCGGCGAAGCAGCTCGACCGCCGCCTCCTGCGAGGCCAGCCCGTCGTCGAAGGTCAGCGTCACCGCGAGGTGCCGCCCGGAGCCGGGGGAACCGGAGGCCGACGCCGCCCGCCGGTGCTCATCGGGGCCTACCGGGGCGGGCGGGATGGAGCAGGCGGTGAGGGTGGCGAGAGCGCAGATCGCCAGGGCGGTACGGCGGGGCCGGGCGCGGGGAGACGGGCTGGTGAGGGGCATCGGGCATCCGGATTGTCGGCGATCTTCCGATAGGGCGAAATATCAGGCTATCTAGGCCCCCTCCAGGTACCCGTTACGCGCGCCGTCCGGGTATGACTGTGTGCATGGAGACGCAGAATCTTCTCGCCGGACCGCCGCCGACCCACCTGCCGGACACCCCTGAGGCCAGGGAGGCGCTCGAAGCCGGTGCCGCGGCGTCGGATGTCGCCGCACGATTCCCGGCCTTCTCCGCCGCATGGGCGGCGCTGGCCGACGAGTACTTCGCCCAGGGGCACGCCGTGACCTCGTACGCGTTCGCGCGTACCGGCTACCACCGGGGCCTGGACCAACTGCGGCGGGCCGGGTGGAAGGGGCACGGGCCGATCCCGTGGGACCACGAGCCCAACCGTGGCTTCCTGCGGTGCCTGCACGCGCTGGCCCGGGCCGCCCTGGCGATCGGGGAGAAGGACGAGGCCGAGCGTTGCGCGCAGTTCCTCAAGGACTCGAGCCCCGCCGCCGCGGCCGAACTGAACGGGACCTGACCGGGGCCGAGCAGGTAGAATCCGTATGCAAGAGCCCCTGACGCGCTTGCGCCAGGGGTTTCGCTTTGTGCTGGGGAGAGTTTCGCGATGCCGGCTGTCGTTCTCGTGGGTGCTCAATGGGGCGATGAGGGCAAGGGCAAGGCCACCGACCTGCTGGGCGATCAGGTCGACTACGTCGTCCGCTACCAGGGAGGCAACAACGCGGGTCATACGGTGGTGATCGGCGACCAGAAGTACGCGCTGCACCTGCTGCCGACCGGCGTGCTGTCGCCCGAGGTGATCCCGGTGATCGCGAACGGCGTGGTCATCGATCCCGGGGTGCTGCTGGAGGAGATCGACGGGCTGAAGGCGCGGGGCATCTCCTGCGAGCGGCTGCTGATCTCGGCGAGCGCGCACCTGATCATGCCGCACCACAAGGCCCTCGACAAGGTCACCGAGCGCTACCTGGGCAAGGCCAAGATCGGCACCACGGGGCGGGGCATCGGCCCCGCCTACGGCGACAAGATCGCCCGGATGGGCGTGCGGGTCCAGGACCTGCTCGACCCGGGCATCCTGCGCAAGAAGATCGAAGTCGCGCTCAACGAGAAGAACCAGGTCCTCACCAAGGTCTACAACCGCAGGGTGATCGACCCGGACAAGGTGCTTGAGGAGTACCTCGGCTACGCCGAACGCCTCAAGCCGTACATCGCGGACACCTCGCTCGTGCTCTCCAGGGCCCTCGACCAGGGCCGGGTGGTGCTCCTCGAAGGCGGCCAGGGCAACCTGCTGGACATCGACCACGGCACCTACCCGTTCGTGACGTCCTCCTCCCCCACCGCGGGCGGCGCGTGCGCCGGGGCGGGCATCCCGCCGACCAGGCTGACGCGCGTGATCGCGATCCTGAAGGCGTACACCACGCGGGTGGGCTCAGGGCCGTTCCCCACCGAGCTGCTGGACGAGCGCGGCGACTGGCTGCGCACCACCGGGCACGAGTACGGCACGACCACCGGCCGCGACCGCCGCTGCGGCTGGTTCGACGCGGTGATCGCCCGGTACGCCACCCGGATCAACGGCGTCACCGACTTCTTCCTCACCAAACTGGACGTGCTGTCCGGGCTGGAGCGCATCCCGGTCTGCGTCGCCTACGAGATCGACGGCGTGCGGCACGACGAGGTGCCGATGACCCAGACCGACTTCCACCACGCCAAGCCGATCTACGAGGAGTTCCCGGGCTGGCAGGAGGACATCTCCGAGGCCAAGTCCTTCGACGACCTGCCGCCCAACGCCCGCGCTTATGTCCGCACGTTGGAGGAGATGTCCGGCGCGCCGATCTCCGCCATCGGCGTCGGCCCGGGCCGCACACAGACCCTCCAGCTCCGGCCCCTGGTGTGACGACCGATGTGATGCCGGTATAGGTCGTGACGGCGCGTCGGGCGGGGGATGCGAGAGATCCTCGCCCGGTGCCGGTAAGGTCCGAGTGTGCGCGTCGAGATCCACGGACACCGCGGAGCCCGAGGGCTCCGGCCGGAGAACACGCTTCCTGGGTTGCTGCACGCGTTGGAGCTCGGTGTGGACGCGCTGGAGTTCGATCTCGTGCTCACCGCCGACCGGCGGATCGTGCTCAGCCACGATCTGATCGTGTCCTCGGTGACCAGCGCGGACACCCGTCCGGCGCATCGCGGCGACCCCGGCTACCCCTACGTCGGCAAGCCGATCAGGTCACTGACCCTCGCCCAGTTGCGGACCCTCGACTGCGGGGTCCGCCTGCCGCGCCACCCCGACGACCCGTTCGCGCTGACGCAGGTGCCGCTGCCCGAGACCCGGATGCCGACGTTCGGCGCGGTGCTCGGGCTGGTGAGCGCCTACGAGGCCGACGATGTGCGGCTGCACGTGGAGCTGAAGACCGATCCGACCAGGCCGGAGCTGACGCCCGATCCGGCGGAGTTCACCGCGATGGTGGTGGAGGAGCTGGACCGGCACGGCCGGCTCGGCTCGTCGGCGCTGCTCGGCTTCGACTGGCGGGTACTTCGCGCGGCGCGCGAGCTGGCTCCGGACGTGCCACGGTTCGCGCTGATCGAGACGGCGACGATGCACTCGGCATGGCTGGACGGGCTGGACCTCACCGACTTCGGCGGTGATCTCCCGGCCGCCGCCGCGGCGGCCGGCGCGACCACGCTCTCACCGCAGCACGTGCTGGTGAACGAGCACATGATGGCTCAGGCCGCGCAGGCGGGCCTGCCGGTGGTGCCGTGGACGGTCAACGCCCCGGCCGACGCGGCCCGGCTGATCGACATGGGCGTGACCGGGCTCGTCACCGACTACCCCGACCGGATGCGGGCGCTGTGGGCCGAACGCGGCCTGCCGCTCGCCGTACCGGTCGGCCCGCTCCGCCCGGTCGCCGCGGCCTGAACCGAGCCCGGCGGACCAGGCTCACATCCAGCCCTTCCTGCGGAAGCCGCGGTAGAGGAGCGTGCAGGTCAGCAGCATCAGGCCGACGATCATCGGATAGCCGAAGACCCACTTCGTCTCCGGCATGAAGTCGAAGTTCATCCCGTAGACGCCGGCGATCATCGTGGGCGCCGCCATGATGGCCACCCAGGACGAGATCTTGCGCATGTCCTCGTTGGCCAGGGCGTTCGAGCGGGCCAGGGCCGCCTGGAGCACCGAGTTGCACAGCTCGTTGGAGGACTCGACCTGCTCGCACACCCGGGACAGGTGGTCGCCGACGTCGCGGAAGTAGTCGCGCATCTCCGGCGGGATCACCCGCCGCTGCGGCAGCGCGCCGAGCGGGGCGACCAGCGGTGTCACCGCCCGCTTCATCTCGATCATCTCGCGCTTGAGGTGGTAGATCCGCCCGATGTCGCGCGAGCTGACGTCGGCGAACACGGCCGCCTCGACGTCTTCCAGCGCCTCCTGCATCTGGTCGGCCACCGAGAGGTACTCGTCCACCACGTGGTCGGCGATGGCGTGCAGCACGCCCGCCGGGCCGCGGCCGAGCAGCTTGGGGTCGTCTTCCAGCTTCTCGCGCACGCCGGAGAGCGGACAGTGCCGCCCGTGGCGTACCGTCACCACGAAGTCGGGCCCGACGAACAGCATGATCTCGCCGGTCGCGACGATCTCGCTGTCCGGCTCCTCCTCGACGAAGGCGACCGTCTTGAGCACGACGAACAGCGAGTCGCCGTAGCGCTCGACCTTGGGCCGCTGGTGGGCCTTGACGGCGTCTTCGACGGCCAGCGGGTGCAGGCCGAAGACCTCGGCCAGCCACTCGACCTCGGGCGACTCCGGCTCGTGCAGGCCCACCCAGACGAAGGCGCCGCCCCCGCCGCTACGCGCGTTGTGGGCGCGGACGAGGCTCAGCGCGGCCTCGATGGTGGGGGCCTCGACCTTGGCGCCGGCCAGGTAGGCCGCGAAGTCGACCAGCGAGTCGCTGGGCGGCACGCACCCGCCTACGGAGGCGCGCTCGGCGGCGGGCGCGGGCGTCGTGGTCACCGGCGGCTTGCGGCGGTCGTGCTGCGCGCCCGCGGCACGGTGGTGACGAATGCGGGGAAAGATCATCGACGAGCGCATGGCGCTCCCTTCCCGCCCAGGTCGGCACGGGCCACGCGAGACACGACACGACCTTGACAGGTCGTTCAGACAGAAAGAACGCGTGAGCCCTCAGACCGGGCGACCGAATCGGAGTGGTCGGGGGAGAACGATCGTGCGCACGACGTACGTGCGCGAGCACGTACTGCAAGGATCACCAGAACTCATCCCGGACCACCTCCAATCCCAAGCAGGCACCAAAGCCGCCCCAAGTTACCACAGGGGCTCGCACCGAAGGTCAAGCCTACCCGGAAGGGCACCCCCGGATCATGCAGAACTCCACAAATTCCCCGACGACTCTCCGTGTCATCCTGCCCGGGGCACGACGGCATCTTGGCGGGTGCCCGGCACCGGTAGGGTCGTTCGCGTGCGGGTACTTGTGATTGGAAGCGGCGGACGCGAGCACGCCCTGTGCCGGGCGCTCGCGGCGGATTCGCAGGTGGAAGAGGTTCACTGCGCCCCGGGCAACGCCGGGATCGCGTCCGTGGCGACGGTGCATCCCGTCCGCGCGACCGATCCGGCCGACGTCACCGCGCTCGCCGGGCGGGTCGGCGCGGATCTGGTCGTGGTCGGCCCCGAGGCGCCGCTGGTCGCCGGGGTGGCCGACGCGCTGCGGGCGGCGGGCGTGCCGTGTTTCGGCCCGTCGGCCGAGGCCGCCCGAATCGAGGGGTCCAAGGCATTCGCCAAGGAGGTCATGGCGGCGGCGGGAGTGCCCACGGCCCGCGCGAGGACGTGTTCCACGCCCGAGGAGGCCGCCGCCGCGCTCGACGCGTACGGCCGGCCGTACGTGGTCAAGGACGACGGCCTGGCGGCCGGCAAGGGCGTCGTGGTGACCGATGACCGCGAGGCGGCGCTGGCGCACGCGGCGGCCTGCGAGCGGGTCGTCATCGAGGAATACCTGGAGGGCCCGGAGGTGTCGCTGTTCGCGCTCTGCGACGGCGAGACGGCCGTGCCGCTGCGTCCCGCACAGGACTTCAAGCGCGCCTACGACGGCGACGCCGGGCCCAACACCGGCGGCATGGGCTCCTACACGCCGCTCCCCTGGGCCGCGCCGAGCCTGACCGACGAGGTCATGGCGACCGTGGTCCAGCCCACCATCGACGAGCTGGCCAAACGCGGCACGCCGTACATCGGGGTGCTCTACGCGGGGCTGGCGCTGACCGCCGAGGGCCCCAGGGTCATCGAGTTCAACGCCCGGTTCGGCGACCCGGAGACCCAGGTCGTGCTGGACCGGCTGGCCACCCCGCTGGGCGGGCTGCTGCACGCGGCGGCCACCGGCGGCCTGGCCGGGCTGCCCCCGCTGACCTACCGGGGCGGCGCGGCCGTGGCCGTGGTCCTGGCCGCGGGCAACTACCCGGCCTCCCCCGTCACCGGCGGGGTGATCGAGGGCCTGGAGGCGGTCGAAGCCGAGTGTGCGGACGCCTACGTCCTGCACGCGGGCACGGCGCTGGACGCCGAGGGCCGGGTCATCGCCTCGGGCGGGCGGGTGCTCAACGTCGTCGGTACCGGCGAAGACCTCACCGCCGCCCGCGCCGCCGCCTACGATGCCCTTGGCCGAGTCCGCCTGGCCGGGGCGCACCACCGCACGGACATCGCCGCCGCCGCTGCCGAAAGCCGCGAAACCGACGGCACACTCTAAACGCCGCCCGGCGCCCGGATCGGGCATGTGGAGTGGCGGTCACATCTTCACCATCGGACCCTTTGGAATCGGCCGGGTCATCCCCCCACAACGGCTACTGTGGGCCGCGATAACCCCAGCGGAAGCTCACTAGCCGATTCCTCCCCCCGGTGAGCCACCCCTGTTACTGCCAAGGAGCTTGACGCGAATGGTCCGTTACCGCGTGCGTGGTGGCAACGCACTGCGTGGCACCGCCTTCATTCAGGGCGCGAAGAACGCCGTGCTGCCGATGATCGGTGCGGCGCTGCTGGCCGCCGAGGGCCGCACGGTGCTGCGCAATGTGCCGATCATCGAGGATGTCCGCCGCGCCGTCGAGCTCGCCGAGGCCGTCGGCGCCAGGGTGGAGCTGCACGAGGCCGAGCGCACTTTGGTGATCGACGCCTCCAAACTGACGAGCGCGGTGCTGCCGGCCGAGATCGCCCGCCGCTTCCGCGGCTCGGTGCTGTTCGTCCCGGCGCTGCTGCACCGGCTCGGCGAGGCCGTGATCGAGGGCATCGGCGGCTGCAACCTGGGCAGCCGTAACCTCGACTTCCACTACCTCGGCTACAAGCGCCTCGGCGCGGTCGTGGACGACGGCGAGACCGTCATCACGGTCAAGGCCGCCGGGCTGACCGGCGCCTCCCTGTACCTGGACACGCCGTCGCACACCGGCACCGAGAATCTCATCATGGCGGCTGCGCTGGCCTCGGGCACCACGGTGATCGAGAACGCCGCGCTGGAGCCCGAAGTGCTCGACGTGATCGAGATGCTCACCAAGATGGGCGCGAAGATCAGCGGCGGCGGCACGGGGTTCATCACCGTCCAGGGCGTCGATGAGCTGCGCGCGGTCGAGCATCAGGTGATGCCCGACCGGCTGGACGCCGGCGTGTTCGCCATGGCCGCGGCCATCACCGGCGGCGAGGTCAACCTCGTCGGCGCGCAGCTCGACCATCTGGGCGTGGTGCGCTGGAAGCTGGAGCAGATGGGGGTCGAGTTCGCCGACCAGGGCGCCGTGCTCAATGTCGGCCGGGAGCGTTCGCTGCGCCCGATCAACGTGATCACCGACACGTTCCCCGGATTCGCCACCGACCTCCAGTCGCCCATCATGACGGTCGCCTGTCTCGCCGATGGCGCGAGCTATATTCACGAGCGCATTTTCGATGGCCGGTTCGCACTCGCCGCCGAACTCAACCGCATGGGCGCCACCATCGAGGTGGAAGGCAGTCGCGCAGTGGTGCACGGCGGCGCTCCGCTCACCGGAACGAGCGTGACCGCTCACGATCTGCGCTCGGGTATCGCGCTCGTTCTCGCGGGACTGGCCGCCGAAGGGGAGACCGTGATCTCCAACGGCTATCTCATCGATCGCGGGCACGCCCATCTGGCCGAACGCATGCAGGCTCTGGGCGCCGATGTGACCCGAGAGATTTGCACCACATGAAATCGTCCCTTTTCCCATGCTGACCTGCGTCTTTACCAGAACTTCGTGCCACGGGAACGGTATTGGCTAAAATCCGGGCGTGACATTATGGCCCTCGCGAGCGATCGTTCCAAAAGAGAGCACCACAAACGGATGGCAGGATGGGACGAACATTGGTCGAGCGGGGCGAGGAAACACCCCGAGTGTCACGTCCGGGCACCATGACGCCGGATCTCACCATCGGGGTGGTGGGACCACACGATCTGGTCGAGCGCGTGATGCTCATGGGGCATGCCGCGGCACCGCTGCCATGCCGACTCGTGGCTGCCGCTTATCGGGATGAACAGGAAGCCGCCGACAAGGTGACACGGCTTGGGCCAGGCGTTGACGCCTGCCTTTTCGCCAGCCCTGTCCCTTACGACATCGCCCGGCGTTCGGGCGTGCTCACAATGCCGGCGACTTATGTTCAGCTCGGAGGAGCGGCACTCGTGGCGGCATTGGCACGGGCCGCACTGGACGAGCGGATCGACCCTGAAAGGGTCAGCATCGACGTTCTGACCCGGCCCGAGGTGGAGGAGGCTTACTCCGACCTCGGGCTGGCCAGCGCGGAGGTGCACAGCCGCGACGAGCCTGGAGCGACGGGCACGCTGGCCGCGTACCACGAGCGGCTGGCCAGACAGGGAGCCACCAGCGGGGCGCTGACGTGCCTGCCCGCGGTGGCCGAACGGTTGCAGGCGGCCTCGATTCCGGTGATCCGGATCCGGCCGACGTCCGCGGCCGTCCGCACGGCGCTGCACACCGCGGCGCTGCTCGGCGCGCATCACCGGCTGGAGGAATCCCAGCTCACGGTGGTGGTCGTCGAGGTGCCGACGTTGCGCGAGCCGGTACGCCGGGCCGCGCCCCGGTACTGGCGCGACGAGCTGCGCCTCTCGCTGCACCGGCTGCTGGTGCAGGAGGCCAACCGGATCAACGCGACGGTGTGGCCGATCGACGATCACAGCTATCTGGTGACGGCGACGAGGGGTTCGGTGGCGGCGGCGACGGACGGGTTCCGGGTGATGCCGTTCGCGGCCAGAATCCGCGATGAGCTGGGTCTGGCGGTGGAGGTGGGAGTCGGCATGGGCCGCACCACCCACGACGCCGAGAGCCACGCCAGAGCGGCCCTGGCACGCACTCAGACGGGCAAACAGGGCCAGGGCTTCGCGGTGGACCGCGAGGGCCGGGCGCTGGTACCGCCCCCCCAGAATGCCCCCTGCGGGCTCAGGACCTATCAAGCCCAAGGGCGTGGAGGTTCTGGCGAGGCTGGCGGCCAAGCTGGAGGGCGGGGACACGGTGGTGGACGCGGAGAGCGCGGGGCGGATGCTCGGCGTGACCCCGCGTACGGCACGGCGGTTGCTGCGCACGCTGGTGGACGAGGGACTCGCGTGGCCGCTGCCGCCCAACCGCACCCCGCAGCCCGGCCGGCCCAGACAGCTCTACCGGCTCATCGTGGAGAAGCTCGGCACGCGTTGAGGTCGGATGTGGGGTCCGACCCCGGCAAGTGTTTTCACGGCGGCAGCCGGTAGTGTAATGACTCATGGGGTCAGTTGATACTGTCCGCCGTAAGTCGTTGCTGATCTGGGGCGCGCTGGCGATCGTGTACGTGGTATGGGGTTCTACGTACCTCGGCATCGCGGTCATGATCGAGACGATTCCGCCGCTGCTGGGAGCAGCGCTGCGCTTCCTGGCGGCGGGGCTTCTTCTCGGCGCGTTCCTGATGGTGCGAAAGCGGGGGGCCTTTCGCATGTCCGCACGCCAGTTCGGCGGTGCGGCGCTGGTCGGTGTGCTGTTGCTCACCGGTGGCAACGGCATGGTCTCGGTCGCCGAGCAGTACATCGGAAGCGGGCTCGCCGCGCTGCTGGTGGCCTCGGTGCCGCTGTGGCTGGTGATCTTCCGGGTGCTCGTGCGCGACCGGCCCAACCTGATGACCTTCGCCGGGGTGCTGGTCGGCTTCGCCGGGGTGGCGGCGCTGTCGCTCACCGGCGGCACCGGCGGGTCGAGCACGCAGGGCGTGGTGATCATCCTGGTCGCGTCGCTGTCCTGGTCGATCGGGTCGTTCCTGGCCGCACGCATGCCGATGCCGCCCAACCCGTTCGCGGCCAGCACGGTGGAGATGCTGGTGGGCGGCCTGGTGCTGACGGCGGGCGGCCTGATCAGCGGCGAGCGGCTGCAACTGGCCGAGATCTCCGGCCGGTCCTGGGCCGGGCTGGCCTACATGGTGCTGGTCGGCTCGCTGATCGGTTTCACGTCGTACGCGTGGCTGCTGGGCAACGCCCCGATCTCGCTGGTCTCGACCTACGCGTACGTCAACCCGGTGGTGGCCGTCCTCCTGGGCGCGGTCGTGCTGGGCGAGTCCGTCACGACGCAGGTCGTCCTGGGCGGGCTCGTGATCGTCGCGGGCGTGGCACTCGTGGTGTCGTCCAGTGGGCGGCGAAGACGGCCCGCCGAACCGGCGGACGAGCCGCAGCTCACGTCCGGGCGGACCTGAAGGCCGCCGCGGCGGCCAGGAAAGCGTCGTTGGCCTCGGGTGAGCCGATGGAGATCCGCGCGCCCTCCGGGTGGAACGGCCGTACGGCAAGGCCCTCGGCCGCGCACATCTCGGCGAAGGCCGCGGTGTCCTCGCCCAGGGCCAGCCACACGAAGTTGGCCTCGGTGGCGGGCACCTGCCAGCCCTGACCGAGCAGGCCCTCACGGACCCGCGTGCGCTCCTTGACGACCAGCTCCACGCGCTCCAGCAGTTCGTCCTCCGCGGCCAGCGAGGCGACGCCCGCGACCTGGGCCAGGTGGTTGATCGCGAACGGCATCATGACCTTCCTGACCGCCCCGGCCACCGGCTCGTGCCCGATCAGGTAGCCCAGCCGCAGCCCGGCCAGGCCGTACGCCTTGGAGAAGGTGCGCAGCACCGCCACGTTGGGACGGTCGCGGTAGAGGGTGAGGCCGTCGGGCACGTCGGCGTCCCTGACGTACTCGCGGTACGCCTCGTCGAGGATCACCAGCACCTCGCCGGGCACCCGGTCCAGGAACCGCACCAGCTCCTCCCGGCGGACCACCGTGCCGGTCGGGTTGTTCGGGTTGCAGACGAAGATCAGGCGGGTGCGCGGGGTGATCGCCGCGGCCATCGCGTCCAGGTCGTGGGTGTCGGCGGCCAGCGGCACGCGCACCGAGGTCATCCCGGCCAGGTCGCTGAGCAGCGGGTACGCCTCGAACGACCGCCACGCGTACATCACCTCGGCCCCGGGGTCGCACACCGTCGCAAGAAGCTGCTGGGCCAGCGTCACCGAACCGGGACCGAGCCCCACGTGCTCCGCCGGCACGTCGTAGCGATCGGCGATGGCCCGGGTCAGCTCGGTCGCGGCCGGGTCGGGGTAGAGCTGCATGTTGCGCGCGGCGGCGGCGACGGCCTCGACCACGGAGGGCAGGGGGTCGTAGGGAGACTCGTTGGACGAAAGCTTGTAGGAGCGGCCGTCGGGCGAGACGGCGGTCTTACCCGCCCTGTACGGCGGCACGGTGTCCAAAATCGCGCGGAAACGAGGCATGGCCTCACGATAACCCCCGCCTCACCGGCTCTCCCCGAGAGGGCCACGCTCCTACAGGCGCACGACGTCCTTGGCGGGGCGCATCATCGGCGGGCGCAGCAGCTCGGCCGGGCCGCGCCGGTACAGCATCGCGGGCCGCCCGCCGTCCCTGGTGGTGCTGTGGCCGGTGGGCATCAGGAAGCCCTCCGCCTTGGTGACCTTGCGGTGGAAGTTGCGCGGGTCGAGGGTGCGGCCCCACACGATCTCGTAGACCCGGCGCAGCTCGGCCACGGTGAACGCGGGCGGGCAGAACGCCGCCCCCAGCGAGGTGTACTCCAGCTTGGAGCGGGCCCGCTCGATGCCGTCGAGCATGATCCGCCGGTGGTCGAAGGCCATCTCGGAAAGCTCGGTGAGCGGACGCCAGCTCATGTGGGCCTCGGTGGAGGCGGGCAGGTCGGGCGCGAGGCCCAGGTAGGCCACGCTCAGCACACGCTGGCGCGGGTCGCGGTCGGGGTAGCCGTAGGTCCGCAACTGCTCCAGGTGCACCGGGGCCCCGGGCAGGCCGGCCCGTTCGGCGAGCACCCGGGCCGCGGCGGCCGGGAGGTCTTCGTCGAGGTGGATGAATCCGCCGGACAGCGCCCAACGCCCCGCGTACGGCGGGCGGTCGCGCCGCCACACCAGCGCGCACAGCTCGGCGAAGCGCACGGTGAGCACGACCAGATCCACGCTGACCGGAATGCGCGGGGTCATGCCGTGCACGTTACACCGAGCGGGCGGCCCGCAGGGTGAACCGCAGGCCACCGATCAGGAAGCATGGACGTGCAAAGGCTCGGCCGCCGCCCGGCCGTCCGGCGAGACGACCTCGACCCGCAGCCACTCGCCCTGCGGCACGTCCCGCCAGTCCAGCGGCACCCACAGCGTCTCGGTCCCGGCGGGCATCCCGGGCAGCGGCGTCGGGTCGTGCCAGCCGGCCGCCCGCGCGTCCACGGTCTTCGGTACGGCAAGGCCCTCCCAGGTCACGTTCACCCGCGTGGCCGCGAGGTTGTAGCCGCGGATCTCCAGCCCGTCCTGGATGCCGCGGGGCTTGTGGATGGCGTCCACGGCCATCGGACGGTCGTGGTCGGCCGCGATCTGCTGCGACAGCGAGGGCGACCCGCAGGTGAAGAAGTCGCTCCACATGTAGGAGATGACCTTGGAGACGTAGCGGCCGGTGAACGTGACCGCGGCGTCCAGGCGGCTCTTGTCGGTGGCGCCCCGGGTGCCCTGGGCGCCGCACCGCTGGTCGCCGGACGGCTCGAACGCCTCCACGTTGGCCCATAGCTGCACGTTGTGGCCCTCGGCGGCCACCCGCTCACGGGCCTCGGCCATGGCCCGGTAGTAGTCGCGGGTGGAGCCGTGGTAGGCCGTGCCGTACGTCGTCTCGCCGACCTCCGGCCGCAGCCGTTCGTCCACCGGGCTGTCGCGCTCGTCGGGCCAGTACAGGCCGACCTTGCCGGTGCCGCGGCTGTCCTGCGGGGCGATGATCTCCACTCCGGTCCTGGCCAGCGCCTCGAACCCGGCGGCGACCTCCTTGGGGGTGGCCCCGAAGCCGACCCGCCTGCGGGCGTCCAGGTAGGGGCTGACCAGGATCGGCTTGCCGGGCAGCTCCTGCGCCACGATGTTGTGCTGCTCGGCGTAGACCCGCAGGGTGTCGTTGTCGTTCTCGCCGCCGTCGAACCGCATCTGCCGCATCTGGAGCTCGAACGGCTGGTACACCCCGCCCAGCGAGGCACGGTCGCGGTGGCGCTGCCCGTAGTCCTGCAAGATGCGGCGGGTCAGCGTGGTCAGCGTGCCGATGTGGCGGGGATCGGCCTTGGTGGGCTGGGCGGGGTTGCGCGGGGCCAGCGGCAGCGCCGGGAAGACCTGCATACGGAACCGGTCGGCGAGGTCGAGCAGTTGGGTCAGGCTGTCCTGGCGCGCCGCCGCGATGATGATCAGGTGGTAGTTGCGCGGCTTGGTGAAGTCGCAGCCGGAGTCGTCGCTGCCGTCCTGGGGGGCGATCAGCCGGTGGAAGACGGTCTTGCCGACGGTGATCGAGCGTTCCACCGACGGGCAGCGGAAGACGCCGTCGGCGAAGCGCTCGTCGGTCCGGTAGACGTAGGTCCAGGTGATCCGGTTGTTGCGGTTGAACTTCTTGAGGTCGCGTTCGGCGGCCTGCACACAGGTCAGGCCGTCCTCCTCGCAGGGCGCGTAGCGCGGGTCGACCTCCATGTCCTTGGTCATGATGCGGCCGTCCTCGTCCACGTACCGGGGTTGCAGGCCGGTGCCGAGCCTGATCACCGTGTCGCCGCCGACCTTGTGGATGGCTTCGAGCTGCTTGCGCCAGGTGCACTCGTTGGAGGTGGGGACCAGCCAGTAGCCGGTCACCGCGTACGGCGTGCGGGTGCCGGTGTCGAAGGTGCCGCAGGGGTCGGTGAACAGGCTGGCCTGAGGTACGGCGGGCGCCTTGCGCTCGGCGGGGCGCCGGGCGGGCGGCTCCTTGGGAAGAACGATGACGACGGCCGTGACCGCGGCGATGATCGCCGCTCCCAGGAGAACGGTGAGCCAGCGCACTTTCAGGAGATTACCGCCCTTGATGTCAATGCCAGATAAATCCGGACGTCAGCGGGTCGCTCGCGCGGAGGTCAGCGCTTCTTCGCGCCCGCCCGCCGGACCCCCGCCCACGCTTCGAGCTGGGCCACGAACCTGCGCGCGGAGTTGGGCCAGTGGTGGTTGGCCCGGGCGGCGGAGTAGCCTCGCGCGCCCTGCGCCCGGCGTTCACGCTCGTCGTCCTTGAGCGTCAGCACGGCCTTGGCGACCGCCTGGGCGTCCTCCCAGGGCACCACCATGCCGCTGTGGTAGCGCTCGACCAGCTCCACCGCGCGGGGAGAGGGAGTGGTGATCACCGGGATGCCGTGCGCCATGTACTCCACGATCTTGGTGGGCATGGAGTGCCGGTAGTTGGGCTCGTCGTGCAGCAGCGACAGCCCGGCCAGGGCGCCGTCCAGGCGCTTCAGGGCCTCGTCGTTGGGCATGAAGTCGCGCCACTCCAGCAGGCCCTCGGCGACCGCCTGGTTCAGCACGGGCCGGGACTGGGGGTCGGCGTAGCCGATCAGCTCGACGGTGACCCGGTACGGCTGGAGCAGCCGGCCGACCTCGACCGCCTCGCGCACCCCGCGCGCCTCCGACAGCCAGCCCAGGTAAACCACCCGGTCATCGCCCGGCGGGGTGACGGTGTCGGGCACCCAGGTTTCGTTCGGCACCACCAGGTGGGCCTGGCGGAACCGGCCCGCGTACGCGGTCTCGGCGAGGAGCAGGTGCATGTGGCGCTCGGCCGTACCCTCAAGGACGCGCGCTAAGGCGCGCACCGGGGGGCGCAGCAGGCGCGGCAGCCACGGCTTGAGCGAGAGCGTGGCGGGGGTGTCCTCGTGGACGTCCCACACCACGGGCGGGCGGCGGCGCACGCCCGCCACCGCGAACAACAGCTCGGGGTCGTGGATCAGCGCCAGATCGACCTTGTCGCGCAGCCGCTTGAACAGGTCGCGCGCGGCGCGCACCGCGGCGAAGCGCTTGCGTTCGGCCGCCCTGGGCAGGTCGACTCCGGTCACCCACGAGCGCGGCACCACGCCGCGCGCGGTGTACGGCGCGGCGTACGTGACCTCATGACCGGCGTCCACCAGCGCACGGATCTGCCTGTGCAGAATCCGCGCGTCCTCAGGGTGATGAACCACCGTCATGACGAGCACGTGCACGCGCGGAACCCCCTAGAGCCGCTCGACGCGTTCGCCCTCGGCGAGAACGCCTCGGGTGTCGAGCACAAGACCGGCCCGCTCCTCAATGGTCGCGAGGTCGAAGACGGAGTGCTGCTGGAGCAGCACCGTGATGTCGGCCGCGGCGACGGCCTCGGCGAGGTCGTCCTCTCGCGGCACCTGCTTGCCGTCCACCCGCCAGTCCTTGACGTACGGGTCGACGAAGGCAAGCTCGGCCCCCAGCTCAAGGAGCGCTCGGGCGAGCGGTACCGCCGGGGTCTCGCGCTCGTCGGCGATGTCGGGTTTGTAGGTGACGCCGAGCAGCACCACCCGCGCGCCGTTGACCGCTTTGCGGTGCCGGTTCAGCAGGCGCTGGACACGGGCCACCACGTAGGCGGGCATCCGCTCGTTGATCTCCTGGGCCAGCTCCACGAACCGGAACGGATAGCCCAGCTTGCGCACCGTGTACGAGAGGTAGCTCGGATCGACCGGGATGCAGTGCCCGCCGACGCCCGGCCCCGGCAGGAACTTCTGGAAGCCGAACGGCTTGGTCGCGGCGGCCTCGATCGACTCCCACAGGTCCACGCCCAGCTCGTCGCAGAAGATCGCCATCTCGTTGACCAGGGCGATGTTGACGTGCCTGTAGGTGTTCTCCAGGAGCTTGGCCATCTCGGCCTCGCGCGTGCCGCTGACCCGCACCACCTGCTCCACGAACCGAGCGTAGAACGCGGCGGCGCGATCGAGGCAGGCCGGCGTGTATCCGCCGACCACCTTGGGCGTGTTGCGCAGGCCGAACTTGGGGTTGCCCGGGTCGATCCGCTCGGGCGAGAAGGCCAGGTGGAAGTCGCGCCCGGCGACGAGGCCGGAACTCTCCAGCAGCGGGCGGGCCACCTCGTCGGTGGTGCCGGGCCAGGTGGTGGACTCCAGGACGACCAGGGTGCCCGCGGTCAGGTGCCGCGACACCGCCTTGGTCGCGCCCTCCACGGCGGACAGATCGGGCCGGTGGTCGTCGTCGAGCGGGGTGGGCACGCAGATGACGATCGTGTCGGCGCGGGCCAGCACCGCCTCGTCGAATGTGGCGGTGAAGCCGTTCTTCAGCATCTGGTCGAGATCGGCGTCGGTCAGGTCGTCGATGTACGACTGGCCGGCGTTGAGCGCGTCGACCTTACCTGCGTCGACGTCGAGCCCCACGACGCGCAGCCCTGCCCCCGTGGCCTCCTTGGCCAGTGGCATACCGACGTACCCAAGACCGATGACGGCGAGGTCAAACTCGTTCACGGTGGACCCTGGGGAGCCGGAAAGAACACTTCATGGTCGCAAAGGCTATCTCAAGTCTGCACCAGCCACGCGTAATGCGAATGAACCCGTCACATCCACTACGGAACGCGCGAGTCATCTGATGTCAAGGGATCGGTAGAGATCACGGTAGGTCTCGGCGACGCGACTCCAGGTCCGCTTGGCCGCGACCTCGGCCTTGCCCGCCTCGCCCATCGCGGCCCGCCGCGCCGGGTCCTCACGCAGGCCCGCGATGGCCTTGGCCAGGGCCTCGGGGTCCTCGGGGGGGACCAGCAGCCCGGCCCCGTCCGAGCCGACCAGCTCCGACAGCGCGGGCAGGTCGCTGAGCACGACCGGTTTGCCGAGCGCCATCGCCTCGACCGGTTTGAGCGGCGTCACCAGGCGGCAGACCCGCAGGTCGTCGCGGGGGCAGATGAAGATGTCGATGGCGGCCTGGGCCTGAAGCGCCTCCTCGGGCCCGACCCGGCCGGGCAGGATGGCGTCGGACAGCCCCAGCTCTTCAAGCTGTTCCAGCAGCGCGGGCCGTTCGGCCCCGTCGCCGACCAGCAGGACCCGGACGGGCGTGCCCGCGTCGCGCAGCAGCGCGGCGGCGTTGAGAAGTGTGGCGAACCCCTCATAGGCCACGATGCTCGACACCGAGCCGACGACGACCTCACCGGGCTCGATGCCGTAGGCGGCGCGGAAGGCCGCGCCGTCGTACTCGGCGGTCAGCAGCGAGTCGTCCACCGCGTTGGGGGCCAGGTGGATGCGCTCGCGCGGCACACCGCGCTCGACGATCTCCACGGCCATCGTCTCGGCGAGCGTGACCACCGCGTCGGCCGAGCGCATCAGGTGCGCCTCGCGATCGCGCTGGAGCTTGTGCCGCTCGCTGCCGGAACGAAGTTCGGGGTTGCGCGAGACCCAGGTCTCCTCCAGGAAGCCCCGGACCTCGTAGACCACCGGCGTGCCGGTGCGCTCGCGCACGGCCAGCGCCACCGAGCCGTTGCGGTGGTCGGTCGCGGCGTGCAGCACCTGCGGGCGCAGCCGCCTGACCAGCTCGGTGACCTCACCGGCGCCGCGGACCATGCGGCCCCTGGTCTCGAACGGCACCTCGTCGTGCCCGCTCGGCAGCAGCCGGTGGTAGGGGATCTGGTCGATCTCCTCGTACGGCTCGACGTCGGTGTGCCCCTGGAGCATCGGCCAGCCCCAGCTCGTCACGACGTGCGGATCGAGGCCGGCGGCCTTCTGCGCGGTGACGATGCGGTGGGTGCGGACCGTGTAACCCGCCTGGGTGTACGGCAGGGCGTTGGTCACGCAGTGGAGCACCCGTCCCGGCACCGGCTCGCCCATGATGACCTTGGGCTTGGGCGGGATCGGTTCGGGCTGGATCGCGGCCAGCTCGCCCGCGTAGTACTCGAACCTGCGGCGGATGAACGGATACTTGACGTGCGGCTCCAGCACCGCCGCGGCGTCGGTCATCCGGCCGGCGTCGAAGTGCGCGCGCGCCTCGTCCCATGGGCCGCGCAGTACGCGCATGCCGAGCTTGCGCGCGACCCAGCGCAGCCGCCTGGCGGCCGGCCAGGCGACGCGGCCCACGACGGGGCGCAGCTTCGGCGGCAGGGTGCCGGCAGCAGCGTGGGCGACCCTGATCGGATCGGACTTGACGCGGCTGGCGACGACGCGGGAAACGATGACCGGGTGGCGCACGAAGCCCTTCAAGATGCCCTTCAGACCCGCTCGTGCGGACTTCGGGGAAACCTTGCTGGACTGTGGCGGACTGGCGTCAGAAACCACGCGGCGACCGTACCATAGGCAACGTTTGTCATATCCCGATTAGAAAGGCGAGGTCAATGAGGGAACGTGTCCCCTTGGTGCTTCACGTGCTCGGGGCCAGGCCGAACTTCGTGAAGGCCGCCCCGGTCGTGCGTGGCCTCGCCGAGCTGGACGTTCCCCAGGGGATCATCCACACCGGGCAGCACTACGACGCCCTGATGTCGGACGTCTTCTTCGCCGACCTCGGCCTGCCCGAGCCGCTGGCCAACCTCGGCGTGGGCTCGGGCTCGCACGCCAAGCAGACCGCCGCCCTGCTGACCGGGCTGGAGGAGGTCGTGCTCGAACACGACCCCGGCCTGGTCGTCGTCTACGGCGACGTCAACTCCACGCTGGCCGCGATCCTGGTGTGCGCCAAGCTGGGCGTGCCCACCGCGCACGTGGAGGCCGGGCTGCGCTCCTTCGACCGGGGCATGCCCGAAGAGGTCAACCGGGTGGTCACCGACTCCCTGGCCGACCTGCTGTTCGCCACCTCCCCCGAAGCCCTGTCGCACCTGGCGCGCGAAGGCGTGGACCCGGCCAAGGTCCACCTGGTCGGCAACCCGATGATCGACAGCCTCAAGGCCGCGCTGCCGCGGCTGGACGCCAAGGCGGTGCGCCACCGCCTGGGGCTGCCCGAGCACTACGCGGTGGGCACCCTGCACCGTCCCGCCAACGTGGACGACGCCGACGCCGCGCGCGAGCTGGTCGCGGCCGTGGCCGAGGTGAGCAGGCGGGTCCCGGTGGTGGTGCCGCTGCACCCGAGGGGCCGCGAGCGGCTGGCCGCCGCCGGGCTGGTGACCGGGGAACGGCTCTCGGTGATCGACCCGCTCGGGTACATCGACTTCCTCTCGCTGGTGCGCGGCGCGGCGCTGGTGGTGACCGACTCCGGGGGCGTCCAGGAGGAGACCACCATGCTGGGCGTGCCGTGCCTCACGCTGCGGGCCAACACCGAGCGGCCGATCACCATCACGCACGGGACCAACCGGCTGGTGACGCCCGCGCAGTTGCCCGCCGCCGCGGAGAAGGCGCTGGCCGACGGCGCGGCGACGCCGAGCGGCGACCTGCCGCCGCTGTGGGACGGGGCCTCCGGGCCGCGGGTCGCGCGGGTCGTGGCCGCGTGGCTGCGCGGGGACAACTTGTCGCCCGCCGCGCACACCCTGAGCGTTCCGTATCAGAACGGCTGAAAGCCCATAATTCCGGCGGCTATCGCCGTAGCATGACAGATCCCTCGATCGCGAAGGCCGTCACCATGCCACAAGAGCCCCAGGACCCCACTCCCGACCCGGCTTTCAGCCGTCTCGGGCCGGTCAACTGGCTGCCCGAGGAGCGCAAGGTCGTCGAGCGCCACGAGGCCGAGATCAGGGAACTGCGGCGGCGGCTGGAGATCGCCGAGGCCAAGGCCGCGTACGCGAACTGGAAGCTGGACGCCCTGTCGGCCAAGCGGTCGTACAAGATGGGCGAGGCGCTGAGCGGGCGCAGCCCGGGCGGCGTGGTCCGCGCGATGCGCTCCAGGGACAAGGCCCCGGCCGCGCCCACGCCGGTCACCGAAGTGATCGACACCGTGGAACGGCGCGGGCCGCAGGTGGACGTGCCGATGGTGAAGTGGCCGGCCGGGCCGGTGGCGCGGCCGGACCTGAAGGTCGCGGTGATCCTGGACGACTTCTCCCGGATGGCGTTCCGGTACGAATGGGACCAGATCGAGTTCGGGCTGCGCGACTGGCCGGAGATCTTCGCCGAGCGGCGGCCGGAGATCCTGTTCTGCGAGTCGGCCTGGCACGGCAACCAGGGCCGCTGGCGCTATCAGATGACCGGTACCAACGCCCCCAAACAGGAACTCCGCGACCTGATCGAGTGGTGCCGGGGCGAAGGGATCCCGACGGTCTTCTGGAACAAGGAGGACCCGCCGAACTTCGACTTCTTCATCGACACGGCCAAGCTGTTCGACCACGTGTTCACCTGCGACGGCGACATGGTCCCGAAATATCGGGAAGTGCTGGGCCATGACCGGGTGGACGTCCTCCAGTTCGCCGCGCAGCCGCGCGTCCACAACCCGATCCAGTCCCGCGAAGGCCGCCTGCACGACGTCGTCTTCGCCGGCATGTACTTCCGCGACAAGCACCCCGAGCGCCGCGAGCAGATGGAGACCGTGCTCGCCCCGGTACGCGAACTGGGCCTGCACATCTTCGCCCGCAACGGCGAGGTGGACGAGAAGTACGCCTGGCCGCCGGAGTACCGGCCGCACATCGTCGGCGAACTCCCCTACGACCGGATGCTCGCCGCCTACAAGCTCTACAAGGTCTTCCTCAACGTCAACTCGGTGCTCGACTCCCCCACCATGTGCGCCCGGCGGGTCTTCGAGCTGTCGGCCTGCTCCACACCGGTGGTGTCGGGGTGGTCGCGGGCCATCGAGGAGACGTTCGGCGACCTGGTGCCGATCGCCCGCGAGCCGGTCGAGTCCTACAACCAGGTGCTGCACCTGATCAACAGCCCCGAGCTGCGCGCCCGGCAGGGCCACCTGGCCATGCGCGAGGTCTTCGACAAGCACCTGTTCGCGCACCGGGTGGACCAGATCCTGGGCGCTCTCGGGCGTACGTCGAGCCCGCGGGAACGCTCGATCTCCGTCGTCCTGCCCACCAACCGCGCCGCCCAGCTCGAACACGCGATCTCCTCGGTGGCCAAGCAGATCCACCGCCCGCTCCAGCTCGTGATGGTCCTGCACGGCCTTTCCATCGACCCCGTCGTGGTGGCCGACAAGGCCCGCGTGGCGGGCATCACCGACGTCGTGGTCCTGCCCGCCGACCCCTCGCTGTCCCTGGGCGCGTGCCTCAACCTCGGCATCGCCGCCGCCGACGGCGACTACATCGCCAAGATGGACGACGACAACCTGTACGGCGAGCACTACCTGTCCGACCTCGTCCGCGCCTTCGACTACACCGACGCCGAACTCGTCGGCAAGGGCGCCCACTACACCTACTTCGAGGGCCTCAACACCACGATGCTCCGCCTGCCCGGCCTGGAGCACCGCTACGCCCACCTGGTCCAGGGCGGCACCTTCCTGGGCCGCGCCGAGATGTTCCGGGCCTACCCCTTCGAGGACGTCACCCGCGGCGAGGACACCCGCATGGTCCGCGCGCTCAAGGCCGACGGCGTCAAGATCTACTCCGCCGACCGCTTCAACTTCGTCTACTGGCGCAGCGCCGACGCCGACATGCACACCTGGCAGGCCGACCACATCAAGCTCACCCGCAACGCGCAGTTCTCCTTCGTCGGGCACCCGGAGGCCCACGTCCTCATCTGAGCCGGGGGACAATGGGGTCCATGCGTGAGACCCCGGACGAACTCGCCGAATTACAGCGACTACTGGACGACTCCCTTTCGGGATCGACGGCGCACCTGCGGTCGATCGTGGGGGCCGGGGACCGGGCACTGACCGCCGAGCGGCTGACCGGCCTGCTCACCGGCATGCGGACGCTGGCCATCTCCACGGTGACCGCCAAGGGCGAGCCCCGGATCAGCGCGGGCGACGGCCACTTCCTGCACGGCCGGTGGGTGTTCGGCACCAGTACGACGGCGGCCAAGGCCCGGCACCTCGCCGCCCGCCCGGCGGTCAGCGTCGCCCTCATCGAGGGCGAACGGCTCGGCGTCTTCACCCACGGCACCGCGCACCCGCTCAACCCGGCGAACGGCCCGGCACACCCGGCGTGGCCGGACATCCTGCCCTACCTCGACGAGTTCTACGGCGACTTCATGCAACGCGGCGACCTCGCCTTCTACCGGGTCGAACCGCACTGGATGGTGGCCTGGGCGGCCCCGGCGGCCTAGGGGCGTGCGCCGGTGACCAGGCGCTGCACCTCGGCGTAGGACGGGATCGGGCCTTCGGGCACGGTACCGGTGTCGCGGATGCCGGTCGCCGCGGTCACCGCGGCGTGCAGCGCGGTCCGGTAGAGCAGCGAGCCCAGGCTGACCCGGCGGACGCCGAGGCCGGCCAGCCGGTTCACGTCGGTACGGCCCGGCAGGAACAGCACGTTGAGCGGCAGCGGGACGTCCCTGACCAGTGCGGCGATGTCCGCCTCGCGCGCCACGCCGGGGACGAACACGCCGTCGGCCCCCGCGCCCGCGTACGCCTCGACCCGCCGCAGCGTCGCCGCCAGGTCCGGCCCGGCGGCACCGGCCAGCCAGAACGTGTCGGTGCGGGCGTTGATGAAGATCCCCGGGGCGGCCGACCTGACGGCCGCGATCACCGCGGTCTGCCGGTCCACCGGCCGCAGGGAACCGTCGGCGCGGCCGTCCTCGATGTTGACCCCGGCGATGCCGTACCCGGCCAGCTCCGCGACCAGGGCGGCGACCTCGCCGGGGTCGTCGGAGAAGCCTCCCTCGGCGTCCACGGTCACCGGTACCGGCAGCCGGGCCAGCAGCCGGGCCAGGGCCAGGGTCTCCGCCCGGGTGTCCCCGGCCGAATCCGGCCTGCCCGCCGCCGCGGCCACGCCCAGGCTGGTCGTACCGACCGCCGCGAACCCGGCCGCCGCCAGCGCCGCCCCCGTCGCGTAGTCCCACGCGTTGGGCAGCAGCAACGGCCGGTCGCCGTGGTGCAGATCGCGAAAGCTCATCTCGGTCCCCATTCCCCGAAACCTAGCCCCGATTCGATTCGTCCCCCGCCGAAGCGTGCCTTCCGACCCGGCCCGCCCGGAGAACGCCGTGAAGTACCAGGCCGTCGAGGAGCTGATCGCCCTGGCCGGCGAACTCGGCCGCACGCTGCCCGAACTGGCCCTGGCCTTCCCGGCGGCGCACCGCCCGGCACCGACCTCTACCACCCGAACGTCGGGTGTCCCAGGCGCAGTCCGGCCGGGCCGTGGCCTGACGCGTCGCCGGGGGAAAGTGCTTCACTGGAGGCATGCGGAGCCGAGCGGGCCTCGTCCTGGCCGCCGCCGGATGTGTGCCGGCCATGGCGGTGACGGTGTGGTGGCTGGTGGGCGACCTGAGCGCCGACGTCCCGCCGGGCACCCCGCTCGACCACTCGGTCCGGCCGCCCGACCTCGCGCCCTGGGCCGAGACCACCATCGGCGCGGGGGCCCTCGTGGTGGCGGCGGGCACGCTCGCCGTGCTGGTACGGGCCTCCGCGCGGCGCAGGTTCGACCGGCGGTGGTGGGCGACGCTCGTGCCCATGCTCGCCGCGGCGGCCCTGACCGGATTCGGCTGGCGGGTGGTGACCGCGGGATCGGTCGGCGCGAACGTCGGAGCCGGGCTCGTGGTGCTCGTGGGCGGACCGGTCGTGGCCCTGCTCGTCCTGTGGAGCGCCGGCTGGTCGATACGGCTGCTCCTGGCCCGCCGCGTCGTGTAAAGGGCGATCCTGCGCGAACACCCGGCGGGAAATTGGGCATGATCTGGCTCCGCCTGCCCGGCCGTACGGCCTCATCGTGGTGTCGTCAGGCGAACCTTGCCACGACATGATTCCGTGCTCCCCCCGTACGAGAAGCAGGTTGTCATGGTCAGACGATGCCTCGCCGTGTCCTCGTCCCTCGCCCTCTCCCTGATCGCCCTCCTGGCCTTCGCCCTACCCGCCCAGGCGGCCGTCACCCTGGAACAGAAACTCGCCGCCCTGTCGCAGTTCTCCCAGCCCACCGCGGGCAGCGCCGCAGCCTGGCGCGCCGCCTGGCAGAACCAGGCGGCCTGGGCCGACTACCAGTTCGACTGGTCCACCGACCTGTGCTCCAGCAGCCCCGACCAGCCGCTCGGCTTCGACTTCCGGACGCCGTGCCGCCGGCACGACTTCGGCTACCGCAACTACAAGCTCGTGAACCGCTTCCCGGCCAACAAGCCCCGGGTGGACGACGCCTTCTACTTCGACATGAAGCAGGTGTGCGCCGGCTACTCGGGCATCCCCAAGGCCACCTGCGACGGTCTGGCCTGGACCTACTACCAGGCGGTCCGCGAGTTCGGCGACCTGGTGGTCACCGAGCAGCAGATCAGGCGCATCCAGCAGGAGGTCCAGCGCCGCGCCGCCTGAGGATCGGACGGAGTCCCGGGGAATAGTCACCCCGCCCTGATCGTTGACCCCATCGTGGCCGGTGTGCCCAATGTCCCCGGGCCTCACCATTCATTGCCTTCGCGGACTACCGTCCGGCTGGAGCCGCGTTGAGCCTTTCGCCGAGAGGCGACATGCACATCGGCCCACACACCGAGAACCGCCCGCCCCCTCTACCGGGGGCGGGCGTTTCTCTTTCCCCGACCATGGCTCTGCGTAGCGACCGGGTCAGGGGGCTGGGTGGGGCTATGGTGGTCCCGGAAGGAGGCCGGGGGTGCCACCAGTTTCCCGACCGAGGGTCGGCAGCGTCTCACCGGGCGACCTGGTGGAGTACGCGCTCCAGGGCCGGATCCGCATCCCGTCCATCTACCAATGGGACCGCATCGACGTCACCCTGCTGTTCGACAGCATCCTGCGCGGCTATCCCATCGGCCAACTGCTGGTCTGGCAGCGTCCCGCCGCCGCAGGAACGATCTTCGTCGGGCACCTGCGGGTCGAGGCCCCGGCGGTGGGCGACGCGTACTGGGTGGTGGATGGCCAGCAGCGGATCACCAGCCTGGTCGGCGCGCTCACCGCGACGAATGAAACGGTCGATCCACGCTTCCGCATATTCTTCGACCTCACCAGCGAGTCCTTCGTCGCACTGTCCCGGCTGCAACGGCCGGCAGACGATCAGTTCCCGATGTCCCTCGTCTTGGACTCCGCCGGGACGAACGCCTGGATCCAGGCCCGGCCGGAGTTGAGCGACCGGCAGATCGCACTGATCGACCAGGTCATCGCCTCGGTCCGCGCCTACGAGCTCCCCATGTACATCGTCAGGGGAGACGATGACCGCACCCTGCGCGACATCCTTCAACGGATGAACACCTATGGAAAGCCGCTGACGGACGCAACGGTGTTCACCGCACTGCTCTCAACAGGCGATGAGCAGCGACCTGGTGATCTGCACACCCTGAGCAGCGCCGTACACGCCTTCGGATTCGGCCACCTTCCCGAGCCGGTTCTCCGGCAAAGCCTGCTGGCCATCGGCGGCCATTCCTGGACTGAAGCGGCGGTGGGCCATGTCGTGGACTTCCTCCGCGACGAGGCGGACATTCCGCACGCCTGGCTCATTCCCCACCCCGAATACATTCCCGTCCTGGCGACCTTCATGGCCGAGTTCGGTCCCCCGCGGGGCCGAGCCGCCGAACTCCTCCGCCGCTGGATCTGGCGGGGCATGGTGGGCGACCCTGTCGAGGACAACACGGTGTTCCTCCAGGCCGTGCACACCGATCCGCTCGCCAGCGCACAACGGCTGATCGGGCTCCTCCCCGCGCTCCAGGGGTGGCGGCCGGACATCTCGGAGGCGCGGCTCGCCCACCCTCAGGCCAAGGTCAACTTCCTCGGCCTGCTGTCTCTGGCGCCCAGGCACCTGCCCGTGGGTGGGCATCGCCAGGGCGAGCCGATCGACGTCGCCCCGCTGCTCGAAATCACCGACCCTCTGGTCCCCATTCTCGACGACGCATGGTGCTGAGCGTCGTGCGGGAGACCATCCGCGCGCTGATCGACACATGGCCGCAGGTCAAGGCGGAAGGCACCCTCCCCGCCTTCGTGGCCGCCCATGTCGAGCACCGGTTGCGGTCGTTACCGCTGATCGCACAGGCGGCGGGCTGACCCGGTGGGCGGCCATCGGGTAAAGGGAGGGTCAAGGTACGGTGGGAAGATCCCCCGGGCCATATCTGACCCGATCGTCCAGGAGAGCAAGGAGTCACATGTTCCGGAGGTCACTGGCGGTTCTGGCCGCGGCCGGTGTCGCGTTGGCGGCGCAGGTGGCGTTGCCGCAGGCGGCCCAGGCGGGCGCGTACGGGTGCGCCGGTTCGCTGGTCGGGACCTGGAAGGTCCCGCTGAAGGACGCCCTGAACGGACGCACCTACTACCGCAGCGACATCAAGCTCTACTACAACGCGGCCAACGGCTGGAACTGCGCGGTCCTCGCCAAGCGCCCCGGCCTCCCGAGGTACGGCGAGCGCACCCCGCTGTGGATCGAGATGTACAACTCCCGGTGGGCCGAGGACAACTGGAAGAACAACTACGACCAGGACCAGGGCAAATTCAAGTACTACGCGGGGCCGGTCAAGGTCTACGGGAAGAACCTGTGCCTGTCCATCCGTGTACGCCATGCCGACCACGGCCCAGGTGGTAAGACCTCCTACAACGGTGGCCGCAACCTCACCGGAGTGGCCTGCCGCTGACCCCGCGGGGGCGTAGGGAACACTGGTTCGAGGGACGGGCGCGGCGGCCGGGTGCTACGAAGAATCTTCGCGAAACCTCGGGACCCGATGACGATCTTGGTGGACTCTCGCCAGGAGTTTTTCCAAGCTCGTCAAGTTTTGTGTAATCGCAGGTCAACCGCTCCGGCGAGGTACCCCCATCGGCCGCCGCCGCGCCACCCCCCACCCCTGCCACAATCCACGATACGCCCAGGTCAGAGCGGGAGCCGCAGAGGCGGGTCGCCGGCGGGCCCGCATCCGCGAAAGCAGAACGACATGCGCGTCTCCAATGCGCAGAATCCTTAATTGGTGCTAGTCTCCTGAGCGATCTTCCCGGAGGTGGATTTACCGGTATATGTGACGCGACGGCAAGCCTCCAGACACTCATGAGGTTGGGACGAGTGCGCATGGCTTCGAGAAACCGGTCAATTCGGTTTAAAATCTCCCTGTTGCTGCTGCTTCCGCTCCTCTCGCTGAGCGCTTTGTGGGGTTTCGTCCTAAATGTCACGGTCGGCGATGGCCTGGCATTGCTTCGCGCGGACGCGCTCTACCAGACCATCGGCGTCACCGCCACCGATCTGGGCGCCCAGCTCCAGGCCGAGCGGGCCCGGTCCACCGTGGCGATCAGTTCCCGCGTGGTCACCAGCGAACTCGGCGCCCAGCGGGCCACCACCGACCAGGCCGTACGCAAACTGCGCGGTGCCGAGGCGGCGGCCTCCGAACGCGGCGACATCGGCCCCGAGCTCCGCGCCCCCCTCACCACCCTGCTCACCCAGCTCGACCTGCTGCCCGCCGTCCGGGCCGGGATCGACAGCGGGCGCAGCGACCGGCTGACCGCGCTCACCGACTACAACACCGTCCTGGACCGCGTCTACCGGCTCTATGACCAGCTCGTCGCCGTCCCCGACATGTCGATCTACCAGCAGGCCGGGGCGATGCAGGCGATGGGCAACGCCCGCGAGATCATCGCCAGGCAGAACGCCCTGATCAGCGGCGCGCTCATCGACCAGCGGATCACGTCCGCCGAGCACGGCGCCTTCACCGAGTACGTCTCCACCCGCCGCTTCCTGCACGCCCGCGGAATCTCCTCGCTCGACGCCGAGCTGCGCCGGCCGTACCAGAAGCTGCTGGCCTCGACGGCGTTCGCGCAGTTCACGGCACTGGAGGATCAGCTCGTCCAGGCGTCGGCGAAAGGCGCGCTCCCGCCCGGGGCCGAGCGCTGGCGGACCACCGTGGACGAGATCTCCGCCTCCCTGGACGAGCTGAGCGCGTCGTCCTCGGCCGTGCTCGCCGAGCGATCCGGGTCCGTCGCCACGAACATCCTGGTCAGGATCGGGATCGCCGGTGGTCTGGGCCTGCTCGCGGTGATCGTGTCCATCCTCATCTCGGTCCGGTTCGGCCGCCGCCTGGCCCACGACCTGGCGGGGCTGCGCCGGGCGGCCACGGAGCTGGCCGGAGTACGGCTGCCGCGGATCGTGGAACGACTGCGCCGGGGCGAGCGCGTGGACGTCGGGACCGAGGCCCCGCCGATCGTCGTCAGCGGGTCGGCCGAGGTCAAGGACGTCGCCGAGGCGTTCGGCTCGGTGCAGCGGACCGCCGTCGAAGCCGCCGTCGGCCAGGCCAACCTGCGGCGCGGCGTCGGCCAGGTCTTCCTCAACCTGGCCCGGCGCAAGCAGAGCCTGCTGCACCGCCAGCTCGCCCTGCTGGACACCATGCAGCGCAGGACCGACGACCCCGACACCCTGGACGACCTCTTCAAGCTGGACCACCTGACCACCCGGATGCGCAGGCACGCCGAAGGGCTGATCATCCTGTCCGGGGCGACCCCCGGCCGGGCGTGGCGCAACCCGGTGCCGGTGGTCGACGTCCTGCGCGCGGCCGTGGCCGAGGTCGAGGACTACACGCGGGTGAGCGTGCAGCCGGTACCGGACACGGCCCTGGACGGCACGGCCGTCGCCGACGTCACCCACCTGATCGCCGAACTGGTGGAGAACGCCACGGTCTACTCCCCCGCCGAGACGACCGTCATGGTGCGGGGAGACCTGGTCGCCAACGGGTTCGCGGTCGAGGTGGAGGACCGGGGGCTGGGGCTGCTGCCCGAGGAGTACGAGGCGATCAACGAACGGCTGGCGGGCCCGCCGGAGTTCGATCTGGCCGACAGCGACCGGCTGGGGTTGTTCGTGGTCGGGCAGCTCGCCGCCCGGCACGGCATCCGCGTGGTACTGCGGGCCTCGCCGTACGGCGGGACGGTCGCGATCGTGCTGCTGCCCCGGACCCTGATGGCCGACGCGCGTGCGGCGCAGCCCGCCGTCGTGCCGGTGCAGCGCCGGACGCTGCCCGGCTCGCGGCGGCGGGCCGCGCGGGCGGCGGCGCGGGAGCTGGCCCAGCGGTCCGCCCCGCCCGCGGGGGACGAGCGGCCGGCGCTGGAGCAGCCCTCCGGGGCCGCGGGCGGCGAGAGCGCGGACGCGCGCGGGCCGTTCACGCCGCCCGAGGAGCAGGACGGACCGAAGCCACCGCTGCCGACCCGCCGTGTGCGCCGTACATCCCCCTCCTCGCTCTCCGTGGTCCCCGGCGCCGAACCACCGGCCTCGGCCGCGGCTTCGGGGGAGGCCGGGGAGCCTGGAGAGGCCGTACCGGCCGCCGCCCGCAGTACCCCCTCCGGCGCGATCCCCGGCGCCGCGCCCGAGCCGGAGCCCGCGCCCTCCGCGACCGGCGAGGCGACGCCCGGCGAGACCACCGACGCCGGACTACCCCGGCGGGTGCCGCAGGCCGGCCTGGCACCACAACTTCGCCAGGATGTGGCGGACGAGGGCCCCGCGAAGGGGGAGACTGATCCGGAGGACCCGGACGCGGATCCCGACGCCGCCGACCGCTCGCCCGAGGAAGTACGCGCGATCTTTTCCGCCTTCCAGCGTGGCGCGCGGCGCGGCCGGGAGGATGCTCACTACGTTCATCAGACGACTGTCGACAAGAGGGACGAATGACCCCGCACCCTAGCAATACCGGCGAGTTGAACTGGCTGCTGGACGACCTCACCAACCGGGTGAGCGCGATCAGCCAGACGGTGCTGCTGTCCACCGACGGGCTTCCCGTCGGCTTCTCCGCCGGGCTCAGCCGGGAGGACGCCGAACACCTGGCCGCGGTCGCCTCCGGGTTCCAGAGCCTGGCCCGGGGTACGGGGCGGCACTTCGGCGGCGGGGAAGTCCGGCAGACCATCGTGGAGATGGAAACCGCGTTCCTGTTCGTCAGCGCGGCGGGGCAGGGCACCTGCCTGGCCGTACTCGCCACGGCCGACGCCGACGTGGGCCACGTCGCCTACGAGATGGCCATGCTGGTCAAGCGGGTCGGCCAGCACATCGCGACACCACCACGGGGCGGCTCGTGAACTCCCACGACCCCAACACCCCTCCACCCCCCACCGCCGACGCCCCCACGGACAGCGCGCCCCCCGGGGCCACCGACACCGGCCCGGGGGTGGGTACCGGGCCTGCTGCCGGCGGGCAGGAGCCCCGTACGGCCCCTGGTGAGGCCGCCGGCAGGCCGCGCCCCCGCGTGGAGCCGGGCGGTCGGGGGACACCGGACCGAGCCCCCCGGGAAGGCCGGCCCACCATAGGGCAGGGCGATCGGCCCTGGCCTACCCGTGATGGCGGCGCACCGGCCGAGAGGGCGGCGCAGCGCCCGGTCCAACCCCCGGGACAGGACACCCGCTCGACACCCAAACAGGGCCTTTCCGGCCTTGAGCGAAGGGCCGCCCGGCGCAGGGCGGCGCAGGAGGCCGCGGCCAAGCGTGCCCAGGAGCAGGGCATACCGCCCAGCCGTGCCCCAGAGCCCAGGCCCACGCCAAGCCGTACGCCACGGCGCAGGAGCCAGCCGCCCCCCTCCTCCAACCGCATCCCCGCCCGGGACGAGCGCGTCTGGCCGCTCCCCGACGCGACCTCTACCCCGGCCCGCCCGGCCGCTCAACCGCAGCCCGCGCCCACGCCCGCGCGGCCGGTACGACGCACGGAGGAAGCCCCCCGCGACGGCGCACCACCCGCGGGCCACCCCCTCCACCACGCACAACAGGCACAAGACCGCCCCGCGCCCACCCGGCCGACACAACACGCCGAGGAAACCCCCCGCAAGGCGGCGCAAGAGCGCCCGGCACCCGCACGGGCCGCCGGCGTCCCCGGGCAGGAGCCACGGGTCGGCCGGGACGGCGAAGCCGCCCCCCTCCCGGTACGCCGTGCGGACGAACCCGCCCCGGCGACCGGCCAGGCCCTCCCCGCCAAGCCCCCCGGAAACGGCGAACCGTCACCGGACCAGGCCGGCACCGGGCCCATGCGCCGGCTGCACCCACCGACCGGCCAGGCCCCCGGTACCCCGGGTACTCCCGCACGCCCGGCCCCGGCGCGTCCCCAAGGCGTGCCCGCAGCCCCCGAACCATCAGCGGAGCACCCGCGCCCCGACCAGGGGGCCAAACCCGCACTCCGCGCCGCCCACCCCAGGCCGGACACCGGTGGAGCCGAGTATCACGACTACCAGTGGCTGGACGACGAAGCCGGACCGGTCGTCCGGCCGTATGCGCTGATCAATGGGCGTACCCGGTCGAGCGGTCCGCCCATCGACCTGATCGCGATGGTGGTGGCGACCGGCGAGCGTCCCCCCGGCGGCACGGTGCTCGGGCCGGAGCAGGAGAAGGTGCTGGCCCGCACCCGGCGGGCCGCGTCGGTGGCCGAGGTGGCGGCCGAGCTGGACCTGGCCGTCGGCGTCGTCCGTGTCATCTTGGGCGACCTGCGGGACATGGAACTCATCGTGATCCGCCCGCCCGCCCCCGCGGCGACGTTCACCGGCGACCACATCCTCAAGGACGTGATCAACGGCCTCCGCGCACTCTGAGCCGAGCCGCCCGAAGCCTCAGCGCAGGACCCGGCCGGAAGCGGGGTCGTCGGCGCCGGTGGAGCCGGCCGGGCGCGTCAGCCTGCCCGGCTTGGCGAGATCCACCCGGACCGCGAACCCCGCGTAAGCCTCGCGGAGCCGTACCGCGACCCGGTGGCCCGCCCCGCCGAGCGTCGCCAGCCGCAGCGCGAGCACCCCCAGGAAGGCGATGCCCACCGCCAGCATCACCCGCTCGCCCAGCCCGATCAGCGCCCCTCCGCCGGGCAGCGCCGCGTACGTCGTGGCCAGCAGCCCGAAGCCCCCCGCGAGCGCCAGCCACTCGACCGGCCGGGCGACGGCGCGCCAGCGTTCGTCGCCGGCGAACCTGGAGACCAGCAGCCCCGCGGCTGCCGGCAGGACCGCGAGCGACATCACCGACATGATCGACGCGATCCGGTGCGCCTCCCCTGTCCACCCGTCGAGCATCGGCAAGACGAACGCGGCGACCATCATCACCCCGCCCCAGGTGCCGATCAGCCACTCCGGTGTCCCCCGCACCGGAGCCCCCGTCGCCCGCAGCCCCGCCAGCAGCGCGACCGCGGCCACTCCGAGAGAGAGCATCCCGAACTCCGTGGCGACCCCCTCGCTCACCACGGCGTACTCACCGATCGTCATTCCGAAGGCGTCGAGCCGCGGGTCGGTGTCGAGCAGGCCGACGGCCAGCGCGACCACCGCCGCGACGACCCCCAGGCAGGCGATCAGCGGGTAGATCCCTCTCACGAGCAGCATGCAAGAAGGATCTCGCCGAACGACCCCCGGGGGCATCCGGCGGCATCCCTGAGCCGCCCCTGATCCCCGACCCCTGAGATATCAGGGGTGCCCCGAGGTCGCTCAGGCCCCGCCGGTCATAGCCCGGAAGGGTCGCGCCCGACGCTGATCTCGTGCGCGATGCGGAGCAGGGCCCCCTCGTCCAGGCCCAGACCGGGGGCGCGCGGCACCCGGTCGCGTAGCGTGGCCAGTACGGCGGGCACCGGCCGGCCGGCATGGTGGGTGGCCACCTCGTGGACGATCCGGAAGAGCGCCAGATTGCGCTCATGCTCGGCATCGCCCCGAAGCCGGCCACGCCCGGCGCCGCTCCCGGGCTGATCGTGCCGCGTCATCGCCCCGTCTCCTCTTCACTCGGTTCTCCCCGCAGGCAACCGTACGGCCTGCCACCGACGTTTTCCGGGATTCCGTCCCGCCCGGCCGCGCAGATCGGCCCCTGCCAGGCCGGCGGCCAGGCAGGCGACCGGAATGACCGGCAGTACGTAGCGGTGGTCGAAGTCCAGCACCGCCACCGGCACGACCAGCAGCGCCACCGCGGTCAGCCACGGCAGCGCCGCCGACCGCCGGGCGAGCGGCGCGCCCGCCCCGCCGAGGAGCAGGATCGCCGCGATGAACGGCCCGCGCAGGTAGGCCGGGTACTGGTAGGCGATGAGAAAGGACGCGTACGGCTCGACGGACCGCAGGCCGCTCAGGTCCGGGTCGTAGTCCCGGCGCACCTGCTCGACCAGCGGATACGCGGGCAGCCCCCAGGCCCCCCTGGCGAAGCCGAAGGCGGGGGTCACCCGCGCGGGGTGCGGCACCGGGGTCCAGGCGAAGGTGAGCGCGGTGTCGCGGGCCACGTCGGCCAGGTAGTCCAGCGGCTGGGCGGCGATGGCCCGCAGCGCGAACGACCGGGCCAGGTCGTTGTTGCCGTCCCGGCCGCCGGGCAGCAGGTTGATCGCCGAGCCGGGCGCCCAGATGTACTCCGAGGCGGCGTCCACCACCGTCCCGTTGGGGCACAGGCGGGCCTCGGCGGCGGGCGGGCGGATCACCGAGCAGTCGGCGAACGTCATGGTCCGCGCCCACAGCGCGACACCGTCCGAGCCGCTGAGCGCGTACCGGCCGTGGTGGGCGTGGTACCAGGCGGCGTACGCGGCCAGGGGCAGTACTCCGGCGAGCGCCAGGGCCACCACCGGCCGCCACCCGGCCCGCCGGACGACCAGATACAGGACGAAGAGGCCGAGCAGCGGCACCGCGACGGTCCGGGTCAGCCCGGCCCAGCCGAGCAGCAGCCCGGCGGCGACGGCGGCGCGCGGCGACACCACGGGCCGCCAGGTGATGACCGCCAGCGCGGCCACCACCAGGAAGATCAGCAGCATGTCGGACAGCACCGCGTGCTCAAGCCGCAGGAACGAGGCGTCGAACAGGCCGGGCACGGCGGCGAGCGTGGCGGCCCAGGCGGGCAGCGACGCGCGGCGCAGCAGTGCGTAGATCAGCACGCCGACGGCGAGGCCCATGGCGTGCTGGACGGCGACGACGAGTTCGATGCTGTGGAAGGGGCGGAGCAGCGCCAGCAGCAGTGGATATCCGGGCGGCCGGAATCCGGTGGAGGGCTCGGGGTGGGCGGCCAGGTGGAGGTAGGAGAAGGAGTCGCCCCAGTAGAGCTGGGCGGGCCGGTACCCGAGCATGGTCACCACGCGCAGCGCGGCGGCCAGGCCGACCACCACGGCGAACATCCGGTGCCCGGCCCGCAAGGGAACGGACGGCAGGGCAGAGCGAGCGAAACCTACGGTGAGCATGCGAAACCCCGTCATCGGCAGAAAGAAGACGGCAGCCCTGGTTTTCGGGCATGCCGGAACGACCCGTCGCCGGACACGACGCGGGCTAACTGATCAGCAGGTCAGGAAGGGATCAGCAGAAGTCGCCGGTCATCTTCGGCCCCGTATCGCGGGGCGGGGTCTTGTCCGGCCCGACGAGGAGCAGCGCGGAGCCCGGGGCGGTGAGCGTCCCGTCGTGGACGTACCAGTCGCCGGGCACCTGGGACTCCCAGCTCTTGGCCGTCGAATAGGTCACGGACGCCACGCCGCGGTCCCGCAGCAGCTCCCGGACCGCCCGCACCGGCCGCCCGACGTACGGCACGCAGTGCAACGGCTCCCCCGGCCCGTCGATCGGCGCGAGGGCTCCGTACTTCTCCCCGGGCCTCGCCGCCCGTCCGAGCAGCACCTCGGCCCGCTCGCGGTAACCCACCGGGATCTTCAGCCCTACCGGGCAGACCTCCCCCCATTTCCGGCAGGTGCCTTTCCCACTGATCGGCTTGATCTGGTCGTCGATCCGGACTCCCGCCTTCGGAATGGGCCCGTCCGGCACCGGCATCACGATCACCTGCCCGACCAGGCTCGCCGACACGGCCGTCATGCGGAGCGTGATGTCCAGCCCGATCGCGCGCAGTTGGCTCTGGTACTTGTGAGAGTCGGCGTAGAGGTCGATCACCATGATCACGTAATTCCGCCCCTCGCGCCGGATGTCGAGCGTGGCGGAGGCCGGCGCGGAGTACGCCAGTACCCCCACCACGGCGGTGACCAGCGCCGTCACGACCGGCAACGCGAACCGCCACCAGCGCCGCCTCGGCTCCCGCGCGACATCCGCGCAGGGCTCGGCGGTGATCTCGCCGAGCAGTTCCCGCGCCCCCGGCGTCAGCCCCGGCCCCGGGTCGCGGGCCAGCGCGGCGATCAGGTGGTCGACGTCGGTGCTCATGGCCTCCCCTTCGCCAGTGCCACGGCCCGCAGGCCGTATCGGGTGAGATCGAGCCCGGCCGAGGCCAGTTCCCCGGCGAGGCGTTTACGCGCCCGGTGCAGGCGCAGCCGGGCGGCCCCGCCCGAGCAGCCGAGCACGGTGGCGATCTCGGCGGAGGTCAGCCCCTCCCAGACGGCCAGCGACAGCACCTCGCGGTCGGGCTCGCCGAGCCGCCGGAAGGCGGCGCGGACACCGTCGATCCCGCCCCCGGCGGCGGGGGCGGATTCGGCCCACTCGGCGAGTTCGGCGCGCAGCCGTACGGCGAGCGCGGTCCGGCGGCTCTCGCCGCGCCGCTGGTTGGCGAGGACCCGCCGGGCCACGCCGTACAGCCACAGCCGGGCCTCCCCGCCCCCGGGGACGTCGTCCAGCCGCCGCCAGGCGGTGGTGAACGTCTCGGCCAGCGCGTCGGCGGCGTCGTCGGGAGATTCAGTGCGCCGCTGTACGTAACCAAGCAGATCCGGGTAATGCTCCAGATACATCTGCTCGAAGCGCTGCTTGCGGGAAGGTGGTCCCACGCTGCCACCTTTCGATGAGGCTGCTCTTCCACTTCCGACATGTCCGGCACAACGAAGGTGTTTCGCAACCAGGCCGTGTCAAGAACATTGACCGCGGGAACAGCCTGGACATGACTCCCCCCACAAGCCCCGCAGCGGTAGCCGAACCCGTCCCGCTGAAGCGGGCGATCGGCCCCAAACTACTCGTGCTGTTCATCGTCGGCGACATCCTCGGGACCGGCGTCTACGCGCTGACCGGCGCGGTGGCGGGCCGGGTCGGCGGAGCCCTGTGGCTGCCGTTCCTGGTCGGCTTCCTCATCGCGGTGCTGACCGCGATGTCCTACGTCGAACTGGTGACCAAGTACCCGCAGGCGGCCGGGGCCGCGCTCTACACGCAGCGGGCGTTCAAGGTCCCGTTCTTCACGTTCATGGTGGCGTTCGCCGTCATGTGCTCGGGGCTGACCTCGGCCAGCGCCGCCTCGCTGGCGATCGGCGGCGACTACCTGAGGGAGTTCATCGCGATCCCGGCCGCCGTGGTCGGGGTGATCTTCATCATCGCGGTCGCGCTGCTGAACTACCGGGGCGTGTCGGAGTCGGTGCGGACCAACATCGTGCTCACCATCGTCGAGGTGAGCGGGCTGGTGATCATCATCGGCATCGGCGTCTACGCGCTGGTCAACGGGCTCGGCGAGCCGAGCCGGCTGGTCCACATCGAGTCGGGAGAGGCGGGCGGGCTGATGTTCGCCCTGCTGGGGAGCACGGCGCTGGCGTTCTTCGCGTTCGTCGGCTTCGAGGACTCGGTCAACATGGCCGAGGAGACCACGGACCCCTCCCGCAACTTTCCCCGGGCGATCTTCCTGGGCGTGGCGATCACCAGCACCGTCTACATCCTGGTCGCGATCACCTCTTCGCTGCTGGTGGACCACCGGGTGCTCGCCGAGTCGAGCGGGCCGTTGCTGGAGGTGGTCAAGGCGGGCGGGATCAGCTTCCCGCCGCAGGTCTTCGCGGCCATCGCCATCTTCGCCCTGTCCAACACCGCGCTGATCAACATGATGATGGCCTCGCGGCTGGTGTACGGGCTGGCCAACGAACGGGTCGTGCCCAAGGGGCTGGGGTGGGTCGATCCGCGCCGCCGCACTCCGGTGATCGGCATCGTGTTCACCACGCTGCTGGCCATCGGGCTGATCTCGACCGGCGGGATCGAGGGCCTGGGCGACACGACGGCGTTCCTGCTGCTGTGCGTGTTCACAGTGGTGAACGTCGCGGTGCTGGTGCTCCGCGGGGACCGGGTGGAGCACCAGCACTATCGGGCGCCGACCGCGCTGCCGGTGCTCGGCGCGGTGCTGGCGCTGGTACTGGCCAGCCCGCTGACCGGACGCCCGGTGGAGGTCTACGCCCGGGCGGGCGTCCTGCTGGCCATCGGCCTGGCGCTGTGGGTGATCAACTGGCTGGTGATCCGCCGCCGTCAGGACCCGGCGACGGAGCCCGCCGTGCGCGACTGAGGCCGGACGGCCTTCGCCGGGCGGGTCGCGGCGGTGAACGCGTCGGCGATCTCGCGGGCGGCGTGGTCGGGCGGCGTCTCGTCGGTGGCGATGCGCAGGTGGAACAGCGGGTCGTCGGCGGTGACCTGGACGGGGTCCAGGACGTCCTGGCCGGCGGTGACGCCCGCCGCGCCGCCCGCGCCGCAGCCGTCCCTGCGGCGCAGGCGTTCGTGACAGATCTCCCTGGGGGCCCAGAGCAGCACGCGCACCCACTCGCCCAGCGCGGACAGCCGCCGCACGTCGGGCCGGCCGCACACGTGGATCACCGGGACGAGCCCGGCCTGGGCCATGTGCTCGATCGGGTGGCGGTCGATCGCGTACCGCCCGCCCTCGCGCCGGATGTCGGAGATGATCCGCCCGGCCCGGCGGAGCCGATCGACCTGCTCGTCGGTGACCTGGTCGTGGTCGTCGGCGGCGTCGGGCCCGACGACGAGGTTGCGCACCGGCACGAAACGAGGGTCCAGGTCGTGCAGCGCGCGGGTGATGGTGCTCTTACCGCTGGCGGGCGGGCCACAAAGGATGATGCCGGTCGCCTTCATGGTGGTTCCCGCTAGTGCGCCCGGCCGGCGGACTGGCTCGTCTTCATCGCGTCCCTTCGCGTACACACGGGGGGGTCGTGCGGGACATGCGGGAGGCGTGTGAAAACACACGGGTAAAGCGTAGTCAGGTAGTAGTGAAGAATCTTAGCTTTCTCGGCGCGATATCGGAAACCCCTGTTTAGCGCGAAGTGCGGGGCCTGCCGGAAAGAGCGCCGCGGGCTAGACCGTCCAGTCTTCAACAACAAGACCTATACCGGACCGGCACCGGCAATATTGGGCGAAGAACGCTGGTTTGTCCAGCGCCTTCGCCCATGTTCCGCTAGGTCAGGCGCAACGCCCCCACGGCGCGCAGCCATCCCTTCTACCGTCGGTATTCACCCGTGTATGTCAGGTATCTTTCGTCAGCATTGCGTGGCAGTGATGTCACTGATCGCGCTTATCCGGGGAGATCGGATAGTTGGCGTGAAACATCCCGTCCGGGTCGTGGCGCGCCTTGAGTTCGGCGAGCCGGTCGTAGTCGCCCGGGTCGAAAGCGGTCCGAGCCTCCTGCTCGGTCAGCCGCCCGTAGCCGAAGTTGATCCCCCGGCCCAGCGCCTGGTCCTCGAATGGGGCCAGCACGTCGTCATGGAGCCTGCGCGCGATCTCCTCCTGGCCCGGCCGGAGCACGGAAAGGGCATTGAGCGAGTAGGCCGCGTCGCGGTGGCCGACGGCGCTCGGGACGCGCGGCGGGCGGGCCAGCGCGCCGCCCAGGTGCCGCATCTGCACGACGCACATGATCGGCGCGGACGGCCCCCCGGTCTTCGGCAGCGTGGCCAGCAGGCCCGGATCGAGGTCGCGCAGCAGCCGGTTCTGGGACTGGTAGGCGTGCGGCTGGTCGGGCTCGTCGAACACGGCGGCCGACTCGGTGTAGGGGATCTCGCGCAGCGTGTCACGCAGCCACGGCCCGACGTCGCGCAGCGGCTCGACCAGCCGCCGCCCCTCCTCCTCCGATCCCAGGAACGCGATGTTGACCTGGGCCACGTGCTTCCCGCGCAGGTCCTCCGGCACCTCGGGCACGTCGGGGAACGGCAGCATCGCCACCGCCGAGGTCATCTCCTCGGGCACCGTCTCGGTCCAGTGCCGCCACGCCTCCAGCACGCCGGGCACCTCGGCGACGTCGAAGAACAGGCCCCCGCCGTACAGCCGCGTGACCGGCAGCAGGCCGATCTCCATGCCGGTGACCACGCCGAGCCCGCCGACCCCGCCGCCGCGCAACGCCCAGAACAGACCGGGCTCGCCGTCCGGCGTCACCTCAACCGCCCGTCCGTCCGCGGTGACCATGGTCAGCCGCCGCACGTGGTCGGCGGCGAAGCCGTACTTCCTGGCCATCAGCCCGAGGCCGCCGCCCAGCGTGTACGGCACCGCGCCGACCCCCGGCGAGCTGCCCGACATCGGCGCGAGCCCGTGCGGGGCCGTCGCCTCGATCACCTTCGCCCAGGGCGCGCCCGCCTCGACCCACGCGGTACGCGTGGCCGGGTCCACCCGGACGTCGGTCATGCGCCGGGTGCTGATCAGCACTCCGCCGTCCATCGGGACGTTGACACCGTGCCCGGCGCCTTGGACCGCGACCCGCGCGCCGAGCGCGGCGGCGTGCCGTACGGCGGCGCGCACATCGTCCACACCGGCCGCCCCCACGATCAGGTCGGGCCGGTGGCTCGCCAGGCGCTGGTAACCCATGCGCTCGTCGTCGAAACCCTCCGCCGCGGGCCTGAAGACCGGCCCGTGGATGTCCTCCAGTGTCTCAGTCATACGAGCACCCTAGGCGGTCTTACGGACATAACTTGTCCGCAAAGTACGGCAACCTGGAAGAGTGACCGACTTCGTTTCCGTGCGCCGGAACATGCCCGGGCGGCTGCTGAAGCTGCTCTCCCTGCTCCAGAGCCGCCCCGATTGGCCGGGGCCCGAGCTGGCCGAACGCCTCGGCGTCACGGTCCGCACGATCCGGCGCGACATCGAACGGCTGCGCGCGCTGGATTACCCGGTGGAGGGCACCACCGGCATCGCGGGCGGCTACCGGCTGATCTCCGGCCGCGACCTGCCGCCACTGCTGCTCGACGACGAGGAGGCCGTGGCGGTGGCGCTGGGCCTGGTGACCGCGGCGGGCGGCAGCGTGGCCGGGATCGAGGACAGTTCGATGCGGGCGCTGGCCAAGCTGGAACGCGTGCTGCCCGCCCGGCTGCGCCCCCGGCTGGCCACGCTCGGCGACGTGACGGCCGCCGTGCCGTACCGGAACGTGCCACGGGTGGACGCCGGGGTGCTGGCCGTGCTGGCCTCGGCCTCACACGACCGGCGGATGCTGGCCTTTCGCCACCGCGACGAGGAGGACCGCCTGGTCGAGCCGTACAACCTGGTCACCTTCGGCGGCCGGTGGTACCTGCTCGCGTACGACCCCGGGCGCGCGGACTGGCGGACGTTCCGGGCGGACCGCATCACCGGACCGCGTCCCACGCACCAGCGCTTCACCCCCCGCGAACTGCCCGCGGACGACCCGGCCGAGTACGTGACCCGCGCGTTCGCCCGCGCCACCTACGGGCACACCGCCCGGATGACCGTACGGCTGGCCGCCGCCGACCTGCGTACCCGGGTGTTCGCGGCGATCCCCGGCGAGGTCCGCGACCTCGGCCCCGGCGAGTGCGCGGTACGAGTGAGCGCCGACTCCCCCGCGCTCGTCGTGCAGTACGTGGCGGCCATCGCCGCGCTGGGCGCGGAGTTCGCCCTGGACGCCACACCGGAGATCGCCCGCCGGGTCCGCGACCTCGGAGCCGCGCTGAACGCCAGGTCAGCGGCACTGTGACCGACATCACCGGCTTTCAGCCCATGAAACTTTGCTCAGTCTGAAATTCTTCGCTTCCTTCGCTCGTTTGGTCGTATGTGGACAGTGTGGGCAGTGTTGAAGAACTCGGGCGGAGAGACCGCAAGAAGCTGGAGACCCGGGCGGCCCTCGCCGATGCGGCGCTGCGCCTGGTCGCCGAGCGCGGCCTGGCGGGCGTGACGGTGGAGGACATCGCCGAGGCGGCCGACGTCTCGTCCCGCACCTTCTTCAACTACTTCCCATCCAAGGAGGACGCCCTCCTGGTCACCCCCGCCGACGTCGAGACCGCATGGCCCAAGTCGCTGGCCTCCGCGCCCGCCGGCCTCACCGCCCTCCAGGCGCTCCGCCTGGTGCTGCGCGGACAGGCCGAATGCATGCAGCAACGCGCCGAAGAGGTCCGGCTGCGGATCAAGGTGATCGAGGAGAACCCGTCACTGCTGCCCCGGCTGGTGTCCGGCGGGTTCGCGAACGAACGCGCCCTGGCCGCCGCCGTGGCCGAGCGGATCGGCCCGGAGCGGGCCGCCGGCGGCTATCCGGAACTGCTCTCCGCCGTCGGCCTGGCCGCCTTCCGCGTGGCGATGCTGCGGTGGAGCCGGACGAAGGGGTCCGTGCCCATGACCGACCTGCTCGACGACGCCTTCGACCGCCTGGCCGCCGGCCTCCCTGAACCCTGATGCCGGCCCTCCTGCCCCGGCCCGGCCCACGACGCCGGCCGGGGACTGTGCCCTGCCGCTTGCCTTGCGAACGCGCCGCGAAAACCGCTGAGAAACCTGAGGAAGCATGACAACGACCGACGCGGAGTCGAAATCCGTGACCGCGCCCGCCGCCCCGACATCCCGGAGAAAGGTGTTGCAGGCGCTGTCCGGGCTGATGGTGGGCATGTTCGTGTCCATCCTGGCCTCCACCATCGTGGCCAACGCGCTGCCCGTCATCGTCCCTGACCTGGGCGGATCGCAGACGGTCTACACCTGGATCGTCACCGCCGAACTGCTGGCCATGACCGCCACGGTGCCGCTGTGGGGCAAGATGGCCGACCTTTACAACAAGAAACTGCTGATCCAGCTCTCCCTCGGGCTGTTCGTGGTGGGATCGCTGATCGCCGGCCTGACGCCCAACGTGGAGATCCTGATCGTCAGCCGGGTCGTGCAGGGCATCGGCGCGGGCGGCATGAGCGCGCTCGCGATGATCGTCATGGCCGCCCTGATCCCGCCGCGCGAACTCGGCCGCTACGCCGGCATCTTCGGCGCGGTGTTCGGCGTCGGCACGGTCGTCGGCCCGCTGATCGGCGGCCTCCTCGTGGACACCTCCTGGCTGGGCTGGCGCTGGTGCTTCCTGATCGGCGTGCCGTTCACGATCGTGGCGATCGTACTTCTGCAGCGCACCCTCGACCTGCCGGTGGTCCGCAAGCAGGTCAAGGTCGACTACCTGGGCGCGTTCCTGATCACGCTCGGCGTGAGCACGCTGCTGGTGTGGTCGTCGCTGGCCGGCAACAAGTTCGAGTGGGGCTCGTGGTGGACCGCCGGCCTGGTCGGCGGCGGGCTGCTGGTCCTGGCGCTCGCCCTGTGGGTCGAGTCGCGGGCCGCCGAACCGATCATCCCGCTCAGCCTGTTCAGGAACCGCACGGTCGCCCTGGCCACGGTGGCCAGCGTCCTGGTCGGGGTCGCGATGTTCGGCGGCACGGTGTTCCTGTCGCAGTACTTCCAGGTCGCGCTGGGCAAGTCGCCGACCGTGGCCGGGCTGATGAGCCTGCCGATGGTCTTCGGCCTGCTGATCTCCTCCACCGTGGCCGGGCAGCTCATCACCAAGTGGGGCCGCTGGAAGGCGTTCCTGGTGGCCGGCGGGATCATCATGCTCGCCGGGATGGTGCTGCTGAGCACGATCGGCGGGCAGACCAGCATCCCGGTGCTCATGGTCTACATGGCGGTGCTCGGCATCGGCGTCGGCATGCTCATGCAGAACCTCGTGCTCGCCGCGCAGAACGACGTCCCGGCCAGCGACCTCGGCGTGGCCACCTCGGCCCTGACCTTCTTCCGCAGCATGGGCGGCGCGGTCGGCGTCAGCGCCCTGGGCGCGGTACTCGCCAACCAGGTCACCTCGTCACTCACCGAGCGCCTCCCGGCCATGGCGGGCGCGACCGGAGGCGGCGGCGAGTCGCAGGCCGTACCGAACATCGCCCAACTCCCCGCCCCCTTGCGCGCCATCGTCCAGGACGTCTACGCCACGGCCACCGCCGACCTCTTCCTGATCGGCGTCCCCCTGACCGCCCTCGCCCTGCTCGCGGTGCTGTTCATCAAGGAAAAGCCGCTCAACACCCTCTCCGGCGCAGAACGCCTGGCCCAGGAAAGCGCCACCACCTCCAACTGACCCACCTAGCGACCAGCGGGGGAGGACGACCACCATCGTCCTCCCCCGCCGCGCTTTTCAGGTGATCGGGTGCTCGGCCGGGAGCGGGTCACGTACGTGCGCCAGGTACCTCGGGTGGCATGCCCCTGACGCGGCGAAGTTGCGCCGCGCCCGGGTCAGGCTCAGCTCCCGGTTGGGCCCGCCGCGCACGTCGTCCGCATCGTGCTCGTCCTGGCCGTCGTCCTCCCAGAAGCACACCGGGCAGATCTCGGACATCCCGCGCTCCTCCAGCGTGCGAAACCCGCAGCAGGGGCACGGATAGGGCGCGTCCCGCCGCGGGCGCACGACGTTCATGAACGTACGCCAGTCGTGTGTCATTCGGGGGTTCGGCCGGTCAGGTGGTCGATCAGGAGGTCGAGGGCGAATTCCACGGTCTGGTGGCGGACCTCCTCGCGGGATTCGCCGCTGCTCATGAATTCCCGGCTGAAGGTGCCCGACTCGGCGGAGAGGCCGATGAAGACCAGGCCGACCGGTTTGCCGTCCTGGGCGGTCGGGCCGGCGACGCCGGTGGTGGACAGCCCGATCGAGGTGGCGAACAGCCCGCGCACCCCCGCGGCCATCTGCTCCGCCGTGGTACCGCTCACCGGGCCGAGCGTGGCGAGGACCGCCGGGTCCACCGACAGTACGGCGGCCTTCGAGGCCGTGGCGTACGTGGTGACACCACCGGCGTAGTAGTCGGACGCCCCCGCGATGTCGGTGATCACCGCACCCAGCAGCCCGCCGGTCAGCGATTCGGCGGTACTGATCGAAAGCCCGCGCTCACGAAGCAGTACCCCCAGCCTGGCCGCACCTTCCAAGGACACCGCCCATTCCCCCGATCTTCCGCACGCCCGAACGCGCGGCACACCCTAACACCGGGAACATGACCGTACGCGCGGTCCCCCTCCGGGACCGCGCGTACGGTCGTGACCTTGGTACCTAGCGGGAGTGCCTGCGGAGGAAGTTCAGCAGGGCGGGGTTGAAGATGTCGGATCGCTCCCAGTGCGGCTGGTGACCGCACTCGTTGACGACCAGGCTCTCCGAGCGGCGCAGGTGGGCGGCCAGCAGCCGCTGCACGCTCGGCGGGCTGTAGAGGTCGCCGTCACCCCAGGCCAGGAAGGTGGGGATGTCCAGCCGTTTGAGGTCCGCCCACAGCGGGCGGTTCTCATACGGCTGCGAGACGTCGGTGTGGCTGGCCCGGTGGTGGATCTCCAGCCACTGCTGGACCCCCTCCGGGTTCGCCGCCCGGTACGTCGGGCCGAGCTCGATGAAGTCCGGCCCCATGTTGTAGAAGCCCTCGGGCCGCAGCCGCTTGAGCGTCTCCTGGTACGCCGGTTCCGCCAGGCCCGTGAGGCTGCCGGCGAGCGTGATCGTGCGCACCCGCTCGGGGTGGGACAGCGCGAAGTCCAGCAGGGTCCCGCCGCCGGCCGCCACGCCCACCCCGTGGAAGCGATCCACGCGCAGGTGGTTCAGCAGCAGCCGCAGGTCCTCCGCCTCGGTGCCCGTACGGTCCGCGGGTCCGGCGTCGGACTTGAAGTGGCCGCGCCGGGAGTACGCGATCACCCGGTAGCCCTTCTTGGCGAAGTACGGCTGCTGGTATGGCCAGCTCTCCGAACTCCCCGTGCCCGGGTGCAGGAAGATGACCGGCGCGCCCGAGCCGCCGGTGTCCCAGTACCACAGCCGCGCGTCGGGCAGCGGCGCGAGCGCCTCGGTCGCCTTGACCTGCGCCGGGACCGGGATGATGGGCAGCGGGCTGTCGGGGGCGGGGACCTTCACGCCCCCGTTCGTACCCGCCGCGGCGGGGCCGGCCATCGCCGGTACCGCGCTACCTGCCGCCAGCACGGCTCCCGCGCCGAGCAGCGTCCTCCGTCCGAGGTTCCGGTTCGTCTCCAAGTCGTGGGTCATGTCGCTCCTGACCTCCGGTTTCGGGGCATGGGCTCATTCGCTACCCGCTGCGCGGGGTGTGACGAGGGGTGGCTCTGGCCGATAACGGCAAAGGCAGGGAATCGGCACCGGTTGGAGGCGTGACCGGCGCGGATGGACGGTGAAGGCGCGGTGCGTGGCCACATGTGGCCGTCGCGCTGCGCGAGAACCGGGGCCAAGGGGTGGCGGCCACCAGGTGATCGCGGTCTACGTAATGTGCACCCAAAAAGGTATAGATCACACCGTCCTAAATGGACGGCGGGACGTCCCAGGTTCGGGATCTCCCGGGGCGGGGTTCGGGATCTCCCCAGGGAGGGCTCGGGATCTCCCGGGGCGGAGGCCGCGCCGACCTCCGCCTCCGGGAGACGCGTTCCTCAGTGGGTGTGGTCGGCCTCGGAGGGCTCGGGCGCGACGAGCTTGGTGGGCGAGGCCGTGGCCTGCCGCTCACCGGAGAACGGTTCGAGCAGGTCGGGCACGTCGTGCAGGGCGCCGTTGGTCATCACGCCGCGCACGTTGGCGAGCGTGCCGATGTCCGCGAGCGGGTCGCCCTCGACGAACATCAGGTCGGCCAGCTTGCCCCGCTCGACACTGCCGAGATCGTGCTCGATGCCGAGCGCCCTGGCGTTCAGCACGGTCGCGCTCTGCAACGCCTTCACCGGCGAGATGCCGTACTTGACCATGGACCGCAGGTTCAGGTGCAGGCTGACCGCCGGGTTGTCCAGCGGCCCGTCGGTACCGGCCAGTACCGTACCGCCCGCCGCCAGCACCTTCTTGAGCTGCGCCACCGCACGCTCGGCCGCCACCGCGTTGCCCGAAAGGGACCCGCACGCGCCGGCGCCCTGGGCGCACTTCAGCTCGCCGACCAGGATGTCCTGCTCCCAGCCGGTGTAGAGGGACTTGATCCGCGGGTCCTCGACCATGCCCGGGTCGTCCGCCAGCAGGGCGCTGGAGGCGAACATCGTCGTGGTGAGCGGGAAGCCGCCCTGGCCGAACAGCTTGACGACGTCCTCGTACATGACGCCCTGGGAGGCGTTGCGGGAGAACCCGAAGCCCCACCGGGTCGGCCCGGACAGGTGCTCCTGCTGGTCCACCCCGAACGCGATGCCCGGGTGCAGGTAGTGCGAGGTCGTCGGGATGCCGAGCCGGTGCCCGCGCTGGGCGACCTCGGCCTGCAACCGGTGCGGGAAGCGCATGTAGGTCTTCATCAGGTCGAAGTCCAGCGCCTTGGCCCGGGAGAACTCCAGGTCGAGCTGCCGTTCGTTCATCACGGGACGGGCGAAGTCCCAGGAGAGCCGGGAGCCTTCGAGCATCTCGCCGGTGAGGAAGTGCCGCGGGCCGATCCGCGCGCCCGCCTGCGCCGCCTCGCGATCCTCGACCGCCCGGTACGCCTGGTCACCCGTGGAGCGGGTGGTGGTGATCCCGTACGACAGCAGCAGCCTGCCCTGGCGGTCGCCGTAGAACTTCGACTGGAGCTGCTGGTGGTAGTGGATGTCGATCAGGCCGGGCAGGACGGTCCGGTCCGAGGCGTCGATCACCTTCCAGCCGCGCGGGTGCGGGCCGGGCCGGTGCGGGCGGACGTCCTGGATCCGGTTGCCCACCACGGTGATGTCCACGTTCTCGCGCAGACTCTCGCTCTTGCCGTCCCACATCTTGCCCGCGTGGATGACGACCCGGCCCTTGGGCTGGGCGGGCGAGTAGTCAACGCCGGTCTCGATGGAACGCGACCGCCCGCCGTCCCTGGAGATCGTGCGCAGTTCGCCGTTCTCCAGGTAGAGCAGGGTCTTGGAGTCGCCGCTCCACGTTGGCGCGTCGCTCGGCTTGTGGGTGAGCTGCCGCGCCTTGCCCGCGGGCGTGCCGTCGGGGTTGACCGGCAGCACCCACAGGGTGGTCTCCATGATGAACGCGAACCACCGGCCGTCGGGCGACCAGGCCGGGCCGTCGTCGCCGCGCACCGAGATCGAACGCCACGGCGCGGGCTCGACGACCTTACTGGTCTTGGCCTCGACGTTCACCAGCTCGATCTGGTTGCGCGAGGCGGAGGAGACCGACAGCGCGAGTGTGCGGCCGTCGGCCGACCAGCTCGGCCGTCCCGGGGCACTGCGGGTGCCGAGTACCTCGGCCGGGTCACCGCCATCCGCGTTCACCACGAACGTCTTGCCGCCCTGGTCCTGGAAGGCCAGGCGGCGGCCGTCCGGTGACCACGCGGGGGCGATCTCCGCACCGGCCAGCGAGGTGACCCTGCGCTCCTTGCCGTTCGCGACCTCGCGCACCCAGATGTCCATGGTGCCGGCCTTGTCGGACGCGTACGCGATCTTCTTGCCGTCCCGCGACCACACGGCGTCGATCTCGTAGAAGTGGTCGTCGGTCAGCTTCCGCGCCTGCCCGTGGCCGTGACCGTGACCGTGGCTGCTTACCGGCTGGACCCACAGATCATTGAGCGCCTTGTAGAGGACGGTACGTCCGTCCGGCGACAACGCGGGCCCGACGATGCCGCGCACCGGACGGCGGCGGCTGGAATCGAAGTCGTACTCCTTGCGCTGATAAACCGGACGATTCAGGACGAAGGTTGCGGAGAACGGCAGTTGGCGGGTCTGGCCATCGGCCGTCTTGGACACCACGACCTTGCCGTTGCCCGCGTAAAGGATCTCCTCGGCGGAGAGCCACGCGGGCGGGAAGGGATAGACGTCGGTCAGGTCGCCGACCGCCTGTTCCTGGTCGGGCGTCGAGGCGACCTTGAGCCGGCGCGCCCCGGTCTCGCTGCGCAGGAAGGCGATCTTGCCGCCGTCCGGCGACCACGACGGGGCCGCCACGGTGCCGGGCCGCTCGGCGACGAGCGTCTTGACCACGCCGGTGGCCAGGTCGATGCTCTCGATGACGTTGCCGCGGACGTACGCGATGCTCTTGCCGTCCGGCGACCACGTCGGCTGGGTCTCCTGGGCACTGGCGGTGGTGATCCGGTCGAGCCGCCCGGTCCGGACGTCCACGGTCCAGATGTCGCCACCGCCCTCCCGGGTGGAGGAGAACGCGATCTTGCTTCCGTCGGGCGACCACGCGGGCTGGAGGTCGTCGTACTCCCCGTGGGTCAACTGCCTGGCGGCCCCCGTGCGCAGCGAGACCGTCCAAATGTGGAACATGCCATCCGCGAACGACTGGACGGCGACATCGCGCTCGTCCGGTGACAGACGCGGCCAGAAGGGATCGAGCAGGGGATCTCCGAAGGGCCGGGCGGTACCGCCCGAACCCGCCAGGGTGTGGAGCCGGCCCTGGAGGTCCATGACGATGGTCCCTCCGCCGGGGGTGGCGGTGACCGCCATGTTGGTGCCCTCGGTCACCGTTACTTTGATCGTTCTGCCATGGTGTGATCGGTCGGCCGAGTTCGATGGGTTCGTTGGATTCGTCGGGTTCGCGCCACTCGCGGGCGTCGCAGCGGCGACGGCGAGCAACGCCGCCACGCTCACGACGGATGCCGCGGTGAAGCGCCCCCGGCTTATTCGACCCATGCCTGTCCCTCCTAAACGGCTGGCCGTGCCAGCGGAAATCACGCAGGGGACAGCGATCGGCCCCGGACGGCCGGGCCCAGGGCATACGACACCCTGACCCGACATCCGGTACCGAACCCTCAGAGGTGACACCCGCTGAACAACGGTGCCCGCAACGTAAGCGAGCGCCCTCACACCGCCAAGAAGGTGATTGTTAACACAGCGATGAACGGCAGCGCGGCGCGCCGAGCGGCCGTCTGAGTGCGCCGAACGGTAGATCGTTTTTGTCGGGACGAGCGACGGAAGGGGCTTGAGGGGCGACTGAGACCTGGTTTCGGTCATGCCAGGAGAGGTGGCGGCGGTGTCCGCTCTGGTGGTGCCCAGCGTCCACTGCGGAATGGATGCCCTGTTCGGTGGGCTGGAGGCCGTGAGCGCCGCCTGCCGCCGGGCGGTGGCGAGGTCCGAAATTCATCGGCCGGGGCTCGGCAGATGAAGGGCCGGTGAATCGCTTTACGACATACCAATTCGCAGAGTCAGGGAGTTTGTGTATTCGCCATCCAGGGAGATGGGATCGCGAAATCGGATATGCGGCCGGCTGCCGGCTGCTTTTGCGGTATGACCTCACGAGTTCGTTCGGACTCGGAGTGGGGATCGGATTCCGGTTCCCAGCGCGACAAGTCTCCCGGCTGGCATTCCAGCACCTCGCAGAGCGCGGCGAGCGTCGTGAAGCGTACCGCCTTGGCCCGGCCGTTCTTCAGCACCGCCAGGTTGGCGGGGGTGATTCCGACCCGTTCGGCGAGTTCGCCCACCGACATCTTCCGCTTGGCCGGCATCACGTCGATGTCCACGGCGATCGGCATCAGATGACCTCCGCCAGTTCGGCCCGCATCCGCGCCGCCTCGACATCACGCGCGACGGTCTGCGCGAAGACCAGGGCGGCGGCGGCCACGATGGCGCCGATGACGACGTGTACGTATCGGAAGGCGGCATGCGAGAACACGGTCCCCCGCCGCACCATCGTGGCCAGCCGCCATACACAGACCAGCACGACCTGGACCGTCACCACCCCCGCAAGAGTGATCACGATGACGGGAACCCGCAGATAGGCGAGCCCTTCGTCGAGCGCCCGCAGATCCACGGCCGGCAACGGCACCATCACGGCCTGGACGAACCCCGAACCACCGAGCAACACCATGAGCACGGCACGCAGCGCGAGCACATCGCCCCCGCGACGGGACCACCGCCGCGGGGACAGGAGATCTCCCAGAGGCTCGGAGAGCGGAAAGGTCGGCCGGTTACGGAGTCGCGCAGGTCCGGCCGTTGAGGCGGAGGGTGACCGGGGCCGGTACGGACCCGCTGTACGACGCGGTGAACCCGACCTGCGTCGCCGACCCCGCGTGCAGGACCTTGTTCCACCGCTTGCTCACGCCCGTGAGTTCCGTACCGCTCTGGGTCCAGTCCGCAGACCACCCGGACACGAGCCGCACGGACGACGCCGCCGCCGGATAGCCCACGGTCAGCGTCCAGCCGTCGATCGCCGTCGTACCCGCGTTGCGTACGGTGATCTCCGCGTTGACCCGCGACCCCCAGGTGGCCGCCCGGTACGACACCACACACGTCGGATCAATGGTCGGCGTCGGCGAGGGCGACGGCAGCCCCTCCCTGGCCAGGGCGGACAGCGGTTCGGAGGGCACGCTGAGGTTGCCCGCCGCGTCCCTGGCGACCACGACGTAGGTGTAGCGCTGCCCGATGACCAGGCCCTGACGTTCCATGAAGTTCGTGGAGCCCGCACCGTCCAGCGTGCCGACCTTCACGAACCCCGTCGCGGTCTCCCGGTAGACGTCATACGCCGTCACCGCCACGTTGTCGGTGGACCGCTGCCAGCAGAACGTGACCCCCTCATAGTCCATCAGGCACGCGTCCCGCAGCCCGGCCGGCTGGGACGGCGGCTCCCGGTCCCCGGGCGTCGGGGTCGGCGTGGAGGTCGGGCTCATCCCGAGCGTCGCGGCCACCGTGATCAGCCTGGACGGCGGACTGACATGGCCCGCCGCGTCCTTGGCCACGACGTACATCGTGTAGAGCCGGCCCAGCTCACCGGAGAAGCCGCCGACCGTGCTGGTGGTACTGGCGGCGTGGACGAAACCGCCGACGTCCAGGCGATAGATGTCGTATCCGACGACCCCGGTGTCATCGGACGACGCGTCCCAGCAGATCGACGCATACCCGGTCTCGACGCCGCTCCCAGCCCCCTTCCCAACGGGAGCCAACGGCACCGGACACGGCCGAACCCCAGAGGGCCGCGTCGGCGCCCCCGGAACCCCACGGCTCTCCGACGACGCCGCCACCTGCACGGGAACCGCGGCCCGCGCCGCACCCCCGGCCGAGCCGATCGCCATGACGGCGAGGAGTAATGCCAGTGTGAAGAGTCCGAGGGTCAGGAGGACCGCCCCCAGGGCTTGCCTGCGGAGTTGCATGATGCCCCTATCGATTCGCGTTGGCCTGTGTCCCCCCGCAGCGATTGTGGACCACCACGAACCCCCCGTAAAGCACCACTTCACCCGCCCCGCCCCCCACAGCCACCCCATTGCGGAGACAACAAAACCGGAAAGCGTCTACCGGTTTCAGCAATACATAAAACGCGGCCTTCTCCTGCTATTCAGCCTGCCTTCGACATGAGGAGTCGATATGGGAACGTGGGGCGCGTACCTCGCCTGCCAAGCACCGGACGACGCCACGAAAATCCTCCCGCCCGGCGCCACCTGGGGCCCAGAACCCTGGAGCGACTTCGTTGCCCCGGGCTGGTCGATAGCGGCGACGGAGATTTCCGCGATCGGCGACTTCGACGCCATCACGGCCCAGGCCGCCGGCCACGCGCTATTCGCCGTCGTCCTGGACAGCGACGTGGCCGACGTCACCGGAACCATCGACGGCAAAACCCACTGGGAACTCCACCTCAACGAAAAGCGCGCCGAGGATTACGACCTCCCAGGCTCCGGAATCCCCAACGCCGACAACACCGACCTGCACCAACGCCTGGCCACCTGGATCGAATCCGCCACCGGCCGAGTCGTCCCACCCGAGCGAATCCGCGATGTCGTCACCACCGACCGCGTTTTCGCCGACGACTCCCTGCGCTCACTGCTCTACGTCATCGGGATCACCACCGAACACACCTCTTTCGGCGATGACCGGCCCGGCCTCTGACAGACCCGCCCGACCGTTACACGAGAGACCGAGACGACGCCGACCAGGAATGTGGGCCGGCGCCCTGCTGCTCGTCTTGGTGGTCGTCTTGGTGGTCGGCGCCGGATTCTTCTTTGCGCTCTGGGAGTGGAAGTGGAACCCGCAGCCGTTCGACCCACCCGTGCAATATGCCTTCGCCCCGGAGAAGACGAAGTGTACGGACGAACACACAGCAGCAACAGGCGAAGATCCGACGCCACTCCCCCCATCGTGTCCTGCACCGACTGGCGACTCCACGTCCTTCTCAAGCAGAACGAGGGAAGACAAGATATCGGCATCCCATTCGGCGTATCGTGCGGCGAGCGCCGATCAGGCGGACACGAGTGCGCAGGTGATACCTTACTCTCCGATGCGGCCAGCATGGTACGGGTGAACGATTCCCACTACCGCAGCGTCCCCCTCCAGGTCTCCCGCGACGGCCATCGCGTCGCCTACTTCAGCAGGAAACACCTGAAGTTCATGGCCTGGGATTTGCCAACGGGCCAGACGAAAGCCATCTCGCCCCGGCTCGACCCGCAATCGCTGGACCACCACAGCGGCCTGGAGATCTCACCGGACGGCGGATTCTTCGCATTGACCTTCACCGGTGCTCGGCCGCGACTGCTGATCACCGAGTTCGCCACCGGAAAGACCACCACCCTCAACGGATACTGCACGATCTCCGGCATGAGTCGGAACGCATCCCGGATCGCGGTATCACGCGAATGCTCCGAAGATGACGACACGTACGCCGAGGAATGGAAGGGGTCCGAATACGCGAGCGTTCTGTCCCCCGACGGCCGGACCACGGTAGAGATCCACACCACTTATGCCGAAGACGCCGACGAGTACGTCATCACCCGCGACGCCATGACAGGCAGACCGATCAAGAAGTTCAAGCTCCGCCTGCTGTCGGAACCCAACGACGCCACCGGCGATGGCCGGCTGAACGATGAAGAATACCGTCGTCCTGGCCGAGCCCCCGGAGCCCGGCGTCGGATCGTTCGGCCACTACCGGCTCAACGTCAGAACCGAAGCCTCACACCGGATTCGAGACTTCGATCTGAGCCTCGACGGCAACATCTCCATCGGCGCCGTCTTCATCCGCGACTGATCTCCGGCTGAATCTCTGGCTGAATCTCCCGCACCCGGCCGCGTACCACCGCAGCACCCAGCCAGCGGTCATGCAGCACACGGCCCTCAGGATCGACCAACATCCAAAGCCCGACCACGACAAGACACCACAGCCCGACACCGGGAACAAAGCCCAAGAGCGGAAAAGCCAACGCGCGAAGCGCAGCCCGGCCGGCACTCAACCGCCCACCCGTGAACGCGGCGACCACCTGCACACCCATCAACCGCTTGCCGAGCGTCCGCCCCCACACGGCATGCTGCACCCAGAAGTACAGGAACACCCCACCCAGCAAAGCCAGCTCCTCAGGCTTCACTCTGCCCCCGGCCACAGCCCCCTCAGCCCGCTCCAAAAGCCCCGCCCCCATCCGCATCCAGAACCCCGAGTCGATCAACGGCCAGGCCACCCCCACCCCCACGCTCAGCACCGAGACGATGACCAAGTAGTCCACCAGCCCCGCCGCCGCCCGCCGCCAAACCACCCCACCCTGCGACTCCCCCCGCTCCCCCACAACGAACACCAACGCCGCCGCCCCCAGCAGACACCCCTGGCCGATCCCCCACCCCCCGGCCGCCTCCCTGAACCAGTCGGCGCTGAACAACGGAACCGTCTCCTGGCACATCCCTCCAACGCTGTACAACGAGGCAACCGGTTCCATCAACGCCCCCACCACCAGCAGCCCCGCCACCCGCCGTGCCGTCACCCCAAGATCGCGGCCCCTCAGAACCGCAACAAGGCCAACCAAAACCACAAGAACCGGAACCGCCCACCCCACCACGATCTCCATGACCACTTCAAGATCACGGTGCAACGGAGCCAACGGCGACAGCGACGTCCCACTATTGAAAGGGCAGACCATCCCATAGACGCTCACGCTCTCAAACGACGAAATGACCTCCTCGATCTCCCACCGCTCCCTCCACACCTCCCACGTCGGAACCCCAGCAACAGCCGCAGCCACCCCCCACCCCACCAGCACCGACAACGGCAACCGCGATAACCGCACCACCACGCTCCTTCCACCCAAGAAGCGACACCCTACGACCCCAGCCACCCACCACACCCCATAAGGCGAGCGCGCCCGCTTCTTGTTTTTGATGGCTACATATTCTCCTCGCGCGATGTCGGCCAGCCCTGCTACGTAGACGCACCGGATCACGACAGCGTACGACTTCCAGGGGCGGGCACTTTCCGTACATCATCCACGTGCCCCTGTCCCCGCCGCCTTCACAGATGATGCCCTTCGGATACTCCTCCTCCCGCAGCCACAGGAACACCTACGGTTGCTACCAGTCGCCGGAATTCGCCTACATCGGAACCTGCAACTGCCCACAAGTGGCGGCAAGTGGCGGCAGCGATATAGCGCTTGCGTCGTCGGCCGTGTGAAAGGGGGAACTGCTTCGACCGGCACGACTTGGTGGCGATTGACGGATGCATCACCCACGGTGTGGAGGTGCCGCCGGCGCCGGAGAAGCGGGACCATTTGCGAACGTCTCTGCGCCACCGCTGGTAGGACGCAGCCTCATCGTGATCCCAAGCACGATCTCGTTGTCATCGGCGAGATCGCGCCCCGATGACGATCTGCGGCGGCCCGTCGCCACTGTTCAGCAGGATTGATCGCTTGGGCGCCACGGTCTGGTCGACCACCAGCCCGGCCCTGAGTTCAAATTCTTCAATGAGCCACCGAGATAGCTGCGCTTATACGCCGAACAGTTCGCCCAAGTGTTATATTCATCTTCTCTGTTGGATATTTTTGCCGTGATTCGAAAAGGCTGACCATGATTGTCAATTATTTGTTCAGCCGACTTACCATTGACGAGCAGTTCTAGCTTGAATCTGTACTCACAGTATTTCTTGTAGGTTCTGGCCGTGAGGCGGAACGTAGCTTGCTCTTCGCTTTTTAGCACATATTTCTGATCTGCGAAGTAGTCGCCAGAGAATCGTGGAGGAAAGTCCGGCCCTAACTCGTGTTCTACGGCGTACCGAGCCACCGGATTAGCGCGATCTAGATCAAATCCAATCTTGACGACCTCGGATGCGCCTTGGGGTGGTGAGAAGAATAGCGTGTCCGTCAATGGTTTACGACAGTCGGCGTCCATCCTCATATTGAGGATGCGTACTGGCTTCTGGCGATTCCCTTCGAGTTCTAACTCGATGGTGGATTCTGTCGTTTCCACTGCCCCTAGGGCGCGCATGGCATCCGCCGCCGCCTCAGGTCCGCCCTCGGGAGTATACAGAGAGTTCAATTTGCGGACCATACTCGGTTGGACGATGCTTGGAACTACCCAAGTATTGTCCTGAGATTTAGGAATGAAGGTGATCTTGTTTACCTTGACGGGGTCCCCTAAGAATGCAGGCGATGCCGCAGACGGACTTGGCGGCTCACTTGCGGGGACGCTCGGAGGTCCAGTCGTCGCGTTGCTCTCGTTCCATCCCAAAGCCCTCTCGCTGCCTTTAGAAACCAAGCTCACGAGGACTCCTACAAGGATCGGCACGAGAACTCCTGTGCTTGCCAATTTTACCCAGGTCCGTTCCCACCAGCGTGTTGGTCTGCCAGCTGGCCGCCGAGCGCGTCGCAGTTTGATCTTGGGCGTGACCTTCACTCGCCTCTTGTAGGGCATCCCAACCCCCTCTGTAGTGACACCATTAGTCGGAATCTGAGGGCAATGCAAGGGCCTTTAACTCTAGATCTGGAACGAGCGCACGGCCTGGTGGCGCCGGCAGCAGCCAGGAGGATGCCGAATGGAAGTTCACGCCGATCGCGTACCGTAAAGGCATGGGCCGGGCGTGTACTCAGACAGCCATACGAAGACCGTTGGGGCACGGCGTTCGCTGCGTATCCCTACCCAGTGCGTACTTGGCCCTGAAGGCGCTCATGGCGTAACCGGCACGCTCGCACGGCCCTACAGAGCGTGGCGAGCGCAGGGTGTTCGGCACACGGAACGGAACGGCGATGACGGCTGAGAACATCCGGCGTGACTTCCGTCTCGCTCTCAAGGGCGCGGAGGGCATCGAGCCGGGCGAGTGGACGCCGCGGGAGCTTCGGCACAGCCTCGTCTCGCTGCTGCCGGCGCATGACGTCCCGATAGGGCACATCTCCCGCCTGGTGGGCCGCATCAACATGGTGGTCACGCAGACCGTCTACCGCTTCCAGCTACGGCCGGTCATGCAGGAAGGCGCGACGGTGACGGACAGGATCTTTCCGCTGAACGAGGGACGTAGTCACTCATATAGACACTCAAGCCCCGTCCGTGATCCCACGGGCGGGGCGTTTGGGGTGGTCTTGTGAGGTGGTCAGGGGCGGGGTCGAACCGCCGACCTTCCGCTTTTCAGGCGGACGCTCGTACCAACTGAGCTACCTGACCTTGAGCGGTCCTGACGGGATTTGAACCCGCGACCTCCACCTTGACAGGGTGGCGAGCACTCCTAGCTGCTCTACAGGACCTTGCGTTTGGCTTGCTTAGCTTACCAGTTCTTCGGAGTTCGAAGACCGTGGTCTGCGTTCGCCTGCCGGTGCCCCCAACGGGATTCGAACCCGTGCCGCCGCCTTGAAAGGGCGGTGTCCTAGGCCGCTAGACGATGGGGGCCTAGCCCGTGACGCCTTCCGTCGGGGACCTGTAGCAGCATAGGGGACGAATGCCCCCGATGCCAAAGTGCGGTTCATCCCCGGTCCTCTGGTGTCGCGGAAGCCTTGAGCGATCCCGTTGGCGTCGGGGCGCTTGCCGGCTCAGGAAGAATTGTACGACCAGGCTGCTCCTCGATGTGACGCTGGATCTGGACCGACTGCTGTCCGAGGCCGCCCATGGTGATGTCGTCCCAGGCCTCCAGCCGATGGGTGTCCTTGTCGAAGTAGAGCACGGAGGCCATCACGGGGGTCGGGTCCTCGTGTTCCAGGGCGCGCAGGCCCGCGCCGCCCGTGGAGCCCTGGACGAGGAGGCGGGTGCCGGTGGGCAGGAGTTTGGTGGAGCGGGCGTGGGCGTGGCCGGCCAGGACGGTCGGGGTACGGCCGGAGAAGCCCTCGGCGATGATCGGGTCGTGGACGGCGACGAGGTCGACCGGCTTCTCGCCGACGTCGTGGCGGCGGCCGTGGTCGAGCAGGTAGGCGGGGTCGTTGTTGGCCTGGGCGGACAGGTCGGGGGTGAAGCGGGGGTCGCCGATGCCGTAGACGCGCAGGCCCTTGACGGTGGCGGAGCGGTCGTCGAGTACGACGGCGTTCTTCTGCCTGGCCACGGCGCGCTGGGTGCCCTTGGAGTCGTGGTTGCCGCGGACCCACACGTACGGTACGTCCAGCCGGCCGATCTCCTTGACGAACGCGTCCTCGGGCTTGGTGCCGTGGTCGGTGAGGTCGCCGGTGTCCACGATCAGGTCGATTTTGAACTGCGAGGTCACGGTCCTGATCAGGTTCCAGGCGATCGGGTTGATGTGGATGTCCGAGACGTGCAGGACCCGGATGGAGTTGGGGTCGGAGTCGTAGACGGGCAGGGCCGAGACCGTGTCGTACAGCTGCGAAACGTTACTGACCAGTTTGGTGAGCTGTGCCCGGTACGACTCGAACCGCGTCACGATCGACTCCGCGCTGCCGACCAGGGACGGCGCGCCGGTGAGCAGGCCCGTGTACCGCGGCTCGACGAGCGCCTGGGGGCGGAAGGTGGCGGCGACCGCCGCGCCGGCGCCGGCCGCGCAGAGCGAGGCGACCAGGAGGGCGGCCAGGGCCGCGCGTACGCGCCTGAAGACGACGATGCCCGCCAGGAGTGCCCCGCCGAGGGCGAAGAGCAGAGAGCGCACCAGGAGGGCCGTGACGCCCGCACGGAGGTCGTCCTCGATCAGGTCGGGCAGCCGGTCGGCCAGCCGCGGATCGTCGATCATGGCGCGGGCGAGGTCCTGGTTGATGTTCTCCAGGGTCACCCGGAGGCGCAGCGGCGCGTCGTGGCTGTCGAACTGCAGCGTGCCGAGGGGATGGACGTCCACGACGGTCTGCCCCTCCCAGGCGGGCCGCAGGGACAGTCCGACCTCGACCGGGCCGAGCGAGGAGCGCACGCCGCCGCTGACGGCGATGCCGAGCCAGGCGCCGAAGCCGGCGACCAGGACGATCGCCGTCCATCTCCCGGCGCGTCGCACGCCGGGCCGCCCTGCCACGCGCCGGGCCGCCCGGCCGGCTCGGCGGGCGGCTTCCGCGATGTGGCGCCAGATGTCCGAGGATCGGGTGAGAAGTTCCTTGAAGGGCATGCCTTCCTACCTGTGCGACGGCATATCGTGAACGTTTCGCGCTTTCGGCGGGCAGAATGGCCGGTGTGATGGAGGTGTCGCGGGAGAGGTTCGAGGAGCTCGTGTCCGAAGCGCTGGACACGATCCCCGACGAGCTGACACGGCTGATGGACAACGTCGTGGTCGTGGTCGTGGACGATCCCCCTGAGCCGGGCCTGCTTGGCCTCTACACCGGCATCCCCCTCACCGAGCGCGGCGACTCGTACGCGGGTGTCTTGCCCGACCGGATCGAGATCTACCGCAATCCCATCTGTGAGATTTGCGAGACCGCGGATGATGTCGTGGAGGAGGTACAGATCACAGTGGTTCATGAGATCGCCCACCATTTCGGCATCGACGACCACCGTCTCCACGAGCTCGGCTGGTGATCGGCACAACACGTCTCAATACCCCGATATTTCCGGACACACCCAAACACCGGGCGGGCGATCGAGCGATTATCCGCTTGCGCCACGCCCCGGCAGCAGGCACCGTAGGTTACATAGCGAACACCCTCTGTCAGTGCCCCCTCGCAAGCTAGCGGAGTCCTATGGCGGCTACGAAGCCCCAGCGGCTGTCTGGGCGGCATCGCCGCGGATCCAGTAGATCCGGCGAAGCCGATGAGCCCAGCGGATCCGGCGAGTCCGGCGGATCCGGCGCGCCAGGCGGATCTGGCGAGGCCGAAGGGTCAAATGGGTCGAACGGGTCGTCCAGTAGGCCCGGCGGATCCGGCGTGGCCGCGCGCCGGGTCACCTATGGCGAGGTCGTCGCCATACCGGAGTTCCGCGCGCTGTGGTACGCGCAGGGCCTCTCCCTGCTCGGCGACCAGTTCGCGCAGGTCGCGCTGGCCGTGCTGGTCTACAACCGCACGCAGTCCGCGCTCGCCACGGCCGCCGTCTACGCGCTGACCTACCTGCCGCCGATCCTGGGCGGCCCGCTGCTCGCCGGGCTCGCCGACCGCTACGCCCGGCGCGGGGTGATGATCTGGTGCGACGTGGTCCGCGCGGCCATGGTGGCGCTGATGGCCGTGCCGGGCATGCCGTTCTGGGCGCTGTGCGGGCTGGTCTTCTGCGTCGTACTGCTCGGCGCGCCGTTCTCGGCGGCGCGGGCCGCGCTGCTGCCCGAGGTCCTGGACGGCGACCGCTACGTCGCGGGCTCCGCGCTCCAGAACATGACCAACCAGGCGGTCCAGATGCTGGGCTTCGCGGCGGGCGGGGCGGTGATCGCGGGCATCGGGCCCTATCGGGCGCTGGCACTCGACGCGGCGACGTTCCTGGCGTCCGCGCTGTTCCTGATCTCCGGCGTACGTCGGCGTCCGGGCGCGGCGCGCGACCCGTCGGGCGGGGAGTCGATGCTGGCCACGGCCGTGGCCGGGGCGCGACTGGTCTTCGGCGAGCGGCGGCTGCGCACGCTGGTGATGTTCGCCTGGCTGTGCGGCTTCTACATCCTGCCGGAGGGGATCGCCGTCCCCTACGCGGCGACCCTGGCCGCCGATCCCGCCAAGCTGCCCATGGTCACCGGGTTGCTGATGGCCGCGATGCCGGCCGGCACGGTGCTGGGGGCGTTCTGGTTCGGGCGGTTCGTGCAGCCGGAGACGCGGCTGCGGATGATGGGCTGGCTGGCGATGCTGACCTGCGCGCCGCTGATCGGCTGCGCGTTACGCCCGTCGTTGTGGGTCGTGCTGGGGTTATGGGTGCTGTCCGGCGTCGGCGGCGCGTACCAGCTCGCCGCCAACGCCGCTTTCGTCCAGTCGGTGCCCGCCGAACGGCGGGGCCAGGCGTTCGGCCTCGTGCAGTCGGGCCTGCTGGCCGTGCAGGGGCTCGGCATCCTGGTCGGCGGGTTCGCCGCGCAGGAGCTCGGTCCTGAGCTCGTCGTGGCCCTGGCCGGCGTGGCCGGGCTGGTGACGGCGGGAGTGCTGACCGTGCTCTGGGCCGAGCCCCGTGCGGAGGCGACGCCTAGGGTGCGTTCCGGTTCCACCACGTGATCACCGTCCGTGTGATCACCCCTGGGGGCGCTGCTCACCGGACTGCGGCGGCGTCTCCGGCCGGTCCACCGGCGCATCCTTCAGCGGGTCACCGGAAGCACCGGGCGCGCCGAAAGTACCGGGGGCGCCGAAAGTACCGGGGGCACCGGGCGCGCCGAAAGTACCGGGGGCACCGGGAGCACCGGGGTCGCCGGGGTACTGGTACGGCGAGCCGCCGCCGGTCGCCTGCTGCCAGCCGTTGGCGTCGCGGCCGTGCGGGCCCTGGTGACCGCCCTGCGGGCCGTGCTGCTGCCAGGGCGCGGTACCGGCCTTCTGCTTCTCCACGAGGTCCTGAACGATGGAGGTGTCCTTGCCCTCGTCCGGCAGCAACAGCCAGCCGGCCGCGTAGATCGCCACGCCCAGGCCGCCGAAGAAGGTCGCGATGCCGAGCCCGATGCGGATGATGTTGGGGTCCACGCCGACGTAGCGGCCGATGCCGGACGCCACGCCTGCCACGATTCGCCCGTCGCGGGTGCGCTGTAGCTTCTTGACTCCTGTGTAGTCGTTCATGGGACTAAGACTGCCCTTGTAGGGGTCTGTCGCACATCGGGATTCCCCCTGGCACAACCCCCGGACCTGCCCCCGACCCGACCCCCAGGGCACCCCCGGTCCGCCTGACCGGGGCCGGGGGTGCGCCGAGCGAGGTCACTCCGGCATGAGGACCTTGTCGATGAGGTACAGCGTGCCGTTCTTCACCGGGATGCCACCACAGGTGATCTTGGCCTGGTCGTTCACGGTGAACTGGTCGCCCGAGCCGCTGACGGTCAGCTCGGTGCCGTCCGCCGTGGTGAACTTGCCGTCCGCAAGATCCTCCTTGCTCACCTTCTCCTCCACGACGTGGCCGTTCAGGAGCTTGGCGAGCGCGTCCTTGTCGCCGAGCAGGCGGTCCAGGTCCTCCCTGGGGAGCTGCTGGAACGCCTCGTCGGTGGGCGCGAAGAGCGTGACGTTCTCGGCGGAGTTCAGGTTCTCCTTCAGGCCGGCCGCGTCGATCCCCTTGGCCAGCGCGGCCAGTTGCGGCTGCTCGGCCACGGCCGAGGCGGCGGGCTGTTGCGCCAGGCTGGCCAGGCTGCCCTTGCCGGAGGCGGGGAGCTGCGCGCACGCGGGGCCGAACGGCTGCGCGCCCGCGCCGTTGGTCGGCGAGGTCGTGGGCGAGGCCGTGTCCCCAGGCGTGGCCGTGTCCCCTGGCGTCGCCGTGTCTCCCGGCGTGGCGGTATCCCCCGGGGACGCCGTGTCCTCAGGGGCCGTGGTCTCGCCGTCCGTCGGGGAGACCTCGTCGGGCGGCGAACCTTCGTCCGGCGGGGTCGGTTCGGGCGGGGCGGGCGTGATCAGGTACGGCGGGGGCGCGGTCTGCGCGGACGCCTGGGCGGGCGGAGCGAGCGCGGCGGCCAGGCCGAGTACGGCCAGGCCCGACGCGAGACGTACGGTGCTGCTCTTCACGGTCGTTCTCCCTTGGGGCTGGTGTTCTCCTTCGAGCCGATGAACGCCGGATCCTCGTCCCAGCGAGTACGGTGTGCGATCCATCGTTTACGGCATGCCCCAGAGAAATTCGCATCTCTCCCTAAATATGTACTTTTCACCACATACGCCCTATAGCGGACTAACCCAAAGGAACGCTTCCCGCTTCCGCCTTCCCCGCGCCAAGTTTGCGAATACCCCGGTCAAAGCCGAGACGGCCGGGCAGGCGCAGCCGTTCCAGCGGCAGGAACGCCATCAGGCACACCACCAGCGGCAGGAAGTGGATCGCGATCGACATCCAGGTGATCAGGTGGAACGCCGCGAAGAACGCGACCCCCGCGTACAGCGCCCGGCCGGACAGGAACAGCAGCACGGGCGACAGCGTCTCGGCGATCAGCAGCCCCCACTGCCCGAGGTGGAGCAAGAAGGGCACCTGCTCGGCGAGGTGCCCCACGAAGGTGCCCCTGCGGGTGACCGCCCACTGGAAGGTCGCGCCGTTCGGCCACTCCCAGCCGCCCCACCGGATCTTGGCGTACGCGGAGAGGAAGTACGTGGCCACCACCGCGATCTGCACGAACCTGATCGCCCACCCGGTGGCCTCGGCACTGGTCCGCTCCCCCACCGCGCCCACGGACGGCAGCGCGAACAGGGCGACCAGCAGGGCCAGGTGGTCGTGATCGACCTTGCCGAACGACATCGCCATCAGCGCCCAGTAGCCGAAGCCCAGCGCGACGGCGTACCCGGCGAGGCGCGGCAGCCGCCCGGTGGCGGCCACCAGGCAGGCGATGACCACCAGCGCGAACACCGCGATCACCACGCCCTGGGTGGGCGCGGGCAGGCCGAGGAGCCTGGCCACGAGCACCGGACGGTATCCGCCCGGATTGCCCGGATGCTGGAACACCCCCGCGGTGAACAGCAGCATGTCCAGCGGCACGAACAGGTAGACCAGCACCCGCAGGACGGCCACCCTGCGCGGGGCGACCTGCGGGAACATCCACCGGGTCAGCGCACCCGCCATACGACCTCCTCGATCTCCGACTCGCCGGCCGGGCGGCGGTCCTTCAGTTTGATCACCCGGGTCACCAGGTGCAGGGTGGTCAGCCGGGGGTGCGCCGGGCGCAGGCGTCCGTGCGCCACGGCGAGGCGTTGCAGCATCGAGGGGTCGCGGCGGTAGCGGGTCATCTGCCCTTCGATCTCGGCCCGGCGCGTACCGACGCTCCACGGCTCGATGGGCACCTCCACCCGCGTCCCCGCCACGGTGTCGGCCTCCAGGTGCAGGGAACGGATCTCCCCGTCCGGCGGAACGCTGAACGCGAACTGGACCATCGGCCCGAACGGGAAGAGATCGTCGGTGCCCACGACGGTCCCGTAGAGCAGCACCGCGACCACGGCCGCGGTGACACCGGTCCTCCACGACCTCCCGGCACGGGTCAGCTTGGCCGGTGGACCGCCGCGCTCCGCGGGCGGCCTCGATCTCGGCCGGAGAATCGTCATGCCAATGGTTATCGCACAGCGAAGGGGCATTTGGATTCATTTCGGGCTATTTCATGATCAAGGGCACTTAGCGGAGTTTCGATAGGTCAGCGGGGCCAGCGAGGTCAGCGGCGCAGCGTGCTGGAGAACGCGATCGGCACCCAGCTCAGCGCCAGCGCGACCGCCCCGCACCACAGCGCCGCCCGCACGCCGTACAGCTCGCCGACCAGCGCCGCGAGCAGGCCGCCGAGCCCCACCGCGCCGATCAGGACCACGCGCATGGTGGCGTTCACCCGGCCGAGCATGGCGTCCGGCGTGACCTGCTGGCGGAAGCTGGTCAGCGTCACGTTGTTCACGCCGATCCGGAAGGTCACCACGAAGTACGCGGCGGCCGACACCCACAGCCCCGGACCCGGCGCGATGAACGGCAGGGCCAGCGCCGCCGGGGCCGTCCACACGCCGACCAGCCAGGTCGCCCGCCCCTGTCCCACCCACCGGGAGAGCAGGTGCGCCGACGCCGAGCCCGCCAGCATGCCGAGGCCGGACGCCGACAAGTACGCCCCCAGCATCCACGCGGGCAGGTCCAGTTCGCCGACGATCAGTACCGGCAGCAGCGCGGTGACCAGCGGAATGCCCAGGTTGACCATGGCCCCCTGGACCGCGATCACCACGAGGACGCGGTTGCCCAGCACGAACCGGACCCCGTCCGCGATCTGCCGGTTCATCCTGGTCCGCGCCTGCGCCCGCGAGGGGGCCTGGGACGGTACCGCGCGCAGCCACCAGGCCGACCACAGGTAGGTCAGCGTGTCGATCACGATGGCCACCGGCGCGCCCGCGGCCTGGACCACCACGCCGGCCAGGCCGCTGCCCGAGACGTCCATGGCCGCCGAGGTGCCGACCAGCATCGAGTTGGCCGCCGTCAGCCGGTCCCGGCCGACCACGTCCGGCAGCACGCTCTGCGCCGCCACGTCGAAGAACAGCCTGCCCACGCCGGTCAGCACCGCGACCGCGTAGAGGTGGCCCATGCTCAGCCCGTCCGCCCACCAGGCGAGCGGCACCGACCCCAGTACGGCCACGCGCCCCAGATCGGCCGCGATCATCACCCCGCGCCTGCCGGTCCGGTCGATCCACGCCCCCGCGGGCAGACCGACGACCAGCGCCGTGATGGTGGCCAGCGCGCTGAGCAGGCCCACCTCGCCCGCTCCCGCCCCGAGGGCGCTCACCGCGAGCAGCGGCAGCCCGACCAGCGTGAGCTGACTGCCGAACCCGCTGACCGCGGCGGACAGGTAGAGGCCGCGGAAACCGCGCTCGCGCAGCAGGTGGCCCGGCGAGCGTGCCGGGAGGGTTGCCGTCATGGCGCAACGATGCTGAGATCAGGTCCAGGACGGCCAATGATTAAGTCAGGAGCGAATCCATGGGCGGCGCTGCGGAGTCCCGGCGTGGGTGATGTCGAGCTGGCCTTCAGCGTGGCCGACGTGGCGAACACCCGGTTCGCGATCTCGCCGTTGTGGGAGGTGGTGGCCAGCGTGCGGGTGGTGAAGAATCCGGCCGCGCACGCCGTTCACCGGCCGTGGGCGGAGCGGGTGCGTCCGCGTCTGGCGCGGGTGCGGTGGCCCATGTTGTCCGCGCTGGTACCGGTACCGACCCGGTCCATCGCGGGGTTCGTGTGCCCGCCGCCGTCCACGAGCGCGCCCGACCTCGCCACCGAACTGGCCGCGCTGCGCGGCATGGCCCGCCATGTGCGCGGCGAGCCGGTCGGAGACGCGCCCGCTCTCCGGCCGCTGCTGGACGACCCGGAGGACGGGCTGGAACGGCTGGCCGCCGAGATCACCGACTACTGGGAGGCGGCGCTCGCCCCCTACTGGCCGCGGATCGCCGCGCTGCTGGAGTCCGATGTGCTGTATCGGTCGCGGCTACTGGCCGAAGGCGGGGTCGCGCGGGTGTTCAGCGACCTGGCCGCCCGGGTGAGCTGGGCGGGCGACACGCTGCGGATCAGGCACCGGTGGGCGACCGGCACCCGTCCCCTGCGCGGGCGTGGGCTGCTGCTCGTACCGTCCGCGTTCGCCTGGCCGGACGTCTTCTCGGTCAGCACCCCGCCGTGGCAGCCCACCCTCCGCTACACCCCGCGCGGTATCGGCACGCTGTGGGAACGGCGGGCGGCCGAGCCGGACGCGCCCGATGCGCTGGCCGCCGTACTCGGCAGGACCCGCGCCCGGCTGCTCGCCGCGCTGGACCAGCCGGTGTCCACCAAGGAACTGGCCGCGCGCAGCGGGCTGTCGGAGGCGGGCGCGAACCAGCACCTCACCGCGCTGCGCCGGGCGGGGCTCGCGAGCGCGCACCGCGCCGGGCGGCGGGTCCTTTACGCGCGCACGGCGGTCGCGGAGGCGCTGGTCGCGGAAGCGCTGGTCGCGGAGGCTCTTGGTCGCGGAGGCTCTGATGACCGCGGAAACCGGGCCGTAGTCCCCGGGGCTTGCTGCTAGCCTCGATCGTATGCAGCGTGCCGCGATGATCGCGTTTCTGTCGACGACGACGCCGGAGTCCGTCCCGGCGCGCTGAGCTGATCTTCACACCGAGCCCCGGGGCGAGTGCCCCGGGGCTTCGGCTTTGTGGTCACCCGCCTCGCTGATCTTCGTCAGAGAGCGAGCAACCATGAACGACCACCGCAAACTGGGCCGCGAGCTGGAACTCTTCGACACCGACCCGCTGATCGGCGCGGGCCTGCCGTACTGGCTGCCCGCGGGCGCCGCCGTACGGCAGGCGCTGGAGGACTATGTGCGGGAGGCGGAGCGGCGCGCCGGGTACCAGCACGTCTCCTCGCCCGTACTCGGCAAGAAGGAGCTTTACCAGATATCCGGCCACTGGGACCACTACAGCGACGACATGTTCCCGCCCATGAAGCTGGGCGCGGAGGAGGTCGTACTGCGGCCCAGCCTGTGCCCGCACCACGCGCTGATCTTCCGTTCGCGCGGGCGCAGCTACCGCGAACTGCCGCTGCGCATGGCCGAACTGGGCGGAATGTACCGGTCGGAGCTGTCGGGGGTGCTGGGCGGGCTGACCCGCGTACGGGCCATCCAGCTCAACGACGCGCACATCTTCTGCACCCTCGACCAGGCCGTGGACGAGGCCCGCGCCGCCCTGGAACTCATCGGCCACGCTCACCGCGACCTGGGCATCCGGCCGGTGCGGTACCAGCTCTCGCTGCCGGGTCCGGGCGGCAAGTATGTGGCGAACCCGGAGCTTTGGGAGCGGGCCGGGCGGCTGCTCGGCGAGGTGCTGTCGGGTGTGGATCATGTGGCGGTGGAGGGCGAGGCCGCCTTCTACGGGCCGAAGATCGACGTGCAGATCGCGGACCCGGCGGGGCGGGAGTCCACCCTGTCGACCGTCCAGATCGACTTCCACCAGCCGGAACGCTTCGGCCTTGAGTACACCGGCGCGGACGGTGGCAGGCACCGGCCGGTGATGGTCCACCGCAGCATCATCGGCAGCCTCGAACGCGCGGTCGCGCACCTCATCGAGGCCCACGGCGGGGCGTTCCCGGCCTGGATGGCCCCGGTCCAGGTGGTGGCGCTGCCGATCTCGGAGGCGGAGATCCCGGACGCGGCGGCCTTCGTGGCCCGTTGCGTGGACGCGGGGCTTCGGGCCCGCCTGTCCGGCCCGGAGGCGGGCGGCCTGGGGGCCCGGATTCGCGATGCGCGGCTGGTGCCGTACTCGGCGGTGATCGGCGCGCGGGAGGCGAGCGAGGGCGGCGTGGCGCTGCGCCTGCGCGATGGGCGCAGGCTGGACGCGATGCCGGCGGCGGAGGCGGTACAGCGCATCGCGGCTCTGGCGGGGGCGCACGCGCTCGACCTGTGGGACGTCCCGGGCTGAGGCGGCCTGGCCCGGCCCGAGGCGGTCATTAAGCAACCAGAGTTGACTGTCGCAGGAATAGTCAACTACGGTTGCTCCATGTCGGCAGAAGACGCACCCACCCCCCAGGACCCCGCCGACGCCTTGGCCGCCGTGGCGGCGCTGCGGCGCCTGGCCGACCAACTGGAGGACGCAGCCGTGGAGCAGGCCATGCGCGCGGGCTGGAGTTGGCCGGACGTCGCCGAGGCGCTCGGCGTCACCCGCCAGGCGGTCCACAAGAAGCACGTCAAACGGCTCATCGCCGCCGGCGTGAAGCTGAGGAGACGACAGTGAGCGCGATGGACCACTACATCAACGACGTCTTCGTCCGTGGAGCGGCCGAGGCGCTGGCGGACGGCTCCGCGGCGACCGAGGCCCACCACCTCCTGCTGGCGATCGCCGCCCACGAGGGCACCGCCGCGTACCGCGTCCTGGCCGCGGCGGGCCTCGGCAGGCGGGAGATCGGACAGGCCCTTGACCGGGAGTTCGAGCACAGCCTGAACGCCGTCGGCATTTCCCGCACCGCCTACGACCTCCCGAAGCCGAGCCGGGAGGGCAAGAACCCGCCGAAGCTCGGGGCCTCGGCCCGGCTCGCCGTCGAACGCGGCTTCGCCGCCGCCACCGGCAAGAAGGACCTGCGCCCCGCCCACCTGCTGCTCGGCATCCTGGACACCGAGATCGGCACCGTCCCCCGCGCGCTCGCCCTGGCCAGCGTCGACCGGGCCGGCCTGATGGCACAGGCCCGGGAAACCCTCGAACACGAGCAGTGGTAGGCCGCCTACCCCCTTCCCCCTGTACGGCCCGGAGCGCGACGGCCCGGCCACCCCCACCTGAGAGACACCACGATGACGAAGAGCGAACGAGTCGTGCTCGACGTCGACCGGCTGCGCATGCGCTACGGCCCGGTCGACGTCCTGCGCGACGTCACCTTCCAGGCCCGCCACGGTGAAGTACTGGCCCTGCTGGGGCCCAACGGGGCTGGCAAGACCACCACGATCGAGATCCTTGAGGGCTTCCGCGTCCGCTCGCAGGGCCGGGTGGCGGTGCTCGGCACCGACCCCGCGCACGGCGACGAGCGGTGGCGGGCCCGGATCGGGGTCGTCCTGCAATCCTGGCGCGACCACGGCAAATGGCGCGTACGCGAGCTTCTCGCCCACCTGGGCACCTACTACACCGCCTACACCACCCCCGAGATCCCGCGGCCCTGGGACCCTGACGAACTGATCGCCGCCGTCGGCCTGACCGAGCACGCGAACAGGAAGCTCAAGACGCTGTCGGGCGGTCAGCGCCGCAGGCTGGACGTGGCCATCGGCATCGTGGGCCGCCCCGAGCTGCTGTTCCTCGACGAGCCGACGGCCGGCTTCGACCCCCAGGCCAGGCACGAGTTCCATGACCTCGTCCGCAGGCTGGCCGACGACCACCACACCACCGTCCTGCTCACCACCCACGACCTGGACGAGGCCGAGAAGCTGGCCGACCGCATCCTCGTCCTTTCCGACGGCCGCATCGTCGCCGACGGCACGGCCGCCCAGCTCGCGCGCCGCATCGCCGGCCAGGACGAGGTGCGCTGGCTGCACGACGGGCGGCGCTTCACGGAGCGGACCACCGACTCCACCAGGTTCGCCCGCGACCTGTTCGCCCGCTACGGCGAGGAGGTTCAGCAACTCGAGGTCCACCGGGCCTCCCTGGAGAACACCTACCTCGCCCTGGTCCGCGAGGCCGAAACGACCCAGGAGAGGGCCCAATGAACCCCGCCACGACCGCACTGCGCGCCGGCTGGTCCCGCGGTCTCATCGAACTGCGGCAGTCGTTCACCAACGGCGGCGAGCTGTTCTCGCACTTCCTGTGGCCCGCACTGATGATCGCCACCATGTTCTTCATCAGGGACCTGCCGATCGGTACCGGTGGGCTGCTGCTGGGCGCGCTGGCACTGCCGAGCATTCTTGGGATGAACGCCGCCACCGCCATGATCGGCATGGGCCAGCAGCTCACCGCCGACCGCGAGGACGGCACCCTGCTGCGGGCCAAGGCCACCCCGCACGGCATGCCCGCCTACCTTCTCGGCAAGGTGGTCCTGGTGTCCGGCGGCCTGCTCGCCGACCTGGTGATCTTCCTGGTGCCCGGAATGCTCATCGTCGAGGGCCTGCGGATCGGCCCCGGCTCCTGGCCGATCCTGGCCTGGGTGCTGGCGCTCGGCCTGCTGGCGACCCTGCCGCTGGGCGCGGTACTGGGGTCGCTGTTCCCCAGCGCCCGCGGCCTGGGACTGATCCAGCTCCTGTTCCTCGGCGTGATCGGGATCTCCGGCATCTTCTACCCGCTCACCGCGCTGCCCGAGTGGCTGCAATGGATCGCCCAGGTCTTCCCGGTCTACTGGATGGGGCTCGGCATGCGCTCGGCCCTGCTGCCGGACGCGGCGGTCGCCGTCGAGGTCGGCGAGTCCTGGCGGCACCTGGAGACCGTGGGGGTACTTGGCGCATGGGCGGTGCTCGGCCTGCTCCTGGCGCCGGTCCTGCTGCGGCGGATGGCGCGCGGGGAGTCCGGTTCGAGCGTGGCCGCCCGCCGCGCCCGCGCCCTCCAGCGGGTCGGCTGAGTCCTACCGCAACAGCGCCCACACCATCCGCCCCTCCCCCGCGGTGCGGACCCCCCAGTCCGCCGCCAGGGCCGCCACGATCTGGAGGCCGCGTCCTGACAGGGCGTCCGTGTCGTCGTGTCGGGGAGCCGGGACGGTGTCCGCGCCTTCGTCCGTCACCTCGATCCGTACGCCGTCCTCCCCCGCCTCCACCAGCGCGACCACGAACCGGCCGCCCGTCGTACCCGAGCGAGTGTGGGTGATCGCGTTCGCGGCCAGTTCGCCCAGAACGAGCAGGGCGTCGTCGTTGCCCTTGCGTCCGCCGGCCTCCAGCAGCGCCGCCGCCCAGTGGCGGCCGACCGCGACGGCCCGGTGGGTGCCCGGGAGGGTGACCGTGCCCAGGGTGTGTTCCATGAGGGTGGCCATCCGGGGGCGGGAGTACAGAGTCACGGGCGTCCTTTCTGCATCGCACGGTCGAGTACGGTCCGTCCCAGCTCTGGGCGGTCGAGTACGGTCGGCCGGAGGAGTAGTGCGTAGTCGTGGGTGAGGCCGTCGGCCGCGCCCTTGATCGTGAATCGCACGCAGTACAGCGGAAGGTCGCGGCGGCTGGTACGCGGGCTTCGCCACCAGATCAGGCCCGCCCGCTCCACGATCGCGACGAGGTCGGGGGTCAGGGACAGCCGGGTGTGTTCGGCGGTGCCGGAGACGCGGACGCACCCGATGCCGCGCGCGATGAGCACGGCTCGCAGACGTTCGGCGGGAGAGACAGGGACCGCCGACGTCCGGACGCTTGGATAGGCCAGCAGGAGGGAATCCATCTCAACGGCCGAACTGCCCGGGAAAGGGGCGAATAAGCATCTGATGGCCGGCGGGGATGGCCCATCTGCGGGATGGATGCGAGCGAATACCGGCTTTCATCGTTACCTCTGTCGCGCTCGATTCGGGCCGGCGAGAACCACTCCCGCCGCCGCGCTGCGGTGCCCGCAAGTAAATGCCATCCGTAGTCGCGCTGTCACTAAGGGTCACGAAGTGCTTTTCATACCGGCCACAGTGCCCCTGAGCTGCTGAGATCCTTCGCCTGGAGCGCCGTTCACTCGATCGGCCCGGCGAACGTCCGATTCGTCTGGTTGCCTGCGCCCGGCGAGCGGGGAAACCTGCTATCAGAGCCTCGTGCCAGGGAGTTCTCAATGCGGAAACAGTGGGGCAGGCAGGAGATAAACCGGCTGAGGGCGCAAATGATCGCCCAAGGGCGCGGTATGGAGGAAATAGCGGCAGAGATTCGCGCACAAACCGGACGATCACTTCTTGCGTCCTTCCGGCTGGCCCATGGGCTCAGTCAGGAGGAGGTGGCCGGCCGAATTCGCCTCCGATCACCGACCACGGTGATCACACAGGCCGGCCTGTCATGGATCGAACTATTTCCGGGGCCTTCGTCGCGCCCGCCGTCCGCCGTTCAGATCATCGCACTTGCGGAGATCTACCAGACCACGCCCAGGCGACTGCTCGCCCCCGAGGCGCTGGACCGGCTCCCGGCCGCCGAGCGTGAGATCGTCATCCGCTGCGACCCCGGCCACGCCGCCGTACCTGGTGATCACGTAAGCGAAGCCGCGCCAGAGCCGCAACCGCAACCGCTCATCCCCTCGTCGATCGTGCCACCGCTGCGGCGGCCGGTCGGCGGTCTGCAACCGGAGGTAGAGATGGCCGCTCGCAGAGCACGGAGATTCGTGGCGAACACCGAGGCCAGTAACGTCGGCCCAGGGACGCTCGACCAGTTACGCGATGAGATCGTCCGCATCGCGCGCGCGTACCCCCAAGATCCGCTGCCCACCCTGCTGTTCGATCTGATCGAGTGTCAGGACATCGCGTTCCGGCTGCTGGAAGGACATCAGCGACCGGCAGAGTCGGCGGAGTTGTATCTGCTCGCGGGCGTCGCCTCCGGCATGCTCGCCAAGGCCAGCCATGACATGGGCGACCCGCACACCGCCCTCACGCAGGCCCGCGCATCTTTCGTCTGCGCCGACAATGCCGGGCACGACGGGCTGCGCGCGTGGACGCGTGGATTGCAGTCTTTGATCGCCTACTGGGCGGGCTGGCCGAGCGACGCCGCCCGTTATGCCACGACGGGAGCGGGGTTCGCCACTCGGACCCAGGGGTCGGCCTCGGTGTGGCTGCCGGCGCAGGAGGCGCGGGCCTGGGCCATAATCGGCGACAGGGAACGAGCCGTCGAGGCGATCGATCGGGCCCAGGCCGCTCGGGAGAGCGTGGGCCATGACGAACTGGACGACTTCGGCGGGATCATGACGTTCAATCGCCCGCGCCAGCTCTACTATGCCGCCGACACCCTCGTCTGGCTGCCCGGCGACGAGCAACGGGCCGATCAAACCGCGCAGGAGGCACTGAGCGCCTATGACGGTGCAGACCCGGGCGACCGGGCTTTCGGTGACGAGGCGGGCGCGCGGGCCGATCAGTCGCTCGCCCGGGTTCACACCGGTGACCTGGACGGCGCGGCCGAGGCGCTGCGGCCCGTGCTCGACCTGCCCGCCGATCAGCGCAACGCGGGCATCGTCGCGAGCGCCATGCGGGTCCACAACGCCCTGCGCGTCCCGGCGTACGCGCGCACTCCGCAGGCCCGTGACCTGCGGGAGGAGATCGAACAGTACAGTCAGGTCTCAGTGCGTACGGCGCTGTCGCGCGGACGCTAACCTCACCGCATGCATCCCGTGACGATCGACTCCGAGCGGCTGCGACTGCGCGAGTTCACGGAAGGGGACGTGGACGCCCTGCTGCGCGTCTACGGTGATCCCCAGGTGGTCGAGCACATGTCGTTCGAGCCCCGCAGCAGGGAACAGGTCGAGGCCACCGTCCAGGCCGTGATCGCGGCGGCGCAGGTCGAGCCGCGCACGGAGTACTCGCTGGCGGGCGTGGACGCGGCCACCGACGAGTTGGTCGCGTTCGCCCGCCTGGCCATCGACACCCAGCATCCGGGGCAGAACAGCGGGCAGATCGGGTTCGCGTTGCGGGCCGATCTGTGGGGACGCGGGCTCGGCACGGAGCTGGCCCGGCTGCTGCTCCGCCTCGGGTTCGACGATCTCGGGCTGTATCGGGTGTGGGGGGCGCGGTCGCCGCAGAACGTGGTGTCCGGGCACGTCATGGGCCGGTTGGGCATGATCGAGGAGGGGCGCGTCCGGGGGCACCTGCTGATCGGCGGCTCGTACCGCGACTCGGTGGTCCACTCGATCCTGGCCCCGGAGTGGTCCTCCTAGGCCGGGTCACGGGCTCTCGCCGCGCAGGAACCTGGTGACCAGCTCCCGGTACCTTTCCGGCCGGTCGTCGCCGATGTCGTGCCCGGCGCCGTCGATCGCGCGGAAGACGGCGTTCGGAAGTACGCCGGCGTACTCCCGGGCGACCTCGGGCGCCAGGTAGTCGCACGAGCCGCGCAGCACCAGGACGGGCACGGCGACGCGGCGCAGCGCGGGCCGGGGATCGGCGACGCGGGCGGCGTCACGCACGCTCATGACGTTGGCCCAGTACCCGAACCCCGGCTGCGGCCGTCTCTGCAGCGGCCCGCCGGGGCAGCCCGACCGCAGGTCGAGTTCGCCGACGAAGGACTGGAACTCGCCGTCCATCGCCTCGTCCGGCAGCAACGCCCGGGTGGCGCGTGGACCGGCGAGTTCCACGAGTACGGCGGAGAGCAGCAGGCGCGGGTGGCGGTCCCAGAGCACCCCGGTCTGGTCGCGCAAGCCGCTCGCCGTCATGTGCCGGTCGCCGGGGAAGGCGGGAGACCAGATCATCCCGGGCGAGGTCACGACCGCGCGGGCCACCCGGTCGGGGTGCGCGGCCAGGTAGGCGGCGGTGAGCGTGGCACCCCACGAGGTACCGACCAGTACGACGCGTTCGGCGCGGATCGCGGCCCTGAGCGCGTCCAGGTCGGCGACGTGCCGGGCTACCGTGTAGCCGCCGCTCGCGTCGGGCAGACGGCTGGACAGGCCCGCGCCCACCTGGTGGTAGGCGTACACGTCGAAACCGGCGGCGGTGAGCGCGGGTTCCAGTGGGGACGGCTTCGCGTCGGGCCCGCCGGGGCCGCCGTGGAGCAGGATCACGGGGGTGCTTTGGCGGTCGCCCTTGGCGGGGGCGGCGTGGGTGTAGGCGATGCGCGAGCCGGTCGGCAGGTCGAAGTACCGTGTTCGGGGCCCGGGCGGGATCGGCTGGGACGGCGGGCCGCCGAACATCAGCGCGGCCAGGGCCGCCAGTTCTGATGCGGTGATGATGATCGCTGTCCAGCGCCTTACGGGTGCGGTCGCCACGCGCCGGAGCGCCCACCAGGCGACCGCCGCCGTTGCGAGGGCGGCCATGGTCAGCGCTACGTACCGGTTGCCGCTGAGAATGGCGGCGGCCCAGAGCGCGCCGAGTCCGGCGATGAGCGCGGCCGGCATGCCCAGTCCGGCCAGTGCCTTGGGGCGTAAGCCGGTCTCCATCATTGCCTCGGCGATTCGGCGGTGGTCTCCTCCGACGGGGAATCCACCGGCTTGCGGGAGGCTTGGTACGAGTAACTGACGGGCCAGATGAGCGCAATGAGCGGGACCTTGGCCAGGTTCGCCATGAACTCCATGAGGGCCGAAGTACGCGAATGGTCGTCGACCATCCAGACGACGCCGAGCAGCACGGCACAGGTGATCGCGTATGCGGCCAGGATGCGCAGCCAGACGCCCCACTCATAGCGCGCCCTGGCCCGCTTCTCAGTAGGCGGCTTGCGCGGCGGCGGGCCCCCGGCGAAACGATGCGCGAACTTCGCGTCGGCCCATTTGATGGTGCGGTGGCCGAACATGATGGAGTACGCGATATAGGCGGCGGCAAGGCCATGCTGGATGCTTCCCACGGCCCCTGAGCGCATGTCGATCACGGCCGCGACGAGCAGGATCACGTCGAGCAGTGGAAGGCTCAGCAAGAGCGCGTTGCTGAGCCTCCGCATCCGCCACAGGTATCGGGCGGCCAGGCCAAGCCCGAGCAGGGCCCAGAACCCGATCTCACAGGCGATGATGATCGCTAGGATCACGAAACTATCCCCCTTTGAACCCCCATTGCCTTCGATGATGGCCGAGTCAGAGGGGCGTCGCCTCGTCGCCGGTGATGAATCGTCGTACATCCTTTGACGGACTGCACGAGAAAATCTCCCGCAGGTGTGGCGCGTTCGTCGTGTAGCGGGGTTCTCAGGGGATGAGGGACACCTCGGGGAAGCGCTCATCGGGCGCGTCGAACATGCGGGTGGACTTGCCGGCCAGGTGCAGGTCGAAGAAGGCGGCGATATAAGCGCGTTGCGCCGCGAGGGAGCGCTGCGGGTCGATCGTGCCCACGAAGTCGCCGAAAGGCGTCTCGCCTGGGATCTGTGGCAGCAATGCCTGCAGGTCGGTGAACGAACCGTGGGCCGCGCCCTTGAACCGCAGCTCCCGCTTCCACCCGCGCGAAGCCTGCCAGAAGGACTTCCAGGTGGGCTCGCTCTCTCGGGTGTGGGCTTCCGCTGCCATCTGCAGGAACGGCTTGGCCACGCCGGTCTTGGCGACCGGGCCGACATAGGCGCCGTCGAGATTGACGCCCGCGTCCACCCGGGCGTCGTCGCGGGCGAGCTGGGCCGCCACCGAGCCGCCCAGCGACTGCCCGAGCACCCCCACCCGGGACAGGTCGGCCGCGCCACGCAACCCTTCGGGCAGCCGGAGTCCGCCGACCTGCCCGAGTCCGCCGACCTGCCCGAGTCCCCTGAGCTGCCCGAGTCCCTTGAGCTGTCCGAGGACGAAGCGGACGTCGGCCAGACGGGCCTTGCTGTGCTGGGTGAGCAGCTTGGCGAGGACCCGTGGGGTCAGCTTGTCCGGCAGGGGAAGCGCGCGCACGAGCCGCCCGCCCGGGAACTCCACCTGGTCGGCCTCGTAGGTGTGGTCCACGGTCACGACCAGGTACCCGCGCGAGGCCAGGTCCTCGACCAGCGTGGTGCCGAGGGTTCGGGGCCCGCCGTCCCCCGAGCTGAAGAGTACGACGGGCAGCCTGCCCGCACAGCCGTCGACCGGCGCGCCGGGGCGGGCGTGGGTGGCGGTGGCGGCCCAGTTCACCGTGCCCTTCGGGATGCCCATGGGCGGTGCGGAACGGCGGTTCCAGTCGGCCGCGGCCAGGGGGGCCATGTGCGGGGCCGGTGCCCGGCCGGTGTTCTTCGCCGGGTACCAGAGGCTGACCATCAGCTCCCGGTAGGGCTTCGACCTGACCAGGGGATCGGGGCGTGAGCGGTCCACCAGGCGCATCGCGACCGTGCCGACGGCGTACGGCCCGTCCGGCTCAGGGAGGGTCAGGGTGACGGGGCCGGCGGGCGGCGCCATGGACACCGCGAGGGACACCACGGCGGCTTTCATGACCGCGACGGCTTTCGTGAAGAGGAACATGCGGCCAGGCTCGCAGCGAGCCTCGATGCCGGACGACCGGCGGACGGCTGACCCGGGGGTGCGACTTTCGGATGAGACGCCCATATGGTCCACCTTGCGCAGGATGGGGGTGAACCCCCAGGTCAACTAGGGTGAGCGCATGAAGCCCGTTATCGCCGACGCGCTGCTGGCAGCCGTGATCTTCCTGACCACACTCGGCCCCGGGCAGGTCATGACCACCGGCGACATACGGGTGCTCGCGCTTCAGGTGGCCCTGTTGGCGCCCCTGGTGTGGCGGCGGCGCGCTCCGCTGGTGGTCTTCTGCGCGATCTCCGTGGCCGCCGCGCTCCAGTGGGCCGCCGACGTGCAGCTTCCCGCCGACGTCAGCCTGCTGGTCGCCCTCTACACCGTGGCCGCATACCGCCCCGGGCGGCAGAGGCTGCTCGCGGCCCTCGTACTGGAGGCCGGGGTGGTGCTGGCCGCGGCGCGGTGGGCACCGCCCGGCCAGTTCCCCATCTCGGTGCTGGCCATGACCGCGATGGGCGCCGCCGCCCTCACCACCGGACTGTGGGCGGGGGCGCGGCGGGCGTACGTCGTCTCGCTCGAACGCGACCGTGAGCAGCGGGAACGCCTCGCCGCGGCGGAGGAACGGGCGCGGATCACCCGCGATATGCATGACATCGTCACCCACAACCTGTCGGTCATGGTGGCCCTCGCCGACAGCGCCGCCCATGTACGGCACCGCGCCCCTGAGCAGGCGGGCACCGCCCTGGAGCGGATCGCCGAGACCGGCCGCCAGGCGCTCGCGGACATGCGCCGCTCCCTCAGCGGGGAACCGTCGCTCGATCCGGCGCCCGGGATCGCCCAGTTGGTCCCGCTCGCCGACCAGATGCGCGCGGCCGGGCTGCCGACCCACCTGCATGTGGCAGGCGATGCCGAGGCGATCCCTCCCACAGCGCAGCTCACCATTTACCGGCTGGCTCAGGAGGCGCTGACGAACACGCTCAAACACGCACCGGGCGCGACGGCCGAGGTACGGGTGAACCTGACGCCGCGGCGCGCGGAGGTGGAGATCATCGACGACGGACGTCCCGGGCGGGAAGCGGCCCATGGGCAGGGGCTGGCCGGGATGCGCGAACGTGTGGCCGCCTACGACGGGATGCTGGAGGCCGGTCCGCTGCGTGGCGGCGGCTGGCGGGTGGCGGCCGGTCTCGACCTGAAGGGCGGAGGGGCATGACGATCCGGGTACTGATCGCCGACGACGAGTCCTTGCTGCGCTCGGCCTTCCGCATGGTGATCGAGGCCGAGCCGGATATGGAGGTCGCCGGCGAGGCGGGCGAGGGAGAGGAGGCGGCCACGATGGCCAGGCGGCTGCGTCCTGATGTGGTACTGATGGACGTGCGCATGCCCGACCTGGACGGCATCGAGGCCACGCGGCGCATCGTCAGGGACTGCCCACGTTCACGTGTGCTCATCCTGACCACTTTCGACCTGGACGAGTACGCCTTCGCCGGGCTCAGGGCGGGTGCGGCGGGATTCCTGCCGAAGAACACCCGGCCCGCCGAGCTGCTGACCGCGATCCGCAACGTGGCGTCCGGCGAGGCCGCCCTGTCGCCGCGCGTCGCCCGGCGCCTGCTGGAACGGTTCGCGCCCCAGCTCATGCCCGGCGCGCCCGCGCGTGACGAACGGCTGGCACTACTGACCGCCCGCGAGCACGAGGTACTGGTGCAGGTGGCGCACGGGCTGTCCAACGCCGAGGTCGCCACGGCGCTGCACCTGGCCGAGGCCACGGTGAAGACGCATCTGAGCCGCGTCTTGTTCAAGCTGGGACTACGGGACCGGGCACAGGTCGTGGTCTTCGCCTACGAGACCGGCCTGGTACGCCCCTCGGCCCACCCCTGACCTGCCTCCGCTCGGGCGGCAGGCACCCCCTGGGGCAAGGAGGCAACGGGGGAAGGCATCTGCGCTGTCCTCGGCGGCATGCGTCAAGGCGTTGTGGCGCAGCGTGTACAGCTCGGCGGGCGGGTGGGCAGGAGTTCGACACGGACACGGCGATCGGTCGAAAACAGCAGACCGGTACGGCGGCGGGGCCGGGTACGGCGGTTCGGGGAGTACCGGGCTCCGCCGTACTGGGCCCTCGAACGCAAGACCCCGGTGCGCGGATCAGGGTGTCACATGGATTCCAGCGTGGTGCGGAGGTTGCGCATGACGCCCGTGCGCCAGCCGCCGCCCATGATGGCGCGGGCCTTCTGCTGGAGCGGGTGGTCCGGGTCGAAGCCCTCGTGGAGCAGGAAGAGGCGGGTGCCGGTGCCCTCCGGTTCGAGGGTCCAGGTGATCGTCCAGTCCACCTCGATCCCGCCCGCCGGGTCAGCGTCGCGCCAGCCGATCCGCAGCATCCGCCCGGCCTCGAACCCCAGTACCTCGGCCAGCACAGTGCCGGAGAACCCCGTCACCGGCACCGCCGCCACCTCCATCGTGTACCGATGCCCGACCTCCAACCGGAAATCCCCCGGCATCATCCAGCGCGCGAGCAGCTCCGGCTCGGTCAGCGCCCGCCACACCTTCCCCGGCGGATGGGCCAGGAACTGATCGACTCGTACAGTGGTCAGGTCGTCGGCGTCCATCGTGGTCGGCATGTCCGTATCGTTCATCAGGAAGAAACCCCTTCCGGGTCGTCAGGCAGCGAGTCCAGTACATCGCGCAGCCCGGCGAGCCGTTCCCGCCAGTACCGCTCGAACGGGTTGAGCCATTCCTGCACCTCGTGCAATGGCACCGCCTCCAGCCGGTAGTACCGCCGGCGGCCCACCTTGCGCTCGCTGACCAGCCCGGCCTCGCGCAGCACCCGCAAATGCTCGGAGAAGCTGGGCCTGGCCATGTCGAAGTGCCCGGCCATCTCCGCGACCGGCTGCGGCCCCTGGTCGCGCAGCATCCGCAGTACTTCGCGGCGCACGGGACTGGCCAGGGCCGCGAACACCCGATCTTCGACAGCCGCGATCACATCGGCGTGGGCCATCGCGGATCAGGCACCAGTGGCGGCGGCGGCGAGGATGAACGCGTTGCCGTCGGGGTCGGTGACGGTCGCCTGGCGTCCCCACGGCTGGTCGGCCGGGCCCTCCACCGCCGCCCCGGCCTCGGCGAGGCGGGCGCAGTCGGCGTCCAGGTCGGTGGTCTGCAGCATGATGCCCCGGGAGCTGCCCGGCGTGAAGCCCTGCTCGGCGGCGGCCAGCGTGAAGGCGGTCTGCGCGCCCTTGGGCGCGACCTGGAGCCAGCGGACCGGCCCCATCCGCTGGTCGGCGACCACGTCGAAGCCGAGGGTGCCGACGTAGAAGTCCTTCGCGCGGTCCTGGTCGGCGACGGGCAGGGTCACGAACTGTGCATGGGTGATGTTCATGCGACCCACTATAGGTAGGAAATCTCCTACCTGTCTAGTCACCCCCAGAACGACCTACGGCAACGGCTGGTTGACGTGGGCGTGCTTGCCCGCCGCCCCGAACGCCTCCACCACGCCCGGCCCCTGGAGGCGGAAGTCGCACCCGCGCTGATCCTCAAGGACCGCGTTCCACTGCAACAACGCCTTGATGTTGGGCATCTTGGCCAGCGCATCCGGAATGCCGCGATACCACTCGGCCTTGGCGTCGGGACGGTCCGGGTCGGCCTCCGTGCCGTACTCGCCGATCACGATCGGCTTCTCCGAGAACCCGTTCTCCTGGAACCAGTCGTACGTCGGCTTCAGGGTCTCCTCGAAGCTCTTCCAGGGCGCGTCCCGGCAGGGCCCGAAGTTGTAGGGGTCGTAGCTGATCCAGTCGGCGTACTCGTGCCCGGGATAGAACGACTTCCAAGTGGACCGGTACTCCTGGTACCCGGTGACCGCCCACACCCAGTCCACGTTCGTTACGCCCAGCGCCTTGAAGCGGTCGTGGATGTGCCGGTAGGCGGCGACGTAGTCGGCGGGCTCGCCGCTGCCGGTCTTGCGTTCCATCTCGCCGTCGAAGCCGATCATGACCGGCTTGCCGTACTGCTTGACCCGCCGGGCCTGCGGATCGATGACCGTGGCGTCGAGCGCGCCGTCGGCGATCTGCCGCCAGGGGATGTCGCGGTTCTCCGACCAGATCTTGGCCTCCCAGCTCAGCAGGAGGATGCGGTCCTGGCCGATCTGCGGTTCGTCGGCCTTCAGCAGCATGCCGTTGTCCGTGGCCGACATGTCGTGATAGGTGAACACGATGTCCAGCCGGCGGCCGATGGTCTGCTCCATGCCGCTGATCGCCGACAGCAGCGTGCCCTGCTGGGGCGGCGGCACGTACATGCCCCACCACGCGCCGGACGGCGGCGTCAGGCGCGGGCCCTGAGCGCTCGGGTCGGCCGGCCCGCGGGACTGCTGGGAGCGGACGACGATCACGGTGGCGACCACGGCCACCACCACGACAGCGGCGATGATGACGAGCCAGCGCACCCGACCTCCTCGACCTCCCGCTCTGCTCGGTTGGGAGGCCATCCGTCCCCTTCCACGCTCGGACGGCCGCACAGGCCGCACATCGGTCAGACCTCGACCACGCTACGTCGCCGAGCGGTACCGTACCAGCGCTCCAGCCTCCGGATTTGCTGAGTGTTTCGTTCCAAACCGGGCCCGGCCCGCGCCGGACACCCGAAACCGGATCAGAATTCCAGCCGGTAGAAGAGCGACATGTCCCGCATCAGCGGCACCCACCTGCCGATCGCCGCCACCACCCGCAACCGGGCGGGAAGCCGGTCGTACCCATCGAGATCGAACGCGCTCATCGCCGTCACACAACGCAGCCGCCCCGGGTAGACCGCCTCCAGCTCGGCCGGGTCGTCGACGCCCCAGTAGAGGGTCGCCCCGGCGGCCTGCACCGGCCCGTTCAGCTTCTGCAGCTTGATGCCCCGCCTGCTGAAGGCGTCGAACACGAACTGCCCGGCAGGGAAGTGGTCCACGATCCGGCGCAGCAGCGCCGCGCCCTCGTCCGGTTTGAGGTACATCGTCAGCCCCTCGGCGACCACCAGGACCGGCAGGTCGGCGGGGATGTCCGCGAGCCACGCGGGGTCGGTCACCGAGGAGGCGATCAGCTCGTACCGGCCGCCCGGCGGCTCCGGGAAGACCTGGCGGCGCAGGTCGATCACGTCGGGGAAGTCCACGTCGTACCAGCGGACGCCCGGCCCGGGATCGACCCGCCGCACCCGGCTGTCCAGGCCGCAGGCGAGGTGCAGCACGGTGGCCTGGGGGTGGGCGGCCAGGTATTCGCGGGTCCAGGCGTCCAGGTGACCGGCGCGGAGCGCGACACCGACCTCGTCGCCGCGCCGCATCCCGGTCGTGGCGAAGTCGAACTCCAGCCGCTCGACCGCCTCAAGGGCCGCCGTGTCGTGCAGGACCGAACGGGAGGATCGCGCGTCCACCGCTCTGCCGTAGAGAGTGGCCAGCATCGTGGCCTGCGCACCGGAGAGCCGAACCTTGGCCATGGCAGCCACGCTACGCCGCCCGCCCGGGGCCGCACCAGGTTTCGGCAAAGTCGCCCGCGGCGTGCCGGTAAATCCGGCATTGGGCAAACACATCCGTACCTTTGTCCGCGCCTCCGGTCGAGTCCGGCACGCGTTGCTAGGGTCGCCGATATAGGAAGAATCACCATTCACCGGCACCGCGCGACCCCCGACGCGGTGCGAAGCAGGTTCAAGGGGGAGACGCGATGACCTATCAATCCGGACATCCAAGGCAGGCCATCACGGGCTGGGTCGGCTGGGTGTGGTTCGCCGGGATCATTTTGATCATGGTGGGCATCTTCAACATCGTCAGTGGCCTCTACGCCATCGTGAACAGCGACCTCTATGTGCAGACCCCGTCCCGCCTGCTGCTGTTCAACCTCGCCGGCTGGGGGTGGATCCACCTGATCTTCGGCGCGCTGCTGCTGGCCACCGGCATCGCGCTGTCCGTCGGCCAGACCTGGGCGCGCGCGGTCGCGGTCGTGCTGGTGGTGATAAACGCGATCACCCAGCTCATCTGGCTCGCGGTGAACCCGTGGTGGTCACTGGTCATCATCGCGGTCGACGTACTCGTCCTGTACGCGATCGTCGTCCACGGCCGGGAGGCCCAGACCCTGTCCGAATGAGGCGAATGAACCGGCCGGGACCGCCGCGCCGTACCGGACGGCCTCGAAACCGGCGAAATCCATGCGGATCGCCTCGACTCCCCAGACCCGCAGGGCCTCGCCGATCCGGTACTCCAGGCGGGCACGAACGCCTGCCGTGCCCATCGCCGGTTCGAGGACGGCGGCCCCCGCCGCGAACTCGGCGAAGCAGGCCGCCACGACGGGGCCGAGCACGTCCGCCGCGAAACGCCTGATGGTCAGCCGGTCCTCCAGCAGGCCGCCCAGGCAGTCGCGGTCGGCCTCGCGCAGGCCGCCGAACTCCGCCACCAGGCCGGGCGCGGCCTCCGGCGGGACGCGCAGGGTCTGCGCCAGCCTGGGCCGCAGCGGCGCGCCGCCCTCCACCACGAGTTCGATGGGCGGGAGTTCCAGGTCACCGGCGCCATGGCCCCACCGCACGGTCAGCGGGCGTACCGGGATCGGCATCACCGCCGCGAACCACGGGTTGAGCGGGTGAACCGAGTCCTCAGGAAGGGTCTCCCGCTGCACCCCGCGCCGGCCGCCCCGTTCCAGGAACACCCACGGCAGGCGGTAGCCGTCATGCCCCTCGATCCGGGGCCCGACCGGCTCCCCCTCCCCCGGCTCGACGCCCGCCGAGGTGATCACCACTCCGGCGTGCCGTGGCGGGATCGCGATCTCCCGTAGTTGCCGGGCGGCGTTCTCGTCGTTGCGCATGTCGGCGTCCTCGGTGGTGATCACCTCGAACAACGCCCGGTTGATGTCGTAATGAGCCCCTCCGGGGAGGATCGCCGGCTGCCTGCCGCGTTCGCCGCCGCCGCGCAGGAAGGCCGCGCCGTCCTGGAAGTCGTCGCACGCCACGTACCGCGCGAACGGCCTGCCCGGCGGGAGGGGCAGGCCCGCGCCGGCCAGGACGAGCCCGACCGTGCCGGGCGGCACGTAGGTGCGCGGCACGGTCTCGATCTCGAACAGCAGCGCGTTGATCCGGTACGACGCGCCCCCCGGCAGCGTCGCGACCTGCCTGCCCTGCTCGCCACCGCCGCACAGGAAGGCCACGCCGTCCTGGAAGTCGTCGCACTCGACCGGCATGCCGAACGGCCGCTCGGCCGGCCGCCTGCTCCCTTCGAGCGCGGTGACCAGGCCGATCCGGCCTTCCGGGATGCGCACCCAGGGCACGAACTCGACGGTGCAGAAGCCGGGCATCAGCCAGGCGGTCCGGCCTGCGGGCAGGGTGGCGGCGTGGATCCCCCGGGCCTGGTAGGGGGTGACCCGGCGAAAACGCGGATCGCCGTGCGCGGGCCCCCGGATCTGGCGGACCACGCCCACGTGTCCTTCTGGAACGGTCCAGCGACCGGCGAGGTAGACGGCCAGACCACTTGAACCGAGTATCGCCAGCAGCACGACCACCTGCACGAACGTCATCGCTCCCCCTACCGGGCCCGTTATGGCGGGCCCGGTCCGTTTTCCGGGGCCGAGCACTTTCGCTGGACACGCGTCACCCGCCCGGCCGCCAGGCGCACGACTCCTCCCCACCTGTGAGCCGCTGCGGATCTCTCAGGAAGAATAAAGCGGACATGTCACAGCACGATTACGTTTCTGATGTAATAATCCGGCTAAACAGTACCAGATGACGTTATTTGCGACTTGCGAATGAACCGTCATTCATCCGGAATGCGCGACGGCCTGCAAGACTCAGATACGCCCCCGGGCGGGCGGGTGGAGGAGGGCCGCCACGGCCGGGGCTCATGGGTCTGACCTGCGGATCTCTTCGTGCCCGGCGAACGATCTCCCCCGCTCCGGAAACGTTATCCGCCAGCCCATCCAGCAGGCATGAAACCCCGGAAATACCGCCTCTTCCGCCAACAGGGTCTGTTGTCCGGCGTGTTCGGTGAGGTGCGGTCCTGTCCCATGCATACTGTCGGCCGGTATCCGCCACCTTGCTACACGTCGGATATGTGCGGCGGCTCTTCGGGGAGTCGTGAAGAAACTGGTGGGGCGTTTGTGATTTGGGGGGTTTCGCGTGAGCGTGGCCATTGTGATGCCCGCATGCCTCGACGAAGCCGACCTCGCGGCCACCGTCGAGGACTTCCTCGCCACGATGGAGGACGCGGAGCACTATGTGATCATCGTCGCCGACGACACCGGCCACGGCCCGCGCGACGAGTCGCACGACGAGCCGGGCCATGGCTCAGGCGGTGAGCGGGGTGGGGGCCGGATGGCGGAACGGCTGGCCGCCCGGTTCCCCGGACGGGTGCGGGTCGCGTACCAGACCCCCGGCGCGGAACGCGGGTCGGCCGTGCGGACAGGGGTCGCCTTCGCCTTGGAACGCACCCACGCGGAGCGGATCTTCCTGATCGACCCGGACGCCCGGTTCGGCGCGCACCGGCTGCCGGAGATCATCCGAGAGGCCGGGCGGGAACGGGCCGACGTGGTGGTCGGGTACCGCCTTCGGCTGGTCCGGGCGCTGTTCGGGCGGGCGCGCGAGGCGGACTGCGCGTACAAGCTGTTCGACCGGCATGTGCTGGAACGGCATGACCTGGGGGTGGAGGCGGCGACGCTGTCCCTGCGGCTGCTGACGAAGAGCCACGGCGGGGACATCCGCATCCTGCGCCGCCCGGTTGAGCCGCCGACCAGAGTGCCCGCCAGACGGCCGGGCAGCGCCCGGCCGTTCACCCCACGCGACCCGCAACCCCCGGCCCCGGCCGAACCCCGCCCACCCACCACCGCCCCGCGAACCACCGGATCACCAACGGCTGCACCCCTTGACCAACGGCCCACGCAACCGGCCACCCCCGGCCCACATGCCACCGGCCCGAGCACCGCCCAGCCACCCGCGCACCCCACAGGCCCGGCCACCCCCGGCCCACATGCCACCGGCCCCAGAACCGCCGCCCGGCCGGGCGCTCCCTGGCGGCGCCATCTGCGAATCGCAAGGCCGAGCCTCGCGCGGGCCGCGCTGATCCGCCTCACTCGCCCTGGCCCGCCGCCCGCCCTGCGCGAGGTCATGTGGTGGCGGGCCAGGCGGCCGAAGGCCGGGCCGCGGCGGGACCGGGCGCTCGCCCTGGTCACGCTCGCCGCGATCCTGCTGTCACTCGCCGCCTGGCACGGCTTCGCCGCGTCCCGGCTCGCCTACCCCGACGCGATCTCGCACCTCCTCATCGCGCGGCGCGTCGTCGACTCCCCCACCCCCGGCCTGGCCCAGCTCGGCGGCGTGTGGCTGCCGCTCCCCCACCTCCTCGCGCTGCCGCTGGTGTGGATCGACGCGTGGTACCACTCCGGCCTGGCCGCGACGCTGATCTCCATGGCCGCCTACGTCCTGGCCACCCGCTACGTCTACAAGACCGCCCAGGACCTCACCGACTGCCGGAAGGCGGGCATCACGGCGGGCGCGGTGTTCGCGCTCTGCCCCGCCGTCCTCTACCTGCAGAGCACCCCCATGACCGAATCGCTGCTGCTCTGCTGCGTGGCGGCCACCGTTCACCACCTCACCCGCTGGCGGGCCACCCGCTCCTACCGGTCCCTGGCCGCGACCGCGCTGGCCGCGCTGGCCGCGACGCTCACCCGCTACGAGGCGTGGGCGCTGGACCTGGCCGTGGTGGCGGTGGTGGCCTGGACGGCATGGCGGGGGTCCCGCTCGGCAAGGCAGCCGCGCGGCGTCGAAGCGAACGTGATCTTCTACGCCACCCCCGCCTTCGCCGGCATCGCCCTGTGGCTCATCTGGAACGCCGTCATCTTCAATGACCCGCTGTATTTCTACTCGGGCGAGTTCGCCAAGCCGTCCCTGTGGGTCGCGCAGGGCGAGGCCGCCACGAACGACTGGTGGACCGCGCTGCTCACCTACGCCTACGCCGTACTCGGCAATCTGGGCCCGCTGATCCTGCTGCTCGCCGTCCCCGGGCTGGCCGCGCACGTGCTGCGCCGCCGCGACCCCGCGCCGCTGCTGGTGCTGGCGCTGGTGCCGGTGTTCGTGTGGGCGCTGCGTACCGGGCAGCGTCCGCTGCACGTCGAAGAGATCACCGGCGACCTCTACAACGTGCGGTTCGGGCTGATCATGATCCTGCCGGTGGCGCTGCTGGTCGGCGGGCTCGCGGCCGGTACGACCTGGACCCGCGCGAGCCGGTGGGCGCGCGGCTGGGCGGTGCCCGGCGTCGTGGTCGCCGGCTGCGCGGCGGTCGCGGCGGCCACGGTCGCGCACGGCGTGGACGTCCGGCGCGAGGCGGAGGCGTTCCAGGCCGGCCGTACCGCACGCGGCGCGCTGGGCGCCGCCTCCTGGCTGCGGGCGAACTACGACGGCGGCACCGTGCTCATACACTCCTTCGGAAACGAGACCGTGATGTTCCACTCACATCTGCCCACCCGATCGATCGTCTACGAAGGCAGCTTCCGGCGGTGGGCCGCCGCGCTGGCCGACCCGCGCGGCGCGGGGATCCGGTGGATCCACATGCGCCGCAGTCCGGGGAACACCGACCGGGTGTGGCGGGCGCTGCACGGTACGACGGCGTTGCGCGACTACACGCGGGCGTACATCGACACCGACCGGGTCGTCTACCGGGCCAGGGCGGGATCGTGAACGAGGGCGACGGCAGCGCGCGGGTCACGCTCAGCCGGGGGCAGCGGGTCGCGCTCGGCGTGCTGGCGGGCGGGCTCGCCCTGGCCGTACTGCTGAACGCGGGCATGGCGGTGGTGACCGCGGCCGTGGTGGCGGCGTCGGTGCTGTACGTCGCGGGGATCGGCATCAAGCTGTTCCTGATCTTCGGGTCCGGCGAGGCGCGCGTCCTCCACGTCGCCGAGCTGCCCCCCGACGAGGCGCTGCCCCAGTACACGGTGCTGGTCCCGCTGCACCGGGAGGGCCGGGTGCTTCCCGCGCTGCTCGGCCACCTGGCGGCGCTGAACTACCCGGCCGACCGGCTCCAGATCCTGCTGCTCGTCGAGGAGGACGACGAGGAGACCGCCGCCGCGCTGCCCGGCGTACTGCCGCCGGCGTGCACGGTCGTGCCGATCCCAGCGGGCGGGCCGCGGACCAAGCCCAAGGCGTGCAACGTGGGGCTGGGCATGGCGACCGGCGAGTTCTGTGTGATCTACGACGCGGAGGACCGGCCCGATCCCGACCAGTTGCGCAAGGCGGTGGCGGTGTTCCGCGGCTCGCCCCGGTGGATGGTCTGCGTGCAGGCCGAACTCCAGTACTGGAACCCGTGGACGAACTGGCTGACCAGGTGCTTCGCCGCCGAGTACGCGGTGAACTTCAGCCTGTTCCTGCGCGGCCTGGACCGGTACCGGCTGCCGATCCCGCTCGGCGGGACCTCCAACCACTTCCGGGCGGACGCGCTGCGGGATCTGGGCGGCTGGGACCCGTACAACGTCACCGAGGACGCCGACCTCGGGATTCGCATCGCGCGGCGCGGCTGGAGCGTGCGGATCATGGACTCGGTGACCGAGGAGGAGGCCAACAGCCGCCTCGGCAACTGGCTGCGCCAGCGCAGCCGCTGGATCAAGGGCTACCTGCAGACCTGGCTGGTGCACATGCGCTCGCCCGGCGCGCTCCGGCGCGAACTGGGCTGGCGCGGCTTCTGGAGCTTCCAGTTCACGGTGGGCTTCGCCGCCCTGGCCCCGCTGCTCAATCCGGTCTTCTGGGTGCTGACCGCGATCTACCTGACCGCCGGCCCGCGCCCGATCGAGGCGCTGTTCTGCGCGCCCGCCCTCTACGCGGGCACGATCGCGATGATCGCCGGAAACCTGCTGCTGGTGCTCGCGCACATGGCCGGGTGCATGGAACGCGGGCTGCACGGGGCGGTCCGCACGATGCTGGTCGTCCCGCTGTACTGGGTGCTGATGAGCGCGGCGGCGTTCCGCGCGCTGGTCCAGCTCATGCGGCGCAGCCGCAGGCATCACTGGGAGCTGACCGAGCACGGGCTGGTGCCCGCCCCGGAACCGGCCGGCGCGTCCGCCCGCTGAGGGACGGACCCGCCGACCGGCGGCCGTCAGTTCGCGGGCACGCCGACCACGCGGAACCGCTGGTGGGCGTCGCCGTGACAGGCGTAGTGCTGGACGACCGCGTACTCGTCCCGCGAGCCGCCGTAGACGTCCATGCACTGGCCGTTGAAGCGGGAGCGGAGCATGACGGGGTCGCCGTCGCGCATGGCGCGGTAGTCGGAGAACTCCCAGACGGCCCGCCGGTCGGCCACGCCGTCCTCGCCGCAGGCGAGCTGCAACAGGCGGCCGTGCGGACGCCCGGGTACGGCGGCGCACTTACCGGTCCGCCGGTTGACCAGGCCCCAGCCGGAGGCCAGCCGGACGATCCGCCACTGCCGGGTGGCGTCCTCGCCGAAGCTCGCCTGGAGCACGCCGCGGCGGTCGGTGTCTCCCCTGGTCTCGGCCATCAGCACATGACCGCTGTGGACGGCCACCAGGTAGTGGTGGCCGCCCGCGGGCTTGGCGGACACCGGCTCGGCGGACGCCGCCGCCTGCGGGAGGGCCGCTGTGGCCGCGACCAGGACGCCCAGTACGGCGGCCACCCCACGCGCCGCCACGGAAAGGTGATTTTCCCCCATTAATCGCGCTCCTTCCAGAAATACCGGCCTTTGGGGAATACGGGAATGCGGTGTGCATTCGTCCCCGCAGCCCAGGGAAACCTCTGAAAGGAAACGATTTCAGCCGCCGCACAACTCGGCTCCCAACCGAGGGTATTCCCGGCCCAAAATCACGCGTCGCCGGAAATGATCCCGATAAGTCCTCGCTTTGCCGGGATCAATCCCGCCAACCCGGAAATCGGGCCGAGAACGCGCAGCCTGACCGCCGGATCAGACGGGATGTAGTCGGGGATGGAGCGGGATGTTGGGTCTGGGCGGGGTGAGCGGAGGCGGCGGGTCGTCGTCCTCGATCACGCCCGTGACATAGCCGGTCAGCAGTCCGGCCTCGGCGAGCAGGCCGCCGACGTGGGAATTGGCGGTGCGGTAGTAGACCCGGGTGCCATCGCGGCGGGAACTGACCAATCCCGCCGCGCGTAGTCTGGCCAGATGCTGGGAGACCGCGGCGACGTGCGCGCCCAATTTCTCGGCGAGTTGCCCGACGCGGTATTCCTGCGACGAGACCGCGTGCAGGATCTGGAAACGGATTGGATCGGCGATCGCCTTCAACACTTCCACGACCGAGTCGACGGACACGACCGGGGATTCGGAAGGAACTTGCGCAACCATGCAAATATTCTACCCCGCGACCGCCCCCTTTCCGTCGTCCGCGCCGGCGGTATCGCCATCACCGTCGTCCCCGGGCAGCCCGTCGATCAGCTTGAAAGCCACCTGCATCGCGACCCGGGGCCGTTCGTCCTCCGCCAGGCCCATGTCGATGATCGGGACGTTGCCCAGCAGGATCGCGACCACCGCGAGCACCGCCTGGAAGCGCTCGGCCGCGTCCATCCGCGGTGAGCTCAAGATGGTGAGCATCGCAAGGACGCTGTCACGCATCTGCTCCCCGGCCGGGATGTCCCGCATGGCCGCCTGGTTGACCTGGACGAACCGCAGCAGCGGACGCCACTGCCCGTCCAGCAGCTCGAAGATCCGCCGCAGGATCTCGCGCCTGGCCTCCTCGGTGGCGGGCTGGGCGCGGGCCCAGTCGTTGAGTTCGTCCACCGAGGCGGACAGGTCGCCCATGACCCCGGAGAGGATGTCCTCCTTGGCCTTGTAGTGGTAGTAGAGCGCCGGCCTGGTGATCCGCAGCCGATCGGCCACCTCGCGCAGTGTCGTCTTCTCGTATCCCTGCTCGGCGAACAGCTCCAGGGCGACCTGCTGAATCCGTATCCGAGTATCCGAACGCCGACCTGCCATTACCTCTCCCGCGCTTGACGGCCGGCTCTCACATTGCTTACTTTCATGTAAGTAAGCAATGCGATCCGGCTGGTAGGGAGCAACACTATGGCTCACGACTTTCCCGTCCAACGGTCCTGCCCCTTCGCGCCACCGGCGGAGTACGAGAAGCTCAGGGACGAGGCACCGGTCGTACGGGGGAAGCTGCCCGGGGGCGAGGTGTGGCTGGTGACCCGGTGGGCCGAGGCCCGCCAGGTGCTCAGCGACGCCACGATCAGCACCGCCCCGAGTACGCCCGGCAACGCCCTGGTCGCCATGTCCGCCGAGCCGCCGCCCCCGGAGGTGCTCGAAGCGCAGGCCGAGCAGGGCCGGGGCTTCTTCATCGACATGGACCCGCCCGAGCACTCCGTCTACCGCAAGCTGCTCATCCCGGAGTTCAGCTACCGGCGCATCAAGGAACTGCGGCCCGGCATCCAGGCGACCGTGGACCGCCTGATCGACGACATGCTCGCCCAGGGCACCGAGGCCGACCTGGTGGAGGCGTTCGGGCTGCCGATGCCCTCACTGGTGATCTGCCAGTTGCTCGGCGTGCCGTACTCCGAGCGGGAGTTCTTCCAGAGCAGGACCCGCAGGATGCTCACCGACGAGGACGAGGCAGGCAGGACCGCCGCGGTCGGGGAGCTGCGCGGGTTCCTGAGCGGCCTGGTCGCCGAGGCGGAGAAGGCCCCCGGCGACGACCTGCTCGGCCGGCTCGTCACCGCGCGGGCCGTGCCGCACGAGGACATGGTGGGCATGATGTTCCTGCTGCTGGTCGCGGGGCACGAGACCACCGCCAACATGATCCCGCTCAGCGTGCTGAGCCTGCTCCGCCACCCGGACCAGCTCCGGCAGGCCATCGACGACCCGAGCCTGTGGCCGGGCGCGGTAGAGGAACTGCTCCGCTTCCACTCGATCGTGGACTGGGTCGCCTTCGACCGCGCCACCACCCAGGAGATCGAGATCGGCGGCCGGAAGATCGGCGCGGGCGAGGGCGTCCTCGTGCTCGGCGCGTCCGCCAACCGCGACGAGCGGGTCTTCCCCGACCCCGACCGGCTGGACATCCGCCGCGAGGCGCGCCCGCACGTCGCCTTCGGGTACGGGGTCCACCAGTGCCTGGGCCAGAACCTCGCCCGCGCCGAGCTGGAGATCGCCCTGCGCACCCTCTTCGAGCGCGTCCCGGGCCTGCGCGTGGACACTCCGGACGAGGAACTGTCCTTCAAGTACACGGCGCCCATCTTCGGCATGAACGCGCTGCCCGTCTCCTGGTGAGGACGCGGGCGGCGCGTTCACGCCCGCGTCCTAAGGGCACCTGCTAAGCGGCCTCGTGCCGGCGCTGGCACTTGATGCAGAACCGGGCCAGCGGCCGGATCTTGAGCCGCTCGAACGGGATGCCGGTTTCGCAGTGCGCGCAGCGGCCGTAGGAGCCGGCCGACAGCCGGTCCAGGGCCTGGGTCAGCTCGGCGATGGCCCGGTCGGCGGCGGCGAGCGAGGCGAGCAGTTCCTGCCAGGTGCCATCGCTTCCGCTGCCCACCCCGGCCTCGGCCCGCAGGCCGCTCAGGTGGTGGGTGCGGCGGTTCAGTTGCTCCTCAAGGTCCTGACGCAGTGACTGGAGCTGGACGCTGCTCAGGTGGGACGAGTGGCTGGTCTCGGTCATGACGACGATCGACTCCTTGCGCGGCGTGCGGGCACGCCGAAGAGAAAGGGAGATCCGGGCATCGACGTGCCCGGCGTACGCGAACACGCCACAGGGCACCGTGACCTTCAGTGGCGTACGTTGCGTTGGTGGTGACGTCAGCCGAGTGGGGGGCTGCGCGAACCGGCGGCGCGGTGGGTGAGCTGCTGCGGATCCCGGAACGTGTCGTCGGGCGCGCCCGGCACGGTCAGCGGCATCGCGTACGCGGCCTCGCCGAGCCGGTCGCCGCGCGGCGGGGGCGGCCACAGCGACTGCACATGGTGCTCGCGGACGTTCGCCGGCTGCGGCGGCAGGCCGATCAGCCCGCCGTCCAGCGGGCTCCAGCTCCACGCCTTCGCCGGCCCAGGCGCTGAGGACGAGGCGGGGCCTGCGGCGGTGCCGGGGAACGCGGTCGCCACCAGCAGGGACAACAGGACCAGGCCCAGCACGCCGCACAGCGTGCCGGACCCCCGTGACATCGGCCCTGACCCCCTCATATGGCCGACCATAGCCCAGCCGGTAGGAAAAGGCTCGTTCGTTTTCCGGGCCCCGCCCCTGGCGGGGTTGGTGCGGGAGGGCCGGGGACGGGTACGTTGGCGGCCAATAGGTCCGGTCCCGGGGGGAGGAGGCGACGTGCGCAGCAGACTGCCCGCCGTCCGTCTCCTTCTGCTGTCGTGGCTCGTCCTGGTGCCCTGGGCGGTGCCCGCGAGCGCGGCCTCCGCCGCGCCGCCCGGGTGGCCCGCCGTCGCCGAACGCGTGGCGGCGCAGCAGGCGCGCGAACAACCGGGGCTCGGGCGCGAGCCGTACCACCACGGCGTGACGCAGGCGCGGCACCTGCTGCTCGGGCCCGCCGGTGTCACCGGCCCCGCCGTCCTCCCCGCCGGCCTGGCGGCTCCACGACCGGCCTGGGCCGTCGTCGCGGCGCGGGCCACCGCCCGCACGCCGGACGGACGCCGGGTCGCGACCGCTCCGGCCCGCGGACCTCCCTCCACAAGGTGCTGAAGATCCCTTTCCCGCACTTCCGAACCTGTGGAGGGTTCAATGAACCGTGCGCCGCTATGGCGTGCGGTGGCGGCGTTCGCCGTCATCGCGATCTCAGCAGTTCTGGCGTTCACCATCTCCCCCCGCCTCGGCCTGGACCTGCGCGGCGGCACCCAGCTCGTGTTCGAGTCCAAGGACTCCGCGACCGTCAAGGCCGACGCCGCCGCCACCGACCGCGCCCTTGACGTGCTCCGCCGCCGCGCCGACGCGCTCGGCGTGGTCGATCCCACCCTGGTCCGCTCCGGCGAGAAGCGGATCATCGTCGAACTGCCCGGCGTCCTCGACCCGCGGCAGGCGGCCGAGGTCATCGGCCGTACCGCGCAGCTCGCCTTCCACCCGGTGCTCGGCGTCGCCGAGGCCGGCGACCGCACCGCGGTACGGGACGAGGGCGGCACGCCGCTCAAGATCGGGCCCGCGGCCATCACCGGCGACGGCGTCACCGGCGCCGCCGAACGAAGCGACCCGCAGCGCGGCCCCGGCTGGTGGGTGACCGTCGACTTCCGTGACGCCGACGCCTGGCAGCGGCTGACCGGGGCCGCCGCCTGCGAGCCGGAGGGCGACCCCAAGCGCCGGATCGCCATCGTGCTGGACCGGGAGGTCATCTCCTCCCCGCAGGTGGACCCGTCGGTGCCGTGCCGCGCCGGGATGCCCGGCGGGAGCGCCGACATCACCGGGTCGTTCACGTACGAGGAGGCCCGCGAACTGGCCGTGCTGATCAAGGGCGGCGCGCTGCCGGTGCCGCTCGACCTCGTCGAGCAGCGCACCGTCGGCCCGACGCTCGGCGCGGCGGCGATCGAGGCCAGCGCCAAGGCCGCGATCGCCGGGCTGGTGCTCACCGCCGGTTTCATCATCCTCGTCTACCGGCTGTCCGGGCTGCTCGCCACGATCGCGCTGGCCTGCTACGGCCTGATCTCCTACGGGGCGCTGGTCGCGATGGGCGCGACGTTCACCCTGCCCGGACTGGCCGGGTTCGTGCTGGCCATCGGCATGGCCATCGACGCCAACGTGCTGGTGTTCGAGCGGGCCAGGGAGGAGTACGGCGCGGCCGGGGACGGCGGGCGCGGGTTGCGCCGCGCGCTGGACCGGGGGTTCAAGAACGCCTGGAGCGCCATCGCCGACTCCAACGTGACCACGCTGATCGCCGCCGGGCTGCTGTTCTGGCTGGCGTCCGGCCCGGTCAAGGGCTTCGGTGTGACGCTGGGCGTCGGCGTGCTGGCGTCGCTGGTGTCCGCCATGCTGATCACCCGGGTACTGGTGCAGGCCGCGGTCGGCCGGATCTCGCCGCGGGTGTCCGGGCTCGCCTCCCAGGGGGCCGTGCGGACCTGGCTCGCGCACCGCAAGCCGCGGCTCATGCGGGCCGGGAAGGTGTTCTTGACGGTCGCGGGCGGGCTGGCCCTGGTCGCCCTGGCCGGGCTGGTGGTGCGCGGGCTGAACGTCGGGGTCGAGTTCACCGGCGGGCGGCTCGTGGAGTTCGCGACCAGCAGGCCGGTACCGGCCGACGTGGCGGGGCGGGCGGTCGCGCAGGCGGGGTTCCCGACGGCGGTGGTGCAGGCGAGCGGCGACGGCGTCACCGTGCGGGCCGCCGAACTCGGCCTCGCCGAGACGGCCAGGATCGAGCAGGCGCTTGAGCCGCACGGCGGCGAGGTGACCAAGCGGCGCGAGGAGTTCATCGGCCCGAGCCTGGGCGAAGAACTGCGCCGCAACGCCCTCATCGCGCTCGGCGTGGCGGTGGCCATGCAACTGGCCTACCTGGCGTTCCGGTTCCGCTGGACGTTCGGGGCGGCGGCGGTGCTGGCGCTGCTGGTGGACGTGGCGATCGTGGTGGGCCTGTTCGCCTGGCTGGGCAAGCCGATCGACGGGGTGTTCGTGGCGGCGATGCTGACGATCGTCGGCTACTCGGTCAACGACAAGGTGGTGGTGTTCGACCGGGTTCGGGAGCTTTGGGCGGCCAGGCCCAGGGAACCGTTCGCGGCGGCGGTGGACGGGGCGATCGTGCAGACGTTGCCGCGCACCGTGAACACCGGGCTGGGCGCGTTGTTCATCCTGGTGGCGTTGATGGCGTTCGGCGGCGACTCGCTGCGCGACTTCGCCATCGCGCTGGTGGCCGGGATCGTGACGGGCACGCTGTCGTCGGCGCTCGTGGCGGGGCCGGCGGCGGTGGCGCTGGCCAGGTTCGACCGGCGGCCACCGGTCGCGCCCGCCCGGCGCAAGGCCCCGCCGGGGCGGAGCGGGTCGGGTGCGGTGTTGTGACCCTTCGCGATGGCCCCAGCGGGGTACAGAACAGACATGAAGGGTGATCGGGTCGAGATCGTCGTGGACACCAACGACGGGTCGCGGGCCTACGAGATCGTGGCGACGCGGGCCGGGCGGCGGGTCGAAGTGACCATCGGGCGGGGCGTCGTGGAGGTGGCCGAGGTCACGCGTACCGGGACACCGGTGCGTACGGCCCGCTTCATGGCCAGCCGCCTGCTCGCCCTGGTCGAACACCCCGTCCCCAGGCCCCCGGAGCCCGGCGAGACGTTGTGAGGTCATGTGGCGGCGCGCGGCCGGGGTCGCGCGCCGCCCTTGTAAGCGGGGATCGCGGTCAGATGGTGCGGCGGGTGTCGTGCATCGGGGCGCGGGGGGCGGGCACGATCGGCAGCACCTCCCCTTCACCCGCGCCCGCCCGGCGTACCCTCTCCCGCCCCTCGCCCCGTGCGGCCCGCGCGGGCGCCCGATGCCGCCCGCGCCCCCGCCCGATCCACGCCGCCAGCCCGATCGCCGCCGCCAGCCCATGGAGCAGGCACCGAACGCGGTCACCGAGAGCCATAGATCCTCCTTCGGGGCAGGGTCGGCCGTTGCCCCCACCGGACCATTACCGGTGAGTTACCGGACCGATACTTTCCGTAGTTTTGGTACCCCGATTCACGGCTCTTGCACGTCCCATCGGCCGATCGTCGCGGTCACCGGATGGCACTCGCCCAGCCGGGCGAGTTCGGGTTCGGTGAGCGAGACCGCGCCGGGGAAGGTGTCGCCGACCTTCCAGCCCGCGTGGAGTACGGCCTGGCGGAGCGCCGTCACCGGGTTGCCGGTGGCGAGCCAGCCGTGCAGGAACGAGGCGAACAGCGCGTCGCCCGCGCCGGACGTGCTCACCACCCCGCGCGGCGCGACCGCGGCCACCTCGATCAGGCGTCCGTCCCGCAGCCCCATCAGGCACCCGTCGCCGCCCGCGCCCACCGCGGCGACCTCGCAGCCCGGGTAGCGCTCGAAGACCTGCGCCACCCAGCTTCGCGGCGAGCAGGTCAGCCGTTCGTGACTGCAGAAGATGATGTCGGCGACCTCCAGCCACGGCCGGTTGTAGGAGTCGTTCACGTCGCTGATCAGGTGGACGTCCACGGCGATGGGCACCCCCGCGGACCAGGCGTGCCACAGCAGCGGCCGGACGAACGCGGTGTTGGTCAGCACCGCGAGGTCGGCGCCCTGGATGGCGCGCTTGAAGACGTCGATCGGGTACTGGAGCATGTTGACGGCGGCGACGTACGGCTGGCCGCAGCGCCGGCCGTCCGGGGCGACGAGCACGACCCCCAGCGACGACCTCGGCGCCTGGACCACCCCGTCCCCGAGCAGGCCGCGCGCCCGCAGCGAGGCGTTGATCGCCTCGCCCGCGACGTCGGTCCCCACGAACGTGCACAGGCTGGTGTCGTCGCCGAGCGTGCGCATGGTGTCGGCGACGTGGCACGCGGCCCCCGACACCTCGCTGCGCATCCAGGCGGGGAACCGCTGCGGGGTGTACTCGATGGGGAACTCCGTCACGGGCATCGCCATGTAGAGACTCGTGACACCGGCTATGACGACTCTGTTGGTCATGTCTCCTCCGGGTGTGGGTCAGTCGGTGTGCGTGAGGTACGGGGCGGGAACGGGTTCGGCCCGCGGGATCGACGGCGGCTGGGGCAGCCGCATCAGGCGGTAGAGCAGCTTGCGCATGTTCCGGTCGAACCGGCCGGGGGCCGACGTCAACCGGGCCGTCACGGCGGCGTACCGCTCCGGGTGGTGGCTCGCGGCGACCTCGCCGAGCTGAGCGGCCAGCGGCCGGTCGAACCGCAGCCTGGGCGCGATGGCGGCGAGCAGCCCGCCGGCCGACTCCGGATCGACGTCTTCTTCCGTGCCATCGACCAGCAGTACCGGGGCCCCGGCCGCCGCGCCGTACACGGTGACCGACCCGTGGTCCCCCACGACGTGGTCGGCCGCGACCAGCGCCCCGAGCCACTCCGCCTCCGGCGGAACCAGCGCGAGGCCGTCGCGCACGCACTCGGCCAGCCAGCCGCGGACCTGCCACACCCCGTGCCCGAACCAGATGTTCGGGTGCAGCAGCGCGGCCACCCGGTAGCGTTCCTTGGGCAGTTCGGCCAGGACCCAGCGGAGCAGCTCCGCCTGCCGGCCGAACAGCGACCGTTGCCCCCAGGTGGAGGTGACCACCACGAGTTCGCGGTCGTCATCGACCCCGAGGGCCCGACGGTAGGCGGGCCGCTCGGCGGCGCTGGCGACCAGCCGGTCGTACACCGGATCGCCGATGACCTCGGCCACCGGAATGGCCTCCGGGCAACTCCTCGCCAGCCGTTTCAGCTCGGCCCCGTGCGTGAGCACGATCGCCGAGGGAAGGACCATCCCGTCCCTGACCAGCTCCTGGGCGCTGAGGCCGTAGACCCCCTGGCAGGCCACCGCGCCGCCGCCCAGCCGGCGGCTCACCCGTTTGTTGTAGCCGGCGCCGTGCGGAAGGACGACGAGCGGCGAATGGATCTCCTCGATCCCCCCGTAGGCGGCGGAGATCACCAAATCGAAACTGTGCCTGACGGCGACGTGCCAGGGCAACACCGCGCCGCCGAGCCTGCCGAGCAGTTCGGCAACCCCGTTGCCGAACACGTCGGGACCGTTCGTGAACACCACCTGGATCCGCAGATCGGCGGCGAGCAGGTGAGCAACGTCCATCAGACGCTGCCCGGAGGTAACCGTGTGTACGATCATGAGTGCGGTCCGCCTGCTGCGGCGGGTCACCCACCGCTGCGCATCGGGCCCGACCGGTACGTGGAACCCCTCATTACAGGACATCGCGCTTCCGAACTCCCCTTCAAACAAGGCGCGGGCGCACTGCGCGCCGTATCCCCCCGGCCGTGTGTGGTCCCCGTCGTCACGGCCCGTTTCGAGAGTGCGCCGCAAGCCTGAACGAAACCTTGCAGCAACCGTGATGCGGCCCCGGAGACGGGCCGGCGGGGGGTGGCGGGATGTCGCGACCTGGCATCGATCACAGAAGCGTTGTGGACCGTTACCAAAAAACGCGAGAAGCTATCGGGAAGTGGGGCATTTACCTGCCGGAAGGACACTCGTGGAGTTCCGAATACTCGGCTCCGTGGAGATGTGGGCCGATGGGCAGATGCGCGAGCTCGGCACGACCAAAGAACGATACGTGCTGGCCATACTCCTCCTCAAGCTGGGCCAGCCGATACCAATCGAAACTATTATCGATTGGGTTTGGGGCGAGGCACCGCCTTCCAAGGTACGCAGCAACGTGTACGCCTATATGGCCCGACTGCGCCGCCGGTTACCCGACGGCAAGGCGGCGCTTACCGTGCGTTCCGGAGGCTACGTCCTCAACATCGACCCCGAGTACGTTGACCTGCACAGATTCCAGAGACTGAACGAACAGGCACGGAGCCTCGCATATCAGGGGAATGCGACGGAGGCACTGCGCCTGTTCAACAAGGCCGAAGAATTGTGGCGCGGCGAGCCGCTTTCCGGACTTTCCGGAGAATGGATTACGAGCATTCGGACCAGCCTGGAAAGCGAACATCGGTCAGCCATCAAAACACGTTTGGGGCTGGAACTCGACGCAGGCCACCATACCGAGGTGCTGGGCGAGCTGTATTGGCTGGTCGACCAGCATCCTTACGACGAGTCCTTCGTCGAACAGTTGATGATCGCTCTGTATCGGTGCGGACGCCAGAGGGACGCCCTGGAAACGTACCATCGGATGCGCCATCGCATGGTCGAGCAGCTCGGCACGGAGCCGGCCCCCTCCCTGCGTGGCACATACCAGCGCATCCTGCGCGGCGATCCCGAACTCGCGGCGCCGCACATCCTGCCGCCCGCGCCGAGCGCCCCGGTGACCCAGAATCTGCCCCGCGACATCCCGGACTTCACCGGCAGGGAGGCTGATCTACGGCACCTGTACGAGGCGCTGGACACCGGCCTGACAGCCGTGACGATCGAGGCCATCGACGGCATGGCCGGGATCGGGAAGAGTGCGCTCGCCATACATGCCGCGCACACACTGGCGGACCGCTACAAGGACGGGCGCTGGTTCCTCTCGTTGCGCGCCCATGACCCGAACCATCCGCCGCTCTCCCCCGCCGAAGGGCTCCAGATCCTGCTGCGCGACATCGGTGAGAATCCGCGCCGCATCCCCGAAGGACTAGAATCGAGGGCCGCTCTGTGGCGGGCGCGGCTCGCCGAGCGGCGCATGCTGATCGTGCTTGACGACGCGGCCGACGCCGATCAGGTCCGGCCGTTCCTGCCCGGCGCGCCCGGCTGCCTCGTCCTGATCACCAGCAGGCGCCGGCTCACCGGGCTGGAAGGTATCCGGCCGCTCTCCCTGGACGTTCTCCCCCCGCACGAGGCGGCCCTGTTGTTCCGGCGCATCGTCGGCCACGACCGGCCCCTCGCCGCTCCCGATGTCAACAGGCTCGTGCGGCTATGCGGACATCTACCGCTCGCCGTGACGATCATGGCCGACCGGCTCCGCCATCGCCCGGCCCGCGCCGTCGGCGACTTTGTGACGCGATTGTCCCAGGACCGGCTGGCCGAGATGCACACCGGTGACAATGATCTGAACAGCACTTTCGAGCTGTCCTACCGCGAACTGTCCCGCCAGCGCCAGCGGGCCTTCCGCCGGCTCAGCCTGCACATCGGCGCGGATTTCACCGCCGCATCGGCGGCGGCCATGATCGGCAGTGACCTGCGTACGGCGGAACGCACCCTGGAAGAGCTGCTCGACCACCATCTCATCCAGGAGCCGCACTCCGGTCGGTTCCGGTACCATGACCTGCTCAGGGAGTACGCCAGGCGGCGGGCCACCGAGGAGGAGTCGTCCGGCGAGTTGCGTCGCGTTGTCCACCGCCTGCTCGACTTCCATCTGCACGCCGCCGACCAGGCCGACCGCATCCTGTATCCGCATCGGCGACGCGCCACGCCATGGATCGCCCACCCGCCTTCCGGTTCGCCGTCCGTGAGCGACCCGGATTCCGCGACCGAATGGTTGCGCACCGAGCGCGACAATCTGCTCAGTTGTGCCTATCACGCAGCGGAGCACGGCCTTCCGTCTCACACCGTGAACCTGTCCCTCGTGCTCGCGACCTACCTGGAACGCTCGGCGCACTGGGCTGAAGCGGCCCGCCTGCACGAGACCGCGCGCCTCCTGTGTCAGAAGACCGGCGACAGTGGCGCGATGGCCCAGGTGGAGTTGGAGCTGAGCCTCATCCGAAGCCGTACTGGCCGTTACCAGGACGCCATGGAACTCGCCCAGCACGGCCTTGCCACTTTCCGCACCCTCGGCGACCTCCACGGGGAGGCCGATGTGCTGGACCACCTTTCCAGGGTCAGTTGGCATACCGGTCGCAGCCACCTCTCGCTCGCCTACGCCGACAAAGCCCTCGGTCTGTACCAGCGCACCAAGGATCAGTACGGGGAAGGAAAGGCGCACCTGCATCGGGGGATAGCTCTCTTCCATCTCGGACGGACCGAAGAGGCGGCAGACGCCTTCCAACGGTCACTGGACATCGTCCGCATCACAAAGGACCGTGCGACGATGGCGTTGGCCCTCAACAATCTGGGGGAGCTCGAACTTGGCCGGGGCAATCTGCAGCGGGCCCTTGAGCTGTTCAGGGAATCGCTGGCGACCCTGCGTGCGTCAGGGTGGCGGCAGAACGAGGCCGTGGCGTTGAACAACATCGCGAATGTACTGCGGCGTCAAGGCACCCTTCAGGAGGCGCTGTACTTCTATCGGCAGGCGCTCTCCGAGTACCAGGCCACCGGTGATCGCCGCAATGAGACGGACGCCCACAACAACATCGGAGCCACCTACCTGCTGCTGAACCTCGTTTCTGAGGCCCTGACCCATTTCCACAAGGCGCTCACGGTCGCCGAGGAGATCGGTGATCCCTATGGGCAGGCTCTGGCGCTTCGAGGTCTCGGAGACGGCCGGCAACGACACGAACAGTACGACCTAGCCTACGAGACCTACGAGCGCGCGCTGGCCATTGCGCGCGAGGTGGACAATCCGCTCCTGCAGGCGGACTGTCTTCAGGGACTCGGCGAGGCGCTGCTTCACACCAAAGGGCGTGACCAAGCGGAGATCCACTGGCGAGAAGCCCTGACGCTCTACGAGCGGCTCGGATCCCCAGAAGCAGAGGCCGTCCGGGCACGCCTGCATTAAGGCTATCCGCCCGTTTCCCGGTGCCGCGTCAGAGAAAGAGATCAGCTACTATGCGGAGGCTACGGTAAGGCTGACGTTGCCCTCGGTCAAGCTTGTCACGGCGAAGAGTGACAGCGAGGTACGCCACCGGTCCACACTCGCCCGACCGGCGAAGTGACCGCCGGTTCGCCTACCGCTGGCACGAGGTCACAAGAGGTTCACTAGGCCACCCCTTGAGCGCAGGCCGTCCAGACAGCCATATCCGGCAATTGAGCCTTCAGGGGCTCAGAGAATTTTATACCACGTTGAATATCGCCTGGTATACCGGGCCAGGATAATGCGCCTCTCATTATCGACAGCAACCTTGACTTCCTTGGCTATCATCGGTCGTGTGTCCATAATAGGAGCTTCGACGCGGACGCCTTCGTGCCACACCACACGACCCAGCCGAGGGACTCAATGAACGTTCAACCTCGTCAAGTTCATGCTTCTACCGCGCGACTCGGACATCAGGGACGGAAGCGTGCATTCTTAGCCAATCCAGATAGATCACAATATTTCTGCACACCTTATCTCCCGGCCAACACCTGACCTGAACTGTGATAGCGTTGTTCCGACTTTGGCATGGTTTGCCGTCAACGTCGCACCATTAAGAGCCGATCAAGGATTGGACTGATTGTCATGGTGGCGATGATCAGCATCGCGAGCTGGATGATGATGGACATCGTTGTAAACGGCATGATGATGGACATATTCAAAGAGGTCGTCGAAAGTATCGACAAACTCCATATCAGCCTCTCGATGATAGACCTGTGACATCGAGCCACTTTCGAGGAACACAGATAGCAGCCATTTCAAGCCTTGACCAGGCCTCGACGAATTACTGCGTTCTACAAATCCGAGTTGCGCCCCCACCTCTTGTGACCCTTGAAGTCCGGGCACACTGATACGTTTCTACGTCCGTCGGTCACCTTGCGCGATTCTGGCCTCCTGTGTGACCAGGGGGCCAGGATTGCCAGTGTGGAAGCTGTGACCAGCATGAACGTCAGCGGTGGCAGGCCCGCACAACGTGATGTCGACAATGTGATCGGCTTGTTGAGTGGCATGCTGTGCCAAAGCACCGGTATACGTACAAGCCACCCCGCCGACGAGGAGTCGATTATGACCTCAAGACAGTTCGAGCCCCCGTCTGGCACTCGTGACTTCTTGGCCGCCGACCTGAGGGTGCGGGATCACGTGTTCTCGGTGATCCGGGAGGTGTTCGAGCGATATGGGTTCGAGCCGCTGCAGACGCCCGCGTTCGAGCGGTTGGAGACCCTGACCGGCAAGTACGGTGACGAGGGCGACAAGCTCATATTCAAGATTCTCCGGCGGGGTGAGCACGAGGCGAGTGGGGAGGCCGATCTCGCCCTCCGTTACGACATGACGGTCCCGCTGGCGCGGGTCGTCGCGGCGTACGGGTCGCAGCTCCCGACCCCCTACAAGCGGTTCGCGATGGGCCCTGTGTGGCGGGCCGACCGTCCGGGGAAGGGGCGGTTCCGGGAGTTCGCGCAGTGTGATGTGGATGTGGTGGGGTCGGCCTCGCCGTTGGCCGACGCTGAGGTGGTCTGCGCGGTGGCCGATGCGCTGGACGCGACCGGGGTGGGCGACTTCCGGGTGCTGGTGAACTCCCGGCGGGCCCTGACCGGCCTGCTGGAGGTGTACGGCGTGCCGTCCGAGGTCGGCGGCGGTGTGCTGATCACGCTGGACAAACTGGACAAGCTGGCGCCCGGCGACGTGGCCAGGGAACTGGCCGATGCGCGTTCCCTGGACACCCTGACCGCCGAGGCCCTGGTCGGCGACCTGACCGCCGAAGACGCCGTCGAGCGGATGCGGACCGTCCTGAAGGACAGCGAGGCGGGCCGTGCCGGGCTGGCGGAGATCGACCGGCTGCTCGACCTGGCCGGGCCCACCGTGGGCGTGGGCCGGATCGCGTTCACGCCGAGCCTGGTCCGGGGCCTGGACTACTACACCGGCGTGATCTTCGAAGTGGTCGCTGCGGGGATGCCGGGCTCCATCGCGAGTGGCGGCCGGTATGATCACCTGATCGCGGCGTTGGGCGGGCCTGATGTGCCCGCGTGCGGCGGTTCGCTCGGTGTGGAGCGGATCATCGGGCTGCTGAGCGACGCGGAAGCGGAAAGCGGGCGGATCGACGTCGCGGTCACCGTCATGGACCACGATTCGCTCGCGGAGGTGATGGCCTTCACGGGCGGGCTGCGGAGTGCGGGCCTGCGCAGCGAGGTCTATCTGGGGTCCAGCCGGAAGCTGGCCAAGCAGTTGAAGTGGGCGGCCGACCGGCGAGCCCGCTTCGCGCTCATCTACGGGCAGCAGGAACAGGCCGAGGGCACGGTCACGGTCCGGGACATGGACTCCGGGGAGCAGAATCAGGTCCCCGTCGATCAGCTCGCCTCTCACCTCCGAGAACGGTGACCTGCGCGGTCATCATCGGGACCAGGTTTCGCGGCCGGGCCAGGCGATGTCATCGACCGCCAGGAACGGCTCGCCGGCCACGGTCGCCGGGGTGGCCCCGGTGAACGCCAGTACGTCCCGGTGCATGTGAGGCTGGTCGGCGTAGCCCGTCTCCGCCGCGACCCGGGCGGCGTCCTCGCCCGCGGCCAGGCGGTGGGCGGCATGGTCGAAGCGGACGAGCTTGGCGGCGCGCTTGGGCGGCAGACCGATCTGTGCCCGGAAGCGGGACCACAACCGCTTACGGCTCCACCCCACCTCGGCCGCGAGTCCGTCCACCCGGGCCAGACCCCCACTGCTGACGATCCGGTGCCAGGCACGGGCCACCTCCGGGTCCACCGGCGGCCCCGCCTCGTACCGGCGAGCGAGCAGCGCGTCCAGCAGGGCGAAACGGTCCTCCCAGGAGGAGATGCCGCTCAGCCGTTCCCGGATCTCGGAGACCTCCCGGCCCCACAGGTCGTCCAGGGGGACCACGGCGCCGTCCAGCTCTGCCGGGGAGACGCCCAGCACCGCACGGGCGATCTGTGGAGGCAGGCGCACCTGCACGCACTCGATGTTCTCGCCGCGCGCCCACACCGCGCCGCCCGAGCCGGTGCCAGGACCTGCGGCGATGCTCCCACGCTGCCGCCCGGCCGAGTAGTCCACGACGGGCATGCCGCCACCGAATTCCAAGATCATTGTCACCGCCGGGTGCGGAATCATCCGGAGGGCATCAAGATCACGGACCCGGAACCCGGCCATGCCGACCCCGCCCACCCGGCTGGGCCGCCGCGGGCACGCGACCCCCCACACCGCCGTACCGTGCACGAACGTCCGCACGGCCCCATGCTATGTGAGGAACATTCGTTCAAGACGGGGGCGCGTACCAGCGGTGACAGTGACCTCATGACCGAATCCACGATCATGTCATTGGACGACGGCGACATCTACGTGTCGGAGGATGGTCCCCGCGACGCTCGTGCGCTGCTCCTCCTGCATGGCTCCGCATCATCGACCCGCTCATGGGACGCGATGGTCCCGTTGCTGACCGAATCCCACCATGTCATCCGGATCGACCTCCTGGGACACGGCGGCTCAGGCAAGCCGGCCGACCGCAGCTACGCGCTCCCGGAGCAGGCACGCCGGATCGGCGTCGTACTGGACCGGCTCGGCATCGAGCACGCCACCGTTGTGGGCCACTCCAGCGGCGGCGTGGCCGCCACCGCCCTCACCGAGCAGCGCCCCGACCTGGTGAGCGCACTCGTACTCATCAACACCGGCCCCCACCTTGGCGCCTACATCCCACGCGCCGGCGGCATCTCCGCCGCGCAGTGGCCGCCGTCGGACGACCAGCTCCGCGAGTTCGCGAGCACCGGTTTCAGCCGGCCGGGCTACCAGATCCCGCAGCAACTCCTGAACGAGGTACGCCACATGACGTACCACACCCTCACCGCGACCATGCAGGCCACCACCGAGTACCTGACCCAACAGGCACTCCCGGACCGGCTGGCCGCCCTCGGCAAGCCACTCCTCGTCATCTTCGGCGAGGACGACCGCCGATGGCGTTCCACATCCGCCGCCGACTACCGCATCGTCCCGGGGGTAAAGGTCGAACTGCTCCCCGGCCTCGGCCACTCCCCCATCCTCGAAGACCCACCAAGAACCGCCGCTCCCCTCCTGGCCTTCACCGCCACCCACACCCCACAGGTGACCTGACCCCCACCCCCGCAGCCGTACCAGCCCCTGCCCCACACCCGTGCCGGGGCTGGTCCTGCGGTGACCTCAGTAGCCGTCACTCCGGCAAGACCAAAGCCCGCCCACCTGGAAATGGACGCGCTGGCCCGTCATGTGGCCGCAGGAAGTCACCGATGCCAGTGCGAGGCAGACGGCAAATTTCTTCACACCGCCGATTGTCCCCTTTCACGAAGCGTTCACGGCGAGTACGGCCATCCGGCGCGGTACGGCGCGAGCCCGGACACACCGAGCAACGCATTAATACTCCTCGGCCATTTACCCCGATAACATCCCATCCCCAACACCGATCTCACCTCGGCCGTGACCCTTTCTTGACTATGATCGAACCCCGTCAGATGCTGAGGATGCCCTGGTGCCGTGGTGTGGAGGTAACGTGCGCAGTGATGTCACGCGGGCACACTATGACCGGCTTGCGACCAGCTTTGATGAGAATTGGGCATATAGTCCGGATTTCATCGCGTGGATGACCGGCACGATCGTCGACCGGCTCAACCTGCGCCCCACCGACACGGTCTTGGATCTCGGCGGTGGTACCGGCCTGTACTCGCGGGGTATGGCCCAACACGCCGCCATGGTCGTCTGTGCCGATCCCTCCAGTGGCATGCTGGCGCAATTGCCCTCCGACGCGCGGCTTGCCCCCCTACACGCGGGAGCCGAGGAAATCGTCGATGCAAAAATACGACTTCCGCACGAGGCATACGACGCCATCCTGCTCAAGGAGGTCGTCCACCACCTCGACGACCCCGCCCGCATTCTCGCCGGTCTGGCCCGCCTATTACGACCGGGGGCACGAATTCTCGTGGTGATGCTGCCCACGATGATCGACTATCCGCTGTTCGACGCGGCGCTGAGGCTCTTCCAGCAACGCCAGCCAGACCCCGAACACATCGCCGAGGCCATGACCGGTGCCGGTCTACGTGCCGAGGTCACCTGCGAAGGGTTCCCGCTCGCGTTCGATCGTGAGCGCTACATCGATATGGTCCGCAGTCGATACATGTCACTGCTGTCCAGCTTCAACGATGCCGAATTGGAGCAGGGCGTCCAGGAGATCCTCGCCCGTCATCCAGGCCCTGAAGTGCGTTTCACCGATCGGTTCGCTTTCGTGCTGGGAACGGCCCCATGAGCGTGGAATTCGACGGCCGCCTGCACCAGCTCCGCAACGAGTTGGACGACCACTCCCGCGTGGCCCGGCATCTGGGGCTGGACCTGGAGCGGCCGATCAAGTCCATCGGCGACGGCTACCCGGAGAACGCGATCGCTCTCGTGGGGAAGATCGCCGAGCGGATTCTCAAGCAACTCTGGCGGCACCACAATGTTCCGGGCGACCCCGGAAGCAGGGCGCTGAACGAGCTGATCAAGGGCGCTTCGCCGTACATCCGAAGTAGCAATGTCGTGGACGCGTTCCGGGACATCCAGCGATTGCGCAACCGATCCACCCACGACGGGTACGAGATCGCCGACGAAGACGGGCTGACGGCGGTACGGCGGCTGCTGGATGTACTGGCGTGGTTCAGCAGTACCGGGAGCGGCATTCTCAGCGGGGATGTGCCCAAGCTCGCGCCGGATGTCGCGGCCAAGGCGGAGTTCCTCGCAGGACTGTACCTGACCCTGGACTTCAAGCCGGTCAAGCGCTTCGAGCTGTCGCGCAACACGCTCTACCAGCTCTTCTTCCGGGAACGCGGGCTGCGGAGTGAGTACATTGAGCTGCTGCTCAGCAAGAGCGTCGATGATGTCATCCAGGTCTTCGACGCCACCGGCGGCGAGTTACTGCAGACCCGGCTTCCCAAGCTCACCCGCTTCCTGATCCTGGAGCAGAACGGCACCATGCAGCGGCCGGGGCCACTGGGCGAGGACTTCCGGGTGGTGACGTACGAGCGGTTCATGGATGCCTTTGTCGACCTTGATCGGCACCTGGCCGACGTCGCCGGCGCCTACCCGACGCCGTCGGACGCCGAGCAGATCACCGTTTCCGGCGACCTGCTCACCACAGACGATCAGACCGGTGAGCAAAAGATCATCCGGGTGGGCGCCGCCGACCGGTTACTGGACGAGGTGGCGACCGCGGGCGGGAACCTGCTGATCGTCGGCCGGTCCGGCACCGGCAAGACGACGCTGCTGAAGCAGCTTGTCGCCCGTTCGGCGGCGGCGACCGGACGGCGGTACCGCTTCTACTTCGACATGAGTCTCAAACGGCGTGATGAGGACTTCCGCGACTTCGTGACGCGCACGCTCGCGCCGTACATGTCGGTGGAGAACACCCACGTGTTCGATGTGTTCCACTATTTCGCCCGCTCGGGGTCGGTGCTGTGCGCGCTGGACGGCATCGACGAGGCGGTACCGTCCATGACCCAGGCGGGTTTCCTGGAGCTGTTCACCGAGCTCGCCCAGGTACTCTCGGCCGAATCGGCCGTCGTCACCACCTCTCGGGTTTCGTTCCTGGAAGACACCCCGCAGGTGCGGCGCCTGCTGGACGGCACGGCGCTGGTGTCGGAGAAGCTCGTCCAGCAGCTCCACGCCCAGGGGGTGAACCCGCTGCAGGTGCCCCGCTTCTCGGCGTTGCGGCTGCACGACGACCCTTCCAATACGACACCGCTGCAACGACGCCTATCCCACCGGCTCGTACCCGGAGCCGAACAGGCTCCGCACCTCGCCGAACTGGCCTGGAAACACATCGAGCAGACCGTTGCCGAGGCCGGGCTGAGCCATAGACTGCCCGCGATCGTCGGCTACTTCGGCGCGGCGTTCCTACGCGACCAGGCCACCTTCGGCTTCATCGACATCGTCAACCACCTGGGCATCGAAGTGTTCGACCGTGGGCGGCTGAGCTACGACGCATTCCGGCTGCGCCCGCTGTTCCGTCCCGCCGATGCCTCCAGCGTCGCCTTCGCCCACAGCGCGTACCAGGAGCTCATGGCCGCCGACCACCTCCGCCTGCCGTCCAACCGGGAGGCGGCACTCGCCGGTGCCGTCCCGCCCCGGCTGACCGAGCAGGTCCGTGAGTTCCTGTTCCGCCGTTCGCAGGCGTCGGCGATCAATGACGACTGCGTGCTGCCCACCGGCACCTATCTGGTCGGGCCGAGCCACCACCTGATGCTCCGCAGGATCGAGCGTCCGGTGCGGTTCGACCGGTTCCTGGTCACGGTCGAGCGGTACAACCGGTTCCTGGACGCCGTACGGCAGGGCGGCTCTCAGCAGTGGGACCACCCGGACATGCCCAACGGCATCACACACGAGCCCTGGCTGGAACGCCTGCGCGTGCCCGGCTACTACACCGACCCTGCGTATGCGAATCATCCGGCGATCTGTGTCAGTTCCTGGAGCGCGTACGCGTTCGCCGCCTTCGATGGCAAGCGGCTGCCCACCTCCACCGAGTGGGAGGCCGCCGCGCGCGGCACTGACGGCCGGTTGTTCCCCTGGGGTGACGACATCGACCTGGGCATCGTCAACTGCGCCGATTCCTGGAGCGGCCGACCGCTGATCACCTACGAGACGTGGCGGGAAGAGCTCGACGGCGGCCGGCTGGGGCGGGCCATGCCCGGCCCGGTCGACGACCATCCCGGCAACGTCTCCCCCTACGGCATCAGGGAGATGGCCGGCAACGTGTGGGAGATCACCTCTACCGTGCTTGACGACCTCGGCGAGGTCGTCATCTGCGGCGGCTCCTATGACAATCCCTTCCGCGCGCTGCAGACCTCGTCCAAGGGACTGGCCCGCAGACGGATCAGCAGCAACGCGGTGGGGTTCCGCTGTGTGGAGGAGGTGCGATGAGCCAGCGATTCGGCCGCATCGTCGATCGCATGCCGTACGGCAGCGGCAGTACCGGCCGCCTGGGCACCTACGTCGTGGAGGACGCCGAGACCGGGATCAGGCACAGCTTCATGTACGCCGACATCGTGACCGAAGGGTTTCGCACCATCCGGACCGGCGAACGCGTCCGCTTCACCGTGCCCGCCGACGATCCGGAACGCGCCGCCTACGTCATCCGCCTTGACCTGCCGGACATCGAGGACTACTACCGGTGACCGGCCTGGCACGGCACTGCCTCATCGCCGTCTACCAGGCTCACTTCCCTACGGCACCCACCTGGGCCGAAGGCCCTCTGGTCCTGCGGCATCGCAGCATGAGCTCCACCGCCGCCGCGCGGAGCGATTACTACCGCGCCAAGGCCGCCCGTACCCTGTACGGCACCGCCGACACGCCGCGCCGCTGGCACGACTCCGCTCGCCGGCGCATCGGGGACATCGAGATTCTGGGCGTCGAAGCTTTGCGCATGAACGAGGGACACGGCCTGGTCGCCGTCCACCTGCGGTGCCTCCGCGGTACGCCGATCGAACTACTGAGATCCCTGGCCGGACGCCGCGACGCCGCCCCGGTCCCGTTCGACCCGCAGACGCTTGTGGACGGCCAGGCCAAGGTGGAGCCTGACACCCGGCCGTACACCGTTTCCTTCGCCACGCACGGTAAGGGCGGGCTGCCCCGGCTGTACCGCTCGATGCGGTACCGGCGTTGGCCGGTCGCCAGCCAGTGGTTGTGGTCCATGGCCTCACGGACCAGCCTGGTGGACTACCCGCCCGACCCGAAGAACCTCGAACCCGCCGACAGTGACATCATCCGCCTGTCGGTGGACTGGCAGGCGATCGTCCTGCGCGACGGCGCGGCGATGGTCGGGCTTCGCCCCGACCAGGGACATGAAGACCCCTTCTTCGGTTATGCCGCGGTCTATGTGCGGTCGATCTATCTCGATGCCGTACTTCTCGGCCTCCTTCAAGAGCAGGCGCTGACCGCGTTGGAGGAGCGGATGATGGCGGCGCTGGATTCCTCCATGGCCGCCACGATGGCCGCTCTGGAACGAGATGTGAGCTCCTTCCGCCACCAACTATGGGCCCAGCACCTGACCCCGCACGGCATACCGAACCGGCTGCTCAGTGCCTATCAGCGCGAACATGCGCTCCGTGATCGCTTCGACCAGATCCTGACGGAGATCAGCGACTTCAACCGCCTCGCCCGCGACGACGAGAGCCGTAGCGTCAACGCCACAGTGGTGGTGTTCACCCTCCTCACCGTGCCGGTAGGCATCGCGCTCGCCCTGCTGCAGGTCTTGGAGACCGACGACCTGTGGCTGATCACCACGGTGTCATTGGCCTGCCTGCTCCTGACCGCTCTGCTGCTGCGCACCCGCTCCGCCCGCCTGGCCATCCGCGCCCTTCGCCGCCGCCTCACCCAGTGATCAAAGCCCGATGGTGCCCTCGGATTCAGGTGGAGTACAGACCGTCCCAGGGCCCGCCGAATCCGAGCGCTCTGCCCAGTCGTATTCGTCTTCTTGGCCGCTGTGTCCTTGTTCGAGGAGCAGGCTGAAGAGTACGCCGTCAAATACGAGCTGAAATGGTCGGATGGCGATACCGCAGTATTTCCGCTGGGGCGGCTTGTCGAGGAGTCCGTCCATTCGGGCCTGTGCGCGGGCGACGGCCGAGTTGGTGGCGTGGGGGCGTTGTTGCTTGTTCCCGCCAGGTTCCGGTGCACCAGATGTCGGACTCGACGTACCGGCCCGCGAAGTCGAATCGGTGGGGTACGACATATAGGCGCTTGTGGTCCTCCAGTTGCCGGAGGCCGTTACCAGCTCGTTGAACTTCTCGCGGAAGGTGTAGGTGATCGAAGCGAGGAACTGGCCGTCGGCGTAGTGGTCGGCGGAAAAAACGAGATGCGGTAGCCGCATGACCAGGCGTCCTGCCGGAGCACCAGACCCGGCACGAGCCCAATGGAGATGCCTTTGACCTGGTCCAAGCGGCCGGTTAAAAAGGGTTTATTGTGTCGGTGTGGTAGCCGGGCTTGCGGGCGATGGGGATGATTTCGGGTACGGGCACGATGGAAACCGTACTGCCGAGCATAGAATGGCTTCGCCGATTGCTAGTGGTTTGCGCCACGGATATGGTCAGGTTTCGCAGCATCCTGAGGAAGTGGGTTCAACGGCAACGGTACCCGGTGATCCCGCCTTGCGGAGGAAGCATGTTTCGCCTTGGGAAATACCAGGAGTTCCAGAATTGGCCGGTAGCGATACAGTAGCGTGGGGCGAAGCCCGGCGGAGAAGGAACAGGCCGAGCGGAGCGAGGGCGATTGGGTGGGTCCCGCCGGGGGCGGGATGGGTTGGAAGGGCGGTTTCAGGCGGTGTCGTAACGCAGGGCCGAAGCGTTCTCAGGTTGTAAGACCGAGTAGCTGTAGGCCGTCCATTGGGTGGCTGCGGTAGTGATCGGTGGCGGCGGCGATGTTGGTCCAGCCGATCAGGCGGACCAGGCCGATGGCCAG
>NZ_JBIRBB010000017.1:0-211268 GCF_044326295.1 Spongiactinospora sp. 9N601
TGCGCGCCACCGACGTCCACTGGAGTCCCGCCGACCGCGCCGAACTCCTCGACACCGCCCACGAATCCCTCGCCCGCCTGGACCGCCTGGTCGCCAACCTCCTGGACATGAGCAGACTCCAGGCAGGCGTACTCGGCGCGTCGCCGCAAGCGCTCGCCCTGGACGAGGTGGTGCCCCGCGCGATCGACGACCTCGGGACCGCGCGCGGCCGGGTGACCTGCGACATCCCGGCCGACCTGCCGGAGGTCACCGCCGATCCGGTGCTGCTGGAACGGGTGCTGGTGAACGTGATCGCCAACGCCGTGCGCTACAGCCCCGACGGGCGGCCGGTACTGGTCCGGGCGAGCGGGCACGGCTCCGGAGTGGAGATCCGGATCATCGACCGCGGCCCCGGCATCCCGCAGGAGGACCACGAGCGGGTGTTCATGCCGTTCCAGCGGCTCGGCGACCGGGACAACCACACCGGCGTCGGGCTTGGCCTGGCCCTGTCCCGCGGCCTGGCCGAGGCGATGGGCGGCACACTGACCCCGGAGGACACACCAGGAGGCGGGCTGACGATGATCCTCACGCTGCCGGTCACCGGCCGTACCGGGGTAGCGGCATGACCCGCGTCCTCGTCGTGGACGACGAACCCCAGATCCTGCGGGCGCTGCGGATCAACCTGGCCGCCCGGCACTACGAGGTCGCGGTCGCCGCCGACGGCGGCTCGGCGCTGCGCCAGGCCGCCTCCTTCCACCCCGACCTGGTGCTGCTCGACCTCGGGCTGCCCGACCTCGACGGCATCGACGTGATCCACGGCCTGCGCGGCTGGACCAGCGTGCCGATCATCGTGCTGTCCGGCCGGGCCGCCAATCGGGACAAGGTCGAGGCCCTGGACGCGGGCGCCGACGACTACGTGACCAAGCCGTTCGGGATCGACGAACTGCTCGCCCGCGTCCGCGCGGTCTCCCGGCGCTCGGCGGTGACCGAGTCGGAGAGCGCGCTGGTACGCGTCGGCGACCACGTCGTGGACCTCGTCGGCAAGACCGTCTCCGGCGACGTGCGGCTGACCCCGACCGAGTGGCACATCCTGGAGATCCTGCTGCGCAACCCGGGCAAGCTGATCGCCCACCGGCACCTGCTGACCGAGGTGTGGGGCGCGAAGTTCGTCAAGGAGTCGCACTACCTGCGGCAGTACATGGCGCAGCTTCGCCGCAAGCTCGAACCGGACCCGGGCCACCCCGCCCACCTGATCACCGAGCCGGGGATGGGCTACCGGTTCGTGCCGTGAGGCGTCCGTCAGTGGTCGAGGGGCCGGTAGGCGCGACCGGCCGCCTGGATGTGGGACAGGGCCGCCTCCCCGGCGGCCTGCGGGTCGCCCGCACGGATGCCGGCGATGATCGCGCGGTGCTGCTCGGTGATCGCGTCGGCCCAGTGCGGGTCGTCGAGGTTGGCCACGGTGGTGACCGCGATGCGGTCCCACACCCGGTGCAGGGCGTCTTCCAGGAACGGGTTGCCGGCCGCCGCGCCGATGGCCCGGTGCAGGGCCAGGTTGGCCTGCGCGGAGGCGCGCGGGTCGTGCGCGCGCACCGCGGCCTCGACCCGGTCGACGGCCTCGTCCAGCGCGTCGATCTCGGCGGGCGCGAGCCGGCCCTCCTTCTGCCGGGTGGCGGCCAGCTCGGCCGCCAGGGCTTCGAGCCGGCCGCGCAGCACGAACAGGTGACCGGCCTCGGCGGCGGTGAGCGCCGCGACGGCGACGCCCCTGGCGGCCGGGACCACCAGGCCGTCGGTCAGCAGCCTGCCCAGCGCCTGACGGACCGGGGTGCGGCTGACGCTCAGCTCGGCGGCCAGCACGGCCTCGGTGAGCCGCTGGCCGGGCGCGTATTCACCGGCCGCGAACCGGCGGCGCAGCTCCGCGTACACCGCCTGGGCACTGCCCGGCCGGGGTTCGGGAGAGCTGGGCACGCGGTTAGTATACGCCGTGTGCAAAAAGCTTGATCCTTACAGGAGGTCCGGCCGCGGGCGGGTTTCCGGCCGCTGCCGGGGGTCAGCGCCCGGGTGAGGTGGCACGGTACCAGTCGAGGATCTGCTCCCCGGTCCAGAATTCCACGTCCCGGTGTCCCCGGATGTGGTGCAGGGCCTGCTCGAAGTACTTCAGCCGGTGCGGGGCGCCCATGATGTACGGGTGCACCACCAGCGCCATGACCCGCGCGGAGTCCGCCGAATCCGCGTACAACTGGTCGAACTGGTCGATCGCCCGCTGGTAGTACTCGCGGGCCGGGTGATGCTGGATCAGCATCATCGCGACGTCGTTGCACTCCTGCGTGTACGGGACGTTCACGATGGGCGTGGTCCGCGTGGCCAGCTCCACCGGCTGGTCGTCGAGGACCCAGTCGCAGACGTACTCGTACCCCTCCTCGGCGAGGATGTCCGGGGTCTCCCAGGTCTCGGTGAGCCCCGGGCCCAGCCAGCCGCGCGGCCGTGCCCCGGTGGCGGACTCGATCGCCTCGGTGGTGGCCCGGATGTCCGCCCGCTCGTCGGCGACCTTCTGCATGTTCTTCTGCGTGAACCCGTGGCCGACGAACTCCCAGCCGCGCTCCAGCGCGGCCTTGGTGATCTGCGGGTAGTGCTCCACCGCCTGGCCGTTGATCGCCAGCGCGGCCCGCACCCCCTGGCGGTCCAGCGCGTGCATCATGCGCCAGAAGCCGACCCGGTTGCCGTACTCGTGCCAGGCCCAGTTCGGCACGTCGGGGGCCGGGATGCCGCCCGCGGGCGGGGTGAGCACGGTACGGGGCATCGGGTCGGTGTCGGACCAGGTCTCCACGTTGACGATGACCCACACCACCATCCGGCCGCCGCCGGGCAGCGTGCGCGCCGGGCGGCCCTCGATGGGGTCGTACTCAAGCCGTTCGCTGGGACGCATGGGTGTCTCCTTCAGGTGGCTCATCGGATGGTCACGGTCAGGGCGGGCAGGCCGGTGATCTCGACGCGGATCAGGTCACCGGGGCCCACCGCGGCGACTCCCGCCGGGGTGCCGGTGTAGATGAGGTCGCCCGGCATCAGCCGGTAGGAGCGGGACAGGTGGCTGATGATCTCGGGGACCTTCCACACCATCAGGTCCAGGCCGGTGCGCTGGCGGAGTTCGCCGTTGACGGTCAGCCGCAGCTCACCGTCCAGCGTTCCGGTGGCCTCGGCGGCGGGCACGATGGGGCCGCACGGCGCGGAGTGGTCGAAGGACTTGCCGGCCTCCCACGGGTGCGCCATGGCCCGGCAGTCCCGCTGCCGGTCGCGCCGGGTCAGGTCGATCCCTGCGGCGAACCCGAAGACGTGGCCGAGCGCGTCGGAGGCGGCGACGTCCGCGCCCTCCCTGCCGACGGCGACCACAAGTTCGCCCTCGAACTGCAGGTCGCCGGTGTGCGGCGGATACGGTACGGCGGAGCCGTCCGTGACCACGGCGTCCGCGGGCTTCTGGAAGAAGAACGGGTCGTCGCGCTCGTCGCCCTCGCCCATCTCCCGGATGTGATCGACGTAGTTGCGCCCGACGCAGTAGACGCGCCGGACCGGGAACGCCTCCGGGCGGCCGGTGACGGGCACGGCGGCCTGGGGGAGCCGCCAGAGCAGGGAAGTGGTCATGAGTGATCCCCTGAGGTGTCGGTCGTGCTGAACAGATGCGGGCGCAGGGCGAGCGCCAGGGCCGCGCCGGCCACCGAGAAGCCGACGATCTGGATCATCGCGGCGGTGGTCCACCCGGCCGCGGAGGTAAGGCTGCTGAACAGCAGCCCGGCGGCGCTGGCCGCCACGTAGACGCAGGTCACGAACACGCCGGCGGCGCGGCTCACGCCCTTGGCGTCCACCGCCTTGACCAGGTAGCCGGCCGCCGCGACGTACACGCCGCTGCTGGCGAACAGCCCGAACAGGAACGAGAAGACCGACTGCCAGGCCATCCCCGGCGACCCGAGGAACAGCGCGCACCCGCAGGCCGCGACGCCCAGGTTGAGCAGCGCGAGCACGGCCCGCGGGCTCCACCGGTCGACCAGGTGACCGCCGAGCGGTGAGGCGAACGCCGCCAGCCCGGACAGCCCGACCACGAATCCGGCCGCGCCGGAGCCGAAGCCCAGCTCCTCCCGCAGGTAGCTGGCGTACATGCCGATGAAGGCGAAGTCGGCGAGCCCGAACAGCACGATGATGGCGGCCAGTACCAGCGGGTTGCGGGCCAGCAGCGTGGCCGCGCCGCCGATGTGGCGGACCACGCCGGCCGCCGCCCTGGCCTCGGTGAGCCGCGGCGACACCAGCAGGAGCGTGGCCAGCGCGAGCGCGACGCCGATCGCCGCGTACGCGATCATCGGAGCCCGCCAGGTCCCGTAGCTCTCCATCAGGCTGCTGCCGAAGGACGGGCCGATCACCGACCCGGCGGCGAACGCCATGTTGATGCTGCCGATCGCCACGCCGCGCCGGGCCGGGAACGCGCTGGAGGCCACCGTGATGATCGCGGCGAGCTGGAGCGCCTCGCCGACCCCGGACAGGACGCGCCACAGCAGCATGTCCGCGAAGCCGGTGGAGGCCGCGGTCAGGGCGGTCGCCACGGAGAACAGCAGGGTGCCCGCGACGATCGTCCGCCGCCGGCCGAACATCCGCTCCAGCCGTCCGGCGGGCAGCCCGGCCAGGCCCATGCCCAGGGCGAAGACGGTGGCCTGGAGTCCGGCCGCCTCCAGGCTGAAGCCGTACTCGCTGCGGACCTCGACCAGCAGCACGGGGAAGACCATGCGGTCCATGGCGTTGACCGCGTAGGCGAGCAGCAGCAGGCCGAACATCGCGACCGCGGCACGTGGGGTGAGGGTTTCGTGCCGGGACGTCGTCCGGGCGACGGGGGTGGCGCTCATGGCAGGCTTCTTTCGGGGGTGGAGCCGCTTTCTGGAGTGGAGGGCCAGTCGCCCGCCGCCGCGGCCCTTTCGAGCAGGGCGTCCCTGCGGGCCTCGGCCATGGCGACGGGGTCGGGACCGCCCTCGGCGAGCACCGGCCTGCCGTGCCGCTTGAGCACGCGGCCGTCGGCGATGACGGTGTCGATGTTGTCGATCTGACCGGTGTAGACGAGCCCCTCGGCCGGGTCGCCCGAGGGGAGCAGGTTGACGTCGGACAGGCGCAGGATCACGATGTCCGCGCGCTTGCCGTTCGTGATGGAGCCGGTGACGTCGCCGATCCCGAGGTCCTCGGCGCCGTCGAGCGTCGCCAGCTTGAGCAGCCGGCGCGGTGTCACGGCCGGTGAGCCGGTGCGGGCGGCCTCGATGGAGACGATGGCGCGCAGGTGCCCGAGGATGTCGGCGCTGGTGGGCATGGCGAGGGTGTCCAGGGACAGCGAGAGGCGCACGCCGGCCTCGATGAGTTCGCTGATCAGCGGGAAGCCCATGGTGCGCAGTTCGGTCATCGGGCTGACCGACACCCGCGTACGGGTGCGGGCCAGCGCCCCGATGTCGTCCTCGCTCGCGTGGACGGCATGAATGATCTGCACGTCCTCGCCCAGCAGGCCGAGGTCCGCGAGGCGGGTCAGGCCGCAGGCGCGGCAGCCTTCCTCGCGCAGGCAGCGGTCGCAATGCATGGTGATCGGCAGGCCGAGCGAGCGGGCCGCCGCCCACTCCCGCTCGTAGACGGCGGGCGGCGTCCGGTACGGCCCGCGCAGCGCGACGCCGAAGTCCAGCCTGCCGTCCAGCAGCGAGGAGGGCCAGCGGGCGCGCAGCGCGGCCAGGTCGTCGAGGTCGTTGGTGGCGTCCGGTCCGGCCGAGTCGGGCGGGCCGTAGGAGAAGCGCCCGCGCAGGCCGGAGTCCAGGTGCGCCCGGATGTTGGCGTCGGCGTCCCGCGGCCCGCGTACGTTGTGGTCGAAGTTGTGCACGGTGGTGATGCCGCCGCCGATCGCCTCGGCCAGCCCGAACCTGGCCGCCCAGTAGAAGTCGTCCACCGTCAAGTGCGGCGCGAGCGCCCGCTTGACGGTGAAGTAGTCCCGGCCCGGCCGGTCGCCGACCGTGCCGCGCAGCAGCGAGTTCCACAGGTGCCAGTGGGTGTCCACGAACCCGGGGAGGGTCACCGTCCGGCCCGCGTCGATGACCTGGGCGTCACCGGCCGCGCGGCCGGGGTCGTGCGGGGCGACCTCGGCGATCCGCCCGTCACGGACCAGGACGTCGGCGCGCGGGAGGTCGCCCACGTCCGGGTCCATCGAGATCAGGTACGTGCCCGAGATGAGCAGGTCGGTTCGGTCGGGAAGCATGGTCACCTCAGGAAGAGCGCGACGGACAGGACGAGCCCGGCGGAGACGACGAGCCAGCGGAGGATCTCGGGGGACACCCGGCGGGCGAGGACGACGCCGCCCCGCCCGCCGGCCAGCCCGGCCAGCGACATCACCGTGACGGGCAGCCACTGCACCGGCCCGAACACCGTGAAGGCGAGCGCCGAGACCGATCCGACGATCAGCGACAGCGCGCCCTTGAGCGCGTTGAGCCGGTGCAGGTTCTCGGCCACGAACGCGCCGAGCACGGCGAGCATCATCACGCCGAGCCCGGCGGCGAAGTAGCCCCCGTAGACCGAGACCACGAACTGCGCGGCGAGCAGCCCGCGCCCGCCGTCCGCCGCCCTGGCCTTGGCGAGCCGCCGCGCCACCACCCCCTGCAAGGCCAGCGCCGCCACGGACGCGAGCACCAGCACCGGCACCACGGACGTGAACTGCTCCTGCGGCGCCACCAGCAGGATCGCCGACCCGCAGGCCGCCCCCGCGACGGTCACCGCGGCCAGGCGCAGCACCCGCCCGCCGATCGCGGGCAACTCGTCCCGGTATCCGGCGAGCCCGCCCAGATAGCCGGGCAACGTGGTGAGCGCGCTGGTGACGTTGGCCGCCACCGGCGAGTACCCCATGGCCAGGAGCGCCGGAAACGAGATGAGCGAACCACCTCCGGCCACCCCGTTCACGGCGCCGGCCAGGAAGCCCGCCACGGCGAGGAGTGTGATCTGCAGCGGTTCCAGCACGGCTCTCTTCTCTCGTCACCAACTTTGGATCCCAAGTATCCACTGGATGCATTCGATGTCAAGAGCCTGCTCGGCGCGACGGTCAGAGCTGGAGGCGGGGCCAGCCGACGGTGTCGCGCAGCAGCCGGCGGTCGTGAGTGGCGAGGACCACGGCGGCTCCGGTGGTGGCGAGCGCGTCGGCCAGTTCTTCGACGAGGGTCATGGACAGGTGGTTGGTGGGCTCGTCGAGCAGGATGACCTGGGGGCGGGCGGCCAGCAGCAGGGCCAGGTCCAGGCGGCGCCGCTGGCCGATGGACAGCTCGGTCACCGGGCGGTGGGCGGCGTCGGCGGGCAGCAGGCCGAGGCGGGCGAGGCCGATGGCCTCGGTGCCGGCACGAGCCGCGACGGCCTCGTACACCTCGAACGCCCGCCGCCGCGAGGGCGGCGGGGACTCCTGGGCGAGCAGGCCGACACGCGCGCCGCGCCTGCGCTGCACGGCGCCCGCGTCCGGGGCGAGCGTCCCGGCGAGCACCGCGAGCAGGCTCGACTTGCCCGAACCGTTGGGGCCGGTGACCACCAGGCGGTCGCCGCCGCGCAGGTGTACCGAACAGGGCGACTCGAACCGGCCGTGGGCCACCACGTCGTCGGCCCGCAGCAGGGTGGCCCCGGCGGGCGCGTCCAGCGGCGGCATCTGGAACCGCAGCGGCGGCTCCGGCACGTCGATGACGTGCGCCTCCATGGCCTCCTGCCGCCGGTGCACCGCCCGGACCAGGGCGGGCGCGCGGGTGGCGCGGGTGTGCTTGCCGGTGCCCTTGTCCGGCCGCCATCCGGTGGACAGCCGGTTCTGGGCCGCGGAGAGGTCCTGCGCCAGGCGCTGCCGTTCGAGCCGCTGGTCGCGGTAGGCGGTCTCCCAGCGCTCGCGTTCGGCGCGCTGCGCCTCGCGGAAGCCGTCGTAGCCGCTCCCGTACAGCCGGGCGCGTCCGTCGCTGGTCGGATCGAGGTCCAGGATCGCGGTGGTCACGTCGGACAGCAGCGCCCGGTCATGGCTGACCAGCACCACGCCGCCCGGGTGCTCGCGCAGCCTGCCGGTCAGGTGGTCCAGGCCGCCCGCGTCGAGGTGGTTGGTGGGCTCGTCGAGCAGCAGCAGATCGTGCCCGGCCCCCAGCAGGCAGGCCAGCCTGATCCGGTAGCGCTCGCCCACGGACAGCGTCGCCAGCGGCCGGGCGCGGTCGGTGACCGCGCTCAGCGCGGCCAGCGAGACATCGACGCGCCGGTCGGCGTTCCAGGCGTCGATGGCCTCCGCGGCGGCGAGCGCGTCCGTGTACGCCCGGCCGGCTTCCGGGCGCTCCGCGGCCAGCGCGAGCGTGGCCTCGTCGAAGGCCCGCAGCACCGCGCGGACCTGGGCGAGTTCGACGTCGATGAGGTCGCCGACGGTGCGGTCGGCGGCGATCGGCATCTCCTGGTCGGCGACGCCCAGCGTGCCGGACCGGTGTACCGTGCCCGCGTCCGGGACCAGCGTCCCGGCGAGCACCTGGAGCAGGGTGGTCTTCCCGCGCCCGTTCTCGCCGACCACTCCGAGCCGGACTCCGGGCGAGACGGTCAGGTCGACCCCGGTGAGGACGGGGCGGCCACCGCGGGCCAGATGCAGGTCGGTGGCGTTGAGGTGGGCACGCGCGCGGGCATGCGGCGTTGGATCGGTGAACATGCTTCCTCCGAGCGAGCAGGCTCGCGCGCACCTCGGCAGCTCTCAGTGGCGAGGTGGGGAACCTGAAGGGTGAGAGACGACTACGCGTCCGCCCGGCGTCGCCGGACGGAGGGTCGTCCTCAGAGGAAGTAAAGATGCACGGCGCAACTCTACCTGACGCCCTACTGCTAGGGGCCATACCATGAGGTATGGTATGGCCCATGAGCGAATTCGCGACCGAGCCGGGGTGACCGGCCATGGCATCCCAACGCGACTGGCTGGACACCGGCCTTGAGATCCTCGCCCGCGACGGCGCGCGGGCGCTGACCATCGAACGGCTGTGCGGCGAGCTGGATCTCACCAAGGGCTCGTTCTACCACCACTTCAAGGGCATGACGGGCTACCACAAGGACCTGCTCGCCCACTTCGAGGCCGAGCACACCGCCCGCTTCATCACCGCCGTGGAGGGCTCCGGCGAGCCCGCCCCGGCCCGGCTGCGCCGGCTGCTCGACATCGTCCTGGACGTCGAAAGCGGCAGCGCGGGCCTGGAGTCCGCCGTCCGGGCCTGGGCCCTGGTGGACGCCGACGTACGGGCGGTCCAAGAGCGCGTGGACCGCACGCGCATCGACTACCTGAGCGTCCTGTGGCGCGACCTCGGCGGCCCGGAGTCCGACGTCACCCCCATGGCCAGGCTGCTCTACCTGATCCTGATCGGCGGCCAGCAGGTCATCCCGCCGATCTCCGCGACCGAACTGCGCGACATCTACCAGCGCGCCCTGCGCCTGGCCCCACCCGAGGAGGCGGAAACCGAATGACCACCACGACCACCCCGCGCACGAGCCCCCCTCAGGCGAGCACCCTGACCCGCTGGATCCCGCGCCTGCTCATCGCCGTCGCGGTGCTCCACTTCATCTGGGCCTTCCTCCAGCCCAACGACTGGGCCGGCATCGCCGCCGACGGCTTCTTCCGCAGCATCGTCGACCCCGAGGCCCCCGACTACACCGCCCGCGAGGCGGACGTCTGGTTCATGATCGGCGGCGTCGCGATGCTCGCCCTGGGCACGCTCGGCCGGCACATCATCCGCGTCACCGGCCGCCTCCCCGCCCAGTTCGGCTGGTACCTGCTGGCGATGGGCCTGATCCTGTGCGTCCTCTACTTCCCGGTCACCGGCGGCTGGGCGCCCCTCATCATCGGAGTGCTCGCCATCCTGGCCGCCGGTTCTCGCGGTACGGCACGGCACACACCGCCGAAGTAGCGCTCAGCGTCCCCGGCGCCCAGATCGCCGAGGGCGGCGGGGGCACGAAAAAGGGCCTGATCCGCTGAGCGGATCAAGCCCTCTGTCCGGTCGTGCTGGGTCGGGGTGGCGGGATTTGAACCCACGGCCTCTTCGTCCCGAACGAAGCGCGCTGCCAAGCTGCGCTACACCCCGGTGGCCCGGGCCTGGCGGCCCGTGCTTCGAGAAGTCTAGCGGACTTCGGGGGTGGTTGTGTCAATGATGGTGATCAACGACGGGGGACCAGGGTGAGGAGGGATGCCTCGGGGAAGCAGGCGAAGCGGACCGGGGCGTACGGGGAGGTGCCGAGGCCGGCGGAGACGTGCAGGTAGGCGGCGTCGTGGCGGTGGAGGCCCTTGACGCGGGCGCGGTCGATGCCGCAGTTGGTGACCAGGGCGCCGTAGAAGGGGATGCAGAGCTGGCCGCCGTGGGTGTGGCCGGCCAGGAGGAGCTGGTAGCCGTCGGCGGCGAAGCGGGTGAGGTTGCGCGGCTCGGGGGAGTGCATGACGCCCAGGCGGAGGTCGGCGTCGGCCGGGGCCGGGCCCTCGATGAGGTCGTAGCGGTCGCGGTTGATGTGGGAGTCGTGGATGCCGCCGACGGCGATGTCCAGCTCGCCGACCTTGAGGCGGGCGGTGGTGTTGTTCATGTCGAGCCAGCCCTCGGCGGCCATGGCGGCGCCCAGCTCCTCCCAGGGCAGGGACGGCACATTACGGCGGTGGTCGCCCTTGGAGGTGCGCCAGAGGTAGCGGGCCGGGTTCTTCGGCACGGGGGCGTACATGTCGTTGGAGCCGTAGACGAACAGGCCCGGGCGGGTGAGCAGCGGCTCCAGGGCGTGCAGCAGCGGGGGGATGGCGTCCGGGTGGGAGATGGAGTCGCCGGTGTTGACCACCAGGTCGGGGCGCAGGTCGCCGAGCGAGCGCACCCACTCGATCAGCCGCCGCCGGCCCGGGGTGAGGTGCAGGTCGGAGAGGTGCAGGATGCGCAGCGGGCGCTGTCCCGGGGGCAGCACCGGCACGTCGAAGCGGCGCAGCCGGAACCAGTTGCGCTCGACGACGGCGGCGTACCCGACGCCCGCCACACCCAGCCCCAGCACGGACAGGGGGATCGCTGCTGCTTTTCTCACGTGTTCATCATGCCAGTGTCGTCTGCGGCACGCGCGGTGGCGACCGGCCGGTACGGCGAGAAGGTGCGGCAAGATAAGGCGCATGAGCGCGCTGAAGGACAAGTTGAAGGCCGATCTGTCGGTCTCCATGAAGAGCCGTGACGAGGTCCGTACCCGCACGATCAGGATGGCCCTCGCGGCGATCAGCACCGAGGAGGTCTCCGGGAAGGCGGCCAGGGAGCTGTCCGACGAGGAGGTCGTCAAGGTGCTGACCAAGGAGGCGAAGAAGCGGCGGGAGGCGGCGGAGGCGTTCGCCGGCGCGGGCCGTACGGAGCAGTCGCAGGCCGAGATGGACGAGCACGCGGTGCTCGAGGGCTACCTGCCCGCGCAGCTCTCCGACGAGGAGCTGGAGCGGCTGGCCGACGAGGCGATCGCCGAGACGGGCGCGTCCGGGCCGAAGGCGATGGGCCAGGTGATGAAGGTCCTCACGCCGAAGGTCGCGGGCCGGGCCGAGGGCGGGCGGGTCGCGCAGGCCGTACGCGCGCGCCTGTCACCGTGACGTCCTCGTCACCATGAACCGGGGTACGGCGAGCCGTACCCCGGTCCGCGAGGGTCACTGGAACGGCGTGACGGGCGTGTCCTGCGGAACGCCGAGGCCGTCGTTCCGGTAGTCGTCGGGCCGCCCGTCGTCCCGGCCGCCCGGGTCGGGGCCGTCGTCCTGCTCCTCCTCGTCGGGGAGGTCGTCGCCTTCGGGGAAGGGGAACGGGAAGCCGTCGCGCTCGTCGCCCTCCTCCTTCTTCTCCTTGGGCGGCTTGGGCGCGCAGCCCGTGCTGCACCCGCCGAAGCGGTCCATGTTGATCGCCGTGAACGAACTCGCCTCGATGTCCTCGAGCGCCTTCAGCATCGACTCCTTCCAGATGGGCCCGGAGATCGACGCACCGTAGACGTAGCTCCAGTAACGCCCGCCGATGGTCACCCCCACCAGGTCGTGCCGGAAGGCCCCGCGCGGGTCGCCGATGCTGACGGCCGATGACAGGTCGGGCGTGTAGCCGGCGAACCACGCCGCGGTGTAGTCGTCGGTCGTGCCGGTCTTGCCCGCCGCGTCCCTGCCGATGCCGCCCACATCCTGCATGGTGCCCTTTGTGAAGACGCCGGACAGAATGTGGCTGGCCGCGTCGGCGACCTCCTCGTCGAGCACCTGCTTGCACCGGGGCTTGTGCTGCTTGGCCTTGCCGTACCGGTCGCGCACCTCGGTGACCGCCATCGGCCGGCAGTACTCGCCCCTGGCGGCGATGGTGGCGTAGGAATTGGCCATGGTGACCGGGTCCATCTCGTTGACGCCCAGGGTGAAGGTCTGGACCTCGCGCAGCGAGTCGCCGTCGGCGCGCTTGGCGCCGAGCTTCTTGGCCATGGTCACGACCTCGCAGAGGCCGACCTTTTGTTCAAGGGCCAGGAAGAAGGTGTTGACCGAACCCCAGGTGCCGGTGGACAGGCTCTTGAAGCCGCCGGTGCCCTCGCTGGAGTTGTGGGCCGGTGGGCCGCTTATCGCGCCGACGGAGTTGCCCTCGCAGTCCTTGAAGGCGGAGGCGCTGGGCGCGAGGTAGGCGTTGGGGGCCTTCAGGCCGTCGTCCACCTTCATGCCCTGGTCGAGCGCGGTGAGCAGGGTGAACACCTTGAAGGTCGAACCCGCCTGGAAGCCCGCGCCGCCGCCGTGCGCCCGGTCGGCGGGGAGGTTGTAGCTGATCTGGTTCTTCTTCTTGCTCGTACCGAACTTCCTGCTCGCCGCCATGGCCCTGATCTCGCCGGTGCCGGGGACGACCATCGCCTGTGAGGCGGCGGGCATGTCGCCGGGGTCGACGTAGTGGCCGATGGCCTCCTCCGACGCCTTCTGCATCTTGGTGTCGAGCGTGGTCTTGATGGTCAGGCCGCCGTCGCGGAGCAGCCTGCGGCGCTGCGACTCGGTCTTGCCGAAGGCGGCGTTGGTCAGCATCTCGTGCTGGACGTACAGGCAGAAATAGGGGTACTTGCTCTCGTGGCACCCGCCGGGGATGTCCACGTCCTTCCAGCCGAGCGACTTGGCCTTGGCAGCCGCCGCCTCCTGGTCGCTGATCTTGTCGAGCTCCGCCATCCGGTCCAGCACGATGTTGCGGCGGTCCAGGAGGCGCTTGCGGCTGGCCTTGCCGACGTTGGGGTCGGTGACCGAGGGGTTCTGGACGGCTCCCGCCAGCGTGGCCGCCTCCGCGAGGGTCAGCTTGGCGGCCGGCTTGTCGAAGAACCGCTTGGCGGCGGCCTGGATGCCGTACGCACCCGCGCCGAAGTACGAAATGTTGAGATAGCGCTCAAGAATCTCGTCCTTGCTGTATTTTTTCTCTAGCGCCATCGCATAGCGCAGCTCGGCGAGCTTGCGCGGGTAGGTGGTCGCGGTCGCGGCCCTGCGCTCGGCATCGGTCTCGGCCTTGTTGAGGAGCACGAGCTTGACGTACTGCTGCGTGATCGACGAGCCGCCCTGGCTCACCCCGCCGCTGGAGAGGTTCGTCACCAGCGCGCGGAAGGTGCCTTCCAGGTCGATCGGCCCGTGTTCGTAGAAGCGGAAGTCCTCGATGGCCACAATCGCCTCCCGCATGACCGGGGCGACCTGGTCCAGCGTGATCGACTCGCGGTTCTCGAAGTAGAACTGGGCGAACGGATCGCCGTCTCTGTCGAGCAGTACGGATTTCTCCGGGAGCGGAGGCTCGGCCAGCGCCTCTGGTTTCAGTTGTAGCCCTTCGGTGGCGGACTTGATGGTGATGCCCGCCCCGCCGACGGCCGGGAGTGCCACGGCCGCAGCGAGCACGCCTGTGATCGCGGCTGCGGCGGTTAGCCGTAACACGTTCAAGAGCAGCGGCGACCGATCTGTGGTCTGAGCTTGCACAAGCTCAAGAGTACGACGGCCTCGTGCGTTAAACGGCATGCAAAGTCCAATTTGCCGAACCGAGTCATGTGCCGGCCCCCTTCCCCTGGAGAGGGGTGACTAGTCATTCCCGGCCACATGGTCCGGGATGACCATGTAAGAAATTGGCCCAGCCGGGGGCTGTCGGCCCGAACGTCTGGTTGCGTACGTTCTCCTCTGCGGCAACTGAATAAGGAGGCTCGACGCCCGCGCCCGTCGGCCGACAAGACGACTGACCACCGAAGGGGAGTGGGGTCGAAATGTGGATCACGGATTGGACCTCCCGTGCCGCCTGTCGAGGTGCGGATCCGGACGCGCTGTTCGTCCAGGGTGCCGCCCAGAACCGGGCGAAGCTGATCTGTCGAGGATGCCCTGTCCGTACGGAGTGCCTGGCCGATGCGCTGGACAACCGGATCGAGTTCGGGGTCTGGGGCGGCATGACCGAGCGGGAGCGGCGCGCCCTGCTCCGGCGCCGACCCGACGTGTCCTCCTGGCGCGACCTGCTCGAAACGGCCAAGGAGCAGTACGAGCGCACGAATGAGCTGGTCGCCGGGTAAGCCGCGACCAGGCCGTGGCCCCCGAGTGCGCACCGGCGCGCACCGGCCCGCCACCGGCCGCGCAACAGCCCGCCACGCTGCCATACCGCTATGGCCGCCACACAGCCCGCTGAGCTCCGCCGACCGCGAACAGTCCGGTCGGGAAAGGCCGCGCAGAGCCCGGCCGGGAGCGCTCGGTCAGGTGGCCAGCAGGGCGCCGATCTCCCGCAGTCCGGTGAGGTCGTGGACGTCCACCGGCAGGGCGGGCACCTGAGCCAGCGGCACCGTGGGATGTGCCGAGACGAAGTGGTCGCGCTCGCGGTGTTCGCGGGCCCCGAGTTGCATCCGCCCGGCGTGCAGCCGCAGCACGGCGGCGGTCAGCTCGTGTTCCCCGCGCGCTTCCAGGTCTTCGGCCGCGGCGGCGCTGCGGGTGGCCGACAGCGCGCCCGCCGGAGAGACGTGGGCGCGGTTGACCACCAGGCCGGCGAGCGGCATGCGCTCCTCGGCCAGCCGTTCGACGAAGTAGGACGCCTCACGCATCGCGTCCCGCTCCGGCGCGGCCACGACGAGGAACGCGGTGCCGGGCGCCTGGAGCAGCCGGTAGGTCTGCTCGGCCCGCTGCCGGAAGCCGCCGAAGACGGCGTCCAGTGCGGAGACGAAGGTCTGCAGGTCCTTCAGCACCTGCGCGCCGAGCACCTTGGTGAGCATCCCGGCCACCAGGCCGAACCCGGCGTTGAGCAGCTTGAAGGCGCTGCGCCCGCCCGCCTTGGCGGGCGCGGAGAGCACCCGGATGAGCTTGCCGTCCAAGAACCGCCCGAGCCGTTCCGGCGCGTCGAGGAAGTCGAGCGCGGAGCGCGAGGGCGGGGTGTCCACGATGATCAGGTCCCATTCGCCGGACCGGCGGAGCTGGCCCAGCTTCTCCATCGCCATGTACTCCTGCGTGCCGGAGAAGCTGGAGGACAGTGACTGGTAGAAGGGGTTGGTCAAGATCATGCGGGCCCGCTCCGGATCGGCGTGCGCCTCGATGATCTCGTCGAAGGTCCGCTTCATGTCGAGCATCATCGCGTGCAGGGTGCCCTCGCCCGTGATGCCCTCGACCGGCCGCGGGGTGTTGTCCAGCTCGGTCAGGCCCAGCGACTGGGCCAGCCGGCGCGCCGGATCGACGGTCAGGACCACGACCGTGCGGCCCCGCTCGGCGGCGCGCAGCCCGAGGGCCGCCGCCGTGGTGGTCTTGCCGACGCCGCCGGAGCCACAGCACACGATGATGCGGGTAGCGGGGTCGTCGAGGATCGCGTCGATCCGCAGGGCCGGGGGTTTCCTCGCGCTCACGCGGCTCCCTGGGTGGTCATGGATTCGGACAGTTCGTACAGCCCGGTCAGGTCAACGCCGTCGGCCAGCAGCGGCAGCTCGTACCGCGGCAGGCCCACCTCGGCGAGGGTCCGGCGCTCCGCGCCCTCCAGCCGCATACGGCGGGCGTGCTCGGCCACCTCCGCCGCCAGGGCCTCGGCGGTCGCCGAGGCGTCGCCCGGCCCGTCGGCGAGCCCGGCCGCCTTCAGCCCGAGGGCGAGCTCGGCCACGTCGAAGCGGCCTTCCAGGGCGGCGTCCAGGTAGGAGCCGGGCAGTCCGGCCGGCCGCACCATGTTGATGAAGACCCCGCCCGGCGGCAGCCCGGCCGCGCGCAGCTCGGCGACCCCGTCGATGGTCTCCTGTACCGGCATCTCCTCCAGCAGCGTGACGAAGTGGACCGCCGTCTCGGGGGAGGCCATGACGCCGCGCACGAGGTCGGCGTGGTGTTTGATCGGGCCGACCCTGGCCAGCCCGGCGACCTCGTGGGTCACGTTGAGGAAACGCGCGATCCGCCCGGTGGGCGGCGCGTCGAGCACCACGGCGTCGTAGACGCGCCTGCCGTTCTTGGCGCGACGGCGGACCGCCTCGCTGGTCTTGCCGGTCACCAGCACGTCGCGCAGGCCCGGGGCGATGGTCGTGGCGAAGTCGATGACGCCCATCCTGGTCAGCGCCCGGCCGGCGCGCCGCAGGCCGTAGAACATCTCCAGGTATTCGAGCATCGCCTCTTCGGGATCGATGGCGAGCGCGTAGACATCACCGCCGCCGGGGGCCACGGCGATCCTGCGTTCTTCGTACGGCAGCGGTGGAAGGGCGAAGACCTGGGCGATGCCCTGGCGGCCCTCGACCTCCACGAGCAGCACCTTGCGCCCGCCCGCGGCCAGCGCGAGCGCCAGCGAGGCGGCCACCGTGGTCTTGCCCGTACCGCCCTTGCCGGTGACGATATGCAGGCGGACGCCGTCCCAGTCCGAGTCACGAGCGCTCACGCTTCGAGGCTACCGAACGGTTACTTGACCGGGCGGCCGGGAGCCCCGGTCGTGGGTGCAGATCGCTAATGTGACCCCATGAAGAAATGGGAGTACGTCACGGTGCCGCTGCTCACCCACGCCACCAAGCAGATTCTCGACAACTGGGGCGAAGAGGGCTACGAGCTGGTCCAGGTCATCCCGGGGCCCAACCCGGAGCAACTGGTGGCCTACATGAAGCGGGAGAAGGCATGACCCCGGAGGAGCGGCTGGCCGAGCTGGGGTTGACGCTTCCGCAGGTGGTGCCGCCGGTGGCGGCCTACGTACCGGCCCTGCGCAGCGGCGACCACGTCTACGTCTCCGGCCAGGTGCCGGTGTCCGGGGGCAAGGTCCTGGCCGAGGGCAAGGTGGGCGCGGAGATCGACCCCGACCGGGCCAAGGAGCTGGCCAGGGTGTGCGCGCTGAACGGGCTGGCCGCGCTGAAGTCCGTGGTCGGCGACCTGTCGAACGTCGTGCGCATCGTGAAGGTCGTCGGGTTCGTCGCCAGCGATCCGGCCTTCACCGGACAGCCGCAGGTGATCAACGGGGCGAGCGAGCTGTTCGGCGAGGTCTTCGGCGAGGCGGGCAAGCACGCGCGCAGCGCGGTCGGGGTGGCGGCGCTGCCGCTGAACGTCCCGGTCGAGGTCGAACTGATCGCAGAAGTGCGCTAACGGCTCATGAACGGATTCCCCCTCTCCGGCGCGCTCGATGACCGGGCGCGCGACATCATGGCCGGGCGGCTCGCCCCGGTACGCCCGCGCGACGCGGCGACCGTGGCCGTCGTCCGCCCGGCCGTACCCTCCGGCCTGGAGGTCTACCTGATCCGCCGCAAGGTCAGCATGGCGTTCGCGGCGGGGGCCTACGTCTTTCCCGGCGGCTCTGTGGACCGGCGTGACGTGGAGCAGCCGGTGGCCTTCCACGGGCCCTCTCCCGAGGAGTGGGCGGGGCTGCTCGGCACGGACGCCAGTACGGCGCGCGGCCTGGTGTGCGCCGCCGTACGCGAGACGTTCGAGGAGTCCGGCGTGCTGCTCGCCGGGCCCGGCGGCGACGGCGTGGTGGCCGACACCACGGGGGAGGACTGGGAGGCCGACCGGCTTGCGCTGGTCGGCAAGACGCTGTCCTTCGCCGCCTTCCTGGCCCGCCGCGGCCTGGTGCTCCGCTCGGACCTGCTGCGGCCCTGGGCGCACTGGATCACCCCCGAGGTGGAGGCGCTGCGCTTCGACACCCGCTTCTTCGTGGCCGCGCTGCCGCCCGGCCAGCGCACCCGCGACGTGGGCGGCGAGGCGGACCTGGTCACCTGGGTACGGCCGGCCGACGCGCTGGCCCGCGGCGCGGCCGGCGAGATGCGTCTGATGACGCCCACCCGCCGCACGCTCTCCGAGCTGGCCGAGCACGACGACGTCGCCGCGGTGCTCGCGGCGCCGCGCGAGATCGCGCCCATCCTGCCCGCCGCCGTCGAGGTGGACGGCGATATCTGGATCGTGGAGCGGCCATGAGCGGCCTGCGCATCCCCTTGGGCGGCGGACCCGACGGGTCCGGCACACCACGCGCGGTCAACGTGCTCGCCCCCAACGCCTCGCCGATGACGCTGGACGGCACCAACACCTGGGTGCTCGCCGAGCCCGGCGCCGAATCCGCCCTGGTGGTGGATCCGGGCCCGGACGACGAGGCTCACCTGCGGCGCGTCATCGGCCACCTGGGCGGGCGCAGGGTCGCGGCGGTGCTGCTCACCCACGGGCACGCCGACCACAGCGCGGGCGCGCGGCGCTTCGCGGAGCTGGCCCGCGCCCCGGTGCGGGCCCTGGACCGGGCCCACCGCCTCGGCGACGAAGGGTTGGCCGACGGCGACGTGCTCGCCGTCGAGGGCCTGGAGGTGCGCGTCGTGGGCACCCCCGGCCACTCCTTCGACTCGCTGTGCTTCTGGCTGCCACAGGACCGGGCGATGCTCACCGGCGACACGGTGCTCGGGCGGGGCACCACCATGATCGCGGGCGACGGCGACCTCGCCGACTACCTGACCACCCTGGACAAACTGCGCGCCACCGCGGAGGAGGTCGGCGCGCAGGCGCTGCTGCCCGGCCACGGGCCGGTGCTCGACGACCCGATCGCCGCCCTCGACGGCTACGTCGCGCACCGCAGGCGGCGGCTCGACGCGGTCAGGCGGGCGCTGGCGGCCGGGGCCGGGACCCCGGGGGAGATCGTCGAGATCGTGTACGCCGACGTGGACCGGTCACTGTGGCCGGCCGCCGAGGCGTCGGTACGGGCCCAGCTTCGCTACCTGGAGCGGTTGTAGAGCCGTTCCATGTCGAGGATCACCACGGCCTTGGCCTCGATGCGCAGCCAGCCGCGCTGCGCGAAGTCGGCCAGAGCCTTGTTGACCGTCTCGCGGGAGGCCCCGACGAGCTGGGCCAGCTCCTCCTGGGTGAGGTCGTGGTGGACGCGCAGGCCGTCGTCCACCCGCTTGCCGAACCGCTCGGCGAGGTCCAGGAGCTGCTTGGCGACCCGGCCGGGCACGTCGGTGAACACCAGGTCGGCGAGCACGTCGTTGGTGCGGCGGAGCCGCTGCGCGAGCGCGCGCAGCAGGTGCAGCGCGACCTCGGGGCGGCCGGTGAGCCAGGGGCGCAGGTCGTCGTGGCCGAGCCCGGCCAGCCGTACCTCGGTGAGCGCGCTGGCGCTCGCCGTACGCGGGCGCGGGTCGAACAGCGACAGCTCGCCGAACATCTCGCTGGGACCGAGCACGCTCAGTAGGTTCTCCCGGCCGTCAGGTGACGTGCGGGACAGTTTGATCTTACCTTCCAGCACCACGTAGAGCCGATCACCGGTCTCGCCCTCGTTGAAGAGGGTGCGCCCCTTGGGCAGCGTGACCTCGGTGATGCTCGTGCGCAGGGCCGCGGCGCCCTCGCGGTCGAGCGCGGCGAAGAGCGGGGCCTTACCCAGCACGTCGTCGGTGTTCACGGTTCCTCCATGAAATATGCTCACGCTCGCGCGGTCGGCCGGGCCGGCAACCCCGTCCATCCTGATACCACCCGATCCACGCAGCCATTGTGACGCACCCCACCTGGCGAGGCGCGACGGCCTGCCAGCGTAGGCTGTCCGGGTGCCCCGAAAAGCTGCCGACCCCGCCGGGGAAAGCCGCCTCGCACTGGTACGCCGGGCCAGGCGGATCAACCGGATCCTGGCGGAGACCTACCCCGACGCCCACTGCGAGCTGGACTTCCACAACCCCCTTGAGCTGCTGGTCGCCACGATTCTCTCAGCGCAGTGTACGGACAAACGGGTCAATATGGTCACTCCACTCCTTTTTGCGAAATATCGGACAGCCGCGGACTACGCCGCCGCGGACCGCTCCGAACTGGAGCAGATGATCCGTTCCACCGGGTTCTTCCGTGCCAAGACCAACAGCATCATGGGCATGGCCCAGGTCCTGTGCGACCGGTACGGCGGCGAGGTGCCCGGCAGGCAGGCCGACCTGGTCAAGCTCCCCGGCGTCGGCCGCAAGACCGCCAACGTCGTGCTGGGCGACGCCTTCGGCGTGCCCGGGATCACCGTGGACACCCACTTCCAGCGGCTCAGCCGCCGCTTCCGCTGGACCGCCGAGACCGATCCCGTCAAGATCGAGCACGCGGTCGGCGACCTGATCCCCAAGCGCGACTGGACCCTGCTGTCCCACCGGCTGATCTGGCACGGCCGCCGGATCTGCCACGCCCGCACACCCGCCTGCGGCGTCTGCCCGGTTGCCGCCCTGTGCCCGTCGTACGGCACCGGCCCCACCGACGAGCCGAAGGCGGCCAAACTGGTCCGCACCGGGCCGTTCTCGTGACGGCGGGGAATGCCGCGGGCGACGGCGCGGCTACTGATGGCATGACCGAACCGCAATGGTTGCACGGGCTGGTGGCGTCGTCCGCCGACCGGCCCGTGCCGGCCGCGCTGCGCCCACCCGTCGGCCGGGGCCGGAAGGCGGCCGTGCTGTTGCTGTTCGGCGCCGAGGCGGCGCACGGCCCCGACGTCCTGCTCATCCAGCGCAGCACCCGCGGGCGCAGGCACCCCGGCCAGCCCGCCTTCCCTGGCGGCGGCCTCGAACCTGGCGACGGCGGCCCGGTCGGAGCGGCGCTGCGCGAGGCCGCCGAGGAGACCGGGCTCGACCCCGCCGGGGTGACGGTCGCAGGCACGCTCCCCGAGCTGTACCTCTCGCACAGTGACAACCGCGTGACCCCCGTGGTCGGCTGGTGGCACACGCCGTGCGCGGTCCACCCGGCCGACCCCGCCGAGGTGGCCGCCGTCGAACGCGTGCCCGTCACCGAACTGGTCGACCCGGGCAACCGGTTCACGCTGCGCCACCCACGCGGCGGCCCCGCCGGGCCCGCCTTCCAGGTCAGGGGGCTGCTGGTGTGGGGGTTCACGGCGGGCGTACTGGACAGGGTGCTGGCCGCCGCCGGGTTCGAGCGGCCCTGGGACCGCACCCGCGTCGAGGACCTTCCGCCCGACGTCCTCGGCGTGGCCGCCCGGAGCTGACCGGTCTGTCGCGCGTGCGCCCGTTCTGGGCAACGGGTGCACGTACGCGGTCGCCGCTGGATACGGTTGAAGCGTGCTCGGTGATCTCCTCGACCTCGTCCTGATCGTGCTCATGATCGCCTTCGGCGTCTCCGGATACCGCCAGGGCTTCATCATCGGCGTGCTCAGCCTGATCGGCTTCGTGGGCGGGGCCTTCCTCGGGGTGGCCGTCGCGCCGTCGATCGCCGGGTGGCTGGTCGACGGGTCGATCGAGTCGGCGCTGCTCGCCATCGTGATCGTGTTCCTGGCCGCGATGGTCGGCCACTTCGCCGCCTCGACGCTGGGCGCGGTCGTGCGCAGCCACGTGACCTGGGAGCCCGCCAAGGTCGCCGACGCCGTCGGCGGCACCTTCACCGGCGCCATCTCGGTCCTCGTGTTCGTCTGGCTGGTCGGCGGGCTGCTGGCCAATGGGCCGTTCCAGCCGCTGAGCCAGCAGGTCAACAACTCGCTGGTGCTGGCCACGGTCGACCAGACGCTCCCCGACATGGCCAAGCAGTGGCGGCGCACGTTCAAGAACTTCATCGACACCTCCGAGTTCCCCGAGGTGTTCGAGGCCATCGGCGGCGGCCAGTTCGTGGACGTGCCGCCGCCCGACCAGGGCGTGCTGAAGGGGGCCGCGCTGCAACGCGCCCGCCAGGGCGTCGTCAAGGTCCAGGGCACCGCGCCGAGCTGCGAGAAGAGCATCGAGGGCACCGGCTTCGTCTACGCCAACGACCGCATCATGACCAACGCGCACGTCGTCGCCGGCGTCACCCAGCAGCTCCGGGTCACCGACTACACCGGCACCACGCGGGCCGCCCGCGTGGTGCTCTACAACTCCGACCGCGACATCGCCGTCCTGTACGTCCCCGGCCTGGACCTGCCGGTGCTCCGCTTCGACGGCAAGGTGGACAAGGGCGACCAGGCGATCATCGCGGGCTACCCCCGGGGCGAGGGGTTCCGGCCCCGGGCCGCGCGCATCCGCGTCAAACAGAACGCCGAGGGCTACGAGATCTACCACCGCAAGCAGGTCGTCAGGGAGGTCTACTCGATTCGCGGCGTGGTCCAGCCGGGCAACTCCGGCGGGCCGCTGCTGAGCCCGGAGGGCAGGGTGTACGGCGTGATCTTCGCGGCGGCCACCGACCGGGAGGAGACCGGCTACGTGCTGACCGCGGGCGAGGTCACCCCGGACGCCGAGGAGGGCTCGCAGCGGGTCGAGCGGGTGAGCACCCAGGAGTGCGACTAGCCCCGCTCGCCGTGAAGGCAGGCGCGTAGCGCGTCGATGGCCGGGTCCACCTGCTGTCCGGGGTCGCTCACCAGGGCGCGGGCCAGCCGTACGACTCCCGGCAGATCCATCCCGTAGGGAGCGCGCCCGTCGTACGGCTGGACGCGGTCGGCGCCGCGGGTGAGCAGCGCCGCCGCCCCCCGCGCGTTGCCGCGTTGCAGGTGGGTCAGGCCCACGCAGATCTGGGCGAGGCCCTGCCACAGCTCGCGTTCGTCGTCCGGGGCGTTCTTCCAGCGGGCCTCCAGCACCTCGTGCGCGTGGAACGGCCGGCGCTCGCCCAGCAGCCGCACCGCCTCGGCCACGGCCTCCTCGCCGGAGGGCGCGAAGTCGTCGGGGACGCGTTCCACCCCCGCCGCGTCTCTGGGCAAGGGCCTGCCGTACTCATCGCGCGGACGGGCGTTCCTGGGCCGTCCAGAGGGGTCTCTGTCGCGGCTCACCGGCTCGCCTCTCCGTTGTCCAGCCATTCGATCAACTCGGCGTCGAACCGCTCGGGGTGCTCCTCGTGCGGGAAGTGCCCGACGCCCTCCAGCAGCCGCCAGCGGTAGGACCCCGAGACGTACCGGCCGGACCCGTGCGCGGTGCGCGGCAGCACGCACGTGTCGAGCGCGCCGTGGACGTGCAGGGTCGGGGCCTCGACCTCGGTCCGCATGGACCGGGCGTAGCGCAGGCCGTCCGGGCGGAACTGGGAGCGGCCCAGCCAGCGGTGGTACTCCAGCGCGCAGTGCGCCACCCCCGGGATGCGGAACACCTCGCGGTACTTCGCGGCGACGTCCTCGTCCGGCTTGCGCGGCCCTGACCAGCGGTCGAGCAGCTTGCCCACCCGCGCCGCGCCCCGCGCGGTCAGCCGCCACTCCGGCAGGAACGGAAGCTGGAAGCCCACCCGGCCCACGCTGGCCCGCAACTGCCCGAACGGGTCGGTGGCCAGCGACCTGCGCAGCCGCAGCGGATGCGGCGCGGAGACCGGCACCAGCCGGTGCACCGATTTGGGGTCGAGCACCGCCATGGTCCAGGCGAGCATGCCGCCCCAGTCGTGGCCGACCACGATCGCGCCCGTCTCGCCGAGCGCGCGTACCAGCCCCGCGGCGTCCTGGGCCAGGGTGGGCAGGTCGTAGCCGCGCGGCGGCTTGTCGCTCGCGCCGTACCCCCGCAGGTCGACCGCGACCGCGCGGTATCCGGCGGCGGGCAGCGAGACCAGTTGGTGCCGCCAGGTCCACCAGAACTGCGGAAAGCCGTGCAACAGCAGCACGAGCGGGCCCTTGCCCGCCTCCACGACGTGGAATCGGGTGCCCCCGGCGTGTACCCCGCGGTGGGTCCAGGGCCCCTCGATCCTGGACAGCGACTCGTCAGCGGCCATCGGTCACCGACTCACGCCGGGCGCCGATCTCACCGGCCCCCTCCGGCAGCTTCGCCGCGCCCAGAGAGCCGAGTTCGTCGGAGCCGCCCTTGAGGTGCCTGAGGGTCCGGGTGGTGCGCTGCATCTTGGTCAGGCCCTTCAGCCTGCGCCAGCCGAACAGGACGAGCACCAGCGCGGCCAGGATGTAGAAGACGGTGACGATGGTGAAGGCCAGCGCCTGGGAGAGCCCGGCCGCCACCAGCCAGTAGGCGATCGTGAACGAGGCCAGGATGAGCACCAGGTGCCCGATGAACGCGGCGGCGGCGAACAGCCCGCTCGCGGTGCCCACCCGCTTGGCGTCGAACCTCAGCTCCGCCTTCGCCAGCTCGATCTCCGCCCGGATCAGCGTGGAGATCTGGTCGCTCGCGTGAGCTACCAGTTCGCCCAGGGATTCGTCCTGGGGTGGCCCAGCGGCCGGATTGTGCGGCATGAACGATCTCCTATCGGTAGCCGGGCGTGCTGTCAATCATCCTGCTCGCTCATCGGCCCCGGCACGCGCCCAGGGCCCGATGTCGCGGACGCCGCCGCGTGCGAGCGGACCCGGAAGTGCAGCAGCGCGGCGGCCAGGATCGAGGAGACCAGGCTGGCGGCGAGCACGCCGGTGGTCACCGCGTCCGCGCGAGCCGGGTCGCCGCCGTACGCGAGGTCGCCGATCAGCAGCGAGACCGTGAACCCTACCCCGCCGAGCAGGGACACCGCGGCCATGTCCCGCCAGTGCAACTCGCTGGACAGGCGCGCGAGGCCCAGCCGTACCGAGATCCAGGCTCCTCCGAACACCCCGAGGAACTTGCCCACGACGAGGCCCGCCATTACTCCGAGGACCACCCGGTCGGAGAAGATGGCGCCGACGGCGGAGGCGTTCAGCGGCACTCCGGCCGACAGGAACGCGAACACCGGCACGGCCAGGCCGGCGGATATCGGGCGGATGTGGTGGTCGGCGGCTTCCGCTGGGGTCCTTTGCTCTGCCTCGCGGGCCTTGCAGCGGGTGAGCAGGCCCAGCGCGACTCCGGCGACGGTCGCGTGCAGGCCGCTGACCTCGACGAAGTACCAGGCGGCGAGGGCGATCGGCAGGTAGATCCACGGGCTGGTGACCCCGCGCGCCTGGAGCAGGCCGTACAGGGCGATCAGGGCCGCTCCGGCGAGCAGCATCGGGACGTTCAGGCCCTCGGTGTAGAACAGCGCGATGACCGTGATCGCCCCGAGGTCGTCCACGACGGCGCAGGTGAGCAGGAACGCGCGCAGCGCGGCGGGCATGGCCGAGGCGGTGACGGCGAGTACGGCGAGCGCGAAGGCGATGTCGGTGGCGGTCGGGATCGCCCAGCCCCGGGCGGCGTCCGGGGCGCCGATCGTGACCAGCAGGTAGACCGCGGCGGGGACGGCCATGCCGGACAGCGCCGCGATGATCGGCAGCGCGGCCTTGCGGAGCACGGCCAGCTCGCCGTGCGTGAACTCCTCCTTGACCTCCAGACCGGCGACGAAGAAGAAGATGGCGAGCAGGCCGTTCTGGGCCCATTTGTAGAGTTCGAGGTCGAGGTGGAGGGACGCCGGGCCGAACGTCAGCGTACGGATGGAGTCGTAGCTCTCGTAGGAGAGGTTGGCCCAGATCAGCGCGGCGACCGTGGCCGCCAGCATGATCATGCCGCCGAGGGTCTCGGCGCGCAGCGCTTCGGCGATCTGGGTGGCGTAGCGGGCGGTGGGACGAAGCGGCCATACCTGGGCGGCTCGGCGCATGCTCTCTCCGGTGCGTCGGGGTCGTTCAGGGCGCTCGCCGACCAGACTTCCCGGCACACCATTTCCTAAAGAGTACTAAACCGGACAGGCGCGGCTCCCCGGGTACGGGGGCCGCGCCTGTGATGTGGCTCTCTTGTTTCTGGCTTGTTCGGGTTGTTCGGGGTTGTTCGGGTTGTTCGGGCTCGTTGGGGTCAGTCTTCGGATTTGGCGCTGGGCAGCTTCTCGGAGATGAGGTTCATCACCGAGCTGTCGGTCAGCGTGGTGACGTCGCCCAGCGAACGGTTCTCCGCCACGTCGCGCAGCAGCCGGCGCATGATCTTGCCCGAGCGGGTCTTGGGCAGCTCCGGCACCACCAGGATCTGCCGCGGCTTGGCGATCGGCCCCAGCGTCTTGGCCACGTGCGCGCGCAGCTCGGCGCCGATGTCGTCGCTCTCGGTCACGTTGCCGCGCAGGATCACGAACGACACGATCGCCTGACCGGTGACCGGGTCCGTCGCGCCCACCACCGCGGCCTCGGCGACCTTCGGGTGCGACACCAGGGCGCTCTCCACCTCGGTGGTGGAGATGTTGTGGCCGGAGACGAGCATCACGTCATCGACCCGGCCGAGCAGCCACAGGTCGCCGTCCTCGTCCCGCTTGGCCCCGTCGCCGGGGAAGTACATCCCCGGGAAGCGCGACCAGTAGGTGTCGATGTACCGCTGGTCGTCGCCCCAGATCGTGCGGAGCATGGCCGGCCACGGCTCGCGTACGACCAGGAAGCCGCCGCCGCCGTCGGGCACGCTGTTGCCCTGGTCGTCCACCACGTCGGCGCTGATGCCCGGCAGCGGGCGCATCGCCGCGCCCGGCTTGGCCGCCGTCACGCCCGGCAGCGGGCTGATCATGATCGCGCCGGTCTCGGTCTGCCACCACGTGTCCACCACCGGGCAGCGGTTGCCGCCGATGTGCTCGCGGTACCAGACGTAGGCCTCGGGGTTGATCGGCTCACCGACGCTGCCCAGCACCCGCAGGCTGGACATGTCGAACTTCGCCGGGATGTCGTCGCCCCACTTCATGAAGGTCCGGATGGCGGTGGGCGCGGTGTACAGGATCGAGATCTTGTACTTCTGCACGATCTCCCAGAACCGGCCGCGGTGCGGGGTGTCCGGGGTGCCCTCGTAGATCACGCTGGTCGCGCCGTTGGCGAGCGGGCCGTACACGATGTAGGAGTGGCCGGTCACCCAGCCGATGTCGGCCGTGCACCAGTAGATGTCGCTCTCCGGCTTCAGGTCGAACACCGCGTGGTGCGTCCAGGCGGTCTGCGTCAGGTAACCGCCGCCGGTGTGCAGGATGCCCTTGGGCTTACCGGTGGTGCCGCTCGTGTAGAGGATGTAGAGCGGGTCCTCCGCGTCGTGCGGCTCGGGCTTGTGCTCGTCGCTCTGCCGTTCGACGAGGTCGTGCCACCAGACGTCCTTGTCGGTCCAGGCGACGTCCTGTGCGGTACGCCGTACGACCACGACGTGCTCCACACCCGGACACTCGGCCACGGCCTCATCGACCGTCGGCTTGAGCGCCGAAGGCGCGTTGCGCCGGAAACCGCCGTCGGCGGTGATGACCACCTTGGCGTCGGCGTCGTCGATGCGGCTCTTCAGCGCCGAGGCGGAGAACCCGCCGAACACCACCGAGTGGACCGCCCCGATGCGGGCGCAGGCCAGCATGGACACCGGCAGCTCGGGGATCATGGGCAGGTAGATGGCGACGCGGTCGCCCTTGCGGACCCCCAGCTCGGTCAGCGCGTTCGCCGCCCGGCTCACCTCGCGCTGCAGGTCGGCATAGGTGATCGCGCGGCTGTCGCCCTCCGGCTCGCCCTCCCAGTAGTAGGCGACCTTGTCACCGTTGCCCGCCTCGACGTGGCGGTCCACACAGTTGTAGGCGACGTTGAGCCGGCCGCCGACGAACCACTTGGCGAAGGGCGGGTTCCACGACAGCGTGGTGTCCCACCGCTTGGACCAGCTCAACCGTTCCGCGGCCCGATCCCAGAACGCGAGCTGGTCGCGCTTGGCCTCGTCGTAGGCACTCGCGGTCACGTTGGCCGCGGCGGCCAGGTCGGCGGGAGGGTCGAACCGCCTCGTCTCCTGAAGCAGGTTCGACAGGGTCTCCTGTGTCCGGTTGCCGCCGTTGGGGCCGTGACCAGGGGTTTCCAGGGCCACTACATACTCCTTCACGAGGGCCTGATCTGTTGCTTGCGATCCCACTTCACCAGCCCACAGGCGTCCACCACAAGAGGTCTAGACAGGTCTGTACCGTGTGGCGAAGTCTTCTCGGGATCCTGACAAATGGCGTGTAGTAGTTGTAATAACGAAATCTTATGAATGCCCATACCCTAGGGGTTCGGCAATGCACCCACCGCTGCGCCCGGCGGTCCCTACGCCTCGCCGAACGGTCCCGGCCACGACGGCCCGCAGGCCCCGACAACGAGAAAGTCCGCCGGTCAGCCCCCGCCCAATCCCCCTCACCCGATCCCACCCCGGCCACCCTCCGCACTCACCACGACGTGCGATTTCGCGATCTTTCCCCCGGGTGTCCGCGGCGGTTCGCACACCCCGCCCGACGTACTGGCTGGTCCGCCCTGCGCCCGACCGTCCCGCCTGCGTCGATGCCCAAGCCCGCCGGCCCGGCGCATGGCCGAGGGGCCTGCGGTGGAAGTGGTGTACGGCGTGTTGGTTCGATGCCCGAGGTACTGGCTGGTCCGCTCTACGCCCGGGCGACCGGCCCACGTCGATGCCCAAGGCCGAGGGCCTGCGGTGGAAGTGGTGTACGGCGTGTTGGTTCGATGTCCGAGGTACTGGCTGGTCCGCTCTGCGCCCGGGCGACCGGCCCACGTCGATGCCCAAGGTGCCGACCCGGCGCACGGCCGAGGGGCCTGCGGCGGAAGTGGTGTACGGCGTGGCGGTTCGCTGCCCGAGGTCGCCGGCCCACGTCTCACGGCCTTACAGCCTTACGGGGGCGGCGCGCTGCCGGGGAACCCTGGTCCGGCAGGCGTTGCGTCGACGCTCAAGACCGCCGGCGCCCACGCGCGGCGGGCAGGGGGAGCGGCCCCGTCGTACCCCTTCGCCAGGACCGCCGGGCCGCAATCACCTGAGAGACGTCATCGGCTGGGCCTGCGACACCCGGATGATGCGGGCCGGACGTGCCGGCGCGCACCTTCTCGTCCGCAGGCCGTACCCCCGTTCCTCTCAGACCCTTCAGAGTCCACCTCGGCCGTCCCACCCGAGCGGTGCCGGGAACACGAGACGTTGGCACCCTCCTAGGCCCTCCCCACCTGGGAGGCTCTGACCACCGCCTCGGTAGGGTCGGGCGGTGTGAGTGACCCATTGGCGGTGATCGCCGAACTCCCCGGCGTACCCGAGGCCGTCACCGAGGCCAGGGAAGCGGTGGACCGGCTCTACCGCCACCGCGTACTGCGACGTCGCAGTCCTGAGGTGTCGGCCGAATCCGCACTGCGCGGCGCCCGAGCCTCCGCCGCGCTGGAAGGCGTGGACGCCCCGCTCGGCCCCCTGCGCGCGGGCGAGGTGACGGACCCCCTCGTGCAGGGCGCGCTGCGCGTCTCCGCCGAGCTGGGCCGGCTCAGCAAGACCTGGCGTACGGCCCCGCGCCAGGTACTGGCCCGCCTCCACACCCTCGCCGCCGCCGGCTTGGTGGAGGAGGCCCGGCTGGGCCGTCCGCGGGTCGCCGACGCGCCCGGCGTCCCGCCGAACGACCCTCTCGGCCTCGGCCCGGCCCCCTCCGCCGAGGAGACCGCGGCGCGCATGGACGCGCTCGTCGTCTTGATCACGGGCGAGACCAAGGCCTCGGCGGTGGTCCTGGCGGCCGTCGTACACGCCGAGATCGCCGTGCTCAGACCCTTCGGAGTGGCCGACGGCCTGGTGGCCCGGGCCGCCGAACGCCTGACGCTGACAGAGTTCGGGCTCGACCCGAAGTCGCTCGCCACCGTCGAGGTCGGCCATGCCGAGTCGTCGTACGGCGAGAACCTTCAGGCATACTTGACAGGCGGTCGCGATGGAGTCGGCCAATGGTTACGGCACTGTGCCCTGGCGGTGACACTCGGCGTCCGAGAGGCCACCGCGGTGTGCGAAGCACTACAGCGCGGCTGACGCACAGTGATCGATCTACCCGGTGCCTTGGAAGAAGTGCCAGCGTAGCGAGGGCGCGTCACGCGCCCGCCGCTCCTTCGCCGCCCACCGGCGGGCCGTAAACACAGCGGACGGCGTCCCTGGGCTGGGACGCCGTCGCCGGCACGTCGCACCGGGTTACCAAGCGTGCACCTCGTATCCGTCGGAGCGGGTCAAGCCCGTCTCGACGCGCCTCCCGCGGCTGGTCGCGCGTGGGTGCCCGGCGGCCGTGCCCGGACAATCCGTCCGTGACACCTTTCTACGTCGGATCCGCCCTGATGGGAACCCCTAGAAGCAAGACCTTTACCAATCATCTTCACCAAATTGTGACACAATCGGATGAACCCCCCGTATCTCCTCATATATGTCTTTGGTATGAGATCACGATGCTCGGTGGGTGGGTGAGCGGCCATCCATGCTCACGCTGAGTGAGCAATATAGGGCTGGTACGGGATGTCCGGATTCGGCAACAGAGAGTAGTTGTGCGGTTACGTCGAAAAAACTTGGCGGAAATTGCAGATTGCTCCTCGACGAAACTCAAGTGGATCGGGCAGCATACGTGGGTATCTCCCTAAACTGGAGTGAGTGTGCACGGGGCCGCATTGCATGTCCCTTGCCATGCCCTGGTGAAGTGTTGAAAGCTTTCTTCTGAAACGGGACCGGCTCTACCCCCCCGGAGCCGGACCGGTTGGCGACCCCCGCTCTCCCCCCCGGCGGGGGTCGCCCCTTTGCCCCCCAAAGCACCCCTCCTGCGCCACCTGGTCCGCACCACCCCAGCAACGCCCCTCTGGCTCAGGCCCGCACCTCCGCCCTGCCTGTCCTCCCTCGGTGCCACAGTGCCTCAATTACCGGCGCTCCCCATCGCCCGCCAACACCGAGGGCCCTCACCGCCGCCACCCCCCGCCGGCGTACCCCCTGACCGAAGCCCGCCGCCCAGCACCACCGCGCCCACTACCGATCCCGCGGCTCCCTCCCTCGCCATCGCTCCCCGCCGTCCACTGATGCCGTGCGGTCCCAGCGCCGCCGCCTGTTCCCCAGTGGCGCCAGGGTGCCTGAGTTGCCAGCGCCGCCCATCGCCCGCCGGCACGGTACGGTCCCTGTTGACGCCGTCGGCCGCTGTCACGCCTTCTCCAGCGGCCCCCGCCCCCCTGCGCCGCTGGTCCCACGCCCAACCGACTGACGCGCCCACTCATCCCAGCACCCCGCTGTCTCACTTGCCGGCGCTGCCCATCGCCCGTTGACGCCGTGGGCCTTCACTGACGCCGCCCGCCGTCGGCGTACCTCCCACCCGTGCCGATCCCACGCCTAACTCACTGATGCCGCCGACTCATCCCAGCACCCCGCTGTCTCACTTGCCGGTGCTGCCCATCGCCCGTTGACGCCGTGGGCCCTCACTGACGCCGCCCGCCGTCGGCGTACCTCCCACCCGTGCCGATCCCACGCCTAACCGACTGATGCCGCCGACTCATCCCAGCACCCCGCTGTCTCACTTGCCGGTGCTGCCCATCGCTCGCTGACGCCGTGGGCCCTCACTAACGCCGCCCGCCGCTGGCGTACCTCCCCCCCCGCGCCGATCCCAGGTCTAACCCACTGACGCCGCCCACTTACCCCAGCACTTTGCCGGTGGCCCCGCCGTCCGCTGGCATGGCGCGGTCCTCATTGACGCTGTCCGCCGTCCGCTGCTGGCGCGCCTTCCCCTGCGGCCCGCTGCCCAGCACCATCGCGCCCGTGCCGATTACGCGTCTCCCTTTCCTGCTCACTCCCCGCCGTCCGCTGACGTTGCGTGGGCCCAGCGCTGCGGCCTGTTCCTCAGTGGTCCACCGTGTCCGACTTGTCGGCGCTGCCCATCGCCCGTCGGCACGGGTACGTCCCTGTTGGCACCGTCGGCCGCTGTCGCGCCCGCTCCTGCGGCCCCCGCCCGCCGGCGCCGCGGTCCCGCGCCCAACCGACTGACGCCGCCCACTCACCCCAGCACCCAATAGCTCATTCGCCGGTGGCGCCGTCCGCCGATGTTCTGCGGTGCCCATCAAGGCCACCTGCCGCTGGCGCCCGGGCTACGTCCACAGAAGCCGCCTACCTGCGGTCACACGTTCCTGCCGATCGTGTCCCGTTCCCGCTGGTGCTCCCTCTGGCGTCCCAATGCCTCGGCTCATGCCCTCGACCTCCTGCCGATGGCGAGTTATCCACAGCCTCGCCGCCCCCGTCCACCCCCCTTTATCCACAGAACGCCGTTCGGTGCCGAACCGGCCTGCCCCCATAGCCCATCGTGGAGCTTCCGCTCTTGAAGGAGGCCACCATGATCCGCCCGTTGGTCATCACAGAAGACCGTGACCTGCTCGACGACCTGCTCCGTATCTCAGCCGCCGCCGGCACCGAGCTCGACGTCGCCCACTCGCCCGCGCACGCCCGGCCGTACTGGACCCGCGCCCCCGTGGTGGTCGTGGGGGCCGACGCGGCCGACGCCCTCGCGTCCTGCGGGCCGCCCCCGCGCTCGCGGGTCCTCCTCGTCACCCGCGAAGGCGTGGACCCCGATACCTTCCGCCGGTGCGTGGCCGTGGGCGCGCAGGCCGTCCTTGAGCTACCCGCGGCCGAACGCCGTCTGGTCGACGAGTTCGCCGACGTCACGGAGCTAGGCGCGCAGGTGGGTCTGGTCGTCTGCGTCGTGGGCGGCAGCGGAGGTGTGGGGGCAAGCGTGTTCTCGGCGGCGCTTGCCCGCGTCGCCGCCCGGCGACGTCTGCGCACCCTGCTCCTCGACGCCGATCCCCTCGGCGGCGGCATCGACGTCATCGTGGCCGGCGAGGACACGACCGGTGCCCGCTGGTCTGAACTGGTGGCCAGAGAAGGAAGGGTCAATCCAGGCGCGCTACAGGCCGTGCTACCGGCATTCGGTGAGCTGTTCGTGCTGGCCTTCGACCGCGGCGTGACCGATCCCGTGCCGCCCGAGGCCATGCGATCCGTGCTGGAGTCGGCGAAACGCGGCTTCGACCTCATCGTGGTCGACCTGCCACGCCACCTCGACGCGGCGGCCACCGAGGCCCTGATACGGGCGACCACGACCGTGATCCTGGTCCGCCCCGACGTGCGCGGTGCCCTCGCCGCCGATCAGGTTCTCAGTGTGCTCAGATCCCATGCCGGAGACATCCGCGCGATCATTCGGCCCGGCCTCGTCGGAGACGCCGTGATCACATCCTCGCTGGACCTGCCCTCCGCCGGCACCCTTCCCGACCAACCGCGCCTCAGCGAACACATCAACGACGGCCATGGGCCACCGGTGAGTCCCAAGACACCTTTGGGACAGTTCTGCACATCCTTCCTCGATGCCTTCCTGGTCGAGAACGGCACCGACCCGGCAACCGAACGGGGGCACGTGTGATGAAGGCAGAGTCCGTTTCTCCCGCACTCGTCGAGGCCGTGCGCGTACGCCTCGCCCGCACAGGGGCCGAGCCGACCGCGTCCCACGTCGCAGTGGCCCTCAGAGCGGAAAACGCCATCCTCGGCGACGCGGAGGTCCTCAGCGTCGCGAGAGCACTGTGCGCCGACCTGATCGGAGCAGGCCCGCTCGAACCGCTGCTGGCTCGCCCCGACGTCACCGACGTGCTGGTCAACGGACCAGGCGCGGTCTGGATCGACGATGGTCACGGGCTACGGCGCACCTCGGTGAGCTTCCCCGACGACGAGGCGCTGCGACGGCTGGCCCAGCGCCTGGCCGCGGGGGCCGGGCGGCGGCTCGACGACGCCTCACCGTTCGTCGATGCCCGGCTGGCGGGCGGCGTGCGACTGCACGCGATCCTGCCGCCCCTCGTGCCCGGCGGCACCTGTTTGTCACTCAGGTTGCCGCCAAGGCGTGCCTTCACCCTCCCCGACCTCGTCTCGGCCGGCACCGTCCCGCACGATGCTGTCGGCGCGCTGACCGGCCTGATCACCAACCGCCTGGCGTTCCTCGTCACCGGGGGCACAGGCAGCGGTAAGACCACGCTGCTCAGCGCACTGCTGTCCCTGGTGGATCCGGCCGAACGACTGCTGCTGGTGGAAGACTCGGCCGAACTACGCCCGACACATCAGCACGTCGTCCGGCTGGAGTCCCGCCCGCCCAACGTCGAGGGCCTTGGCGGTGTCACTCTTCGCGACCTCGTACGGCAGGCGCTGCGCATGCGACCGGACCGGCTCGTCGTGGGCGAAGTACGCGGGCAGGAGGTAACGGATCTCCTGCAAGCCTTGAACACCGGCCACGAGGGAGGCTGCGGCACCTTGCACGCCAACGCCGCCGCCGACGTGATGCCCCGCCTCGAAGCGCTGGCCTGCGCGGCGGGTCTCACCCGCGAGGCCGTCCACAGCCAGGTCGCCGCCGCACTCGACGTGGTCGTCCACCTTGTACGCGACCACGCCGGCGGGCGCCGCAGGGTGACCGAAATCGCCCTGCTCACCCGTGCCCCCTCCGGCCTCGTCACGGTGGAGCCCGCCCTGACCTTCCCACCCGACGGCCGAGTCATCCCCGGCCCCAGCCTCCCCGCCCTCGCCGACCGGCTCCCCGCCGGCGCCCTCGTAGACCTGCAACCTCCACCGCGCAACCGCACAACCCCGCGCCGGTCAGAGAGCTATGGCCCAAGCATCCGGTTTCCGCAGTACGACCCGGCGAGTCCGCAGCCCTCAGCAGACGACTGCGTGAACATAGGCATTTGGGAGACTGACCCCGTTGGTCCGCGACCGGGCCCACGGCTTCAAGAGACTGAGCGCACGAGCCAGGGGTTTCGACAGGGCGATCCTGCACGCCTGCGGCCAACAGTGGAAGATCCCCCAGAGCTCCACTTTTCAGAGGCCGGCCCCCGAGGCTCGCGATTCCCGGACGGTGATCCTTCGGGCTTGCGGCCATCGGAGAGCGATCCGGCATGGTCGGGGTCACCGAAGGGTGATCCGCCAAGTCCGCGGTTTGCGGATCGCGGTCGTCCGAGCCAGAAGCCTCGAGACGGTGATCCTTCCCGGCTTCGATTGCCGGAGGGCGCTCCGGGGCGCTCGCAGGCTCCAGAAGGTGATCGTACGAGTTCGTGGCTTCAGGAGGGTGGTCCTCCGAGTCCGCGGTTTGCGGATGATGGGTGCCCGAGTTCAGGGTTTCGAGACGGTGATTCTTCCGGGCTTCGGCCTGCCGGAGATGGGGATGGCCCCGCAGGCTTGCAGGTTCCGGACGGTGAGCGTGCGGGCCTGTGTCTTCGCGAGGGTGATCCTTCGGAACTGGGGCTTTCGGAGGAAGGTCGTCCAAGTCCGTGGTTTGCGGATCGCGGTCGCTCGGGCTCAGTGCTTCGAGACGGTGATGGCTCGCAGGTTCTAGACGCTGATCGTACGAGTTCGTGGCTTCGGGATGGTGACCCTTCGGGTCTGTGGTCTGCGGATGACGGGTGCCCGAGCCCGCGGCTTCAAGCCGGTGATCGTACGAGCCCAGAGCTTCGAGCAGGTGAGTCTTCTGATCTCGGTGCTTCCGAGAGCGATCCGGCCAGGCCGTGGTTCCGGAAGAGTGGACGGGCGAGCTCGCACTCGCCGGACGGTGATCGCACGAACTCCGGGCTTCAGGAGAGCGAACCCGCAGGCGTGCGGCTTTCAGACAGCGATTCCGCGCGTCTGTGTTCCCTGAAGGGTGATCGCACAAGCCCACAGCCCTCAGAGGTCGACTCCACGGGCCCGCAGCCTCCAAGCGACGCTTCCGCGTCGCCATGTCACCAGCGGGACGATCCCACACGCCCGACGCTTCCGGAGGCGACTTCATGAGCGCCATGGCCACGGCCGTACTCGCCGCCCTGGCGGTATGGATCTGGACCCTGCCCAGCCCCGCCGGCGCGAGACTCGCCCGCCTCATCGCGGCCAGGTCCGCCCATCCACCAGATCCAGAAACCGCCGCCGCTGATCCTGGCGGACTCCCATACGGCCTCCAGACGCTCGCCGTCCCGTCCCTCACCGACCACCTACGGGTCCACCGAGACATGACCTCCACCCCTGGAACCCCTGCCTCTCCTGCCCAGGGGCCGGTCACTGGCCCGTACACCCACGCGGGCCGGGGCCCTTCCGACGCGGCGACAGCGCCCCCATCCCGTGACCTCACCATGACGCCGTACGCTCGTGCAGACGGAGTGCCAGCCCCCAAGGGTGCCGTTTCCCTGGCCCGTGGTCTTTCCACGGCACTACGCCCCCGCGTCGGTGGCGCGCCCGCCACTGGACCACCTCCTCCGATCGGCCGCCGACTGGCCATAGATCCGCACGCGCGTCCGCCCACGGCTCCCGCGCCCCACCCGCTCCTGTCGCTCGCCCGACGACTGGCCACAGGTCTGTACGCCCACGCGGATACGACCCGAGCACCCGGCCCGGCCAACTCCCCGGCTCGACGGTACGGCCCGGCATATGTGGGGTTCACCCCTGGGCCCATTCGTCCCGATCCAGAACGGGCCGCTCCCTACGAGATCTCGACGGAGCCCGCCCGGAGAGACTTCAACGCCTTGATCCACATCGTGGCCCGGATCGGTGCGCCTCTCATAAGGCGCCTCCCGTTCGCTGACCGTGTGGGACGCCGATCGGCCCGAGCGAAGGCCACCGTGCTGTGGCACACGGCCTGTATTGAGTTGTGCCACGGCCTCGGAGCCGAACTCGCGGCCGGACGCAACCCGGCCGAGGCCCTGTCCCGAGTGGTGGCATGGGTGCGCTTCCCGGAGCCATCGGCGGCTCAGGCGCTGGACACGGCAGCACGCAACGGTGGTGATGTCCCGGCGATCCTCCGGGCCGTCGCCCCAGAGGAGGGCGGTGAGGGTTTGCGCCGGCTGGCAGCGTGCTGGCAACTGAGTTCACGTGTCGGAGCGGGCCTGTCAGCCCTCATCGATCGGGTGGAGACCGGCCTCAGGGCCGCACAGGCGCACCGCCAGGACACGGCCGCCCAACTCGCGGGCCCGCGAGCCACCGCACGCCTGCTGGCCGCTCTGCCGCTTTTGGGGCTGCTGTTGGCCACAGGAATGGGGATGAACCCCATCGGCTTTCTCTTCGGCGGCCCCATGGGGTTCGGTTGCCTTCTGGTGGGCCTGGCACTCAACGCATGCGGGCTCTGGTGGACCAACCGCCTCGTAGCTCGTGCCGAACGGGCGTGAGCGGGCATCCCACAGACTTGTGAAATTCCGTGCCACACCGAGCACACAGACGACCTACCGGAACCCATTGGACCCCGGAACGGCCAAAGCGACGACCAACGGCACTCGCCACCCGAAACCGCAACTCGTTCCTCCCCGGGCGCCGGACAGTGAGCCTTTTTCAACCGGTCGCTTGGACCAGGTCAAAGGCGTCTCCATCGGGCTCAGGCTGAGGCTGGTGCCCCGGCAGGGCGCCTGGTCATGCGGCTACGGCGTCTCGTTTACCGCCTCTGACCAGGGAGCTTGAGGTTGAAAAAGGTTCAGTGGAACCCCATGCGCACTTGGCGCCAGAGAACGCCAGGGGGGCGAATCGGGTCGCAGAGCGAGAGTTGTTCGATGGTCGGTATGGGCGTCCCTTGAGCCAAGCCCGGTCCGCGCCGGGAGATGCTGGTGCTCTGCGGCATAGCGCGAACTTCGCACCGCAGCACTGAAGCGCGGCCAGCCGGCTGCGCGGGAGCCGTCGCTCGCCGCGTACGCAGCCTATGAGGCTCGGCCGTAGAAAACTCTGTCACGGGCCGGGACATGACCTTGGTTTCCAGTACCTATCAGAAGATCCTATCTGGCCCAAGTTCCACAACACCGCCACCGGCTCAAGCCCGAAAATCCGATCTTTGATCTGCTCTACGCGGCCGATAGAAGGCGCTGATACGGTCACATCAAAAGATCGGAAAAGTGGAGCGAAGTGGTGGCGACATGAAATTCCATCTCTCCCCGGAGGTCACCTCTGACCTCTCCTGGAGTGACTTCTGCTGATAAGTGAGGTTGAGCGGTGATCTGGATTTTGCTCGCGGTAGTAGCGAGTTCCATTGCAATGTGGCTGTGGCTTGCCGCGCCAACGGCTGCGGATCGTTTGCTGGCGATCCGCGACGCGGATCAGCTACGCCGCCAGAGGCGTTCTGGTTCGGCTCCCGGAGACGGATTCGGTCCGCATGGCCACCTTCCCAGGGCGCTCATGCTCGGCTTGATGGAGGACACGGAGCGCCGCCTTGGGACGCTCGCCCACGCCGAGGAAAACGGCTCGGGGCGGCATCTCCCAGAAGAACCCGCCCGTGGCCTCGAAGATCATTCGCGCGGTGGCTTCATGACCGGCCCTCTTCCTATCGCAGGCGTTCACCCTTACCGCCGCGATGTCGGCCGCCAGGCTGCCGAGGTGCATGCCATCACCAGCAGGACAGAGACAGGCGCTCCACGATCGCCACGAAACAACGGATCGAGAACAGCAGGCCGTACACCCTCCGCGCGTTTCGCTACCAGTGAATCGGTGCCCTCAAGGGCTCGCTCGAGTCCTGGGCGGAAAGCCCAAGGGCCGACGCGAGGCCCCGGCAGAGGCACCCCGCCGCAGTCGGACATCGCTGGCCGAGCGTCGGCCGCGGCAGCAGAACACTCCTGGTCATCCGCAGAACGAGGCACTTCGCTGGACAGTGCTTCCCATCGACACACGGGTGGTCGCTTACTGAAGGATTCCATCCGCCGTCTGATCCCGGACCGGAGCAGTCAGAAGGGGATGGCTCGTCGGCCTGCGTCCGTCGGCCGCCCTCGGTCGCTCTTCGTACGCGGCGCACTGCCCGGCCTCGCCCGCCAAACACCAACACTCATCAGGCGTCGACGCTCAGGCGTTGCTCACGGCCACGTACTCGGGGGTACGGCCATGGCCAGGACAACGCACCGGGCAATGCCTGCTTCGCCCAGTTCTCCGACTGCGCTCGTCGTCCAACCGGGCGCGGCCGGCGTCCGCGAACTGGCCATTGCGAGCGGGATGGCGGTCCTGGGGATACTGATCTTTGGTACCAGCGTTACAGGTGTGCTCGTGGGTGGCCTCGCTTTCGCCGGGACCATTCTCACTCTCCGCACCCGAAGGCCCCCGGAATCCCGTCACGAGATGGCGCAGATAGCCGACGATCTTCCCCTCGCTGCCGACCTGATGGCCGCCTGCCTGCGCGCGGGCCAGCCGATGACCAGCGCCGTAGAAGCGACCGCGGCCGCAATAGGCGGCCCCCTCGGCGACCGGCTGAACTGGGTGAACGGCCAGCTACGGCTGGGGGCCGCACCCGATTACGCGTGGTCATGGCTGCTGCGGGAGGACGCCACAGCCCAACTCGCACGTACCATGATCCGCGCCGCGACCACCGGCTCTCCCGTTGCCGAAGCTCTCACCCGTCTCGCGGACGACGCCACCGCGACCGCCAGAGCCGCCTCCTCCGCCGCAGCCCGCCGAGTCGGTGTTCAGGCGGTGGCACCACTCGGGCTCTGCTTCCTTCCCGCCTTCGTCTGCCTCGGCATCGTCCCGGTGATCGCCGGTCTCGCCGCTCAAGTATTGACCTTTTGATAAAAGTATTCTCGGCAACCAGGATATCTACGAGTATCGAGGCAATGGGGAATCGTTGACACAGGTAGCTTGTGCCCTTCGGCTAAGGTATAGGTTGATGTACTCGCTTGGCTTGAGTGCTCGGTAATTGTGCCAGTCTCATTTTCAAGCCGAAGGGACCATAGCCAGTCTTGCATTCTATTCGAATCAGCCGCGGAGATGAACTGACCGCTCAGCGCGCAGCGAGGCGAACGATCAGGCTTCGGCAATAGGAAGAGAATAGGCCGAGCGACAGTCGGCGAGCATGAACTGCGGTTGTGACGACCCACCAAGGCGTAAAAGGAGTCGAACCCCCGCCACGTTCGGTGGAAAGCTGGGCTCGTGAGCGACACCCACACTGTGGTCCTGGTCGAGGGCGCCAGCGACAAGTCGGCCATCGAAGCGCTGGCCAAGCGCCATGGCCGGCACCTCATGGCCGAAGGTATCGCGCTTCTCGCGATGGGCGGTGCCACGAACATCGGGAAGTACACCGCCAGGTTCGGCCCCCGTGGTCGCGGCCTACGGCTGGCCGGTCTCTGTGATGCCCGGGAGGAAGGTGACTTCCGCAGGAGCCTGGAGCACGCCGGCCTCGGAACCGACCTCAGCCGAAGCGACCTGGAGGCGCTCGGATTCTTCGTATGCGTCGCCGACCTGGAAGATGAGCTGATCCGCGCCCTCGGAACCGCGGCGGTCGAGCGCGTTGTCGACGCCGGCGGCGAGCTCAGCTCATTTCGCACGCTCCAAAGGCAACTCGCATGGCGTGGCAGAAGCACTCACGATCAGCTGCGCCGTTTCATGGGCTCGGGCAGCGGCCGCAAGATCCGCTACTCCGGTCTCCTCGTCGAGGCACTCGACCTGGATCGCGTACCGCGGCCCCTGGACATGCTGCTGGCCTACCTATAGGCACGCGTAGAAGCGAGGGCGGACTCGCGGGCGGGGTGAGCACCAGCCCCCTGAAATCATGGAGACGGTTCTCTGCCACTGGGCGTCCTTTGCAGGGCCGATGAAGCTGTCCTCTTCTCGATCATGCAACGTACGGATGTGATGCGCGGCAGCCCGTCGCTGGCCATATGCCGTCAGGTGGCCTCGTAGAAGTCAGCGATCCAGACGGCGATCTCCGCGCGGGCCTCGATCTGGGCGCGAAGGGTGACGGTGCACGCGCTCGACCTTGAGCGTGCTGTTCAACACCTGGCCCGCTGCGCGCATCCGAGCCGCCCTTGCGCGTTTCATGCGTTGCTGTAGAAGCTTCAGCTTCCGAGCAAATTGGCCAGGGCAGGGCTATGACTGAACCTCTTTCAACCTCAAGCTCCCTGGTCAGAGGCGGTAAACGAGACGCCGTAGCCGCATGACCAGGCGCCCTGCCGGGGCACCAGCCTCAGCCTGAGCCCGATGGAGACGCCTTTGACCTGGTCCAAGCTACCGGTTGAAAAAGGCTCACAGAATCCATTTCATCCTCGGGCAGTCTCGTGGGCTCGAAGCACCACGATGGTTTTCACAGTTAGCCGGCTCAAGTTCTCGGCCGAGCCGGGCGAGCGCGCCGACAGCTCCACATGCAACCCGCAGTGGCCGCCGAGACGCCAACCCCAGCGCCCGCCAGGGAGAAGGTCTCGCCGTTGCGCAGGTAGACCAAGGCCAGCGGGGGCTGCTGGCTCAGGTTGAGTCGCCGCCATGGCGAGAGGACCGCCTTGCGCTGCCGCCGGGTGATCCCCACCACATGGTTGAGCGTCCGGGAGAACAAGTCGGCGGCGGCACGATATAGACCCCTGGACCCCAGGTCCAGTGATTGTTCCTGGTCGATCAAACCCATCTACCAGGGCTCCCTTGCGTCGCCGCTCCTTCGCGCGAACCGCGATCTCATTGTGATCAGGCCCCCGCAGCCGAGGACGAAGGGGTTCAGTGAACCCTTTTCAACCGGCTGCTTGCACCAGGTCAGGGGTGCCTTCGTCGAGCTCGGGGCGCGCCTGATAGCCCGGCAGGACGCCTGGTCATGCGGGTACGGCATCTCGCTTACCGCCTCTGACCAGGGACTTGAGGATGCAAAAGGCTCAGTGTCGATTCGATCTCCGTGCGGTGTGCCCGAGCGCGAATCAGTGAGCCTTTTCGTCCCCATATTCGCTGATCAGGAGCGATGCGTGAGCTGTCACATCCGGCTGGCCAGGCATAGGGGGCTGCATCAGGCCCGGCCTGAGTCGATGTACCGCCCGCTGGCCTGGTTCAAGCGACCGGAGTAAATGGGTTCAGCGTCGATCAGGGTACGCCGCGCGGAACTGGACGCGTACCTGATGACTGAACCCTTTTCAACCGGCTGCTTGCACCAGGGGCAGGGGTGCCTCCGTCGAGCTCGGGGCGGGCCTGATAGCCCGGCAGGACGCCTGGTCATGCGGGTACAGCATCTCGCTTACCGCCCCTGACCAGGGGAACTTGAGGATGAAAAGGCTCACTATGTGCCACTGTCATGGCCTCCGCTGATGTGGCCATGACAGGCGGTTGTCCGGAGGGGAGTGCCGAGGGCGGCGCGCGTCCGCACCGTGGCGGGGTTTCGGCGGCCTGAGGGCCGCTTGGGCGCGTACGACACGAGTAACGGCGCCCGCCCACACGTACCAAGGCCCCTACAGCAGACCGCCCCGTCTGAGGAGCGCCGGGCCGAGCTGCACCACCTCGCAGGACGCTCGGCAGTGCAGTTTTTTGGTGGGGCCGCGAGAGCGATGGAGCCCGGGCGCGAGGGGGCTTGTGACGGCGTAGGCGAGGCCGGCCCGCAGTCGCATCTCGGAGATCTCATGGCCCTGGAACGTTGTCCACAGGGCGGGATTCCAGCGATCTTGCGGTTATCCACAGAACCGCGTTCGGCCGCTTGGCGGGGGCGGGGAATCGGCGATTCTGAACGCGTTGCCGCCGGGCGAAGGGCCTGGGGCCGGAGAGCGGGAGGCCGCGATGGACAGGTTGATGACGATGGCCAGGGGGATCTGGCGGTGGCCGGGCCGGGTGAGCGCGCTGCGGGTCGGCAATCGGGCACGTGCTGCGGTGCTGTCACTGGCTACACGCTGCGTAAGACGGGTCGCGTTCGCGGCGAAGGGCGGCTCAGACCGTGGCATGTCCACGGCGGAATACGCGATGGGCACTCTGGCGGCCTGCGGGTTCGCCGCCCTCCTCTACAAGGTGGTGACCGGGACGGAGATTCAGGAGGTGCTGATGAATCTGATCAACAAAGCCCTCAGCGTCGCCGGCTAACGCCTACGACCCGCCGGGGGTGTCCGGACTGAGCGGGGGCGGAGAGAGCCTTCGGAGAAGGTGGGGAGCCATGCTTCGACCTTCGAGGTGCCGACCGTCCTTCCAGAGCCGGACACTCCCCATGCGCGTCAGAGTGTTCGTTGCTTGTGGAGTGTCGCGGTCCTGTGGAGTGGTGTTGGCATGGTGAGCCCGCCATGCCTTAAGGGGGTGGCAGGCGCCATGAGGTCATCCCCAGGCGGGGCCGTCCGGCTGCGGGGATCGGCGGGTGATGGTGTCCCGTCCAGTGGTGCAAGTGGGAACGTTCGGATTGGACATCGCATAGGTCGGCCGCTCGGGCTGCGGGAAGTTCTACCACACCGAGGGACGCGATCGTTGAGGTTTGTGAGGGCGGCCTTGGCCTCCATGGCGATGGCCATTCCTGCAGAGCTGGAGTTCCCATGCTCGATGTAGGAACTGGTTCGTTTGCACCTGCTTTCGGGAGCCTCTGGGTGGGCGTCGCCGTATCCCGCAGCGTGGCGGGGTTTCGTCGGCTGCGGACACTGCGATCAAGGGCGCTCTCGCCTGTGAGCGGCGAGGGGGCAACCCGCCATAGACGGCCCCGTATGAGGACCGCCGAAGCGGGTTCACACCACCCGGCGGGGCACCGCTGTCGGCGTCAGTGAGCCCAATCGGTCGCTTGGACCAGGCCAAAGGCGTCTCCATCGGGCTCAGGCCGGGTCTGGTGCCCCGGTAGGACGTCTGGTCATGTGGCTACGGCGTCTCGTTTACCGCCTCTGACCAGGGAGCTTGAGGTTGAAAAAGTTCAGTGATGACCTTCCCGGAGGTCGTCGCTACTTCCACTTCCGGGAGGGCGTGCCGGGGGTGGCCCCTGTGTGTGGTTATCCGGGGCTTGTGATGGTTCGTAGATGGTCATGGAGGGACGACATGGGTGATCTACAGCGTGCTCAGCGTTGCGCTGATAGGAGGGGCACTGGGAACTGCGAATCCGGCGGCCCTCGCACGTTCAGGAAGGTCGTGGCCGGTTCGCCCGGTGGCGGCCTGGGCGGCGGCCTGGGCGGCGGCCGATGTACCAGTGGTTCGCGTGCATCTCCCGCAGAGAGGCAGCGTCGGCGTGTAGGAGGCATGGTGGGCGTGTTCCTCGGCGGCACGGTGAGTGCTTGCGTTCGTGTGCTGGGTGGGCCTGCGGCCCCTTCAGTCCGCAGGCCCGCTTCCCGATCCTCCATCGCGCAGGTGCGTTACGGCCGGACCGCAAGCATCTCTTCGGACCAGCGCACGAGACGGACAAGTGCGCGGCCAGGTGTCCTATTACCCGATTACGGGCGGTCCCGAGGGTCGGTGACGGCCGAGACCGCGGCCGTGCTGCCATCGCTGATGGTGGTTTTGGCCGCGGCCATATGGGCGGTGGCCGTGGTCGGGGCCCAGCTTGAATGCGTGGACGCCGCCCGAGCCGGCGCTCGGGCGGCGGCGAGGGGAGAGTCGATCGAACAGGTTCGCCAACTGGTGGCAGATCTCGCTCCTGATGGCGCGGAAGTCGCCGTACTGCGGGATGCCCACACCACCAGGGTGAGTGTGTCCGCGCAGGTGCGTCCGAAGTGGGGTGAGCGACTTCCTGCGGTCTCTGTGGGAAGCGATGCCGCGGTGATAACAGAACCGGGCGCCGACGAGGCGACATGAGGCCCATCTGAAATACACACCCGCTTTCGAACCCGGATGATCGATGCGATGCGAGTCGGCCAGTCGGCGACATGCGGGGTCTGCGTCCTGGGTGGTGAGAGGAGCTTTTATATCGCTGCTGGTGGGCAGTGGTTGTTGGGCCCTGGCTTTGTCGGTGCGAGGTGGCGCGTTCGCCGCCCCGGAAAACCATCCCTGGTGGCGTCCCGCGAGGTGGGGTGAATTTCGCGCCGTGGTCCTTACACAGGCCCTATCGGTAGTGGATTCTTGCTCATTTGGGCATGGTCTGCTGCGGGGGCCGTTGGAATTCTGTGGGCGCGCTCTTGGAGGTGTGCGGCGATATGGGGATGTGGGGTTCTTGCCTTGGGGCGCTGGCGTTCAGAGCGTGGTGCGAGGTAACGCTATTCGGGTGAATGGTAGAAAGTGCGAGCGCTGTGGTCCGTCTGCTACTGCCGGCGGCCCTGGACCTGCCGGCCGCTGGATTCACTCCGCATCACGACTCGGTGCCTGGCCGCTGGCAGTCGATTCTTGTCGCTGAGTTGGATAGCGGCGATGTGTGACCACCCGTCGATACTCAGGTTGCGGCGGTGCCTTTTCTTGGCAGGTCGCGTCTCGCGGAGGGGCGCGTGATGCCCGACTTGAGCGTTCTCATTGCGCTACTCGGCGGGAGGCCATTTTTGGCGACATGCGCTGCTCATGTGAGCGTGGATTGGCGGGGATTGCGCATAGCCGGGGCGCCTGGGATTGGAGATTACCGGAAGAGGATCAGAAAGGAGTTCGGCGTGGGTGTTGGCGGGTGTGTGGACGGAATAGAAGAGCGGGGATCGGCGACGTTGTGGGTGGTTGCGTTTATGGGGGTATTGATGGCGATGGCGATGGGTGTGGCTTATGTCGGGATGGCGCGGGTGGCCGTACATCGGGTTCGAAGCGCTGCCGACCTCAGTGCGCTGGCTGCTGCCCGGGTGGTCGTGCGCGGGGCCGACCAGGCATGTGACGAGGCGGAGTCGGCGGCCTTGGCGAATCACGCGGTGCTGGAACAGTGTCAGGTCGATGGGCTGATAGCCGAGGTCCGGGTGTCCGTACGGTACTCGTTACCCGGTTTGGCCGAACGCCGGATCACGTCGAGGGCTCGGGCAGGGCCTGTTCGCCGGCCTTCCAGGCCGCTGTCGGCCGGGCATCGACCGCTGTGATCAACACAGCCTTCCGGGCACCGCCTTGGGGTGGGGGTTGATCGGCTGTGGGATGGGCCGACCCACGATGAGGGGTCTCATGCGATGGGTCCCTCACCCCATGGGGGTTCGCCTACCGATGGCGGCATGCTCTCGGCGAAGGCGGTCGGTGCGTGCCGGTCTCTGGTGGGGTGTTCCAAGCCTGGGCGTCTGGTGGCGGGTCAGGGGTTGGAGGTGAGGAGGGCGTTGAGGAGACGGACGGCGCCGAGCTTGTCAAGGGGTTCGTTGCCGTTGCCGCACTTGGGGGACTGGATGCAGGAAGGGCATCCGTAGTCGCATTCGCAGGACTCGATCGCCTCGCGAGTGGCCGTGAGCCATTCCCGGGCGCGGGCGAAACCGCGTTCGGCGAAGCCGGCGCCTCCTTCGTGGCCGTCGTAGACGAAAACGGTGAGGAGGCCCGTGTCGGGGTGGAGTTCGGTGGACACGCCGCCGATGTCCCAGCGGTCGCAGGTGGCGAAAAGTGGGAGGAGGCCGATCGAGGCGTGTTCGGCCGCGTGGGCGGCCCCGCCGATGTGCAGGCCGTGCTCCTCCGCCAGGGGGGTGATGAGCGCCGTGGGCAGTGTCCACCAGACGGCGCGCGTGCGCAGTGTGCGAGGTGGGAGGTCGAGCGGCTCGTCGCCGAGCACCTCGCCGGTCTGGAGGCGGCGCTTGAGGTAGGAGACGACTTGGCGGGTGACCTCCACCGTGCCGAAGTGCAGTTCGCCGGAACCGAGGGGGTGTGAGCGCAGGGAGTGGAGTACCGCGATGTCCGTGACATCGCGCGCGTAGGTGGTGTAGTCGGGCTGGGCGGCGGTGACCAGGGCGATGTCTTCGTCGAGATCGAGAGTGTCCACCAGGAAGGTCTCTCCCTGGTGGATGTAGACGGCGCCCTCATGAACCGTGGTGTGGGCCGACGGCTCGTCCACCGTGCCGAGAAGGCGTCCGGTCGATGTTTCCACGACCTGGATCGGCGCTCCGCCGGAGCCTCGGATGTCGGCGAGGTCGGTCGCGCGTTCACGGCGTGTCCAGAACCAACCTGACGTGCGCTGCCGGAGCATGCTCCGCTGTACCAGGTCCTCGATCACCTCGGGGGCGGTGGGGCCGAAGATAGGGAGGTCGCTTTCGGTGAGCGGGATTTCGGCGGCGGCGGCGCAGAGGTGTGGGCCGAGGACGTAGGGATTGTCCGGGTCGAGCACGATCGCCTCGACGGGCCGGCCGAACAGGGCCTCGGGGTGGTGGACGAGATAGGTGTCCAGGGGGTCGTCTCGTGCGATCAGTACGGCGAGCGCGTCCTGGCCGTCACGACCGGCGCGACCGGCCTGCTGCCACAACGAGGCCCTGGTGCCGGGCCAGCCGGCGATGAGCACGGCGTCCAGGCCCGACACATCGACGCCGAGTTCGAGGGCGTTGGTCGTGGCGAGGCCGAGAAGCTCGCCTGAGCGCAGGGCCTTCTCCAGCGTTCTCCGGTCCTCGGCGAGGTACCCCGCCCGGTAGGCGGCCACCTTGTCGGGGAGGTCGGTGGGCAGGTGCTCCCACTCGGGTCCGGCCGCTTCAGCGGTGGGGGCGTGCTCCGGCATGTCGGTGTCGGTGCCGCCGGGAAGGGGCTGTGGGTTGTGGAGCGTGTCGCCGGTGTCGATGGAGTTCGTGGTCGGCTCGGTACGGGGCTGCGTACGGTCCAGGGGGGCTTCGGGCTGGCCTGGGCCGGATTGTGGAGCGCCGGCGCCGCTGGGGTCGGCCTGGTGAGCAGGCTGGTTCGGTCCGCCTGGAGTGGAGGGATGAGGACCTGGCCCTGCGGGGTGGCGAGCGTCGTGGCTGGTGTCCTGGTCGGGGTCCGGCGTGGCGGTATGAGAGGCGGCGGGAGCGGAGTGGGGATCGGGTGGGGCGGCCTGGGGGTGGGAGGTGGCCGGAAAGCGGTGGGACCCGGCGTCGTGGGGGTGGCGAGAGAGTCCGGTGGGCGTACCGCTGGGAGGCGTGGTGGTGTGCGCGTCGGTGGGGTCGAAACGGGGGTCGGATGCGGACACCTGGCTATGAGGTACGGCGAGGTGCGGCTGGGAGTGGGGGGTAGCGGACTGGGGGCTGGGGGCGGCGGCTTGGAGGTCGGGTGGGTCGGTCGAGTCGTCCGACGTGGGGGAGTGTGGGGCGGTTGTGGCGGTGTGCGGGTTGGTTGCCGGGTTTGGGGAGTGCGGGGTGGCGCTGTGGGGGTGGGCTGTCGGGTTCTGGGGGTTGGACGTTGGGCGGTGGTGGACGCCAGCGGTAGGGGGTGCTCCGGCAGCAGGGTGGTCTGGGAGGGGGGAGTGTGGGGCGGTTGTGGCGGTGTGCGGGTTGGTTGCCGGGTCTTGGGAGTGTGGGGTGGCGCTGTGGGGGTGAGGTGTCGGGTTTTGGGGGTCGGATGTCGGGTGGTGGGGGTGGGGGCTGGCGGTATGGGGTGCTTCGGCGGCCGGGTGGTCTGGCGTGGGGGCGTGTGGGTTGGTTGTGGCGGTTTGGGGGTGGGTTGTTGGGGTTTGGGAGTTGGGTGTTGTGGTGTTGGTGTTGTCGGCGTGGATGGCGGCGGTTGAGGGGTTTGAGGTGGCGGAGTGTGGATTGGTGGTGTTGGGGTGAGCTAACGCGCCCTCGGGGGCAGGTGGGGCGCTTGGGGGGAGGAGGTCGTGGAGTTTGGTGCGGGTGGTGAGGGCGAGGGTTTCGGCGGCGCGGCGGGAGCGGACGAAGGCGAGGGTGCGGACTCCGTCGATGACGAGGTCGGTGAGGAGGTCGGCGGCCTCGGCGGTGGCGGTGCGGCGGACCGGGGCGCCGCCCTCGCCGCGCAGGTCGGTCAGGGGCGGCTCCCAGAGGGCGAAGGTGGTGGCACCTCGGGGGGAGGCGTCCATGGCCACCTCGGCCATCTGGAGGCCCGTGAGGCGGGTCGCCGCGGCGCCCGGGTCGCCCGCCGTGGCGGAGGCGAGGAAGAAGACGGGGTGCCGGCCGTACCGGGCGCAGACGCGGCGGAGGCGGCGCAGGATCTGGGCGACGTGGGAGCCGAAGACGCCTCGGTAGCCGTGGCACTCATCGACCACGACCATGCGCAGACGCCGCCAGAAGGAGGACCACTGGGAGTGTCGCGGCAAAAGGGACCGATGCAGCATGTCGGGGTTGGTCAGTACATAGTTGGCGTGCTGGCGGACCCACCCCCGCTCCTCGAACGGGGTGTCCCCGTCGTAGCAGGCCGCGCGCAGCTTGCCGAGGCGCAGGGCCTGGAGGTTCTGGAGCTGGTCGGCGGCCAGGGCCTTGGTGGGCGTGAGGTAGAGGACGGTGCCGCCGTCCAGTACCTCGGTGAGCGCCGGCACCAGGTAGGCCAGGGATTTGCCGGACCCGGTCCCTGTGGAAATGATCACGTTTTGGCCACGGTGGGCGTGCTCGGCGGCCTCGTACTGGTGGGGCCACAGTCCAGTCACCCCCAATGGCCGCAGCCCGCTGACCAGCGGCTCGGGGGTCCAGTCGGGCCACCGGGCTTGACCGGCCTGACGTGCTGGAACATGCTCCACGTGAGTGACGCGCTCACGGCGCGCCGTGAGCGCGAGCAGACGGCCCAGCAGCGCGTCTGCTCGATGCGAGGAGGAGGCAGAGGGAGTCACTGGTTTCCAGTCTGGCATCTGCGGGCAGAGTCGCCGGGACTCGTGATTTCGTATAGACACTGAGGCAGACCGTGGTTGAATGCCGCGCGTCGGGGTCTGGTGTTCCGGAGTCCCACCTCCGGGGCGTCAGGGATAGAACAATACTTTTGCAGGCAAGGCGCTGGAGGATCAGTGGATCTGAAGTTGGACCACCGTACCGAGGATCGGCTCACCATCGTCGAGGTCGAGGGTGAGATCGATGTCTACACCGCGCCGAGATTGCGTGAGCTCCTGATCGACCTGGTCAACAAGGGCAACTTCCACCTGCTCGTCAACATGGAGAAGGTCGACTTCCTCGACTCGACCGGCCTTGGTGTGCTGGTGGGCGGCCTGAAGCGGGTGCGGGCGCACGACGGCTCGCTGGAGCTCGTCTGCACTCAGGAGCGCATTCTGAAGATCTTCCGGATCACCGGGCTCACCAAGGTCTTCGGGATCTACGCCTCGGTCGACGAGGCCAAGGAAGCTCACGGCCGAGACAAGTAGTCATGGCGACCGTCGAGCTCACGTTCAGCGCACTGCCCGCGCATGTGCGTACGGCACGCCTGGTCGCCACGGCGATCGCGCGCCGCACCGGGGTGGAGGAGTCGCTGCTGGACGAGGTGCGGCTCGCGGTGGGGGAGGCATGTTCCCGGGCCGTGGAGGCGCACCGCCTGCATTGTCCGGGAGAGCCGATCCGCATCGAGCTGCGCGACGACTCGGGGCGTTTCGAGGTGATCGTGACCGACGTGGCCCCGAGCGATGACATGGAAAACGACCTCTCGCCGCTGATGGGCGGGCCGGGCGGTCAGAGCGGCCCGAGCGATCAGTTCGGCTTGATGTCCGATTCCCTCTCTGCGGGCTTCGGGATAGCCGTCATCGCGGGGCTCGCAGACGACGTCGAGGTCTACCCCAGTGCGAAGGGCATGCGCATCAGGATGAGCTGGCCCGCAGCGGCGAACGGGGTCACCCCCGCCTAGTCCCGGGGTTTCGGTCATCCGAAACCCCGGTTTCATCTTAGAGCGAAATCTGTCCGATCCTCGCCACGAAGCCAGTCATGTCGTGTCAGATCGCCCGTCAGCCTGGCGTGGTTACGCTCGATAGCCGACTCGTAGCCAATTGACCAGCCCGAGAGGCTTCATATCCGCGGCACCGCTGCGTAGACTCCCGGCACCGGCCAAGGTTTGTCCCGCCACGCGCCACCTCCGCGGTAGGTATGCGGACGCAAGCGGTAGGTATGCGGACTCAACCGGAAGCGGCACTGCCTACCGACCCGGATGCGCGCCGCCAAAGCCCGCCGAGTGATTATCGCAGCGCCGTCCGGGCAGGACGTACCCGTCTTGCCGAGGAGAACGGATGTCTGGCCCTTACCTCGCCGCTGTGGAGGGCACAGCGGTTTCCCTGAGCGGTTCCCATCTCACGATCGTGATCGTGGTGGCCGCCGTCGCATTGCTCGCACTAGCCGTCGCAGGCGGTCTGGTGCGGGAGGTGCTCGGCGCCGGTCAGGGTACCGAACGCATGCAGAACATCTCGCGAGCCGTACAGGAAGGGGCCGCCGCCTATCTCGGGCGGCAGTTCCGGACGCTCGCGCCATTCGTCATCGTCATTCCATTGGTCCTCCTCCTGCTGCCCGCGCATTCGACCAGCGTGCAGATCGGGCGGTCGGTCTTCTTCGTGGTCGGCGCGGTCTTCTCCGCGCTGACCGGTTTCATGGGCATGTGGCTGGCGGTGCGGGGCAACGTCCGCGTCGCCGCCGCGGCCCGTGAGGCGGGCGAACGGCCCGCGATGCGCATCGCGTTCCGCACCGGCGGAGTCGCGGGCATGTTCACCGTCGGCCTGGGCCTGCTCGGCGCGGCCATCGTGGTGTTCATCTACAAGGGCGACGCCCCTACCGTGCTGGAGGGCTTCGGCTTCGGCGCGGCGCTGCTGGCCATGTTCATGCGGGTCGGCGGTGGCATCTTCACCAAGGCCGCCGACGTCGGCGCCGACCTGGTCGGCAAGGTCGAGCAGGGCATCCCCGAGGACGACCCGCGCAACGCGGCGACCATCGCCGACAACGTGGGCGACAACGTCGGCGACTGCGCCGGCATGGCGGCCGACCTGTTCGAGTCCTACGCCGTGACGCTGGTCGCCAGCCTCATCCTGGGCAAGGCGGCGTTCGGCACGGAAGGTCTGGTCTTCCCGCTGATCGTCCCGATGATCGGTGTCATCACCGCGATCATCGGCATCTTCGTGACCGCCCCGCGGGCCGGCGACCGCAGCGGCATGTCCGCCATCAACCGCGGCTTCTTCATCTCCGCGATCATCTCCGCGGTGCTGGTGGCCGTCGCCGCCTACGTCTACCTGCCGGGCAGCTTCGCCGACCTGACCGGAGTCAGTGCGCAGATCCAGGCTCTGAGCGGTGACCCGCGGATCATCGCGGTCGGCGCGGTGCTGATCGGCCTGGTCCTGGCCAGCGCCATCCAGATCCTCACCGGCTACTTCACCGAGACCAACCGGCGTCCGGTCAGGGACATCGGCGAGAGCTCGCGTACCGGCCCGGCGACGGTCATCCTGGCCGGCATCAGCGTCGGCCTGGAGTCGGCGGTCTACTCGGCGCTGCTGATCGGCGGCGCGGTGTACGGAGCGTTCCTGCTCGGGTTCGGCAACACGACGATCGCGCTGTTCGCCGTCGCGCTGGCCGGTACCGGCCTGCTGACCACGGTCGGCGTCATCGTCTCGATGGACACCTTCGGCCCGGTCGCCGACAACGCGCAGGGCATCGCGGAGATGTCCGGTGACGTGGAGGGCGAGGGCGCCAAGGTGCTCACCTCGCTCGACGCGGTCGGCAACACCACCAAGGCGATCACCAAGGGCATCGCGATCGCCACGGCGGTGCTCGCGGCGACCGCGCTGTTCGGCGCGTTCCGGACCTCGGTCGAGGAACAACTCGCCGGGTCGAGCGTCTTCAGCCTCAGCGTGGACGCACCGAACGTACTGGTCGGGCTGATCATCGGCGCCGCGGTGGTGTTCATGTTCTCCGGCCTGGCGATCAGCGCGGTGGGCCGCGCGGCGATGCGGGTGGTCTTCGAGGTACGCGACCAGTTCCGCAACAATCCGGGCATCATGGACGGCACCCAGAAGCCCGACTACGGCCGCGTCGTCGACATCTGCACCCGTGACTCGCTGCGCGAGCTGGCCACGCCCGGTTTGCTGGCGGTGATGACCCCGATCGCGGTCGGGTTCGCCTTCGGCTACGCGCCGCTCGGCTCGTTCCTGGCGGGCGCCATCGCCTCGGGCACGCTGATGGCGGTCTTCCTGGCCAACTCGGGCGGTGCCTGGGACAACGCCAAGAAGCTCGTCGAGGACGGCCACCACGGCGGCAAGGGCTCCGAGGCCCACGCGGCCACGGTCATCGGCGACACCGTGGGCGACCCGTTCAAGGACACCGCGGGCCCGGCGATCAACCCGCTGATCAAGGTGATGAACCTGGTCGCGCTGCTGGTCGCGCCCGCCGTCGTCACCTACGCCGACAACGTCGCGCTGCGCGTCGGTGTGACGGCGGTGGCAGTCGTGGTCGTGGTCGGCGCGGTCGTGATCTCCAAGCGGCGCTCGGTGAGCGACACGCCTTCGGAGGACAGCGAGAAGCGCGAGCCGCAGCCGGTCGGCAAGTAGCCGGTCCGGTCGGTCAGTTCGTCGGTACGGCCTGCGGTTTCCTTGGAGGGGACCGCAGGCCGTACCGCGTCACGGGGGTGGAACACTGGTGGAAGACGAACGGAGGAGCGCCACGGTGAGCCGGTCCGACCAGCCCTTGAAGGAAAAGCCGAAGCCCTCGGGCGGCAAGACGCTCGGGCTCATCCTGCTGGCCATGGTGCTGGTGCTCGCCGTGCTGGTGGGCCTTTCGATCTGGGCCTCCGGTGCTTGAGGCGGGGGTGCGCACGCTGGTCGTGCTGCGGCATGCCAAGGCGGTGCACACGCCCGGCCTGGCCGACCGCGAGCGGCCGCTGACCGGCCGGGGCGAAGGCGACGCCAAGCGCGTCGGAGAGACCTTGCAGGCGCTGGAGTTGCGTCCTGACCTGGTGCTGTGCTCGCCCTCCCTGCGCACGAGACGTACGGCGGAGCTGGCCCTCGCCCAGCTCGCCCCGGACGCGCCGGTCGACTTCGAGCATGGGATCTACCAGGCGTACGCGGACGAACTACTGGAGCTGGTCCGGCGTACCGATCCCGGCGTGCGGACGCTTCTGCTGGTAGGGCACAACCCGGGCGTCCACGAGCTGGTCATGGACCTCACCGGGGGCGAAGGCGACCCCGGGTTTCCGCCGGGGGCGTTCGCGGTGATCGAGGCCGCGGTTCCCTGGGCGGAGCTGGAGTCCGGGCGGGCGGTCACGCTGTGGACCCCCAAATCCGCCGGCTGACCCCTCTGACCTGGAATTCTTGGCGCGCGGCGGGCTGACTAGGCCAGGCCGATCCGGGCACAACCCCGTGGAGCGGAAAACGGGGGGGCCGGGATGAAGCGGGTCGCGGGGGCGCTCCGCGAAGCGGCCGATTCAGCACGAAACGCACTCGGCCGAACGCTCCACGCCCTGCGCCGCCGCCGTACCGGCCGCGATCCGGCCCCCAGCGCGTCCCACGAGCACGCCGGGGGTGAGCAGAACCCCGGGGCGTCCCGTGAGGGTGCTGGGCGGGGTCGGGGGGTGGCGGGTGGTCGCGGTACCGAGCGTGGTCAGGACCCTGGAGCGTCCTGTGAGGGTGCTGGGCGGGGGCGGGGGGTGGCGGGGCGAGTTTTGCGTGGTCGCGGTAGCGGGTGTGGTGAGGATCCTGGGGTGTCCCAGGGGCGTGTGGGGGAGTCCGGCGCGGTGGGGCGGGTGGTTCGGGGGCTGCGGCGTCGGGGGGCGGAGGCCGGGAGGAAGGGGGCGCGGCGGGCGGGAGCGGCGTTGCGGGAGGCGTTCCGGGTCTCCGGGCGGCCGGCGTGGGGGTACGGGGCGCTGTGCGGCGTGGCGATCGGCGTGCTGCTGCTCGCCGGGACCTTCACCGGCCATATCAGGGAGGGCTCCGCGGCGGCCCTGGGCGCGTACCTGACGGCCTTCGCCGACGACCCCGCCATGCCGTACGGCAGGCGGGCCCGGCGCCTCCTGCGCGGCACCCTGTTCGTCACGCTGGGCACCGGCCTCGGCACGCTCCTCGCCCCCCACCCCTGGATCGCCGTGCCGGTGATCGGCCTGGTCGCCGCCGCGGGCGCGCAGTGGCCCATGATCGGCCTGCCGCCGACGCTCGCGCTGATCCTGAGCTACTTCCAGGGACCGGTCTCCTACGGCGCCGTGGTCCACATGGAGCTGGCGGGCGCCGGGGGCCTGTGGATCACCGCCGTCGTACTGCTGTCGTGGCCCGTGCGCAGGCTCAGGCCGCTGCGGGCGTCCCTGGAGACGGCCGGGGTGGCGCTCGCCGACCTGCTCGACGCGGCCGAGTTCCAGCCCGATTCGGGCGACGCCGAGGCCGAACGCGAGTGGGAGGAACGCCGCAAGGCCGCCGAGGAGGCCCTGGCCGAGGCCCGTACGGCGGTCGCCCACTACACCGCCGTCGAACGCGAGGAGGAGGACGAGGACGACCCCGGCCCCGGCCGGATGCTCGACGCGCTCACCCGGATCTTCCACGAGACCGTCGCCCTGCACATCCTGCGCGACGGCGTCACCGGCCTCACCGGCCGCCGCGACTGGGTCGAGGACCTGGACACCGCGACCGGCGCGCAGGCCCGGGCGCTGCGCGAGGCGATGACCGAGGACAGCGCGATGGCGGTGCCGAGGGCGCTGGCGTGCGCCGCGAAGTTCGCCGACCGGGTGGAGGCGATCCGCAGGGCCGCCCTGTCGGGCGATGAGCCGCTGGCGGTGTCGGCGCTGCTCGGCCAGGTCCGCCGCTGCCTGGACCGGATCGGCCTCGCGGTGCGCTCGGCGGCGCTGATCTCGGCGGAGGGCGTGGCGGTGGGGCCGCGGCTGCCACGGTTCACGCCCCGGCCCGGCGGACGCCGCCGCCACGGCCAGCGCATGGCGCACTACGCGGCCCGGCTGGCGGTGGTGACGGTGGCCGCGGTCACACTGGCGGAGGTCACGCACGAGCCGTACGGGAAGTGGTTCGTGGTGACGGTGGTGGCCAGCCTGCGGCCGACCTTCGGCGACACGGTGGAACGGCTGCTGTTCCCGGTGCTCGGCATGGCGGTCGGAGCGACGGCGGCGGCGTTCATGCTGGCGCTCACCCCGGGTCATGTGACGCTGGCGCTGGTCATCGCCGGGCTGGCGGTGGTGGGGTACGCGCTGGGCACGCTGAGCTTCAACTGGTGGACGGTCTTCGCGACGCCGCTCGGCCTGCTGCTGGCCGACTACGCGATGCCGCTGTCGTGGAACGCGGCCGTGTGGCGGGTGGGGTTCGCGGTGGCGGGCGGCGTCGCGGTGGTCGGCGCGGCGCGGCTGCTGTGGCCGAGGGGCGAGCGGGTACGGATGTCCGGGCGGGTGGCGGCGCTGCTCGACCAGCACGCCCGGCTGGTGCGGGCGCTGGTCGAGCAGCAGCGGACGAGCGTCGCCGAGCAGGTCGAGGAGGCCGCCGAGTCGGCGCGGCGGCTCGACGAGTCGCTGGAACGGCTGGCGAAGGAGCCCGGCGGCGCGGTGCCCCGGGCGTTGCGGGACACGGTCGAGCACGCGGCGCGGATCAGGGCGGACGCGCTGGCCCTGTACGCGGTACCGGCCCCGGTGCCGGGCGAGGAGGACCAGGCAGGGCCGACGGCCGCCGTGCTGGACGCGGTCGCGGACCGCCTCTCGGGGGCGGCGGACGCCGTGCGCACGGGCGATTCGGAGGGGATCCCGGACGATCTCGACCAGGCGATGGACACCCTGGCCACCCACGTCGAGGAGCTGACCGCGCAGCGCCTCGACGAACTCGCCGAGGGCGCGGCGGAGGAGTGGACCGCCATCAGGTACGCGTACATGCACGCGGCCTCGGCGCACCCGGCCCTGGAGGACCTGGTCGCCAACGCGGGCCGGCTGAGCCGCGCGGCCACCTCCGAGGAGGCCGCGCTAACGTGACCGGCTCGCCCCGGCCCTCAGGAAGAGGCGGCCGGTGGGGGGCCGAGGCGGGTGTGGTGGGGGTCGTGGGCGAGGCCGTCCTCGGCGTCGGCGGCCTCGACCTCGGCCCGGGGGATCCCGAGGAGGTAGAGGATCGAGTCGAGGTAGGGCGCGGTCACGGCGGTGTCGGCGGCCTGCCGTACGACCGCCTTGGCGTTGAACGCGATGCCGAGCCCCGCCGCGGCGATCATGTCGAGGTCGTTGGCCCCGTCGCCGATCGCCACCGTCTGGGTGATCGGGATGCCCGCCTCGGCGGCGAAACGCTCCAGCGCGCGGGCCTTGCCCGGACGGTCGACGATCTCGCCGACCACCCGCCCGGTGAGCTTGCCGCCGGAGACCTCAAGGGTGTTGGCCGCCGAGTAGTCGATGCCGAGCTCGGCCACCAGCGCGTCGGTGATCTGCGTGAACCCGCCGCTGACGATCGCGAACCGGTAGTCGAGCCGCTTGAGGGTGCGGACCATCGTGCGGGCCCCGGGCGTGAGCACGACCTCCGCGCGGACCCGGTCGAAGACCTCCTCGGGCAGCCCGGCCAGCAGCGCGACCCGCTCGCGCAGGGACTCGGCGAAGTCGAGCTCGCCGCGCATGGCGGCGGCGGTGACCTTCTCGACCTCGTCCAGGCACCCGGCGTGGGCCGCCAGCAGCTCGATGACCTCGCCCTGGATGAGCGTGGAGTCGACGTCCATGACGACCAGCCGCTTGGCCCTGCGTTGCAGGCCGGAGCGCTGCACGGCCACGTCGACCTGCTGGGCGGCGGCCTCGGCGGCCAGGTCGGCGCGCAGCGCGTCGGGGTCGGCCCCGGAGACGGCCAGCTCGACGCACGTCACCGGGTAGTTGGCCAGGCGCTCGATCCGGTCGATGTTGGCCCCGGCGGCGGCGATGCGCCCGGCGATGCCCGCGATGGCGGCCGGCAGCAGCGGCGCGCCGAGCACGCTGACGTGCAGCCGCCCGCGCTTGCGGTGCTCTTTGGCCGCGGTGCTGGTGGACAGCTCGACGTCCATGCCGAGGTCTTCGGCGATGCGCTCGACGGCGGTCCACAGGGCCCCGAGTGTGCCGCCGGTGCCGGTCGGACGGTCGCCCGCGTAGGCGACGAGCACCCCGAGGGTGAGCCTGCCGCGGATGACGACCTGCTCGACGTCGGCCACCGTGACCGGGAACCCGGCCAGGACCGCGAAGAGCCGCGATGTCACGCCTGGCCGGTCGGGGCCGGTCAGTGTGATCAGGAGCGTGCGTTGATTCATCTCAGCTCAACGGTACTTGGCCGCCGGCGGTGGCCGACACGCGGTTCACCATAAGGTCGCCCGGCGTTCAGACCAGCGCGAACGCGCCAAGGTAAAGATCATAACGGACAACGCAAAACGCCCGCCCCCACACCGGGGGCGGGCGCCGTGCTCCGTATTACCTACGGATCACTTGCGGACGATCTTGGTCTTCACCGTGCGGGTGAAGTCCCAGCCCTTGATGCCGCCGATGCGGTCCAGTTCCTCCTTGCTGAGGTCTTCGGCGCCGTGCGGCACGTCGTAGCTGAGCACGCCGAGCTTGCCGGAGGCGGTGCCCTTCACGCTCTTCTTCAGCTTGAACTGCAGCTTGAGCGAGTCGGTCTCGCCGACCTTGAGCACCCAGTCGCCCCAGCACCAAAAGCCGGTGTCGTCCCAGTCGCACTTGGTGCCGTCGGGGGCCCAGTAGGTGACCTTGCCGGAGATGCCCTTGGGCAGCCGGCCGCCGATGAAGTAGGCGTCGGCGGTGTGCGGGCCGACGTTGGTGGCCTTGATCGAGTACGTGATCGTGCCGCCCGCCTTGGCCTTCTTCGTGGCCGCGAGCGCGACCTTGAAGCTGGAGTAGGGCTTGTCGGCGGCGGTCGCCGCGGCCGTCTCGGCCACGCGGGCGGCCCTGAGGGCGGTGGCGGTGTTGGTGGAGTTGCCCGTCCGCAGGGGGACGAGGTCGTCCGAGGGGGTGAAGGAGTCCGCGAGGGCCGGTCCCGCGGTGAACAGCATCGCGCCCGCCAGAGGAACGGCGAGGGCGGCCGTGGCCATTCGTGCCATGGGGTGTCGCATGGAGGGCTTTTCTCCCGGGGGTTGAGGGGTCCGCGGGGCGAGGGGTGCGAAAGGGGCTCTTACGCGGCGGGGGGGCGGCACGGAGACCGCACCCTGACGAATCTTCGCCGCTGATCCCAGGTGCCCTGCGGATGATTCGCTGCGTTCTATCATGATCTATGACCCGCCGCGTAGAACCGATTCGTGGTTGAATCCTGATGCATTTGTTATTCAGGTGGTTGTGGAGGCAATAGTGTGCCTTTCACCGCGTGAGGATCAGATGCGTGTCCCCGAACTCATGCCACAGATACTCCTGCGCCAGCGCCTCTTCGTAACCGCGGGCGATGAGTTCGCCGCCGCCGATCGCGGCGAGCATCATCAGGTGGCTGGAGCGCGGTTCGTGCAGGCCCGTCACCAGCCCGTCCACCGCACGGACCCCGATCTCCGGGGTCACCACGCGGGCGGTCCACCCCGCGGCGGCCCGTACCTGGCCGTCGTCGCCCGCGGCGGACTCCAGGGCGCGTACGACGGTCGTGCCGACCGCGATGACCCGCGCCCCCGAGGCGCGCGCCAGGTTCACCTGCCGCGCGGTAGCGGCGGGCACCGAGAACCACTCCTGGTAGGGCGGCTCGTCCCGCTCCGGCGAGGCGACACCCGTGTGCAGGGTCACCGGCGCGATGCCGATGCCGCGCACCACGAGCGAGGTGACCAGCCGCTGGCTGAACGGCCGGGCCGCGCTCGGCATCTCCGCGCTGCCCGGCACCCTCGCGAACACCGTCTGGTAGTCGGCGAGCGGCCAGTCCCGCGCGATGTAGGAGTAGCGGATCGGCACGCCGTGCTCCCCGAGGTAGGCCCGCACGTCGCGGTCCAGGCGGGCCCGCCAGAGCCGGGGCGTCTCGCGTTCGATCAGCCGCAGGGTCGCCTGGCCGGGCAGGGGGAGCCACTCGCCGGGCGCGCCCCCGCCGTACGGCTTGGTGCCGCCGGCCTGCGTCCGGTGGCGCAGCTCGACCAGCCAGGAGCCGTCCTCCCGTTCGGTGGAGAAGTGGACGGCCAGCTTGTCCAGGCGTACCGCGGCGGGCAGCGTCGCGGAGTCGTTGACCACCAGCAGGTCGCCGGGTTCGAGCAGGTCGGGCAGGTCGGCGAACCTGCGGTGGGCGATCTGCCCGGTGTCCCGCCACGACACCATCAGCCGCACGCCGTCCCTGGTCAGCCCGCGCGCCTCGGGCGGCTCGTGCGCCTCGCGTACGGCCGGCAGGTCGAAGTCGAACGCGGACGCCTGGACGGTCATCGGTGGGCCAGCCTTCCACTGCCCGGACGTTCACGGACCAGCCGCAGGATCGTCGGCACCACGGACTCCGGATCGGGCGCGCCGCTCGCCTCCTCCGGGCCCACCGCGCCGGCGAGCATCGCGGTGTTCATCTCGCCCGGGTCCAGCCACCAGACGGCCACGTCGGGCTCCTCGGCCGCCAGCACGTTGGAGAGCTGGTCGAGCGCCGCCTTGGTCGCGCCGTACCCGCCCCACCCCTCGTAGGCTTCGATGGCCGCGTCGGAGGAGATGTTCACGACCGCGCCCCGCCGCTCGCGCAGGCCGGGCAGTACGGCCTGGGTCAGTGCGAGCGGCGCGATGACGTTCGTGGCGAACAGCCCGGTCAGGTCGTCGATCGGATAGTCGGCCAGCGGCGGCAGCGGGATGGTGCCGAGTCCGCTCGCGTTGTTGACCAGCAGGTCCAGCCCGCCGAGGGCGTGCGCGGCGGCGGCGAGCAGCTTGCGGTGCCCGGCGTCGGCGACGTCCCCGGCCAGCGCGGTGACCTGGGCGGACCCCAGCTCGGCGGTGACCTGGTCCAGGGCGGCCACGCCGCGCGCGGTGATGACAAGGCGCCAGCCCTCCTCGACGAGGGCCCGGGTGAGGGCCAGTCCAAGGCCCCGGGAGGCGCCGGTGATGAGCGCGTTCTTCGTCATAGGGCCGACGCTAGGCAGGCGGCGGCCGGCGTACATCGGGCCGCGGACCTCGGTGGCCTGGGCAGATGGGCGTAGGACCAACGTACCTGTGGCACTCGTACCGGGGGTACGACCTAGTGTGAAGCTGTGCAAGACGAACCTGAGGAGATTCTGCACGCCGTCAGTTCGGCGGTGCTCGCGGTCACCCGCCACCTGTCGGTGCGCGAGGTGCTTCAGGTCATCGTGCGCTCGGCGCAGCGGCTGCTGGACGCCCGGTACGCGGCCCTGGGCGTGCCGGACGAGCAGGGCGCGTTCGCGGAGTTCGTCGCCGAGGGCATCTCCGACAAGCAGTGGAAGGCGATCGGGCCGACCCCGCGCCAGCACGGCATGCTCGGCGCGATGCTGCGCGAGGGCGCCCCGGTACGGCTGGCCGACATCCGCAAGGACGCCCGCTACGAGTGGTGGCCGCGCGCCCACCCGGTGCTGAAGGACTTCATCGGCGTGCCGATCCGCGACGGTGACGAGGTGCTGGGCATCATCTTCCTGTCCAACAAGCGCACGCCGGGCGGTTTCACCGAGGCCGACGAGGAACTGCTGACGCTGTTCGCGGCGCACGCGGCCATCGCGCTGACCAACGCGCGGCTGTACGAGCGAAGCCGCGAACTGGCCATGGTCGAAGAGCGCACCCGGGTGGCTCGCGAACTGCACGACGCGGTCACCCAGAAGCTGTTCTCGCTGCGGCTGAGCGCGCAGGCCGCGCAGGCGCTGATGGGCACCGACCCGGGGCGCGCGGCCGGGCAGTTGGACCAGGTGCAGCGCCTGGCCGGGGAGGCCCTGGCCGAGCTGCGCGCGGTGATCGTCGAGCTGCGCCCGGCCGAGCTGGGCCGGCACGGGCTGGCCGAGACCCTGCGCAAGCACGTGGCGATGCTGGACCGCCTGCACGCCCCCGAGGTCTCCTTCGAGTCGGTCGTCGTGCCGTGCGACGACCACGGCGGCCTCGCATCCGATCCGGCGGTCGAGGTGGCCGTGCTGAGAGTGGCCCAGGAGGCGCTGCACAACGCGCTGCGGCACGCGAAGGCCGGGTCGGTCACCGTACGTCTGATCGAGCGCTGCGGCGCGCTGGAGCTCGACGTGAGCGACGACGGCGGCGGCTTCGACGCCTCGGCCTCGCCCGGACGCGACCAAGGACTCGGCCTGACCACGATGCACGAGCGGGCGCGGGAGGTCGGCGGCTCGGTCGTGGTGCGGTCGCGGCCGGGTTCTGGAACGACGGTCCGCATGGAGGTCCAGCCGTGATACGCGTGGTGATCGCCGATGACCATCCGGTGGTCCGTCAGGGGTTGTGCACCTTCCTCGGCCTCCAGGACGACATCGAGGTGGTCGGCGAGGCGGGCGACGGGGCCGAGGCGGTGGAGATCGTCGCCGTACGGGCGCCCGATGTGCTGCTGCTCGACCTGCGGATGCCGGTCCTCGACGGGCTCGGAGCGCTGGAACTGCTGGCCGAGCGCGGGCTCGCGGTCCGGGTGCTGGTGCTCACCTCGGTGAGCGACCGCGCCGACGTGGCCCCGGCGATGCGGGCGGGCGCGGCCGGGTTCCTCTACAAGGACGTCGATCCGGGTTCGCTGGTGCAGGCCATCCGCGCGGTGGCCGCCGGTCAGGTACTGCTCGCGCCCGAGGCGGCGCGGGCCGTCCTGGACGGCGGCGGGGGAGCCCCGGCCACGGAGAATCCCAGCCCGCTCACCGAACGCGAGCGCGAGGTGCTCGGGCTGATCGCCGCCGGACGTTCCAACCGGGAGATCGCCAGGGAACTGTCCGTCGCCGAGAAGACCGTCAAGACGCATGTGTCGAACGTGCTGATGAAGCTCGGCGTGCAGGACCGGACCCAGGCCGCGCTCTATGCCGTACGCCACGGTATGGGCTGAGATCGTTTCGATCGGGGAAAGGCTGCCTCGACACGACCTTCGGGGCATCTCGACCGGCGTATTGTGTGGACCCGTCGACACATACGGTCGGGTCTTCGCGTACCCCGTGAGTGCCCATGATTCCGGCATTCGCCGGAGGAGGTGTGCATGCCGCTCGCCCGATCCACCGAGGCGGGTGACCCCGACCCGGCCGCGCCCGACAGCCTCGGCGGTCTCCGCCTCACCGGCCGCCTCGGCGAGGGACGCCAGGGTGTGATCCACTCGGCGGTGGACGCCGAGGGCGTTCCTGTGGTCGTCAAGCTCCTCCATCCGCGTTTCCGGCTGACCGAGGAGGGCCGCAGGCGGTTCCTGGCCGTCATGGAGGGCCTGCGCGGCGTCACCCGCCCCAACACCGTCACCGTGCTCGACGCGGGCATCCACGACGGCCGGCCGTACGTGGTGAGCGCGCTCGCCGACGGCTTCCCGCTGTCCACGAACGTCTCGGCGGAGCGGCTGTGGCCGTTCGCCAGGGACACCGCCCGCGCGCTGGCCGCGCTGCACGCCTCGGGAGTGGTCCACCGCGACGTCAAGCCGGGCAACATCATGCTCGGCGTGGACGGCCCCTGGCTGCTGGACGCGGGGATCGCCGAGGCGCTGGAGGCGGGGGCGACGGTGTTCAGCGCGACCATCGGCACGCCGGAGTACCTCTCGCCGGAGCAGATCACGGGGGAGACGCCCGGGCCGGCCTCCGACGTGTTCGCCTGGGCGGCGACCGTCGCGTTCGCGGCCACGGGGCGCAATCCGTTCTTCGCCATGCCCCGGGCCCTGGCCGATCCGCTGGCGGACGACATGGTCGACGACTCGGTGGCGGCGGTGATGGACCGCGTCCTCACCGCGCCGCCCGACCTGGACGGCGTCCCCGCCGACCTGCGCGACCTGCTGGCCCGCTGCCTGGCCAAGTCGCCGGGCGAGCGGCCCGCGTTCCCGGAGATCGTCGAAGTCCTCGCCGCGGCCCCGCCCGAACCTGAACCCGAACCAGAGCCAGAGCCGGTCCCTGAACCGGAACCCGAGCCTGAACCAGAGCCGGAGCCCGAACCGGAACCAGAGCCCGAGGCCCAAGAGCCGGTCGCAGAAGCACCCGAAGCACCCGAAGCACCTGAAGCACCTGAAGCGCCCGAGGTGCCAGAGCCCGAGCCGCCACGGCAGGCCCCCCGCCGGAAAGGCCGCTGGAAGCGGGTGACCGTCGGCCTGGCGGCCGGGATCGCGGCGATCGTGGGGGTGCCCGTCTGGCTGGTGTCCGGCGGACCCGGCGGGAAGCCGGAGGCCCTGCCCACCGTGGGCATCGTGCAGCGGGCCGGCGAGGCGCCACGCACCCCCGAAGCACCGTCTCCCGAGCCGTCCCCGCGCGGCCCCGTCGCGGCCTCGCCCGCGACGGTCACCACGACCGGATGGCTCGGCTACGGCTACCGCATCAGGTCGGTGAAGACCGGCAGCGAGGTCCGTGCCACCGCCGTGACGTCGGTACGCGGCGACGCGGTCGTGGTGACCGGCGGCTCGGACGGCCGGCTGCGGCTGTGGGAGCTGGAGAGCGGCGAGGCGATCGGCGGGAGGTTCGCCGGGGCCCGGCACCGCGGCGGCGTCGAGGCGGTCGTCACGGCACGGCTCGGCAAGCGCCCTGTGGCCGTCTCAGCCGGCCGGGACGGCACGGTGAAGGTCTGGGACCTCGCCGCCCGCCGCGCGGTCGGAAAGGCCATCAAGGCGCGCGGCGGGCGGATCTCCGCGCTCGCCGTGCTCAAGTCGCGCGGGCGCTCCCTGGTGGCGGTCGCCACGAACGACAAGCGCATCCGCCTCTACGACCTCGCCGGCCGGCGCATGGCCGGCAAGCCGCTGCACGGCCACAAGAAGCCCGTCACCTGGCTCGCCGCCGGGACGTTCCGCTCCGGCAAGCCCTACCTCGCCTCGGGGGCGGGCGATGAGACCGTCCGGCTGTGGGACCCGGCGCGGCGCAAGCCGTACGGCAGGGCCTACCACGAGCACACCAAGGCGGTCCGGGCCCTCGCCACCGGCATGATCGGCGGGCGCGCGGTGATCGCGTCGGCGGCCGGCGGCGAGAAGGCCGTGAGAATCTGGGACGCCGCCAGCCGCAAGGCCGTCAGGAAGCCGATCTCCGGGCCCAAGGGTTCGATCGAGAGCCTGGCGTTCACCGAGCTGGGCGACCGCAAGACCCTGGTGGCGGCGAGCGGTGACGGCGTGCTGCGGGCCTGGGACCTGCTCACCGGCAAGCTGCGCGGCAAGATCGAGGACGCGCACCCGAGCGGGGCCGCGTCCGTCGTGCCGTACGTGGACGGGGAGGGCAGGCTGATGCTGGTCTCCACCGGCCGGGGCGCCGACGGACTCGGCATCTGGCGTTTCGGGGCGCTCAACTAGCCGACGGGTCATCACCGGTCATTGGGCGCGGGATTCGAGGATCGCATGGTGGGCGGCCACCCAGGCACGGCGTACCGCGCGGTCCAGGTCGCGCAGCACACTGCCCCTGGCGGTGACCTGGCCGGAGGTGAGGCCGCGGTCGTCGGCCAGGCGCAGCGCGTGGGTCAGCCGCGCCGACAGCGCCGCCACCCGGTGGGCGCGGCCCGGATAGCCGGGCGCGAGCGTCTCGTCCGCGCCGGACCCGGACAGCGCCGTCCCGGGGTGGGCCTGGCGGGGGCCCTCGACGTTCATCAGCGTCTCGGTGGCCGAGAGCATCGCGGTGTTCAGCTCACGTTCGGCCTCGGCCAGGGACGGCAGGTCCGGTACGGCGGCGGCGGCCTCGGCGGCCGTCCAGCGGACCCCTCGGTAGGACGAGCCGCGCAGGTCCGCCTCCGGGATCAGGCCGACGCACCGGCCGGCCAGTACGGCGATGGCGGCCTGCCCCGCCTCGATCGCGGCGGAGTTGAAGGCGGGCGGTCCGGTGAGCCCGAGCGGGTCGCCGGCCACCGGAAGCGCCAGCCGCAGCGCGGTGAGGCCGGAAAGCCGCAGGTCGGCGAGGTAGCCGCGGAGCGGCGCGTCGCGGGCGCCGCCATACGAAGGGAGATCATCGGAGGGTGGGCGGGCGACGATGCCGGGCCCGGCCGTACGCTCGATGTGGTCGACCGCCTCGTCCAGGCCGATGTGGCCGGCGAGCCAGGCGTTCCCCCAGCAGACGAGCGCGGCCGACGCGGGTGAGTCCCGGTGCGATGAATCCAGGTGCACCCGATCCACGATAAGCGGTGCCACTGCAATAGGTTTTAGGCGAGCGACACGTGAGGGAGTGATCGGGGATGGGCGGTCAGGTGCTGCACCTTCGGGATGTCGCCGTCCGCAGGGACGGCGCCGCCCTGCTGCGGGGCATCGACTGGACCGTCGGTGAAGACGAGCGCTGGGTCGTGATCGGTCCCAACGGCGCGGGCAAGACCACGTTGTTGCAGGTGGCCGGGGCGATACTGTTCCCGACCGAGGGCACCGTGGAGATCTTGGGCGAGCTGGTCGGCCGTACCGACCTCCAGGAGCTGCGCACCCGGATCGGCATGGCCAGTTCCGCGTTGACCGAGCGCATCCCGCCCCAGGAGAAGGTCATCGACCTGGTGCTGACCGCGTCGTACGCGGTGCTGGGCCGCTGGAGCGAGGAGTACGACTCGCACGACGTCACCCGGGCCGTGGAGCTGATCGACCAGCTCGGCTGCGCGCACCTGATCAGGCGGAGGTTCAACACGCTGTCGGAGGGCGAGCGCAAGCGCACCCAGATCGCCCGCGCGCTGATGCCCGACCCCGAGCTGCTGCTGCTCGACGAGCCCGCCGCCGGGCTCGACATCAGCGCCAGGGAAGACCTGGTCCGCCGCCTGTCCGGGCTGGCCCACGACCCCAAGGCCCCCACCATGGTGCTGGTCACCCACCATGTGGAGGAGGTGCCCGCCGGGTTCACCCACGCGCTGCTGATCCGGCACGGCTCGGTGATGGCCCAGGGGCCCATCGAGGTGGTCCTGAACGCGGACAACCTGTCCAAGACCTTCGGGGTGCCGCTGGGCCTGGAGCGCGCCCCGGACGGCCGGTGGTACGCGAGGGCCCGCCCCCAGTACTAGACGGGGCGAACCACTGCGTACCCCACCTTCTCAGGTCGATTCGCGCGCCTGACGGGATAGTAAAGCGAAGACCACATACCATTTCGGCCAGCTTCCCTCGCACGGTTGCTCAACGGAAGGGCCGCGATGTACGTGGAGATGCTGATCGCCCTGGTGGTCGTGGTGGCCTTCGCCGGGTTCGCGCTGGCCCGCACCGTCAGGATCATCCCGCAGTCGACCGCGGGCGTCGTCGAACGCCTGGGCCGCTACCACCGCACACTGGAGCCCGGCCTGAGCCTGGTCGTCCCGTTCATCGACCGGATCAGGAACCTGGTGGACCTGCGCGAGCAGGTGGTGGCCTTCCCGCCGCAGCCGGTGAGCACCGCCGACCACCTCGTGGTGTCGGTCGACACCGTCGTCTACTACCAGGTCACCGACCCCAAGGCGGCGACCTACGAGGTGTCCGGGGTGCTGTCCGCGGTCGAACAGCTCACCGTGGTCACCCTGCGCAACATGATCGGCGGGATGAGCCTGGACGACGCGCTCGGCTCGCGCGAGCGGATCGGCGCGGAGCTGCGCGGCGCGCTCTCCGAAACGGCCGCCCGCTGGGGCGTCAAGGTCAACCGGATCGAGCTGAAGTCGATCGACCCGCCCGCCTCGATCCAGGAGTCGATGGAACGCCGGATGCGCGCCGACCGTGACTCCCAGTCGTCCGTGGCGGCGGCGGAGGCCCACAAGCGGGCCGCGATCCTGACCGCCGAGGGCGAGAACCAGGCCGCCGTGCTGCGCGCCCGCGGCGAGGCCGAGGCCGTCGTGCTGCGGGCGCAGGCCGAGGCCGAGGCCCACTCCATGCGGGCCAAGGGCCAGGCGGAGGCCATCGCCATGGTCTTCAAGGCCGTCCACGACGGCAAACCGGACCGCGCCCTGCTCGCCTACCAGTACCTCCAGACGCTCCCCGAGATCGCCAAGGGCGACTCCAACACGGTGTGGATCGTGCCCTCCGAGATCGGCCGCCTCCTTGAGGGCATCGGCGGCCTGCTCGGCCCGGAGCGGGAGGAGGAGCCCGAGCCGCGCAGGCGGCCCCGTACGACGCGCAAGCCCGCCGCCGACGGGACCCCCTGACCGGCCGGGGACAGGCCGCCCTCTAGCATCGGGCATCGGGGCGGTTTCAGGGTGAGGGGTACGTTTTGACACCGTGGGAGGCGGTCGCGGTGTTCGCGGCCGGGGTCGCGGCTGGTGGCATCAACTCGGTCGTGGGGTCCGGATCGCTGATCACGTTCCCGACCCTGCTCGCCTTCGGCTACCCGCCGATCGTCGCCAACGTCTCCAACAACGTCGGGCTCGTCCCCGGCGGGGTCACCGGCGTGCTCGGCTACCGGGAGGAGCTGGGGGGGCAGCGCGGACGCCTGGTACGGCTGGGCGTCGCGTCGGTCATCGGGTCGGTGGCGGGCGGGCTGTTGCTGCTCAACCTGCCGGAGTCGGCTTTCAAGATCATCGTCCCGGTGCTGATCGGCCTGTCGCTGGTGCTCGTGCTGGTCCAGCCGTACCTCGGCAAGTGGCTGGCCGGCCGCCGGCGCGACCGGCACGCGCACGGCGGGCCGTTGCTGTGGCTGGGCGTGCTGGGCGCGGGCATGTACGGCGGCTACTTCGGCGCGGCCCAGGGCATCGTGCTCATCGGCCTGCTCGGCATCTTCCTGGACGAGAGCCTGCAGAAGATCAACGCCGCCAAGGTCGTGCTGGCCCTGCTGGTCAACTCCGCCGCCGCGGTGCTCTTCGTGTTCGTCGCGCCGCTGGACTGGTGGGCGGTGGCGATGGTGGCGCTCGGCTCGATGGTCGGCGGCTACCTGGGCGCGCGGCTCGGCCGCCGGCTGCCCCCTGTCCTGCTGCGCGGCGTCATCGTGGTGGTCGGAATCGTCGCGATCGTCAACCTGATCATGGACTAGCGTCGGGGGCCAGCGGCAGGAGTACGGTGAACCGCGTGTCGCCCGGCACCGAACGCACCCGGATGTCGCCGTGGTGCTTGTTGACCACGATCCGGTAGGAGATGTCCAGCCCCAGGCCGGTGCCCTCGCCGACCCCCTTGGTGGTGAAGAACGGCTCGAAGATCCGCGGCCGGATCTGCTCCGGGATGCCCACGCCGGTGTCGGCCACCTCCACCGCCAGCATGTCGCCGTCGCGCGAGGTGCGCAGCGTGAGCGTGCCCTCGCCGTCCATCGCGGCCAGGGCGTTGTCGATCAGGTTGGTCCACACCTGGTTCAGCTCGGCCGGATAGCCCGGCACGGACGGCACCGTGCGGTCGTACTCCCGCACCGTGCGCACCCCAGGCCCGATCTTGGCCTGCATCATGGCGAGCGTGGCGTCGAGCAGCTCGTGGACGTCGGTGGTCTGGTAGGGCGAGCGGTCCAGTTGGGAGTACTGCTTGGCCGCCGCGACCAGCCCGGAGATCCGGGTGACCGCGTCGTCGATCTCACCCATCAGCATCTCGGTGTCGATCGTGTAGGTGATCCAGGCGATCGCCGAGGCCAGGCCCTCATCGCCGACCGCGGCCGACACCTTCGAAAGCCACGCCGTGTCGATGCCCCCGGCGACGAGCGTCGGGGCGATGTCCCACGAGCCGGTGATGTCGCGCTCGTCTAGCCAGTCGGCCAGCGTGTCCTCGGCGTCGGCGGTCTCCATCGCGGTCATCTGCGGCGCGGTGGCGGCGCGCTTGACCGCGGCCTCCTGCAACTCCACCAGTTCGTGCAGCCGGCTGCCGTCCAGCCGGCCGTCCGCGATCAGGGCCAGCTTGTGCCGCATCTTGGCGACCCGGTCGCGCAGCGACGAGGTGGCCCGCACGGCCGCCGCCGCGGGGTTGTTCAGCTCGTGGGTGAGCCCGGCCGACAGCGAGCCGAGGGCGAGCAGCCGCTCCCGCTCGCCGACGATCGTCTGGCTGGCGCGCATCCCGAAGAACAGCCCTTCGAGCAGGTGCATCGCCATCGGGAACCACTCGCGCACGGCGGGTCCGAAGACGCCGGCGGGCAGGGTGAACAGCTCGCAGTCGGTGATCGCGTGCAGGCTGTTGGAGTAGACCTGGTCGATCTTGTCGCCGATGTAGCTCTGCACGGCCCCGCCGTACACGCCGCGCTGGTCGGTACGGCTGACCTCGACGTCGTCGCCGCGGATGCGGCGGCGCATCGAGACGGTGCCGTGCAGCAGCACGTAGAAGCAGGTGGCGGGGTCGCCCTCAAGGTAGACGGGGCTGCCCGCCGGGCGCCGCTCGACGCGCCCGTGCTCGGCGAAACGGGCGAGCTGGGCGTCGTCCAGCGCCTCGAACAGGAACAGCGTGCGCAGCTCGGCGGGGGTGAGCCGGTCGGTCGCGGTCATTGCGCCTCCAGGTACCTGTGGACGAGGGACACCGCCATCGCGCCCTCACCGACCGCGGAGGCCACCCGCTTGACCGACGTCGCCCGTACGTCGCCCGCGGCGAACACGCCGGGCATGCTGCTCTCCAGGTGGTAGGGGTCGCGCGGGAGCGTCCAGCCGACCGGACGCCGGCCGTCGGCGAGCAGGTCGGCCCCGGTCAGCACGAACCCGCGCTCGTCGCGCTGCACCACGCCGGAGAGCCAGTCGGTGCGCGGCTCGGCCCCGATGAACACGAACAGCCAGGACGTGCGGACCGTGCGCTTCTCGCCGGTCGAGGCGTCGGCCAGCACCAGGCGTTCCAGGTGGTCCTCGCCCTCACCGGAGATGACCTCGGTACACGGATGGACCTCGATGGTGTCGATCGCCTCGATCTGCTCGACCAGGTACTGCGACATCGACTGCCGCAGGTCGGCCCCGCGGATGAGCATGTGGACGCGGCGGGCGTACCGGGAGAAGTAGACCGCCGCCTGGCCCGCGGAGTTGGCCCCGCCCACGATGTAGACCTCGCTGCCCGCGCAGTTGGGGGCCTCGGTGGCGGCCGAGCCGTAGAAGACGCCGCGCCCGGTCAGCTCGGCGAGCCCGGGGGCGCTGAGTTTGCGGTAGGACACCCCGGTGGCCAGCACGACGGTGTGCGCGGCGATCACGCTGTCGTCGGAGACGCGCAGCACCCGGGAGGCGGAACCGCCGCCCGCAAGCCCGATCGCCTCGCAGGTGGTGATCAGCTCCGCGCCGAACTTCAACGCCTGCCGCCTGGCCCGCTCGGTGAGCTGCGCGCCGGAGACGCCGTCGGGGAAGCCCAGGTAGTTTTCGATCCGGCTGCTCTGCCCGGCCTGGCCGCCGGTGGCGCGCTGCTCGATGAGCACCGTGCGCAGGCCCTCCGACGCCCCGTACACCGCCGCGCCGAGCCCCGCCGGGCCCGCGCCCACCACGACCAGGTCGTAGAAGTCGGACGCCGGGGTGGTGCTCAGCCCGATGTGCGCGGCCAGCTCGCCCACCGCGGGCGTGGCCAGCGACCTGCCATCGGGCGTGATGACCACCGGGACGGCGTCGGGGCCGAGCCCGGCGGCCGACAGCAGCCGCTCGCCCTCCGGCTCGTCGGCCAGCACCCAGCGGTAGGGCACCAGGTTGCGGGCCAGGAAGTCGCGCACCTTGTACGACGGCGCGGACCACCGGTGGCCCACCACGCGCACGTCGCCCTCCGCGGACGCGGGCGTGGACAGCCACGCGTCGAGCAGGCCGTCCATCACCGGGTAGAGCTTCTCCTCCGGTGGGTTCCACGGCTTGAGGAGGTAGTGGTCGACATCGACGATGTTGATGGCGTCGATCGCGGCGTCGGTGTCGGCGTAGGCCGTCAGCAGGACGCGCCGCGCGGTGGGGAACAGGTCCATGGCGGTTTCGAGGAACTGGATGCCGTTCATCTGCGGCATCCGGTAGTCGGCGAGCATGACCGCGACCTGCTCGCCCCTCAGCTTGATCTCGCGGAGCGCCTCCATCGCGGCCGGGCCGGAGTCGGCGCGTACGACGCGGTAGCGGTCGCCGTAACGGCGGCGCACGTCTCGGGCCACCGCCCTGGAGACGGCGGGATCGTCGTCAACGGTGATGATCGCCGGGTTTGCCATGGCAACAATGTAATCATCGCACGTGGCTAGGCGTGTTGCGCGGGCCTGACCTGGATGATGCCGTCCCGGCGTACCCGGGTCTGGAACACCGGCTGCGGCGCGGTCGCCGGGCCGTGCACGACCTTGCCGTCCGACAGCCGGAAGGTGCTGCCGTGCCACGGGCACACCACGCAGGTCACGCCGCCCTCGCTGGCCAGGCGGCCCTGGTGGAGCGGGCCCGCCAGGTGGCTGCAGTGGTCGGCCAGGATGGTCACCGTCTCGCCGCTGCGCAGCACGAACAGGTCGATGTAGCCGAGCCTGCGGGAGACCGGGCGGCCGTCGGGCAGGTCCTTCAGCTCGCAGAGGTTGTGCCAGCCCAGCGGGACCAGGTGGGTGACCTGCTCGGCGTGGTTGGCCCCGGCCGCCTGGCGGTAGGCCATGTGCCCGCCGAGCATCCCGCCCAGGCTCGCCGCGCCCAGCCCGGCGTAGCCGAGCAGCCTGCCGCCGCGTTCCCGGCCGGCCAGGCGCAGCGCCAGCGAGCCCGCGTACAGGGTGAACGCGCTGAGGTTGGCGATCGCGTGGACGAAGCCCACCCGTTGCTGCTCGATGTGCAGCACCGACCAGTCGGTGATGCCGGCCGCCGCCGCGGGGGCCGCGCCGGCCAGGCCGGTGGCCAGCACCGTACGCGCGGCGCGGGGGTCGGCGCCGGTCGCGTCCAGTACGGCGGTGGCCACCCAGCAGCCCAGGCTGGCGGTGGCGAGCGGCGGGTGGGCGGGCGTGCCGGTCGGCACCCCGTGCAGCAGGTCGCGCAGCCCACCCGGCCGGAGCCTGCTCCGCACGGCCTTGGCCAGCGCCCGGATCGTGCGGTCCATCGCCGTCGTGCGTTCCAGCCGGTTGGTCAGGTCGAGCTTCGGGAGCATTCCCCTCCGGGATCGAGTGCCCTTTTGGATGGTCTCCTCCACGTTTGCCCCCTTTCCGTGGTGGGTCATCTACCCGTACCACGAGGGCCGAACACCGGTCCAGCGGACGCCCGGCCGGTGGCGTCGCTAGGAGGCCGCCAGATGCCCCTGGCGGACCGACTGCTCCACGAGCCGGGCGGCGTACGCGGCCAGGCCGGGGGAGCCCTCCTCGATGATCTTCACGTTACGCATCACCTGCACGGCGGTCACCTTGTACAACTGCCAGGTGCCGCCGTCGGTGCGGTGGTTGGCGATCAGCGGCGCGATGCGGTCGAGGGCCTTGGCGAACCGCGCCTCCGGGGTACGCCGCTCCTCGAACTCGTCCCACAGCGCGCGCATCGTCTTGGCCTGCTCGGCCGGGAGCAGCCCGAAGATCCGGTCGGCGGCGGCGCGCTCCCGTTCGGCCTGGGTGGCGAGCATGTCGTCGTCGTAGATGAAGGTGTCACCCGCGTCGATCTCCACGATGTCGTGGACCAGCAGCATCGCCACCACGCGGTTGAGGTCGGTGCCCGCAGGGGCGTGTTCGGCGAGGGTCATCGCCAGCATGCCGAGGTACCAGGAGTGCTCGGCGTCGTTCTCCCGCCGCGAACCGTCCATCAGCGTATTGCGGCGGATGACCCGCTTCAGCTTGTCGATCTCGATGAGGAAGTCGATCTGTGCATGCAGCCGCGCGTCGCTCACATGCCCAGCCTAGTCGGACGTTGATCAACAGGTGGGGGAGTTCGCCGCCCCGACGTCATACGTTGCATCCCCGGTCACCTTGGGTCACCTCGAACCGCCGGTGACCCCTTCGCGGGGTATGGACAACTGCTTCCAGCCCTCTTCGACCGAGGCCCGGCATCCGTCGGGGTCGTCACCTGCGCCGATGAACAGTGCGGTCAGCATGGCGGCGCCGTCGCCGAGCGTCCGGCGGGGCAGGCAGCCGCCGGTGACCAGGGAGACCAGCCCGTGACCGATGACCCAGCTCTGGGTCGCCAGCCGCCGAGGGTCGGCGTCGGCGCGGAAGCGGCCGGTGTCCCTGCCCCGCCGGGCGGCCTGGACCAGGTGCGCAAGGGCGGCGTCGGCGGCCTGGTGGTCTTCGAGTTCCAGGGTCTCGTCGAACATGATCCGGTACAGGTCGGGGTGGTCGACGGCGTTGCCGATGTAGGCGGCGACCAGGGCGGTCAGGTCGTGTACCGGGTCCGCGGACTCCCGCACCAGCGCGAACCTGTCCGTCAGCCGGGTGAAGCCCTCCTGCCGCAGGGCCTTCCACACGCCGTCCATGCCGCCGAAGTAGGTGTAGACGGCCATCGTGGACACGCAGGTCTGCGACACCAGTGAGCGCAGGGTGATGGGCTCGCGCGTGCGGAGCATGTGGGCGGCCCGCTCGATGATCAACGTGCGGATCGAGGGATCTTTCATCCTGGCCACGGCACCAGAATACATAGCATTGCATTGTTATGGTATGAATTTGCGGGCCCGTGAGGGCCCTGGCGGCCCCGGAGGGTGGTCCTCCGGGGCCGCGGTCGCCCTACCGGCCGATCTGGGCTCAGCCGGTCTGGGGGATGAGCAGTGTCCTCCGCGGATCAGGAGGCTCTTCGATCTCCCGCGGAGAGGCGAGGCCCGGCCCGGTGTCCCGGGAGGAGGGGACGCGCACCCAGTGCCCGCCGTCGAGGCCGGCGGCGGCCGGAGTGCCGGCGGGGGCGCGGCCGTCCCTGCGGACGATCTCGACCGCGACCAGGGCGGCCCGGCGGCGGTGCCGCCACACCAGCACCTGGCGGGCCAGGCAGGCCGCCTCCAGCTCGCCGGAGAATGCCTCGAAGTCCTCCGCGCAGATGCCCGCCCTGGTGACGATGAACGCCCGCTCGCCTTCGGCGGTGGGAGCGATCCACAGCACCAGGGGGATCCGCCCGGAGGTGGTGTGCATCGGGGTCTCCAGGCAGACCCGCTGGATGCGGTGCCGGGAGAACAGGCACCAGAAGTGCGCGCTGACCCAGCCGCGGCCGAAGCGCGTGGCGGCCGGGACCGACACCGCTCCGGTCATCGCCGCCGCGGCCCACCAACTGCCGTTGACGGTGGCGCTCACGGTGAGCGCGAGGACCGCCACCGCCGTGATGAGCAGCGCGAACTCGGTGCGCCAGCGCCAGGCCCGCACCAGCGACGGCGTACGGCCGGCCGCCGGCACCTCGCCGCGCGCGGGGTAGGGGTTGTTCCTCGGGTTACGCCGCGACATTTCCCGGCACCTCCCGCTCTTCCCGGCCGTCACGCGCCGCGAGGGCGTGCAGGCGGTCCGCCTTGAGCCGGTCGAACCTCGGGTCGCGGTAGCGCCGCGAGCCGAAGCCGGTCGTGGTCACCGTCCACCCGATGCGGTGCGCGAACTCGTCTTCTTCCATGCAGAGTTCGCGGTCGGCCCGGCGGATGAGGTCCTGAACCCAAGATTTGATTCGAGCGGTTCCCTTGGTACCGTGAGAGTACATAGGAGGCTTCCTTCGCTTGGACTCGATGCGGAGGCTCTTGTGGACTTACCGGGTCGGTGGCCGCCGACCCGGTTTTCCTTTGCGCCGCTGCGGGCGCGTCATGTGAACGCGGGTCGTGCAGGGTTGATCTGCTGACACTCCCGAGCGCCGTCCGTGGCGCGGTCCAGGACCGCGTTGCGGAGTGCGAGCGGGAGATTACCCCCTTAAAGAGATGGTCTCTCCGGGCCTACTATCACGCAAGTCCCGCCGCAAGGTAAAAAGCAGCAAACTTCTCAAGTTCGGTGCTTCATGCGGTGCATGTGTCGTGCAACTTGCAGGCACACTGCCGGGCGCAGCGGTCGGGGGGAAGCCGTGCGGTCCGCGCGGGCGGCCCGTGAAACGGGCGTGGCTGCGCGGGAATGTGGTGCGCACCCCCGTCTGATGCGCACAGCATACGATGTCATGGCGGTCTACCCGCGGAGCCGGACTTGCAACCCTTATCGGGGGGAACTTCGACACAATCCCCGAAAGATCAAATGCACCATTCTGTGCAAGTTGCATGTACGATAGAGCCCTGCGGGACGCCGGTCAGCCGCCGGTCCCGTTGTTCTGTGGCGATAGACCCAGCGTTACACCACGTACGGCGTCAAAAGGGGGGCCGGGCGGTGCCAGAACGAGCCAGTCCAACCGTCCGTCGGCGCAGGCTCGGTCAGGAGCTTCGCCGGTTGCGCGAGCGGGCCGGTTTCACCGGTGACCACGTCGCCGACGAGCTCGGCTGGTCGGCCTCGAAGGTCAGCAGGATCGAGACCGCCAAGACCATGCCGAAGCGGGCCGACGTGCAGGCCCTCACCGCGTTGTACGAGGCCGGGGAGGCCAAGCAGCGCGAGCTGCTCGACCTGCTGCGGGACGCGTCGAGAAAGGGCTGGTGGGAGGACTACCAGGACGCCCTGCCCCAGGAGTACACGACACTGCTGGGGCTGGAAGAAGAGGCGGCCTTCGAGCGAAGCTGGGAACCCCAGATCGTTCCGGGTCTCTTCCAGACCGAGGAGTACGCTCGCGAGGTCATCCGCGCCACCCAGGCGATCATCAGGCTGCCGCCCGCCGATCTCCGTGCCAGGGTCGAGGCGCGCCTCGCCCGGCAGCGGCTGATCAGCAAGCCGGAGCCGCTGACCACCTGGGTCGTGCTCGACGAGTCGGCGCTGTTGCGCCGGTTCGGTGGGGCGACGGTGATGCGTGAGCAGATCGAAAAGCTGATCGAGGTCAGCCAACTGCCGCACGTTCGCGTGCAGGTGCTCCCTCAGGACGCCCTGCATCCTGTCAATACCAGCTCGTTCATCCACCTGAAATTCCCGGAGTTCCAGGACGTCGTCTACTTGGAGCTGTTGCACAGCGCCCGGTGGGTCGAAGAGCCGGTGCAGGTCTACGGTTACGAACTCGCGTTCGACCACCTGCGCTCAGAGGCCCTTGGCCCGGATGCGTCACGGGAACTCATGGAGAAGATTATCGATCGCTGGAAGTGATCTTCCGGCATGTCAGATAAGAAGGCCGAATAAAAATGTACCCGGTAGACCTTTCCGGCGCTGTCTGGAAGAAGAGTGCCCGGAGCGCGGCCAGCGGGGCCTGCGTCGAGGTCGCCCAGCTTGCGGGCGGGCATGTCGGTGTGCGCGACAGCAAGAACCGATCAGGTCCCGTGCTCGTCTTCACACCCACCGAGTGGGACGCCTTCGTGGGAGGTGTCAGGGACGGCGAGTTCGACCTGTAAGTCAGCTATCTGTATGAAACTGATCTGAAAAACAGGGAAGGACCCCCGGCGTGCCGGGGGTCCTTCTTCGCGGTCAGGGGCGGGTCAGGCCACGCCGAGGCCCTTGGCGACGCTCTCGCCGAGGTTCTTGTGGACGTTGGCCCAGTACTCGACGACCCGCTTCTTGGTGTCGGTGGTCACCTCCGGGGCGGAGGCGTGGGCGACGATGTTGCCTACCATGTGCGCGCGGTCGGTCTCGGACAGCACGTTCTCCCACAGGGCGCGCGGCTGGACGTAGTCGTCGTCCTCCGCGTGCCTGCAGTACGCGCTGCGGACGATGTCGCCGGTCAGGTGGTAGTCCTCGCCCGCGTACAGCGACGGGTCGGCGACCGGGCCGTTCAGGGAGTTGGGCGCGTACACCGGGTCGCCGCCGTTGGCGAAGCGCATCGAGCCGTCACGGTTGTAGCTGTGCACCGGCACCTTCGGCGCGTTGACCGGAAGCTGCTGGTAGTTGGCGCCGATGCGGTAGCGGTGGGTGTCGGGGTAGGAGAACAGCCGGCCCTGGAGCATCTTGTCCGGGGAGGCCCCGACACCGGGCACGAGGTTGGAGGGCTCGAAACCGGACTGCTCGACCTCGGCGAAGTAGTTCACCGGGTTGCGGTTCAGGGTGAACCGGCCGATCGTGATCTCCGGGTAGTCGACGTGCGGCCACACCTTGGTCAGGTCGAACGGGTTGAACCGGTAGTCGGCCGCCGCCTCGAACGGCATGATCTGCACGTTGACCGTCCACGACGGGTGGTCACCACGGGCGATCGCAGTGTGCAGGTCGCGGATGTGGTGGTCGGGGTCGGTGGCGGCGATGGCCTTGGCCTCGGCGTCGGTGAGGTTCTCGATGCCCTGCTCGGTCTTGAAGTGGTACTTCACCCAGAACTTCTCGCCCGCCGCGTTGTACCACAGGAAGGTGTGCGACCCGAAGCCGTGCATGTTGCGCCAGGTCTTCGGGGTGCCCCGGTCGGTCATCAGGAAGCTGACCTGGTGGGCCGACTCGGGGGAGAGGGTCCAGAAGTCCCACTGCATGTTGTTGTCGTGCAGGTGGTTGTCCGCGCGCCGTTTCTGGCTGTGGATGAAGTCGGAGAACTTCTGCGGGTCGCGGATGAAGAAGATCGGCGTGTTGTTGCCGACGATGTCGTAGTTGCCGTGCTCGGTATAGAACTTGATGGCGAAACCGCGCGGGTCGCGGGCGGTGTCGGCGCTGCCCAGCTCTCCCGCCACGGTGGAGAAGCGCAGGAAGAGCTCGGTCTCCTTGCCCTTCTGGAACAGGTCGGCCTTGGTGTACTGGCTCACGTCCTCGGTGATCCGCATGACGCCGTAGGCGCCGCCGCCCTTGGCGTGGACGACGCGCTCGGGGACCCGCTCCCGGTTGAAGTGGGCCATCTTCTGGATCAGGTAGTGGTCCTGCAGCAGCAAGGGGCCGTTCGGCCCGACGGAGAGCGAGAATTCGTCGCTCGGGGCGGGGATGCCCGCGTCCGTGGTGGAAGTCGGCCGGTTGCTCATTGAAGCGGTCCTCCGGATCGTTGCTTACGGAGTACGGCTACCGCCTTGGAACTCCGCTAATTACCTCGACATCTGGGGCAAATGCCCCAGAACGTAATGTCCGCCTCGTCGACCAGGTAGCCGGCGGCGTCCACGGGGTCCAGGCAGGGTGCCTGCCCGGCCACGCAGTCGACGTCGGTCATCGCCCCGCAACGCCGGCAGACGAGGTGGTGGTGGTTGTCGCCCACCCGCCCCTCGTAGCGGGCCGGGCTGCCCATCGGCTCGATCTTGCGAACCAGCCCGGCGCCGTGCAGCGCGGCCAACGAGTCGTAGACGGCTTGAAGGGAGACCCGCCCGACGCGCTCGTGGACCCGCTGATGGATGGCGTCCACGTCGAGGTGGTCGCCATCGCGCACGGTCTGCATGATCGCGAGTCGCGCCGCGGTCACCCGCAGCCCGGCGTCGCGTAGCCGGTCGGCATCACCCATGCCACGACCCTACGTTGTAAACCAGAATGATTCAAGTCTTTGAGTCTTCCAAGTAAGCGGTCGCGAGCAGGTGGCGTCATGTCCGGGACCAGGGCTTATGCAGTGATTGGTGCCGCATGTCGGCTAGAGGTGGCATGCTCGGTTAGTCATGAAGAGGTTCCCCCTTCCCCCGGCCCTCCGGCGCGCCCGCGCCCTCGTCGCGGTCACCGCGGCGGCGGCGCTGCTGACGGTGGCGTGTTCGGCGGGCGAGAAAGAGCCGGAGAAGCGCGCGGCGGAGAATTCCGCGGAGCCGAGCCCTCCGGCGAAGACGACGAAGCCGAAGCCGGAGCGCCGGCCGTACACCATCTCGTTCGGCGGCGACGTCCACTTCGAGGGCGTACTGCGGGCGCGGCTCGACGCGAACCCGCGGACCGCGCTCGGCCCGATCGCCTCGGTGCTGAAGAAGGCCGACCTGGCGATGGTCAACCTGGAGACCGCGATCACCACCGCGGGCACGCCCGCGCCCGGCAAGCAGTACACCTTCCGCGCGCCGCCCACGGCGTTCACCGCGCTCAAGGCGGCCGGGGTGGACGTGGCGTCGATGGCCAACAACCACGGCATGGACTACATGCAAAGCGGCCTGCGCGACTCGCTGGCGGCGATCAGGAAGTCCCGCTTCCCGATCGTCGGGGTCGGCAAGGACGACGCCCAGGCGTACAAGCCGTACCGGACGACGGTCAACGGCAACCGGGTGGCGATCATCGGGGCCACCCAGGTGCTGGACGCGGAGTTCATCCAGTCCTGGACGGCGACGTCCGAGCAGGGCGGCCTGGCCTCCGCCAAGAACGAGGACCGGCTGATCCAGGCGGTCCGCGCGGCCAGGAAGAACTCCGACACCGTGATCGTCCACCTGCACTGGGGCACCGAGCTGCAAAAGTGCCCGAACCCGGCGCAGCGCTCACTGGCCCCGCGCCTCGTCGCGGCCGGCGCGGACGTGATCGTCGGCGGGCACGCGCACATCCTGCTGGGCGGCGGCTACCTCAAGGGCGCCTACGTCAACTACGGGATGGGCAACTTCGTCTTCTACAACTCCGGCCCGGAGACCGGCAAGACCGGCGTGCTCACCCTGACCATCCAGGGCCGGAAGGTCCTCAAGGACCAGTGGACGCCCGCCCGCATCAACGGCGGCGTCCCGGTGCCGCTCACCGGGGCCGCGCGCAAGCAGGCGGTCGCGGAGTGGCGGGGGCTGCGCTCCTGCACCGGCCTGTCGGCGGACGGGGGCGACCGATGACGGCGCGGGCGGCGGACGTGGGCCTTGTCGCCATACCGGATCAACAGGCCACTCAGCGTGAGCAAATGTGCCGTTAGCCTGAACGACCAGGGGGTCAGCGGGCAAGATGGAGGGCGTGTCCATCTTGCCTGTGGAAGACACCGATCTCGGCATGGAGCCCATGCCCCTCCGCCGTCGGCCCGCCCAGCGCCGCAGCGCACGCCGGGTCGAGCGGATGCTCGACGCCTGCGCCGAACTCCTCGACGAGCTCGGCTACGAGGCGCTCTCCACCACCCGGATCGCCGAGCGCGCCGGGGTCGCGATCGGGTCGATCTACCAGTTCTTCCCCGACAAACGGGCCATCGCCCAGGCGGTGACCAGGCGCAACGTCGAGCTGTTCGCCGCCCGCGTGGGCCGCAGGTTCCTCTCGGCGGAGTTCGAGGGCTGGTGGGACGCGGTGGACGCGATCATCGACGAGTACGTCGACATGCACCGGCGGGTGCGGGGCTTCCGCTCCCTGCACTTCGCCGACGTCATCGAGCTCAACCTGCTCGACTCGGTGGCCGACAACAACACGGTCATCGCGGGGCGGCTGCGCGGGCTGCTGCTCCAGGAGTTCGGCCTGGCCGACAGCGAGGAGCTCGACCAGGCCATGCTGGTCGCCATCGAGGCGGGCGACGCCGTACTCAAACTCGCCTTCCGCCGCGCCCCCCAGGGCGACCCCCAGTTCGTCGCCGAGGCCAAATCCTTGATCAGAGGCTACCTCTCCAGCCACCTTCCCCCCGGCCGCCCCTGACGGGCTCGGCGGGGTGCGGCCCGCACCGGCTGCGTGGTGTCCGCCGGTGTGGTGGGTCGGAGACCGGGTCTTGCGTACCGCCCCGGCGGCCGGAGCTGCATCCGCTGCGGACCAACGACACCAAGGCGATCCTCGTCGGCATGGCCCTCTAGGCGATCGCCCTGCATCGGCGTCCGGTCACCCGTCGGCTCGATCGGGGAATCCGCTGCCGCGCGGTTCTCGAGCCGCCGGCTCTGACCGGCTCGGCCCGGCTTCGGCCCGTGGGGCGGCGGCTTCGCGGTGGCCGTCGGGGTGGCGGGTTCGGGGCGGGATCCTGCAGACCGGTGCGGAGTCGGTGGACCGGCCGTCGGCCCGGCCGGGGGCAAGGCCGGTGGCGTGGTCTCTGCGGTCGTGGCGGGGGAGCAGGTCGGCCTCCAGGATCCGCAGGTCGCGTTCGGCGGCGCGGACGGCTTCCAGCCTGCCGGTCAGATAGCCGGCCGCGCCGGGTACGGCGGCGGCGAACACCAGCCCGAAGGACACTGCGAAGATCGTCTGCCTGGAAACGTTCATCGCGACCTCCCACCGCTCGGGCAGTGATGTTGTGCCCAGATGTCGCGATTAACACGCCGCAGTGTAGTGAATTATATGCCGTCCGTTACCGAAGGATGGCGGGGCTCGCCGTAGCGAGGCAACAGCGGCTAATGTTCCGGCAAATCCGGGCGGCGGTCGATAGTCTCTCGCTGTGGCACATGTGACACGTGAGCACCTTGATCGGCTGCTTGAGCAGGGGCTGCTGGCCGACGACCACGTCCCGACGGCCAAGCGACTCGACTCCCTGGCGGCGAGTTATGTGTCCGGCGACGTGTCCCGGGCGGCGATCTTCGTGCTGGCGGCGGAGGAATGGCGGCAGGCCGGGCAGCCGGCCCGCGCGCTGGAGTGTTTCCAGCGTGCGATGGAAGACGGCGGGGAGGTGAGCGTCGATCCGCGTGCCGGGATCGCCGACACGCTGTTCGAGCTGGACCGGCCCGCCGAGGGCAAGGAGATGATCGAGGCGATCCGTGCCGAGGGCGGTGTGACACCGGCGACCTGTCTCAACATCACCGAGACGCTGATCGCGTACGGCGAGCTGCGTGCGGCCCACGAGTGGGCCACGGAGGGCGCGCTGGCCAGCCCGGAGAGCAGCGGCGAACGAGCAGCCCTCCTCCGCGCCCGCTACCGCATCCGCATCGACCTGGGCCTCCCCGAAGACGAACTCGACGCCCTCGTCACCTGACGGCTGCCCATCGCGCACTCGGTGCCGTACGCGGCACCTGGGGCGGGCTGAGGCGTTGGTGCCTCGCTCCGCCTCTGTGCCCGGTCTGGCGCGCTGGTCCTTCGTGCGGGGTGGGGTACGGCATGCCCGGTAGGCGCCGCCTCGCCGTTGCCCCTTGCGCCCTGGTGTCCGGTGTTTCGCGGGCGTTGTGGTTGTTCGCCGTACTTCGCATGGGTTGCTGTGTGCCTCCGAGCGAAGCGAGGCTGATGGGGCGGGGGGAGGGGTGGGGCCGGGAGGGCGGCCCCGGGTGGGGTCATTGCGGGGCGAGGCCGTGGGTGAGGTCGGTGAGTGGGACGTCGTTGACGCTGATCGGGATGGGGAGCGGCAGCGGGTTCGTGGCCGGTTGCTGGGGAGCAGGGCGGTGGCGCTTGGTGGTGTGCCTGGCCGGGCCGCTCCTCTTCCTGGTGGTGGGCGGGTCGGCGGCGTGATCGAGGCGGGCGGCCGAGCCGTGCAGGCCGCCCAGGCCGATCGGCGCGCCCCGGCCGGTGAGGGAGCCGAGGGCGGGGGCCGTCGGGAGGTCCGGGAGCAGGCCGCCGGAGTCGGCGGGTGGGCCGCCGAGGGCGTCGGGGCGGCCGGACCGGGCGGACAGGCCGGGCAAGCCGGACTGGGTGGGCCGGGTGGTGGTGCGCAGGCCCGTTCTGGGCAGGCCCGGAAGGCCGACGCCGCCGGTGCCCGCGAGCGCGCCGCCCGGGTCGGCGATGCCGGTCACCGGGGTGGCGGGCACGAGCCCGTCGAGCCCCCGCAGGCCGGTGGCCTGCTTGACCGCGTAACCGGCGTAGGCCGGGTTGAGCGAGCCGGCGGAGTCGACGACCGGGACGCCCGTACCGAGCCCGCACACCGGCCGCTGGCCGGTCGCGGTCTTGACCAGTGGCAGTCCGCCCCGGCCCGGACAGTGGGCGGCGACCGCCGGCATGACGGCCGTGCAGGTCAGCCCGGCGGCCATGGTGGCAGCCGCGAGCATCGCCCCGAATTTGCGTGTGTTCGACATACACGTCCCCCTGATCGTGTTCGGTCGACAGCGATGGCCGAAGTTATCGCCGTTCCGGACCCGACCAGGGGGCCTTAACCCAAAGGTGGTCAACTACTTACTACGGCACAGGCGACCGCCGGGCCTCGATGGACAGTGTGTCGCCCGCCTCGTCCAGGTCCACGACGACCTCGTCGCCGTCCTGGATCTCGCCGGACAGCACCTTCTTGGCCAGCCGGTCGCCGATCGCCGACTGCACCAGCCGGCGCAGCGGACGCGCGCCGTACAGCGGGTCGTAGCCGGTCAGCGCGAGCCAGTCGCGGGCCCCCGGGGTGACCGTGAGGGTCAGCCTGCGGTCGGCCAGGCGGCGGGCCAGCCGCACGGCCTGGAGGTCCACGATCCGGCTCAGCTCCTCCGAGCCGAGGGCGTCGAACAGGATGATGTCGTCCAGCCGGTTGATGAACTCGGGCTTGAACGACGCGCGGACCGCGTTCAACACCGCGTCGCGCTTGGCGCCGTTCTCCAGCGTCGGATCCACCAGGTACTGCGACCCGATGTTGGAGGTCATGATCAGGATGGTGTTGCGGAAGTCGACCGTGCGGCCCTGCCCGTCGGTCAGCCGTCCGTCGTCGAGCACCTGGAGCAGGATGTCGAAGACCTCGGTGTGCGCCTTCTCCACCTCGTCCAGCAGCACGACCGTGTACGGCCTGCGCCGGACCGCCTCGGTGAGCTGGCCGCCCTCCTCATACCCCACATAGCCGGGCGGCGCGCCGACCAGCCGGGCCACCGCGTGCTTTTCGGAGTACTCGCTCATGTCGATCCGGGTCATCGCCCGCTCGTCGTCGAACAGGAACTCCGCCAGCGCCTTGGCCAGCTCGGTCTTGCCCACGCCCGTCGGCCCGAGGAACAGGAACGACCCGGTGGGCCGGTCGGGGTCGGAGATGCCGGCGCGCGCCCGCCGTACCGCGTCGGACACGGCCTGGACGGCCGGGGCCTGGCCGATGAGCCGCTTGCCCAGCTCGTCTTCCATACGCAGCAGTTTGGCCGTCTCGCCCTCCAGCAGCCGCCCGGCGGGGATGCCGGTCCACGACGAGATGACCTGGGCGATGTCGTCCGGCCCGACCTCCTCCTTGACCATGGCGTCTTCCGGCTGCGCCTGGGCGACGGCGGCCTGGAGCTCCTTCTCCAGCCGGGGCACCTCGGCGTACATGAGCCGGGACGCCGCCTCGAAGTCGCCGTCCCGCTGCGCCCGCTCGGCGGCCCCCCTGGCCTCGTCGAGCTGCTTCTTCAGGTCGCCGACGTGGTTGAGCCCGGCCTTCTCCCGCTCCCAGCGGCCGACCAGGCCGTTGAGCTCCTCCTGGCGGTCAGCAAGGTCTTTGCGTAGTTTGTCCAGCCGGGCGCGGGAGGCCTCGTCGGTCTCCTTGGCGAGCGCCATCTCCTCCATCTTCATCCGGTCGACCGCGCGCTGTAGCTCGTCGATCTCGACCGGACGCGAGTCGATCTCCATCCGCAGCCGGGAGGCGGCCTCGTCCACCAGGTCGATGGCCTTGTCGGGGAGGAACCTGGCGGTGATGTAGCGGTCGGACAGCGCGGCGGCGGCGACCAGCGCGCTGTCGGCGATCTGCACCTGGTGGTGGGCCTCGTAGCGGCCCTTGAGCCCGCGCAGGATCGCGATGGTGTCCTCCACGCTCGGCTCGCCCACGTAGACCTGCTGGAAACGGCGTTCCAGCGCCGGGTCCTTCTCGATCCGCTCGCGGTACTCGTCGAGCGTGGTCGCGCCGATCATGCGCAGTTCACCGCGGGCCAGCATCGGCTTGAGCATGTTGCCCGCGTCCATCGAGCCCTCGGCGGCCCCCGCGCCGACCACGGTGTGCAGTTCGTCGATGAACGTGACGACCTGGCCGTCGCTCTCCTTGATCTCGGCGAGCACGGCCTTCAGCCGTTCCTCGAACTCACCGCGGAACTTCGCGCCCGCCACCATGGCGCTCAGGTCGAGGGAGACCAGCCGCTTGTTGCGCAGGCTCTCCGGCACGTCGCCGGCCACGATGCGCTGCGCCAGGCCCTCCACGACGGCGGTCTTGCCGACGCCCGGCTCGCCGATCAGCACCGGGTTGTTCTTCGTCCGGCGGGAGAGGACCTGGACCACCCGGCGGATCTCGGCGTCGCGGCCGATCACCGGGTCGAGCCGCCCGGACCTGGCCCGCTCGGTGAGGTCGACGCCGTACTTCTCCAGCGCCTGGTAGGTGTCCTCCGGGGTCTCACTGGTGACCCTGGCGTGCCCGCGGACCTTCTCGAACGCGTCGAGCAGCGCCGCCGCCGTCGCCCCCTGCGACTTCAGCAGCTCCGCGATCGGCCCGCCGTCCGCGGCCAGGCCGACCAGCAGGTGCTCGGTCGAGACGTATTCGTCCTCAAGCTGCTTGGCCCGCGCCGCGGCGGTGTTGAGCACCACCAGCAGCGCCCGGGAGGTGGTCGGCGCGCTGACCGTCGCGCCCTGGGCCTTGGGCAGGCCCTCAAGCTGTTGCTCGGCGGCGGTGCGCAGCTTCTTCCAGTCGGCGCCGACGGCCTCCAGCAGCGGCACCGCCGTGCCGCCGCTCTGCGCCAGCAGCGCGGTGAACAGGTGGGCCGGCGCGACCTCCGGATTGCCCTCCGTCGCCGCTCTGCGAATGGAGGCGGAGATCGCCTCCTGGCTCTTTCTGGTGAGCTTGTAGTCCATCTGCCAATCCCCCCGGGAAATGGTCACGCCGGCGGCAGTTCGTACCGGATCAGCGCACGGATCATGGACAGCTCCGCGCGCAGCCGCTCCAGCTCGGCACGCATGCGGAGGTTGTCGTTCTCCAGTTGCAGGATTCGCTTGATGCCCGCGAGGTTGATGCCCTCTTCCTGAGAAAGCCGCTGGACCTCGCGGAGCATCAGAATGTCGCGCGTGGAGTAGAGGCGCCCGCGGCCCGCCGTACGGCCGGGGCTGACCAGGCCCAGACGGTCGTACTGGCGCAGTGTCTGCGGATGCAGCCCGGAAAGCTGGGCGGCGACCGAGATCACGTAGACCGGCGTCTCATCTGACAGGTGGAAGAAGTCGGCATCCATGAGATCACTCGCTTCTGGCCAGCTCGATCAGCTCCGCGCGTGGGTCGGCCTCGGCCGTGGCGTTCTTGAACTCACTGAGCAGGTCGCGCGCCTTGTCGTCGAGGCGCTGTGGCACCGCGACCTCGACGGTGACCAGCATGTCGCCCTTGGTGCCGTCCTTGCGGGCCACGCCGCGCCCGCGCACCCGGAACGTCCGCCCGTTGGGCGTGCCCTCCGGGATGCGGACGGTGACCGGCATGCCCTTGAGGGTCGGCACCTTGATCTCCGCGCCGAGCGCCGCCTCCGCGAAGGTCACCGGGACGGTGATGGTCAGGTTCTCGCCCGAGCGGCCGAACACCGGGTGTGGCTTGACATGGATCTGGACGTAGAGGTCGCCGGCCGGCCCGCCGTTCTCACCGGGGGCGCCCTTGGCCTTCAGCCGGATGCGCTGGTTGTCGCCGACGCCGGCCGGGATGCGCGCCTGGATGGTGCGCGTGCTCCGGCCGCGCCCGCTGCCCTCGCAGACCGGGCAGGGGTCGTCCACCAGCAGGCCCCTGCCGCGGCAGTCGCGGCAGGGCTCGGAGAAGGCGAAGTTGCCCAGGTTGCGGCTGGCCGCGCCGGTGCCCTCGCAGGTCGGGCAGACCCGCGGGGTGGTACCGGCCTTCGCGCCGGTGCCCGAACAGGCCGCGCACGCCGAGGAGCTGGTGAGCCGCAGCGAGACCGTGCTGCCCTCCGCCGCCTCGGTGAACGACAGGGTGACCTCCGACTCGATGTCCTGGCCGCGCCGGGGACGGGTGGTGGACGCGGTGGTCCGCCCGCCCCGGTTGAACAGGCCGCCGAAGATGTCACCGATGCGCTCGCCGGTGCCGCCCCCGGACTGCGCCCCCCCGAACAGGTCGCCGAAGTCGAACGGGAACCCGCCCCGCCCGGACCCCGCGCCCCCCTGGTAGCCGCCCAGGCCGCCGGAGCCGAACAGCGTCCGCGCGTCGTCGTACTCCTTGCGGCGCTTGGTGTCGGACAGGACGTCGTAGGCTTCCGAGACCTCCTTGAACTTGGCCTCGGTCTTGGTGTCGCCCTGGTTGGCGTCCGGGTGGTACTGCCTGGCCAGCTTGCGGTATGCCTTCTTGATCTCCTCGGCCGTGGCGGTCTTCGGCACACCAAGGACGGCGTAGTAATCCTTCTCCAAGTAGTCCTTGGTGCTCATCTATGTCGTCCTTAGCACTAGGAGGGGTTGAGCTGTCAGTTGTCGTCGGATCCGGAGCCGGGCCTGCCCGCCTCCGGGTCGGCCGGGGCCTCCGCCTCGGCGGCGGCCTCCCCCTCGGCTGCGGCCGGCTCGGCCGGCTCGGCCACCGCCACCCGGGCGGGGCGGATCACCCGCTCACCCATCCGGTAGCCGGGCTGGAAGATCTCCACGCAGCTCGGCTCCGTGACGTCCGGCGAGTAGCTGTGCATCAGCGCCTCGTGGACGGTCGGGTCGAACGGGTCGCCCTTGGCGCCGAAGGCCGACAGCCCCAGCTTGGTGAGCACCCCTTCCAGCGACTCGGCGACCTTGGCGAAACCGCCGGTCAGCTCGCCGTGCTCGCGTGCCCGGCCGATGTCGTCGAGCACCGGCAGCAGCTCGGCCAGCGCCGCCGCGGTGGCCTGCTCGCGCACCGCGACCCTGTCGCGCTCCACCCGCTTGCGGTAGTTGGAGTATTCGGCCTGGAGCCGCTGAAGATCTCTGGTGCGCTCGGCAAGATCGTCGGCGATGTCGCCGCCCGGTGCGGCGGCACCGTCGGCCGGCGCCGCCTGCGGGGGCGCCTGCTCGTCGGCGCCGCCCGCGGCCGTCTCGCGTGCCTTACCCGTCTCCGGGTCGATCTTGCGCTTGTCGCGGATCACCGGCTCCTGGTCGGGCCCGTTCTCACGCGTGTTCACGGATCGCTCCCCTCGCCACAGCGGTGTCACTGGTCTCGCTTGGGCTGCTGGTCCTTGGGCTCGTCATCGACGATCTCGGCCTCGACCACGTCGTCGTCGGCCTTGCCCGAGGGACCGCCGCCGGGAGCGCCGTCCGGGCCGGGCTGAGCGCCGTCGCCGCCCTGGGCCTGCTGCTGGGCGTAGATCGCCGAGCCCATCTTCTGGCTGACCGTCGCGAGCTTCTCCGCCGCGGCGCGGATCACCGCCGTGTCGGTGCCCTCAAGGGCCTTCTTCAGCTCCGCGAGCGAGTCGTTGACCTCGGTCTTGACGTCGCCGGGGACCTTGTCGTCGTTCTCCCGCAGGAACTTCTCGGTCTGGTAGGCCAGCGCGTCGGCGTTGTTGCGGGTCTCGGCCTCGTCGCGGCGGGCCTTGTCCTCTTCGGCGTAGGACTCGGCCTCGCGCATCATGCGCTCGATGTCGTCCTTGGGCAGCGCGGAGCCGCCGGTGATGGTCATCGACTGGGCGCGGCCGGTGCCGAGGTCCTTCGCCGAGACGTTGACGATGCCGTTGGCGTCGATGTCGAAGGTGACCTCGATCTGCGGGATGCCGCGCGGCGCGGGCGCGATGCCGGTCAGCTCGAACGTGGCGAGCTTCTTGTTGTAGGCCGCGATCTCCCGCTCGCCCTGGTAGACCTGGATGCCCACGGACGGCTGGTTGTCCTCGGCGGTGGTGAACACCTCCGAGCGCTTGGTCGGGATCGTCGTGTTGCGCTCGATGATCTTGGTGAAGATGCCGCCCTTGGTTTCGATGCCCAGGGACAGCGGGGTGACGTCGAGCAGCAGGACGTCCTTGACCTCGCCCTTGAGCACGCCCGCCTGGAGGGCCGCGCCGATCGCGACGACCTCGTCCGGGTTGACGCCCTTGTTGGGCTCCTGGCCGCCGGTCAGCTCCTTGACCAGGTCGCTCACCGCGGGCATGCGGGTCGAGCCGCCGACCATGACCACGTGGTCGATGTCGGCGACCTTGATCCCGGCGTCCTTGATGACCTGCTGGAACGGGCCCTTGCAGCGCTCAAGGAGGTCGGTGGTCAGGCGCTGGAACTCCGCGCGGGTGAGCTTCTCGTCCAGGTGCAGCGGGCCCTCGGCGGATGCCGTGATGTAGGGCAGGTTGATCGAGGTCTCGGCCTGGCTGGACAGCTCGATCTTGGCCTTCTCCGCGGCCTCGCGCAGCCGCTGCAGGGCCATCTTGTCCTTGCCCAGGTCGACGCCGTGCGCGTTCTTGAACCGGCTCACCAGCTCGTCCACGACCCGCTGGTCCCAGTCGTCGCCGCCCAGGTGGTTGTCACCGCTGGTGGCCTTGACCTCGACGAAACCGTGGCCGTCCTCCTGGCCGACGTCGAGCAGGGACACGTCGAAGGTGCCGCCGCCGAGGTCGAAGACCAGGATGGTCTGGTCCTTCTCCTTGTCCAGGCCATAGGCCAGCGCGGCGGAGGTGGGCTCGTTGATGATCCGCAGGACGTTGAGCCCCGCGATCGTGCCGGCCTCCTTGGTGGCCTGGCGCTGGGCGTCGCTGAAGTAGGCCGGAACGGTGATCACCGCGTCGGTGATCTTCTCGCTGAGGTACGCCTCGGCGTCGGTCTTCAACTTCTGCAGGATGAAGGCGCTGATCTGCTGGGGCGTGAAGTTCTTGCCGTCGATCTCGATCGACCAGTCGGTGCCCATGTGGCGCTTGACCGACCGGATCGTCCGCTCGACGTTGGTGACGGCCTGCCGCTTGGCGACCTCACCCACCAGGACCTCGCCGTTCTTGGCGAACGCGACCACGGACGGGGTGGTCCGCGAGCCCTGCGCGTTGGCGATGACGGTGGGCTCACCGCCCTCAAGGATCGAGACGACGGAGTTGGTCGTCCCCAGGTCGATACCTACCGCACGTGCCATGAGTACGTCCTTGTAGTCAAAGTTGAGTCGGTTCGACTCATACTGATGCTTACGTTGGCTCTTTGTCAAACGACTTGAGCCTACCGGACTCAACTCATGTGCGCGCAGCCGCATTCCCGCCGATCAGCCAGAACTCCTCATCTGGCGCCGTCCACGACCTTCCGGTCGCCCAGCGGGGCCTTCAGCGTGACCGTCGTGGTCTTCTGCACCGCGATCTCGATGCACGCGACGTTCTGGGCGTCGCGGGCGGGCCCTTCGTAGATGGTCGCCTTCACCTCCGCCGCGCTCTCGTCGACCTCGACCCGGTCGAGCGTACGGCAGGGCTCCACGCCGGACCACCACACCAGCCGCAGGCGCTCGCCGCCCGCCTCGGGGGTCGCGCTGATCCACGGCACCGGGCGCGGATCGATCGTGTCGCCCTTGGGCTCGACCGGCTCGGGGGAGCCGGGGCCCGGAATCGACGGGGTGGTGGTCACGGTCTGGGTCACGGTTTTGTCAGTGGGGGTGGCGGAATCCGCGCCGGGGCCGCGATCGGCCCCGCAGCCGAGGGCGAACAGCACGCATCCCGCCACCATCGTCGCCGTCATCATCCGCATACCCTTTCAACGAATCGCCGGGACCTGTGGTTCATGTCACGCCGCGCGCCCGCGCTCTACCCTGGACAGGACCCCTCCACGCTTCCGGCCCCGGCCACAGAGCGAGCAACAGAGGTGGAGCACCGTGCTGCGTCAGGTTCTATCCGCGCTCGCGCGCAGCGGGCGCGCGGAGGTCGCCGCGACCTCCTTCCCGCCCAGTGTCCGGGCGGCCCGCCACCGGATCGCGGGCGACACGCCGGACGACGCCGTCCGCGTGGCGCGTGAGCTGCACGAGGCGGGTCTCGCGGTCGGCTTCCACCACCTCGGCCCCGAGGTCACCGACGAGCGCGGCGCGGAGGCCGAGGTCCGCGCCCAGCTCGCGCTGATCGACCGGCTGGCCGGCGCGGGGCTGGCCGCCGGGGCCGACATCGCGCTGCGGCCCTCCGCGCTCGGCCTGCGCCTGCCCGGCCGCGACGCCGAACGGCCGGCCACCGGCAACGCGGCGCGCGTCTGCGCGGCGGCCTTCGGCGCGGGGGCCACCGTCACCTTCGGAGCCGAGGAGCACCCGCTGGTCGAGCCGGCCCTGGCCCTGGTGGAGGAGTTGCGCAAGGAGTACCCGGGCGTCGGCGCGACGGTCCAGTCCTACCTGCGCAGGGCACATGACCAGTGCCGCGCCCTGGCCGGCGAGGGCTCCCGGGTACGGCTGCGCAGGGGCGGCCACGACGCGCCCGCCTCGGTGGCCTTCAAGAGTCCCAAGGAGATCGACGCCTCCTACGTGCGGTGCCTGAAGGTGCTGATGGCCGGGCAGGGCCACCCGGTGGTCGCCACGCAGGACAGATGCCTGGTCGACATCGCCGCCGCGCTGGCCGTGGTGAACGAGCGGCGGCCGGACGGCTTCGAGTTCGAGGCGCGCTACGGCGTGCGCCCGGCCGAACAGCGGCGGATGGCCGGGCTCGGGGCGATGGTGCGGGTCCGCGTGCCGTACGGGCCCAACTGGTACCCCTACCTGGCCCGCACGCTGGCCGAGGCGGTCAGCGGCAGGTGGTGCGCTGGGCCGCGCCGGGCGCGCTGAGCCTCAGCCGGGCGCGAGCCGCCACGTCCGCAGGGCCGATCAGGAGCAGGGGCGGCCGGGGGCTCGCGCTAGGGCTCCAGGGTCACGGTGGCCGTGGCTGCGCCGCGGAAGGGCGCGAGGGCGTCGGCGGCGTCGTTGACGGCGGCCTTGGCCGCGGGGGACAGGGTGATGAACGGCTCGACCCGGAGCGTCAGCCGCCTGCCCTGCTTGCGTGGCCGCCACAGCCCCGCGATCTCGCCGTCCACCAGGACCACGCCCGGGTTGCCGACCGTGCGCCAGACCTTCCGCCGCAGGGCCGGGTCCGGGAGCAGGCCGGTGCGGTCCTGGGTGGACAGATAGGGGTCGTACGGCGGCAGCAGCCGGACTCCGGTGGCCTGTGGTGGGTCGGCCAGCAGGTCCGTGTCGGCGGAAAGGACCCAGGCGGGCGTGTCACGGTACCGGACCTCCGTCAACTCACCGGCCAGCAGCTCCCAGCTCCGGGACGCGTACGCCGGCGAAACGCCGGACCAGGCCGCGAACTCCCGCGGCGTCGCCGGCGCATGGCAGCGCAGGTAGCGCCGCAGCAGTTCGGCGCGGGCGAGGGGGAGGTCCCAGGTGGGCGCCGGCGCCCCCAGCCACTGTTCGGTCAGCGCGAACCGCGCCGCCCCCGGCTCCTCCGGTACGAAGCACACCGTGCCGTACAGCCCGGCGACATAGAGCGCGTAGCGCACCAGGCTCTGCCCGTAAGTGTTGCGGCCCAGCCCGTCGGGCTCCTCCCACGGGCCCTCGCGGACCTCCGGAACGCGCGTCGCGACCTGCTCGGCCAGCGCCACGCCCAGCTCGTCCTTGGTCAGGGCGCGGCCGTCCAGGGCGGGCCCGAGCGCCTCCAGCGTGTGCCGCACGGCGGCGCTCGCGCTCAGCCCGAAGGCCGCCAGATGCCGCTCGGCACCACGGATGAAGTGGCGGCAGGAGTCCTCGTCGTCGGGCAGCAGCCCCGTCGTGAAAACCCCCACGTCCGCCACGCCCATCACATGCGGCGCGCCCCGCAGGCTCCAGACCTGCGCCAGGGTCTTGTCCCGCGTCAGCGCGGCGGTGGCGTGCGCGGGCGTGAGCCCGTCGAGCCGGACGTGCAGCGACTGGGCCGCCGACCCCGGCGGGCTGTGCTGGATCCCGGTGGCCCCGGCCACGTCGGGCAGCGCGCTGAGCGGCACGGGCCGTACCAGCCGCTGCCGGGCGAGACGGAACCCGCGTGCGTGTCCATCGTTCAGCCTCAGCATCACCGCACGCTACCTGATGACCGCTGCCCGGATACTGTCTGTAGGCTTGCGGACGTCATACAGCGAGGTGGAACCATGATCGCGATTCTCGGCGCGGGCAAGATGGGCGAGGCCCTGCTGTCCGGCCTGGTCCGTGCCGGTGTCCCGGCCGGTGAGCTGCTGGCGACCGTCCGCCGCCCCGAGCGCGGTGAGGCGCTGACCCGGCAGTACGGCGTGCGGGTGGTGTCCAACGCCGAGGCCGCCAAGCGCGCCGACACCCTCATCCTCGCCGTCAAACCCCAGGACATGGCGACCCTGCTGGACGAGATCGCCCCTTACGTCCCCGCGGGGCGCCTGGTGATCTCGGCCGCGGCCGGCATCACGACCGCGTTCGTGGAGGCCAGGCTCGGCGAGGACGTCCCGGTGGTGCGGGTGATGTCCAACACGCCGGTGCTGGTGGACGAGGCGATGAGCGTCATCTCGGCGGGCGCGGGGGCCGGTGAGGAGCACCTGAAGCTGGCCGAGGACCTCCTCATGCCGGTCGGCAAGGTGCTGCGGGTCCCCGAGTCGCAGCAGGACGCCGCGACCGCGCTGTCCGGCAGCGGCCCGGCCTACTTCTTCTACCTGGTGGAGGCCATGGTCGACGCCGGCATCCTGCTCGGCATGCCGCGCGCCGCCGCGCTCGACATGGTCACCCAGTCGATCGTCGGCGCGGCCATCATGCTGCGCGACTCCGGTGAGCACCCGGTCATCCTGCGCGAGGCGGTCACCTCGCCCGGCGGCACGACCATCGCCGCCATCGCCGAGCTCGAACGCCACAGCGTGCGCGCGGCCTTCCTGGCCGCGATCGAGGCCGCCCGCGACCGCAGCAGCCAGCTCGCCGCCGGGTGAATACCAGCGGGTAAAGGGGGCCTGCTGGGGCGAAGGGGTCGAACCCTACCATTGATCAGGTGACGATCCGTCGCGGCATTCCCCCGCTGCTCGTCGTGCTCGTGCTCGCCGGCTGCACCACTGAAGAGCCGTCGGGCATCCAGCTCGGCGCCGCCCGCCGCGCCCCGGTGAGCGAGGTCGTCGAGGCCCCCGCCACCATCGGCGCGCGGGCCGCGGCCACCCTGCGCGCACCCGCCGCGGGCACCCTGACCAAACTGCACGTCCGCGACGGCGACACCGTCGCCAAGGGCGATGTGCTCGCCAAGATCAGTTCACCGGAGGCCAAGGGGCGGCTGTCCCAGGCCAGGCGCGCCGAACGGCTCGCCTCCGCGCCCTCGGCCCCCCGTCCCGCGTTCGCCGCGCCCACGCTGCGCGGCTTGGACGGGCGCGCCTTCGCGGGCCTGGACCGCAAGGTCAGCCGCGACTTCGCCCGCGCCAGGTCCGCCGCCCGCGAGGTCGGCGACGCCACCGCGCGCAAGCGCCTGATCGCCGCCATCGACCTCGCCGAACGCCGGCACCGCGCCCAGCGGGCCGCGCTCGGCGCGATCACCAAAGACCTGACCCGCTCGGTCAACGGCGTGCTGTCCCAGCTCACCGGCCAGCTCAGCACCGGGCTCGGCAGCCTCACCTCCTCCATGGCCTCGCTCCAGGCGGCCTCGCGCAGCCAGGCGAAGGCGGCGGTCAAGACGGCCGAGTCGGTGGTGAAGGGGCTCACCATCAAGGCCCCGTTCGACGGGGTGGTGACGCTCGGCCGTTCGTCGGGCGGCGGCGGGGCCACGGACGCGCTCGGCGGGCTGCTCGGCCGGCTTCCCGCCGGGCTGCCCACCCAGGCCCCGCAGGGCGGGGAAGCGTCCGGCGGCGGGCCGTCCGTCGCCACGGGCGTGCCGGTCTCGGCCGGCGACACCATCGTGACCGTCACCGACATCTCCGAGCTGACCATCTCGGCCGACGTGGACGAGACCGACGTCCTGCTCGTCGAGCGCGGCACCGCCGCCCGGATCGAACTCGACGCCGTGCCGGGGGCCACCTACACGGCCAAGGTCACCGGCGTCGGGGTGACCCCGATGGCGGGCACCACCGGAGGGGTCAGTTACCCGGTCAGGCTCACCCTCGGGGCGGGCCGGTTCGACGACGGCAGGAAGGCCCCCGCGCCCAAGCCCGGCATGAGCGCGGTGGCCCGGCTGACCGTGCGGGAGTCGCCGAGCGCGCTGGCCGTACCGGCCTCGGCGGTGGTGACCAGCGGGCGCGACAGCGTGGTGTGGGCGGTGCGCGGCGGCGCGGCCGAACGCCGCGTCGTACGGCTGGGCGCGCAGGGCGACGCGCTGGTGGAGGTCCTCACCGGGCTGAGCGAAGGCGAGCAGGTGGTGGTCAAGGGGGCCGACGCCGTACGGCAGGGCCAGAAGCTGCCGTGACCGCCCCCGCGACCGCGCCGCCCGCCTTCGAGGGCGAGAACCTGCGCCGCTCCTACCAGGCCGACGGAGTGGCCGTCGAGGCGCTGCGCGGGGTGGACCTGCGCATCGCATCGGGGGAGTTCGTCGCCATCATCGGCCCCTCGGGCTCGGGCAAGTCCACCCTGATGCACCTGCTCGGCTGCCTGGACCGGCCGACCTCCGGCACCCTGCGGGTCGGCGGCGTGGACGTCGCCACGCTCTCCGAGGCCGGGCTCGCCGAACTCCGCAACGAGACCATCGGATTCGTCTTCCAGTCCTTCCACCTGCTGCCCCGCACCTCGGCGCTGGACAACGTGGCCCTGCCACTGGTCTACCGCGGCGTCGGCGCGGCCGAGCGGCGTACCCGCGCCAGGGCCGCCCTGACCGCGGTCGGGCTCGGCCACCGGCTGACCCACCGCCCCGCCCAGATGTCCGGCGGCGAACAGCAGCGGGTGGCCATCGCCCGCGCCCTGGTCGGCGACCCCAAGGTGGTGCTCGCCGACGAGCCCACCGGCAACCTCGACACCCGCAACGGGGCCGAGGTGATGGACATCCTGGCCGGGCTCAACGCCGAACAGGGCGTGGCCGTGGTGCTGGTCACCCACGAGCCGGAGGTCGCGGCCCGCGCGAGCAGGCGCATCCACGTCCGCGACGGCCGCATCGAACAGGACACCCGATGAGGGCCCGCGAGGCGTTCCTGATGGCCACCGAGGCCCTGCGGGTCAATCGGCTGCGCAGCGCGCTCACCATGTTCGGGGTGATCGTCGGCGTGCTCGCCGTGGTCGTCCTGGTGGCCATCGGCACCGGCGCCAAGGACGCCGTGGAGAGCGAGATCGCCGGGCTGGGCAGCAACATCATCCTGGTCGTCCCGGGGCAGATCGGGGTCGGCGCGCTGCCCACGCAGAGCCGGCTCGGCCTGGCGGACGCCGCCCACGTACGGCGGGCCGTCGGCGACCCGTCGCGCGTCACGGTTTCGGTCGCCTCGGGGGAGACCATGAGGGTCGGCCGCAACGAGGCGTTCGTCACGATCACCGGCACCGACGAGAACATCCCCAACATCTTCGACCGCCCGCTGGCCAAGGGCCGCCACCTCAGCGAGACCGACGTGGACACCCGGCGGCGGGTCGCAGTGCTGGGCTCGGAGGTCGCCTCCCGCCTGTTCGGCGACATCGACCCGATCGGACGGCAGGCGACGATCTCCGGGGCGCGGTTCCGGGTGGTCGGCGTCTACGAGACCGTGGGGGCCACCTTCGGCGTGGCCCGCGACCAGGAGGTCCACATCCCGGTCACCACCGCCCAGCGGCTGCTCGGCCTGTCCAGGATCAACGGCATCGCCATCGGCGCGACCGGCCCCGACGAGATCGAGCCGCTGCGCCGGCGCGTCGTCGCCGCCCTGGAGGAACGCCACCCAGGTGAGCGGTTCTCCGCCGTCACCCAGACCCAGTTGCTCGGCACCATCGGCAGCGTGCTCGGCATGCTCACCGGGGTGCTCGCCGCCATCGCGGGCATCTCGCTGCTGGTCGGCGGGGTCGGCGTGTCCAACATCATGCTGGTCAGCGTCCGTGAGCGGACCCGCGAGATCGGCCTGCGCAAGGCCCTCGGGGCCAGGCAGCGCGACGTGCTCACGCAGTTCCTCATCGAGGCGGTGCTGCTGACCACGATCGGCGGTGTGCTGGGCATCCTGGTGGGCGTCGGCGGATCGCTGCTCATCGACGCCGTCACGCCCGTCCCGGCGACCATCACGCTGTGGTCGGTGCTGCTGGCCTTCGGCGTGTCGGTGGCCGTCGGGGTCTTCTTCGGCGTGGCCCCGGCCCGGCGGGCGGCCCGGCTCGACCCGGTCACCGCACTGCGCGCCGAGTGACGCCGGACGATTCCAGATGACCTCATGTGGCCTCCGGATGCCCGTAGGGACGCGGGCCGCGCGGGAAGTATGAGCGGGGTGACCATGATCTGGGAACGTCTGAGTCAGGGGCGAACGTGGCTGAGCCAGGGGGCGTGGCGGCGGGCCCGGCGGGAGTTCGCCGGAGCCCTTGAGGCGGCGGTGGGGGAGCGCGAGCGCGCTCAGGCGGCCGAAGGGGTCGCCGCGGCGGCCTGGTGGCTGGACGACGACGCGGAGATGGCCGAGCGGTACGAGCAGGCGTACCGCTCCTACCGGGCGGTGGGCGACGTGCGCGGCGCGGCGCGGTCGGCGGCCTGGCTGGGCAACGGCGCCCTCCAACTGCACGGCAGGCACGCGGTGGCCCAAGGCTGGTTCCGGCAGGGCAGGCGGCTGCTCCAGGGCGTGTCGCCCGGGAAGGAAGGGGCGCTGCTCACGCTGTTCGAGGGGGTGGCGGCGCGGCTGCGCGGCGACGGCGAGACCGCGATCAAGCACGCCGAGGAGGTGGTGGCCGCGGCCAGGGGGCTCGGGTCCTCAGACCTCGCGGTGCAGGGGATGGCGCTGTCCGGCGTCGCGCGGGTCGATCGCGGCGAGGTCGGGGAGGGCATGCGGCTGCTGGACGAGGCGGCCGGGGCGGCCCTCGCGGGGGAGACCGAGGCGGGGTCGGCCTGGATACCGGGCTGCTACCTGCTGCAATGCTGCGTCCAGGCGCGCGACTGGGGGCGGGCCGAGGAGTGGTCGGGGCGGGTGATGGCGTTCTGCCGCCGGCTGGACCTGGGCCGGCCGTTCGCGCGCTGCCGTACGCACTACGGCACGGCCCTGCTCTGGCGGGGCCGGTGGGCAGAGGCGGAGGCCGAGCTGACCGGGGCGGCGCGGGCGCTGTCCGGCCTGCGGCCGCAGTACGCGGCGGAGGCCGTCGCCCAGCTCGGCGAGCTGCGCCGGCGTCAGGGGCGCAGGGAGGAGGCCGCCGAACTGTTCGGCCGCGCGGACGCCACGCCCGACGGCCGGTTGGGCCTCGCCGAGCTGCGGCTCGACGAGGGAGACCCGGCCGGCGCGCTCGACCTGGCCGGGCCGCTGCTCGGCGCGCTGCCCCCGGACGCGAGCCTGGAACGCTGCCGCGCGCTGGAACTGCTCGTCCGCGCGGCCACGGCGCTCGGGCCCGCCGCCGGCGCGAGCCGGGTCCGCGAGGCCGCCCGGGAGCTTTCCCGCCTGGCCGGCACGGTCGGCACCGACGCGGTACGCGCCGCCGCGGCCTGGGCGACCGCACTCGCGGCCCTGCACACCTCCCCAGGAGGCCCGGACAGCGGCACGGCATTGCCGACCTGCCCCGACGGTGGTGCGGACGGCGGCGTGGCCCCGCGCACTTCCCCGGACGGTGGCGCGGATGGCGGCGTGGCCTTGCACACTTCCCCGGACGGTGGCGCGGATGGCGGCGTGGCCTTGCACACCTGCCCGGACGGTGGCGCGGATGGCGGCGTGGCCCCGCACACCTCTCCCGACGGTGGCACGGATGAGGGCACAGACCTGCACGCCTGCCCCGACGGCGGCGCGGATGAGGGCATAGACCTGCACACCTCTCCGGACGGTGGCGCGGGTGAGGATCCCGCTTGCGGGCTGCGGCGGGCCGCCGTGTTGTTCGAGCGGGCCGGCGACGCCTACAACGCCGCTCGTGCCCGGCTCGACCTGGCGGCGGCGCTGCTGGCCAGGGACCGGCCGCAGGCCGCGGCCGGGGAGGCGGCGACGGCCCGGGAGACCTTCGTGCGGCTGGGCGCCCCCGCAGAAGCCCGCCGCGCGGCGCGCCTGCTGGCCAGGGCGCACCGAAGACCCGAGCCCGGCCTGACCACGCGGCAACGGGAGATCCTGGGCCTGGTGGCCCTCGGCCTGACCAACCGGGACATCGCCGGCCGCCTGACGCTGAGCGAGCACACCGTCAAGCGGCACCTCGCCAACATCCTGTCCCGCCTGGGCGAGCCGACCCGCAAGGCCGCCGTCGCCCACGCTTCGCGCGCCGGGTTGCTGTAGCCGCAACTCAGGCGTCCCTGCGCCGCAGCAGCGTCAGCGCCAGGGCCATGGCCGCCGCCACCCACAGCAGGTAGACGCCGAAGCCGGTCCAGGGCGGGAGCAGGGCGTCGCTCGCCGGCGACATGATCCGCATCCCGGCGGTGCTGGTGATGTACTTCATCACCTGCGCACCGGCCTCCCCAGGCAGGACGGTGGCGAGCTGGGGCAGGATCAGCAGCAGGACGGTGATGGCCACGATGCCGCCTGCGGTGTGCCGGATGACAGTGCCGACGGCCAGCCCGAACAGCCCGGTGGCGGTGATGTAGAGGGCGGAGCCGAGCACGATCCGCAGGCTGTCGCCCTCGGTCAGGGCGACGCCGTGCTCGCCGAGGACGAGCTGCCCGGCGAAGAACGACACCAGCACGGTCACCAGCATCACGGCCAGCACCGCGAGGGCGAACACGATGACCTTGGCGGCCAGCATCCGCCCCCGCCGCGGCACCGCCAGCAGGCTCGTGCGGATCATCCCCGTCCGGTACTCCCCGCTGATCACCAGTACGCCCAGTGCGGCGACCACCAGGGTGGCGAACTGGGCCCCGGCCATGCTGAGCGCCGCGGGATCACCCAGCGGCCCCTTATCGATCATGCCGAGCGAGACCTTGCTGATCAGGATCGAGAAGCCGACCATCATCACCACAACGGTGGCCATCGACCACATGGTCGAGCGCAGCGAGCGGAACTTGGTCCATTCCGAGCGCATCACGCCGATCACGACGCCACCGCCGTGTACTCCACGCTGTCCTGGGTCAGTTCCATGTAGGCGCTCTCCAAGCTGGGTTCGACCATGGTCAGTTCGTGCAGGGGGATGCCGGCCGCCGCGGCGGCCTCGCCGATCTCCTCGGTCGTCTTGCCGGGCACCCGCAGGTGGTCGCCGGAAAGGCCGGTGGCCGCGCCGTTCAGCAGGGCGGCCAGGCTGCGCAACTGCGGCGAACGGACCCGGACGTACCGCTGCGCGCTGCGTGAGATGAACTAGTCAGGCGCCGGACGGGCGTACCAGGCCCGTCTCGTAGGCGACGATCACCGCCTGGGCCCGATCGCGCACCCCGAGCTTGGCGAACAGGCTGGTGACGTGGTTCTTCACGGTCGAGGGGGAGAGCCCGAGGTCGCCGGCGATCTCGGTGTTGGACCGGCCGCTCCCGATCAGCGTCAGGACCTCGCGCTCGCGGTCGGTGAGCGCGCCGAGCAGGCCGTCTCGCGGGGTGGCGCGCGGGCGCGCGGCGCGGACGAACGTACCGATCAGCCGGGTCAGCAGCCGGGGCGCGACCGCCGACTCGCCCCGGTGGACGATCCGGACGCCCTCCACCAGCTCCTCGGGCGAGATGTCCTTGGGCAGGAACCCGGACGCTCCGGCGCGGAGCATCGCCACGACGTACTCGTCGAGGTCGAACGTGCTGAGCGCGAGCACCCGGACGTCCGGATGCTCGGTGACGATCCGCTCGGTGGCGGCCACGCCGTCCATGCCCGGCATGTGGACGTCCATGAGCACCACGTCCGGCCGCAGCGCGCCGCTCAGCCGTACCGCCTCCTGGCCGTCGGCGGCCTCCCCGGCCACCGTCATGTCCGGCTGGGCGCCGACGATCATGCCGAATCCGGTGCGGACCAGGGCCTGGTCATCCGCGAGCAGCACGTTGATCAACGCTCGATCTCCGTTCGGGGTTCGGGGGCGGCTGCGCCGCGCGGCCGGGTACCGGCATGCGGGCGTGTACCCGAAATCCTCCATGCGGGCGGGGGCCCGTCTGCAACTGGCCCCCGCACAGCGCGACGCGTTCGGCCATGCCGCTCAGGCCGTAGCCCGCGCCCGTGGCGTCCCTGCCGGCGGGCGTCCAGCTCGTGCCGTCGTCCAGGATCTCCACGGCGACCGCCTCCTCCTCGTAAACCAGGTGGACGCTCGCGCGGGCTCCGGGGGCGTGCTTGCGGGTGTTGGTCAGTGACTCCTGGACGATCCGGTAGACGGCGTGGTCCACGGCGGCGGGCAGCGGCGCGGGCTCGCCCTCGATGGTGAGCGCGGCGGGGAGCCCGGCCGCGCGGGCCTGCTCGACCAGCGTGGCGACCTCGGCCGCGCCCACTCCGGAGTGGTCTTCCGGCTCCTTGTCGTCCTCGGCGCGCAGTACGTGCAGCAGCTCGCGCATCTCCGACATCGCCTCGCGGGCCGTGCGCTCGGCGGTGATCAGCACCTCCTGCGCCCGCGCGGGGTCGGTGGCCATGGTGGTACGCCCGGCGCCGACCAGCACGTTGATCACGCTGATGTGGTGGGCCACGACGTCGTGCAGCTCCCTGGCGATGCGCCGACGTTCGGCGCGGACCGCGTTCTCCGCCGCGTGCAGCTCGCGGCGCTCGCGCAGCTCGTACCTGAGCCGGAAGAAGTGCCCCACCCCGACCGCGAGCAGCAGCATGAGCCCGTTGCCCACCTGGTTGGCGCTGCCCTTGGTGGCCCACATGGCGAAGCCTTCGGCGATCGCGGTGGCCAGCGCGGTGAGCCAGGCGAGTCTGGCGGGGGTGTACCGGCCGAGGGTGTAGAAGGCGATCACCGAGGCCGGTTCGGCCACGGTGAACGGGGTGAACAGGGCCGTTGTGATGTCGAGGGCGACGGTGGCGAGGGCGACCAGGAGGGGTCTGCTCCGCCGTGCGAGGAGGGCGAGCGCGCCGAGGACCATGGCCGCGGCGTCGGCCCGCACGGCAGGGGAGGCGACAGGGACGATGAAGCTCGCGGGCAGCGCGTAGAGGCCGGGGAGGGCCACGGCGATGGTCAGCAGCCAGTCCTGGACGCGCGGGCGACGCAGGATACGCCAAACAGGCCGTACGCCCGGGATTCGCATGGTTTCGACGGTACGGCACGCGCGGCGTGCGCGGGCGCGTGCGATACCGTCGGGCCAGAGGGCGGGACCCGCGCGGCGCAGCCGTACGCGCCGGGCCGCCGACGCCGGAGCCGTCGAGCGGAGCAACGCGAATGAGCAGGTCGGTGCGGGTCGTCTGGGACGACGCACTCACTTCCTACAACTTCGGGCCCGGCCATCCGCTGGCCCCCGTGCGCGTCGAGCTGACCATGGCGCTGGCCCGCGAACTGGGCGTACTGGCCACGGTCGAGCAGACCGGATGCGCCCCCGCCACCGATGACGAGCTGGCGCTGGTCCACTCCCGCGACTACATCGCGGCCGTCCGGCGGGTCTCCCAGGACGGCCGTCCCGACCTGGCGGCGGGGCTCGGTACCAGCGACAACCCGGCCTTCGCCGGGGTCCACGAGGCGTCGGCGCTGATCGCCGGGGCGAGCCTGGCCGCGGCCCGCGCGGTGTGGACCGGCGCGGCCGAGCACGCGCTCAACGTGGCGGGCGGCCTGCACCACGCGATGCCCGCCTGCGCCAGCGGCTTCTGCGTCTACAACGACCCGGCCCTCGCCATCGCCTGGTTGCTCTCCCAGGGCGCGACCCGGATCGCGTACGTGGACGTCGACGTCCACCACGGCGACGGTGTGCAGGCGATGTTCTATGACGACCCCCGGGTCCTGACGATCAGCCTGCACGAGAGCCCGCGCACGCTCTTCCCCGGCACCGGCTTCCCGCAGGAGACCGGGGCGGGGGAGGCGGAGGGCACCGCCGTCAACGTCCCGCTGCCCGCGGGCTGCGGCGACGCGGGCTGGCTGCGCGCCTTCCACGCGGTGGTGCCGCCGCTGCTCGCGGAGTTCCGGCCGGAGGTCCTGGTCACCCAGCACGGCTGCGACGGCCACGCGCTCGACCCGCTGGCCCACCTGACGCTCAGCCTGGACGGCCAGCGAGCCGCGTACCAGGAGCTGCACCGGCTGGCCCACGAGACGGCGGGCGGCCGGTGGGTGGCCACCGGAGGCGGCGGGTACGAGCTGGTCCAGGTGGTGCCGCGGGCCTGGACGCATCTGATCGCCGAGGCGTCCGGCCATCCGCTGGACCCGGACACCAAGACGCCGGAGGCGTGGCGCGAGCTGGCCGCGGAACGTACCGGCGAACTACCCCCGTTGACCATGACAGATGACCGCATTCCGGAATTTCGCCACTTCTCCCACGGTTATGATCCAGAAGACCCTATTGACCGGGCCATTGTCGCGGCCCGGAACGCCGTGTTCCCCGCACACGGCCTTGACGTGCTGCTGTGAGTGCCCGTGGACGAGCTGACACCCCCGAGCCGATCCGAGCTTCGTGACCATCTGATCGCTACCAAGATCGCGGGCGACGTCGCCACCAGCCGCGAGAACAACCTCGACCACTACAGGTCGCTGGCCGAGCGCGATCCCTACTACCAACTCGGCCTGACCTTCGCCCAGCCGTGGGGCTACCGCGACGTGCTGGCGCTGATGGCCAAGTCCGCCGGGGTGAGCCCGGACCCGGCGCACCGGGCCGGCCAGGACACCATCGACCCCGACCGCACCATCGACGCCCTGGACGAGATGGGCGCGCGGATCGGCGCCGCACTGGCCGGCGGACGGCCCCGGCTGCTGTTCGCCACCGGGCACCCGACCGGGCTGCTCACCGTCCACCTGTCGCTCGCCCGGTTCGCCGTACGGCACGGCGCCAAGCTGCTCACTCCCGGCGAGGGCTGGGCCTACTCACCGGCCTACCACGGCCGCCGCACCCGGCGGGTCCGCTACCTGGACGGCGTGGCCATGCTGGACGACCATGGCGGATTCGTCCACACCCACGACTCCGCGCCGATGGAGGCGATGCTCCGCAGGCTGAACGGCGAGCGCCCCGACCTGGTGATCGCCGACCATGGCTGGGCGGGCGCGGCCGGGGAGGCGGGCCACCCGACCGTCGGATTCGCCGACTGCAACGATCCGGCGCTGTTCCTCGGCGAGGCGGAGGGCAAGATCGCGGTGGCGGTGCCGCTCGACGACAACGTCCTCCCGAGGTACTACCGGCCCCTCACGGCATACCTCGTCTCAAGGGTCACGCAGGCCCTCTGAGTCCCGTTGGAGTGGATTCGGCCCTCCTTATACCAGTTTTTCGCGCCTGCATTCCGAGTCGCGCGGGCCTCGTTTGCCAACTTTTTCATGATCGTGGGCGACTCTTATGGGTAGACAGTTGTTCCGTTCCAAGAGCACGGCGAGGGTGCGGTCAGCCCGCTGGCCTGCGTTTTCGGCGATTCGACTGACACAGGGCTTCGAAGACTGATGGACTAGGGGGTTTGCGCACTCGGAGTCCCGCCTTACGCTGACGGCAGTACACGTGCGTGAGCAATGGCACCAGTGGGGATAACCCGGATACACGTGCGGAAGAGGCGTCCGATGGGTGCAGGTGAAAGACCTCTCAGCGAGGTGAAGTTCCTGACGGTGGCGGAGGTGGCCACCGTCATGCGGGTGTCCAAGATGACTGTGTACCGGCTCGTACACTCGGGCGAACTGCCGGCCATCCGGGTCGGCCGCTCTTTCCGGGTCCCTGAGCAGGCGGTTCACGATTATCTGAGAGACGCCTACATCGAGGCGGGCTGAGGCGCCCGGGCGGTGCCCGGCGTCTCATCGAGTAGCGGCGTGCGCCGGCGAGCGCGGTCACGCCGCGAGTGCAGTCTCCCGGGGCTCCCCCAGGGGCGATCTACCGTGGATCGCCGGTAGGCTGTTGACTCGGTGTGCTGCTCAGCACACCGAACCAGCATCTACCAAGACCTGGGGGTCCCGTGGGCTCTGTCATCAAGAAGCGCCGTAAGCGCATGGCCAAGAAGAAGCACCGCAAGCTGCTCAAGAAGACCCGTATCCAGCGGCGTAACAAGAAGTAGCAGCGGACCTGCGAGGCGCCGATGACCCGTACCGTGCTCGTCACCGGGGTCGCCAGACATATCGGCGCCCGAGTGGCGAGCGTTCTCGCGTCCGACCCGGGGATCTCCCGGGTGATCGGCGTGGACACCGTTCCACCGCCGACGCCGGCGCGTGACGGCGGTCCGGCGCCCGGCGGCGTGCCGCTCGGCCGTACCGAGTTCGTCAGGGTCGATCTGCGCAGCCCCGACATCGCACAGGTGATCGCGGCGGCCGACATCGACACCGTGGTCCACGTCGACCTCATGAGCGCTCCCAGGGCCCTCATGAAGGAACACAACGTGATCGGCACCATGCAGCTTCTCGGCGCCTGTCAGCGGTCCCCGCTGATCCGCCGGGTCGTGGTGCGCTCGACCACCGAGGTCTACGGCTCCTCCGCCCGCGACCCCGCCGTCTTCACCGAGGACGCGGAGCCTCCCGAGACCCCCAGTCACGGATTCGCGAAGGACGCGGTGGAGGTCGAGGGCTACGTGCGGGGCTTCGCCAGGCGACGGCCCGACGTGACCGTCACCACGCTGCGCTTCGCCGACTTCATGGGGCCGGGGGTCGATTCTCCGCTCACCCGCTACTTCGGCCGGCCGGTGCTGCCCACCGTGCTGGGATTCGACCCCCGCCTGCAGTTCGTCCACGAGGACGACGGCGTGGAAGTGCTGCGCCGGGTCACCATGGAGGATCACCCCGGCACGTACAACGTGGCCGGGGACGGCGTGCTGCTGCTCTCGCAGTGCGTGCGCCGCGCCGGGCGGCCCACGATGCCGCTGCCGTCGCCCGCCTTCGGCGTGCTCGGCGAGCTGGCCGGGCGGGTCGGCCTCGCCGACTTCTCGCCCGAGCAGATCCGGCTGATGTGCCACGGCCGCGCGGTCGACACCACCCGCCTGGCCGACGAGCTGGGCTGGAAGCCCAAGTTCACCACGGCGGCGGCGTTCGACGACTTTCTGCGCTCACTCGGCCGCGACGCGGACGGCGGGCCGCTGGCCGCGCTGATCGGCCGGATCGAGGAGGAATTCGGCCGATGAGCCACGACGAGTCCTACGCGACGGTGATCCCCATCGACGCGGCGGCCTGCGGGCATGCCGGTTCGGCCCCGCCCGCTGACGACCGGCTGATCGAGCTCCTCGACTTCGTGCGCAGGCGGCTCGCCGGCGAGTACGAGATCGACGAGTTCGGGTTCGACCACGAGCTGACCGACAAGGTGCTGCTGGAGCTGCTGCGCCCCCTCTACCGGCACTGGTTCAGGGTCGAGACGCTGGGCTTGGACAACGTCCCCGCCGAGGGCGGCGCGCTGGTGGTGGCCAACCACTCCGGCACCGTCCCTGTGGACGCGCTGATGCTCCAGGTCGCCCTGCACGACGAGGCGCACCGGCCGGTACGACTGCTCGGCGCGGACCTCGTCTACGAGCTTCCGGTCCTTGGGCACCTGTCCCGCAAGACCGGGCACACCCTCGCCTGCCGCGAGGACGCCGACCGGCTGCTGCGCAAGGGCGAGCTGGTGGGGGTCTTCCCTGAGGGCTTCAAGGGGGTCGGCAAGCCGTTCCGCGACCGGTACAAGCTCCAGCGGTTCGGGCGCGGGGGGTTCGTGGCGTCGGCGATCCGGGCCGGGGTGCCGATCATTCCGTGCGCGATCGTGGGGGCGGAGGAGATCTACCCGAAGATCGGCGAGCTGCGGACACTGGCGCGGGCGCTGGGCCTGCCCTACCTCCCGGTGACGCCGCTGTTCCCGTGGCTGGGGCCGCTGGGGCTGATTCCGCTGCCGTCCAAGTGGATGATCGAGTTCGGGGAGCCGGTCCGCACCGACGAGTGCGACCCGGACGCGGCCGACGATCCGGCCACGGTGTTCAACTTCACCGACCATGTGCGCGAGATCATCCAGCAGCGCCTGGACGACCTGCGGCTGCGCCGCGGCCCCGCCTTCCCGCCGCTGTTCTGAGCCGGGTCTCTCCGGGCCGGGGGTCTCTCAGGGCTAGGTTTCTCAGGAGCGGTAGTGGCGGCGCAGGGCGATGGCGGCGGCCACGCCGCCCGCGAGCGCGCCCGCCGCGGCGGCGATGGGCAGCCCGATCATGGTGGCCTTGCGGCCCGTGCGGTAGTCGTGGATCGTCCACCCGTGGTGCCGGGCGTGTTCGCGCAGCTCGCCGTCCGGGTTGACCGCGTAGGCGTTGCCGACCAGTGAGAGCAGCGGCAGGTCGTTGGCCGAGTCGCTGTAGGCCGAGCAGCGGGTGAGGTCGAGCCCCTCCTTGCGGGCCAGCGCGCGCACCGCCTCGGCCTTGGCCGGGCCGTGCAGCAGGTCGCCGACCAGCCGCCCGGTGTAGGCGCCGTTCTCGGTCTCGGCCACGGTGCCGAGCGCGCCGGTCAGCCCGAGCCGCTGGGCGATCACGCTGGCCAGCTCCACCGGCGTCGCGGTGACCAGCCACACCCGCTGGCCGGCGTCGAGGTGGCTCTGCGCGAGCGCCCTGGTGCCCGCCCAGATGCGATCGGCCATGACCTCGTCGTAGATCTCCTCACCGAGCTGGACCACGTCATCGACCTTCAGCCCGGCCACGAACGCCAGCGCGGTCTCCTTGGCCTCGGTGATGTGGTCGGCGTTCTCGTTGCCGCGCACCCGGAAGATCGCCTGGCCCACTGCGAACCGCAGCAGGTCTTTGGTGGTGAACAGGCCGCGCCCGGCCAGCCCGCGGGCGAAGTGGTAGATCGAGGCCCCGCGCATCATCGTGTTGTCGACGTCGAAGAACGCCGCCGCGGTGGGGTCGGGCTCGGCGACCGGCATGCTCACGGCGGCGGCCGCGGCCACCTCGCCCGCGAGCCTGGGCTCCTGCCGCCGTCGTAGTAGCCGCCTCATAATCCATCAGCTTAACCGTCCTGGGGGACCATGACCGGTCCGTCGCGTTAGCGGCGTATGACACGCCGATTCCACCGCGTATACGGGCCGTCCCGGCGTGTCGGCCGAGAGGGTGTCTTGTCGGTCGTCCAGCGGCCCCTCAGCGCCGCGTAGCGCCGTTCGGCCGCCGGTTCGGGCGCGGGTTGCGCGGGTTCAGCGGGTTCAGTCGCCGGTCGTGGCGGAGGTCGTCTCAGGGGCGGCGAGGCCGTCGATGTAGTCGAGGTAGCCGCTCGCCTGGCGCTGCGTCTGCGCGTCCATCTTCTGCAGCATCGGGTCCACCACCTGGTGCTGCTTTTCGGCGAACCGCCGCAGCGTCGGTTCCTCCTCTTCCTTGGTGTCCTTGCGCTTGACCCTGCCCAGCTCGCACACCGCCGACCGGGTGGCCCGGTCCATGTCCCGGATCGTCTTCTCCACCAGATCGACCCGTCCGGGCGTGCCGAGCAGCCTAGCGACCTCCGCGGCCCGTTCCTCGGCCGCCCGCAGTTTGCGCTGTGCCCGTTCCCGCTCGTCCGTGCTCAGCCCGACCATGGTGGACTCCGCCGCCCGCTTCAGCGGATACAGCGTGTCGCCCGGTACCGCGCGGTAGGCCACCAGCCCGGCCACGGTGAGCGTGAACGCCACGCCGACGACCGTGAGCTGCGAGAACACCGCCACTCGCCGATGCCCCCTGGACCGGCCGCCCGCCCGGCCCGCCCGGCGGCAGCGCCTGGACCTGCGCGACCGCCCGCGCACGATGTCCGCCTGACCGGCGGTGGGCGCGATGGTCTCCGCCGGTTCGGGAAGCGGGCAGGAGGCGTCCTCGGCGTACGTCGTGAGCAGGTCCGCCCGCAGCTTGGAGCGGAACTCCTCGCGGGGACCCGCCTCCTCCTGAATGCCGATCTTCGACAATCGTTCGGCCAGGCGGGTTTGGGTACGCCGGGTGGTGGCGGGGCGCCACCACCGGGGTCGCCACTTACGCATGAACGCTCCCTGCCGCCCCCGAGCGATGATCCATCGGTGTCACTTGCCTAACGATGGGCCGGTACGACAGGTTACGTTCCGTTTCCAGGGCACCTGCGGGGACCGCCCGCCGTACCTGTCGGTGACCGCCCGGCCCGTCGGCGGCTCCATCAGGTTTCTTCAGGTCTTTCAGGTTCTTTCGGGTTCTTTCAGGTTCGTTCAGGTGAGGTCCGCCCGCAGTGCGCGGGCCAGCGCGCGGATCGCGCGGAACTGCAGGGCCTTGATCGCCCCGCTCTTCTTGCCCATCACCAGCGCGGTCTCCGCCAGCGACATGCCGTGCAGGAAGCGCAGCACCACGCACTCCTGCTGCTCTGGCTTGAGGTCCCGTACAGCGCGCAGAACCCTTTCGTTGACCATCGCCGTGACAACCGCGTTCTCGGGGATGTGCGGGCCGTCCAACGGGATGTCGAGCACTTCCGCCGTGGACACCTCCATCCGGTAACGCCCCGATTTGAAATGGTCGGTGACCAGATTGCGGGCGATCGTCACCAGCCAGGCGCCGAAGTCGCGTCCCTGCCAGGTGAAGTGCGCGATACGGCGGAGTGCGCGCAGAAACGTCTCGCTGGTGAGGTCTTCGGCGAGTGGATGTGAGCCGACACGGAAGTAGATGTAGCGGTAGACGAGGTCCACGTATCGGTCATAGAGCGTTCCGAAGGCGTCGGCGTCTCCGGTCTTGGCACGCAGAACCAGGGCCCGGAGGTCGTCGTCCCCTGGAGCCGCCACATCCTGACGTACTGCGAACTCGCCCGTCCGTGCGCTTTGTGACATCCCCGCCCTGGGTGGCGGGGAAAGCCCGGCGAACGGCCACGTATTCGGCATCCGGTATCCCTGGGGGGAAGGGGGTCGATCCCTGGGGGGAAGGGGTCGGCTGCTCGAACACTCTAGGAATGATCGGGAAATTTCACAATCCGCTTGGTCCTGACCTTGCCGATCCGGCGAGGTGCCCTGGTGGGTTTCGGATCTCCCTAGATCGTGGGTATGTGGTGGGCCATAACATCGGAGGGAGAGCGTCGCGGCATGGGCCGCCCGGCGGCTACCTTGGTGGACCGTTGCACCTGACACGGCCGCTCCCCGCTTCCGCTACCGGTTGGGGGCTATTGTCCGGCAGCATTGGAGGCACCATGGAAAACGTCGTCGCCGTAATCGGATTCGCCGGTGCTCTCCTCGCCGCCATCGCCACCGGTGCCCTGATCAGGCGGCTGCGCGACGAGCCGGTCGGCTGGCTGGGCGCGTGGACCGCCTCCACGGCGGCACTGTGCCTGGCCCTCGGCGTGGTCGCGGCAGGGCACCTGCTCGGGTTCGGCGCCACCACCTTCCGGCTCTACCAGATCACCGGCTCACTCGTCGCCCCCCTGTGGCTGGCCATCGGCGCGGTGCAACTCCTGGCCAGGAAGACCCCGCCGAAGTTCGCCGCATGGCTGCTCGGCGGCGCGCTGACCTTCGTCAGTATAGTGATCATGGTCGTCGACCCGGTGAACAACGGCGGGTCGTTCAGCGAATCACTGCCGGTCGGCAGCGCGCACTGGAGCCTGTTCCCGGCCTCACTGCTCGCCGCCGCGCACGCCGCCACGGTCGCCATCATGGTCGGCGCGGTGATCGTCGCCGGGCTGCGCTGGCGCGACGGCGACGAGTACGACCTGGACAACATGCACGCCGTCCTGGTCATCGGGCCGGTCGGCATCGCGCTCGTGGGGGTGCTCCGGTTCTCCTCGCTGGGCCTTTTCACCACCGTCATCCTCACGGTCGGCGCGGCTGCGACCTGGTACGCGCTGATCCGCCCGCTCGCGCCCTACGACGACGAGGAGGATGAGGAAGAGGACGGCTACGAGGAGGACACCGCCGCCGTCAAGCGGCCGGAGCAGGGGCGGCGGCGCGCGGTCGCCGAACAGGGGGTTCAGGCCCGCGACCAGGTACGCGAGACCATCCGCGAACCTACCCGCGAGCCGATCCACGAACCCGCCCGCTCCCGCACCGACCAGGCGTTCGCCGAGCAGGGCCGGATGGAGGAGCGGGGCCGCCGGGAGGGGCACGGCTTCGCCGCGGAAGGCGGCGTGCCGGAGAGCGGGCAACCGCAGCCCCAGCAGGGCAGACGGCGGTCCGGGCTCGGCGACCTCGTGGCGGAGTACCGCGCGGGTGAGCAGGACGTCGACTACGCGGCCCGCATGCGGGCCGACGAGGGCGGCTCGCCGTTCGCGGAGCCGTCCTATGGGGACGCCTCCTCCTATGGGGAGGCGCCACCTTTCGAGGAGCCTTCCGCGAACGGCTTCTTCGGTGGGCCGGCCGGCGGGGCCACCGGCGATTTCGAGTCGCCGCGCGCCGGCCGGGGCAGGCGCGGCACCGAAACGGGCGCTCACGCTCGCATGGAGGGCGGTGGCGGCGGCCGGCGGGCACGCCGCGCCGAGCAGCAGGACTACAGCATGCCCGGAACCGGGGTGGTATACCCCGAAACGTCCGGCCATGGCCCCAACACGGGCGGTGGCGGGGGCGGCAGGCCGTCGCCGAGCATCTACGGGTTGCTCACCGTTTTCACGCTCATCGACGGCTCGGGCGACGCCTTCGACCACCTGGCCGAGGCCACCGTGGACGGCGTCCGGCAGAACGAACCTGACACGCTGGTCTACTCTTGCCACGCGGTGAAGTCGGCACCGTTGCAGCGAATCGTGTATGAGCTATACCGGGACGAGGTCGCATTCGCCGAACACCAGCGGCAACCCCACGTGCAACGCTTCGTCACCGAACGCCAGTCCCTCGTCCTCGCCACCAACGTCATCGAACTCACCGTCAACGCCGCCAAAGTCGTCCCACTGCCGACGGCGTTCATCTGAACCTTCTCGATTCCGCGCTGTTCTTCCGTCCTGGTCACTTCTTTCCGCGCTTTCGCGCCGTTCTTCCCCACCCCACAGGCCCCTGCTTTCCCACATGTTCCGGGTCTCGATCTCTGCGCGGCAGGCCTCGTTCAGTCGTCGGCGTGTTGCCGGTCGGCTCTTGTGTCTGGCTTTTCGTGTGATTCTTTGGTGCTGCGCCGTCCCCCGCTGCGGCGGCGAAAGGCTCGGCCCTCGCTTCGCTCGGAGGCCTTTCCCGCCCGACGTTGTTGCTGGTCGTGTGCCATAGGTTCCGGAACCAATTCCGTACGGCAAGTCCCTCCGGCCACAGGGCCGTTGCTGACAGGCTGGCGGGATGCCATCCTTTCGGCGGTGCACTGTCTTGTCCGGTGGCCAGTGATTCTGCGCGGCGGGCGCTTGTGTCGGCCGCGTGTTGTTTGCCGGTGCGTTCTGGTGTCCGGTATTTCGTATGCGTCGTAAGGGTTGGCCGTACCGAGCGTCGGCTGACAAGGTCACCTTCCTGTCCACCGTGCCGATCGATGCTTTCCCATCCGTGGCCTTGGGGGAGCCCTGCTTCGCGGGCTCCGGCCGCAGTGCGTAGAGCCTTCTTACGGCATCCCCTGGGATTGTGTGAGGATCTCTAATGGCACCGCTCCCGTGCGGCCCCTAGAACACCGGTACGAGTACTGCCGTGGGCTTCAGTACGCCAAAGAGGTTGACAGAGGCTTTTCGCCGTCGAGTATGCCCGTCGGCGGTACGCGGCGCTGTATGGTCATCGGCCGCTGGGTTTGAGGGGACGGCGGCGGCGTCCCCAGGAGAAGACCATTTTCTCGATGCTCAGGTGCATGAAGATCTCGGTGTCCCTGACCCCCTCCACGCCTCTGATGCGCTCGCTCACGAGGTCGAGGATTTCCGCGTGGGTTTCGGCGACGACCTCCAGGAACATGTCGAAGGCCCCGGCGGTGACCACCAGGTACTCGACTTCCTCGATGTCGGTCAGCCGTGGGACGACGGCGCGGATGCTTCCGTCCACCCGGACGCCGACCAGGGCCACGACGCCGTGGTCCACGCGGATCGGGTCGATGATGGTGGAGATCCGGATCACGCCGGATTCGCGCAGCCGGTTGACGCGCTGCCTGGTCGCCGCCTCTGACAACCCGACCGCCTTGCCCACCTCGCCGTACGGTCGCCGCCCGTCCTCGTACAGGACGTCGATGATCGCCCGGTCGGTCTCATCCAGCCTGATGGGTTCCACGCTGAACTATATTAGTCGTGCAAAGATATAGAGGCCACTAATTCAGTTGTAGGCAGCGTAACGACCACCCTGATCGTTGACCTTAACGCGATCGAGCCACGATTATCGTCGGAACTGTTCGGCGGTGAGAGGTGACGTGATGGGCTCCCAAGGCCGGTCGTGCGCGCGGACGTTCCGAGAGATCGGTGACGATGCGGCGGGAGCGCCGCGCGTCCCGGGCGTTACGGCCGGGGTGGGCCGCTCTGGTCTGCGGCTCATCGATGGCCGGTGGCCGTGGTGAGCGGCCTCCCGGTGGCCCCGCGGTGGTTCGACCGGCGGCGGGTCGATGATTCGATCACCATGCTGGTGGAGCCGCATGTGCATCCGCTGCTGCGATCGAACATCTGGCATGTCCGGGGCGGCGAGCGTGACCTTCTGGTGGACGCGGGCTGCGGCGTGGCCTCGCTACGGGACGCCGCGCCCGACCTGTTCGCCCGCGAACCCGTCGTGGTCTTCACCCACGCCCACTACGACCATGTGGGCGGCGCGCACGAGTTCGCCGAACGATGGATCCACGAGGCCGAGGCTTCGTCGCTGGCGGAGCCGGAGTTCAGCACGTTGGTCGGTTCGGACCTCCCGGTGGAGTTTCACGCGCTGCTGGACGAGATGGGCGTCCCGATGCCGGAGGCGCTGGTCGACGCGCTGCCGTACGGCGGGTACGACATCGCCACGTACGACGTCGTGCCCGCGCCCGCGACGCGGCTGCTGCGCGAGGGCGACACGGTGGACCTGGGCGACCGCGCCTTCACCGTGCTGCACCTGCCCGGGCACACGCCCGGCGGCATCGCGCTCTGGGACGAAGACGGCGGCGTGCTCTTTTCCGGCGACGTCATCTACGATGCGCCGCTGCTGGACAGCCTGCCCGGGTCCGACCCTGCGGCGTACCGGGCGACCATGCGCCGGCTTCGTGACCTTCCTGTCAGAGTGGTGCATCCGGGCCATGAGCCGAGCTTCGGGCGGGACCGGATGATCGAGGTCATCGACGCCTACCTCGGCCCTGGCGGGGCGTGACCGCAAGGCCAGGTTCTTCCAGCGGGGCCTCAACGTGTTCAGGCCGGTCAGGGGCGTTCGGTTCGCCGGGCCCATCCCGTACGGCAGAGCCCCCCTCCGCCGACCGCCGTGCCCCGTTGCGCGCCCGTGCCCGGCGTTTCGCGCCGTCGTGGCCGTTCGCCGTTCGCCGTTCCAGCGCCGGCAGACCGGCAGACCGGCAGACCGGCGGTGTAGAACCATCGGGGAGGGCCCGCATCATCTCGTCGAGTGCGCGGAATCGAGGCTTCATGGCGGACTATGTGCAGGTGCTGACGACGGTGGAGAGCGAGGAGGACGGAATCGCGCTCGCCCGGGGCATCGTGGAGGCCCGGCTGGCGGCCTGCGTGCAGTTGGTCGGCCCGATCACGTCGGTGTACCGGTGGCAGGGGGCGCTTGAGCAGGCGCGGGAGTGGCAGTTGCTGATCAAGACGACGCGCGACCGCTACGGCGACCTGGAGGCGCACGTGAAGGCCAACCACGGCTACGACACGCCTGAGATCATCGCCACCCCGATCGTCGCCGGCAGCGCCGAGTACCTGTCCTGGATCGACGCGGAGACCGCCCAGGTCGGCTCATCACCCGGCTGACTCACTGGTACACCCGCCTACGCCAGCCCGCGCGCGTCGCCTGCCGAACTGCCTACCGAGTCCCGCCCAGCGGCAAGGCGTGCCGTCCACCGAGTGGGGGCCGCTTTTCGGTGGTTCGCCCGGCGTGCCCGCTCCGGGCGGTCCGGTGGGCCGGAGTGCGGTGTGCTGCCCGCCGGCCGGGAGTCGCGTCCGGTGCTTCACCTGGGGTGTGTCTTCCGGGGGCTGTGTCGGAGTTCGGTGTAGTGGTCGCCGGGTGGGGCCGCTTTTCGTGCCTGGCCTGGGGTGTGTCCTTCGGGCGGTGCCGGTGGGCCGGGCCCGGAGTACGGTGCGTTGCCCGCCGGCCGGGAGTCGCGTCCGGTGCTTCACCTGGGGTGTGTCTTCCGGGGGCTGTGTCGGACTTCGGTGTAGTGGTCGCCGGGGGGCTCGGCCAGGGGGTGGTTTTCGGTGGCTTTGCTGAGGTGTATTCGCCAGGGCAGGAGGGGGGATCTTGCCTGGGGTGGCCGATGGGGAGGGCGGGGTTCGGCCCTCCTAGCATGGGGATCATGCTAGCTGTCCGGAGCGCCTTGTCCGATGACGTGGCGGCGATCGTCGCCCTGATGGCCCGGTGCAGGGAGAAGTACGCAGAGCATCAGCCGGTCTTCTGGCGTTGTGCGGCGGATGCTCAGGACCGTCACGCCGAGTTCATCGCCACCCTGGTGGAGGACGCGAAGGTCGTCTGCCGGGTGGCCGAGTGGGATGGGCGGTTCGTCGGGTTCGCGATCGGCTCGCTGGTGCCCGCTCCTCCGGTGTACGACCCGGGCGGGCCGACCTGCACGCTCGACGACTTCGCGGTCGAGGAGGACGGCGACTGGACCACGGTCGGCGTCGATCTTCTGAAGGCCGTCACGGAAGAGGCGCGCCGACGCGGGGCGGTGCAGGTCGTGGTGGTGTGCGGGCACATGGACGAGGCGAAGCGGCAGGCGCTGCGCCTCGCCGGGTTGTCCATCGCGTCGGAGTGGTGGACGGCCCCGCTCTGATCCAGAACGTGGTCAGTTGGTCAGGTGGCCAGGGCCGCGCGGAGGCGGGATTCGTCGACCCGCCAGAAGTCGTGCTGCACGCCGTCGATCAGCGTCACCGGGATCATCTCCCAGTATTTCTCCTGGTCCTCGGGAGATCGGGTGATGTCCCGCTCCTCCCACGGAACCCCCAGTTCGCCCGCCACGCGGGCGATGACCTCGCGGGCGTCGTCGCAGAGATGGCAGCCCGGCTTGCCGAGCAGCGTGATCCGGTGGGTCATGTCCGCCAACGCTAGCCCAGGCACGGGACGGTAAGACTCGCTGCCTCTCACTTTGTGCATACGTTCACAAAGGGATTAACCTGGAAGACGCTGCTCATCATCTTATCCACCGCGTCCGGGCACGCGGCAGCGCCGCGCCGGAGGCCCGTCCCCTGGAGTTCCGGCACGTGATACGCCGCCTGCCCCAATCCCGCGACCGTGGCATACCCGAGGCGACCGTTGCCCGGCTGCCGCTCTACCTGCGGGCGCTGACCGGCATGGCCGAGCGCGGGGTGGCCACCGTGAGCTCGGAGGATCTCGCGCTGGCCGCAGGTGTCAACTCGGCCAAGCTCCGCAAGGACCTCTCCCATCTCGGCTCGTACGGCACGCGCGGTGTCGGCTACGACGTCGAGTACCTGATCTACCAGATCTCCCGCGAACTCGGCCTCACCCAGGACTGGGCGGTGGCGATCGTCGGAATAGGAAACCTGGGCCGGGCGCTTGCCAACTACGGTGGATTCGTGTCGCGCGGCTTCAGGGTGGCCGCGCTGTTCGACGCCAACCCCGAAGTCGTGGGCGACCACATCGCGGGGTTGAATGTCGAGCACATCGACGAGCTTGAAGCCGTGATCGAGCGGCGGGGGGTGTCGATCGTGGTGATCGCGACGCCGGCTGCGGCTGCCCAGCAGATCTGCGACCGGGTCATCGCCGTCGGGGTGACCAGCATCCTGAACTTCGCCCCCACCGTGCTCTCCGTCCCAGAGGGCGTCGATGTCCGGAAGGTCGATCTGTCCATCGAACTGCAGATCCTCGCGTTCCATGAGCAGCGCAAGGGTGATCGCGAAAGTGGGGGCCCAGTGATGGCCGAGGAGTTGCAGCAGGGAGCCAGCGCATGAGCGTCCTTGCTGTCGGGTTGAGCCACCGGACGGCACCGGTGGCACTGCTGGAACGCGTGGCCGTGTCCGGCGACTCGCTGGTGAAGCTGCTGCACGACGTACACAGGAGCGAGTGCGTGGCCGAGGCCATGGTCGTCTCCACGTGCAACCGGGTGGAGATCTACGCCGACGTCCAGCGCTTCCACAGCGCGGTGAGCGGGCTGAGCGAACTGCTCGGCACCTACGCGAACGTACCGGTCGAGCATCTCGCGCCGCACCTGTACGTGCACTACGAAGACCGGGCCGTGTCCCACCTGTTCTCGGTCACGAGCGGCCTTGAGTCCATGGTGGTCGGCGAGGGTCAGATCCTCGGGCAGGTGCGCCAGGCGCTGCGCCTGGCCCAGGAGGAGGGCACGCTCGGCTCCACGCTCAACGAGATGGCCCAGCACGCGCTGCGCGTCGGCAAGCGCGTCCACACCGACACCGGCATCGACCACGCGGGCGCGTCGCTCGTGGGCGTCGGCCTGGAGCTGGCCGAGCGGGTGCTCGGGCCGATCCAGGGCAAGCGCGCGCTGGTCGTCGGGGCCGGGTCGATGAGCGCGCTGTCGGCCGCCACGCTGGCCCGCGCCGGGGTGACCGGCATCGTGATCGCCAACCGCACCTACGAGCGCGCCGTACGGCTGGCCGAGACGGTCGGCGGCCGTCCCGCCCGGCTGGACGACCTGCCCGCCGAACTGGCCCAGGCCGACATCGTGATCTCCTGCACCGGCGGCGGCAACCTGGTGATCACCCCCGAGATGATCACCGGGACGGGCCCGCTGTTCCTGCTGGACCTCGCGCTGCCGCACGACATCGACCCCGGCGTCCGCGCGCTGCCCGGCGTGACGCTGGTCGACCTCGAAGCGATCCAGAACTCCGGCCTGGGCTCAGGCACGGGCACGGACGCCGGCGACGTGGTAGAGGCGGCCAGGCGGATCGTGGCCGAGGAGGTCGCCGGCCACCTTGAGGTCGTACGCGCCGCCCGGGTCACCCCCACGGTCGTGGCGCTGCGCAGCAAGGCCGCCGGTGTGGTGGAGGCCGAGCTGGGGCGGCTGGTGTCCCGGGTGCCCGACATGGACCAGCGGGTCAGGGACGAGGTCACCCAGACCATGCGCCGGGTCGTGGACAAGCTGCTGCACGAACCGACCGTGCGTGTCAAACAGCTCGCCGCCTCGCCCTCGGGCGATCATTATGCCGAGGCGCTGCGCGAGCTGTTCAACCTCGACCCGAAGATGCCCGAGGCCGTACGCCAGGCGGGGATCGACGGGTCCGTTCAATCTTCTCAGACGACTCGATCTTCTCCGGCTTCTCCGGCTTCTCCGGCGACCAGGCGAAAGGGGGAGCTGTGACCGAGATGCCCCCCCTCAAGCTGGGCACCCGCCGCAGCCTGCTCGCGACCACCCAGTCCCAGCTCGTCGCCGACCGGCTCACCGAGCTGACCGGGCGGCCGGTGGAGCTGGTCGGCGTGACCACGTTCGGCGACGTGACCAAGGCGCAGCTCAGCCAGCTCGGCGGCACCGGCGTCTTCGTGAGCGCGTTGCGCGACAAGGTGATCGACGGTGAGATCGACTTCGCGGTCCACTCGCTGAAGGACCTGCCGACCGCGCCCGATCCCCAGATCGCGCTGGTGGCGACACCGCCGCGCGCCGACCACCGGGACGCGCTGATCGGGTCCGCCAAGCTCGCCGACATCCCCCCGGGGGGCAGGGTCGGCACCGGGTCGCCGCGCAGGATCGCCCAGCTTCGGGCGCTCCGCCCCGACCTCGACTTCGTGCCGATCCGCGGCAACGCCGACACGAGGATCGGCAAGGTCCTGTCCGGCGAGCTGGACGCGATCGTGCTCGCCGTCGCGGGGTTGTCGAGGCTCGGCCGGGAGTCAGAGATCTCCCAGATCTTTGAGATCGAGGAGATGCTTCCGGCGCCCGGACAGGGTTCCCTGGCGGTGGAGTGCCGCGCCGACAGGGACGATCTGGTCGAGCTGCTCGGCGTGCTGGACGATCCCGGCACGCGGGCGGCGGTGACCGCCGAACGGTCCCTGCTGGCCGCACTGGAGGCCGGGTGCGCCGCCCCTGTCGGGGCGTACGCGGTCGCCGATGCCCATGTCCTGAACATGACCGCCGCCGTCATCGCAGTCGATGGCGCGCGTGCGGTCCGTAAGTCCGCCGCCGGGCCTCTCCCGGCGGCCATGGAGATCGGCCGCGACCTCGCCGCCGCCATGGTCGCCGAGGGGGCCGGCACGTTGATGGGGGAGCAGTCCCATTGAGCTCCGCGAGTCCGACCTCACCGACACCGACCAACTCACCACCGCCCTTCGTCGAGCACGCGGGCGGGTTCGTCGCCTTCGTCGGCGCGGGTCCCGGTGATGAGAACCTTCTCACGCTGCGCGGCGCGGCGCTGCTCGGCAAGGCCGACGCTGTCGTGCTGGACCGCGCCGCGTTCGGCGCGCTGCTGCGGCACGCCCGGCCCGACGTCGAGGTGATCGACGTCACTGACGACGACCCCGCCCCGCTGGGCGCGGTCAAGGCCGCCAAGGGCGGCAGGCGCGTCGTACGGCTGTGCCCTGGCGACCCGATGTTCTTCTCCTCGATCAGTGAGGAGGTGGCCGCCTGCGCCAAGGGGGAGGTGGACTTCGAGATCGTTCCCGGGGTGCCGCCGGCCACCGCGGTGCTGGCCTACGCCGGGATTCCGGCGGCGGCGTCCGGGCCGGAGTTCCGCGTCGTGGACGCGGGGCTGGTGGACGACTGGTCGGTCCACGCGGCGACCGCGGGCACGCTGGTGATCTACAACGCCGGCGGCGACACGGTGTCGGTCGGCAAGGCGCTGGTCGCGGCCGGCCGCCCGGACACCACGCCGGTCGCGGTGACGGGCGCGGGCACGACGACCGAGCAGACCACGGTCGCCTCCACGCTGGGCAGGCTCGGGCCCGACCTGAAGCACACGGTGATCGACGAGCCGTCGCTGATGGTGGTCGGCGAGGCGGTGACGCTGCGCGACTCGCTGTCGTGGTTCGAGACCAAGCCGCTGTTCGGGTGGCGGGTGCTGGTGCCGCGCACCAAGGAGCAGTCGGCCCGGCTGGTGGAGCAGCTCCGCTCCTACGGCGCGGTGCCCGAGGAGGTCCCGACGATCTCGGTCGAGCCGCCGCGCACCCCGCAGCAGATGGACCGGGCGATCAAGGGCCTGGTCACCGGCCGGTACGAGTGGGTGGCCTTCACCAGCGGCAACGCCGTCAAGGCGGTGCGGGAGAAGTTCGAGGAGTACGGGCTGGACGCGCGGGCCTTCGCGGGCCTGAAGGTCGCCGCGGTGGGCGAGGCGACCGCGCGGGCGCTGGTGGACTTCGGCGTGCGGCCGGACCTCGTGCCCACCGGGCAGCAGTCCTCTGAGGGCCTGCTCGCCGAGTGGCCGCCGTATGACTCGATGCTCGACCCGATCAACCGGGTGCTGCTGCCCAGGGCCGACATCGCCACCGAGACCCTGGTGGCGGGGCTGACCGAGCTGGGCTGGGAGTGCGACGACGTCACCGCCTACCGGACGGTCAGGGCCGCGCCGCCGCCCGCGCCGATCCGTGAGGCGATCAAGGGCGGCGGGTTCGACGCGGTGCTGTTCACGTCGTCGTCCACGGTTCGCAATCTCGTAGGAATCGCCGGAAAGCCACACAACGTCACCGTTATCGCCGCGATCGGCCCGCAGACCGTGCGGACCGCCGAGGAGTTCGGGCTCAGGGTCGATGTGATGGCCGATCGTCCGTCGGCTTCGGCCCTCGCGGCGGCTCTGGCGGAGTACGGTGCCAAGCAGCGGCAGGCGGCCGTCGCCGCGGGGGAGACGCCTCGCCGGCCGTCCCAGACCCGCAGGGGCGCACGCCGCCGGGCCAAGTGAGCGAGAAGGGGCATGATGAGCGCTGAGTTTCCGGTCGCCCGCCCGCGCAGGCTGCGCCGTACGGCGCCGCTGCGCAGGATGGTGGCGGGCACCCGGCTGCACCCGGGGGACCTGATCCTGCCGGTCTTCGTCAAGGAGGGCATCGCCGAGCCCAACCCGGTCGGGTCGATGCCGGGCGTGGTCCAGCACACGCTCGACTCGGTGCGCAAGGCCGCCCACGACGCCGCCGAGGCGGGGGTGGGCGGCCTGATCCTGTTCGGCATCCCGGCCGTCAAGGACGGGCGCGGGTCGGGCGCCGACGACCCGGAAGGCATCGTGCAGCGGGCGCTGGGCGACGTGCTGGCCGAGGTCGGCGACGCGCTCGTGGTTATGACCGACACCTGCCTGGACGAGTTCACCGACCACGGGCACTGCGGCATCCTCACGCCGGACGGCGAGGTCGACAACGACGCGACACTGGAACGCTACGCCTCGGCGGCGGTGTCCCAGGCCCGCGCGGGCTCCCAGATGATCGCGCCGAGCGGCATGATGGACGGCCAGGTCGCCGCGATCAGAGACGCGCTCGACTCGGCCGGGTTCGCGCAGGTGCCGATCATGGGCTACTCGGTGAAGTACGCCTCGGGCTTCTACGGGCCGTTCCGGGAGGCCGCCGAGTGCGCGCCGCAGTTCGGCGACCGCAGCTCCTACCAGCAGGACCCTGCGGGCCCGATCGGCGAGGCGCTGCGCGAGGTGCGTCTCGACCTCGCCGAGGGCGCCGACGCGGTGATGGTCAAGCCCGCGCTGGCCTACCTCGACATCCTGCGCCAGATCCGCGACGCGGTGGACGTGCCGGTGGCCGCCTACCAGGTCAGCGGCGAGTACGCGATGGTCGAGGCGGCGGCGGCGAACGGCTGGATCGACCGCGAGCGGGTGATCATGGAGACGCTGACCGCGATCCGGCGCGCCGGGGCCGACCTGATCTTGACCTACTGGGCGACCGAGGTGGCCCGCCGCCTGCCGGTCTGACCGGCGCCGGCGGCACCACGGGTGACCACCGGGAACCACCGGCAACCGGGGGGTTTCCGGTGGGTTGCCGGGGCGCGTGCGTTAAAGTGCAAGAAGGCGTAAGCACCCACGCGGATGTGTCCCACGGTGGCTTTGGCGCGCCCTTTCCGGCGCCGCCCGCCGTGGCCTTCGCGTAGGCGATCCCGGCGCGCGGACGGAGGAGACCAATGGTGGGGGTACCACTTGCTCGGCGTGCCAAACGGCGGGGGCGGCACACGTCGCGGATCGCCTCGGTGCTGGAGTACGCCGCGCTCGGCTGGGCCGTCTGCCCGGGGGCGCATCCGCTGCGTACCGGCTCGCGGGCCTGTTCCTGTGACCGCCTCGGGTGCCCCGACCCGGGCGCGCATCCGCAGTCCCCGGCGTGGCAGATGCAGGCCACTCTCGACGCCGCGCAGCTCGGCCGCTGGTGGGAGCGTGACCCCGAGGCCAATGTGATCCTCCCCACCGGACGCGTGTTCGACGTCTTCGACGCCCCGCTCGACGCGGGGCTCGCCGCCCTCACCCGGATGGACGCATCCGGCTCTGGCACCGGCCCGGTCGCCGCCAACGGCGACCGGGTTCTGTTTTATGTGGCCACCCGCGGCAATCCGGACGACGAGGACGAATGGTGGTCGTGCAACCTCGACTGCGTGCCCGAGAGCGTGGACGACACGCCTGGCCTGCGCTGGCACTGCCGCGACAGCTACGTCCTGGCCCCGCCCTCGACGCTGCCCACCGGGCAGCCGGTGTCCTGGTTGCGCCCGCCCGACGGCCGTCCCCTGCCCGACCCGTTGCGCGTCCTGGACTGGCTGGCCGACTCCTTCGAGTGACCCCCGGTTCTTCGGGCGCACTGGAGTGGCACTCGAGTGACCGGAGAGGGCCGGTCGTAGGCTTGTGACGTGACCAGTAGCGCCAAGTCCTCCCAGGATCTGTTCGACCGAGCCCGCACGGTGATCCCCGGCGGGGTCAACTCCCCGGTCCGCGCGTTCGGCGCGGTCGGCGGCACGCCGCGGTTCATGGCCTCGGGCCAGGGGCCCTACATCACCGACGTCGACGGCAACCGCTACGTCGATCTGGTCGGCTCATGGGGTCCGATGATCCTCGGCCACCGGCATCCCGCCGTGGTCGAGGCGCTGCGCGCCGCGATCGAGCACAGCACCTCCTACGGCGCCGCGACGCCCGGCGAGGTCGAGCTGGCCGAGGAGATCGTGGCGAGGGTCGCCCCCGTGGAGAAGGTCCGGCTGGTCAACTCCGGTACCGAGGCCACCATGTCGGCCGTGCGCCTGGCCCGTGGCTACACCGGCCGGGCGAAGGTCGTGAAGTTCGCCGGGTGCTACCACGGGCACGTGGACGCGCTGCTCGCCGCGGCGGGGTCGGGGGTGGCGACGTTCGGCCTGCCGGACACCCCCGGCGTGACCGGCGCGTCGGCCGCCGACACGATCGTGCTCCCGTACAACGACGTGGCGGCGGTCGAGGAGGCGTTCCGGACGTTCGAGGTCGCCTGTGTGATCAGCGAGGCGTGCCCGGCCAACATGGGCATCGTGCCGCCGCGCGACGGCTTCAACGCCAGGCTGCGCGAGCTGTGCACGGCCAGCGGCGCGCTGCTCATCCTGGACGAGGTGCTGACCGGCTTCCGGGTCTCCCGCGCCGGTTGGTACGGGCTGGACCCGGTGGACGCCGACCTGATGACCTTCGGCAAGGTGATGGGCGGTGGTCTGCCCGCCGCCGCGTTCGGCGGGCGGGCGGAGGTGATGGACCGGCTCGCCCCTGATGGGCCGGTCTATCAGGCGGGCACGCTGTCGGGCAATCCGCTGGCCTGCGCCGCCGGCCTGGCGATGCTGCGCGGATGCGATGACGGGGTGTACGAGCGGCTCGGCACCGTCGCCGCGCAGATCGGCTCCGCGGCCTCTGCGGCGCTGTCCGCTGAGGGCGTCCCGCACCGCTTGCAGCGGGCGGGCAGCCTGTTCTCGATCTTCTTCACCGACGAGCCGGTGCTTGACTTCGCCGGGGCCCAGCGTCAGGACACGTCCGCGTACCGGGCGTTCTTCCACTCGATGCTGGACCAGGGGGTGTATCTTCCGCCGTCGGCCTACGAGGCGTGGTTCGTGTCGGCCTCGCACGACGACGAGGCGGTGGAGCGGGTCACCGGCGCCCTCCCTCTGGCGGCCAAGGCCGCCGCGCGCGGGTGAATCCGGGCCGGCCGGTCGATCAGTTGGTCTCGGCCGACTTCACCGGGCGGGGGTCGCGGCCGGTCCTGCGGGCCCGGGCGCGGCGCTCCCGCTCGGCGGTGGCGAGCTTCTCCAGGTAGTTGATCTGGCTTTCGTGCTGCTTGCGCGAGGCGGTTTGTATTCTCATGCATCTATTTTCCGGGCAGGGGACTGTTCAGCACAAGCGAGTATTTCTTGGGGGCGTAGTTTAGACTTGCTTACATGTTGGACCTCAACCGTCTGAAGGCGCTGCACGCGGTGTCGGTCTACGGATCGGTGGGCGCGGCGGCGGAAGCGCTGATGGTGACCCCCTCGGCGATCTCCCAGCAACTCGCCAAGCTGGAGCGCGAGACCGGCGCGACGCTCCTGGAGCGCAGCGGGCGCGGCGTGCGGCTGACCGACGCGGCCGGCCTGCTCGCCGAGCACGCCGAGCGCATCCTCGCCCTGGTGGAGACCGCGGAAGCCGACTTCGAGGCACTGCGCGGGGCGGTGGTCGGCAAGCTGTCCATGGCGGCCTTCCCCACCGCGGCGCGCGGGCTGATCCCCGCCGCGCTCACCTCGCTGCGCACCCGGCACCCCGACCTTGAGCTCCAGTTCTTCGAGCGCGAGCCGGACCGGGAGATACGCGAGGTGGCCCGCGGCGAACTCGACCTCGCGGTGGCCCAAGACTGGCTCAACCGCCCGATGGCCCTGCCCGACGGGCTGTCTCGCGCCACACTCTTCGACGACATCGCCGACGTGATCATCCCCGCGGACCACCCGCTGGCCGGGCGGGCCGAGATCCAGCTCGCCGAGCTGTGCGGCGAGCGGTGGATCAGCTCCTCGCCGGGCACGATCTGCCACGACTGGCTGGTTTTCACGCTGCGCTCGGCCGAGGTCGAGCCGGAGATCACCTGCATGGTCGACGAGTACGCCACGCAGATCGCGCTGGTGGCGGCCGGGCACGGCTGCGCGATCGTGCCCCGGCTGGGCAGCGAACGCCTGCCGGACGGCGCGCGCGCCGTACCGATCAGGCCCCGGCCGACCCGGCGGATCTTCGCGGTGTGGCGCACCGACGCCGCCCGCCGTCCCGCCATCCGGGCCGCGGTCGAGGCGCTGCGCCGCGCCGCCGAGCCGTACATCGCCGGCGGCGAGGAGACCCGTGCCGAACCGGTCCAGGCGTAGCCCCGGCCCGCGCCGGGTCCCTGCGCGCGTCACGCAAGGTACGTATGGGTAGGCTGAGGCCCACCATGGCTCAAACCACCGTCGTCCACCTGCTTCGGCACGGTGAGGTGCACAACCCCGGGGGCGTCCTGTACGGCAGGCTGCCCGGCTACCACCTGTCGGACGCCGGCCGGCGGATGGCCGAGATGGTGGCCGGCGCGGTCGCGGACCGCGACGTGTCCCTGCTGGTCAGCTCTCCGATGGAGCGCGCGCAGGAGACCGCGGCGCCGCTTTCGGAAAAGCTCGGCCTCCCCGTCGGCCTGGACGACCGACTGATCGAGGCCGTCAACGTGTTCCAGGGCGTGCCGATCCGCCCCGGCGAGGGCGTGTTCCGCAACCCGCGGCACTACCGCCACTTCTGGAACCCGTTCCGTCCCTCGTGGGGCGAACGCTACGTCGATGTGCTGGCCCGGATGCGCGCGGCGATCGACGACGCCAGGCGCGCCGCGCGCGGCCACGAGGCGGTGCTGGTGAGCCACCAGCTTCCGATCTGGATCATCCGGCTGGCCGCCGAGGGCCGCCGGCTGTGGCACGACCCGCGCCGCCGCCAGTGCGGCCTGGCCAGCCTGACCTCCTTCACCTTCGAGGGCGACCGGCTGGCCAGCGTGGGCTACAGCGAGCCCGCCGGGTCGCTGGCCCGCGAGGCCGACGACCCCCGGAGCGCGCAGCCCGGACGCCCCGACCAGGGCTGGCCCGACCCCGGCCTCACCGGCCCCCGCTGAACGTGCCGCGCGCCGGGCCGGCACCCGGCGGGGCGGTGTGCCGGGCGACTCCGTGCGCCGGTAGAGTGACAGCTCTACTGCTTGTAGTGCAAGGAGCCTCCCTCCCGTGATCACCAGGAAATCCGCCGTGTTCCGGGCGTTCGCCTACGCGCTCGTGCCGGTCTTCGCGCTGGCCGGGTGCGCGGGTTCGCAGGGAGGCCAGCCCAGCACCGGCGACACCCGCTTCATCGCGGGCGACGGCAAGGTGTCGGTCTTCCCGGCTGACGGGCGCAAGCCCGCTCCGGCCGTCGACGGTGCCGCGCTCGACGGGAGCAAGGTCGCGCTCGCCGCGGCCAAGGGCAAGGTCGTCGTGCTGAATTTCTGGGCGTCGTGGTGCGCTCCCTGTGTGGCCGAGGCCCCCGTGCTGAAGGACGTCGCGGCCAAGACCAAGGGCGATGGCGTCGAGTTCATCGGCGTCGCCTTCAAGGACGACAAGGCCGCCGCCCTGGCCTTCGAGCGCAACCACCAGCCGGGCTACCCCAGCCTGTACGACCAGCCCGGCAAGGTGGCGCTGGCCTTCCAGGGCACGGTGCCGCCCGCCGCCATCCCGTCCACCTTGATCATTGACCGGCAGGGCCGCATCGCGGCCAGGGCGCTCGGCGCGGTCAAGTACACCGACCTGCTCAACGCGGTCAAGACGGTGAGTGATGAACGAAGGTCTGGCTGACACCGTCGCGTCGGGGTCGCTGGCGCTGGCACTGCCCATCGCGCTGGCGGCCGGGCTGGTGTCGTTCCTGTCGCCGTGCGTGCTGCCGCTGGTGCCCGGTTATCTGTCGTACGTCACGGGGATGAGCGGCGAAGACCCGAAGCGCGGGCGGCTGCTGATCGGTTCGGGGCTGTTCGTGCTCGGCTTCGCGCTGGTGTTCGTGGCGGGCGGCGCGCTCGCCGGGAGCGTCGGCGCGGCCCTGCTCGGCAACTCCGAGATCATCACCAGGGTGCTCGGCGTGCTGACCGTCGTGCTCGGGCTGGCCTTCCTCGGGCTGATCCCAGGATTGCAGCGAGACGTGCGGATCCACCGGCTGCCCAACGCGGGGCTGGCGGGCGCGCCGCTGCTCGGCGTGGTGTTCGGCCTCGGCTGGACCCCCTGCATCGGGCCGACGCTGGCGGTGGTGCTCACCCTCGGCCTGGACCAGGGCAGCGCGGGGCGCGGGGCGATCCTCGCCTTCGCGTACGCGCTCGGGCTGGGCCTGCCCTTCGTGATCGCCGGGCTCGGCTACCGCAGGCTGCTGCACGCGCTCCCGGCGGTGCGCCGCCGTTCGCGGCTCATCACCCGCGTCGGGGGTGGCATGCTGGTGGCGGTCGGCGTCCTGCTGGTCACCGGGCTGTGGGGCGATCTCGTCATGACCATGCAGGGCTGGATCGGAGGGTTCCGGCCGGTGATCTGATGAAGAAGACGACTACGGACGACACGACGACACGCGAGAGCGCCGCCGCGCCAGGGGGCCGTCCCGCCGCCAAGGGGCTCGGCGTGGTGGGCTGGCTGCGCTGGTTCTGGCGCACGCTCACCGCCATGCGGACCGCGCTGGTGCTGCTGTTCCTGCTCGCGCTCGCCTCGGTGCCCGGTTCGCTGTTCCCGCAGCGCGGCGTCGAGCCGGGCGCGGTGACCCGCTACTTCCAGAACAACCCCGGCACCGCCGAGTGGCTGGACCGGCTGTGGATGTTCGACGTGTTCCAGGCCCCCTGGTTCGCGGCGATCTACCTGCTGCTGTTCGTGTCGCTGATCGGCTGTATCCTGCCGCGGACCAGGGTTTACCTGCGCGAGCTGCGCCGTGAGCCGCCCGCCGCGCCGCGCCACCTGAACCGGCTGCCGCACCATGCCGCCTTCGAGGGCACCGCCACGACCGACCGGCTCGTCGCCGCGCTGCGCCGCAGGCGCTTTCGGGTGGTCACCGGCCCCGGCTGGATCGGCGCCGAGAAGGGCTACCTGCGCGAGGCGGGCAACCTGCTCTTCCACACCGCGCTGGTCGGCATCCTGCTCGCGCTCGGCATCGGCGCCCTGTACGGCTACCGAGGCAACGTGCTCATCGTCGAGGGCAACGGCTTCGCCAACACCGTCGCCGCCTACGACCGGTACATCCCGGGCAGCCAGGTCTCCGCCGAGTCGCTGGAGCCGTTCTCCTTCCAGCTCGACGACTTCAAGGTCGACTACCAGATCGCCGGTGACCGGCCCGGCCAGGTGCTGGACTACACGGCCCGGCTGTCGGTGCACGACTCGCCCGCGGCGGCCGAACGCGACTACACGCTCAAGGTCAACCACCCGCTCGACGTCAACGGCACGCTGACCTACCTGATCGACCACGGCTACGCGCCGACCTTCACCGTCACCGACGGGGCAGGTCAGGTCGCCTTCGAGGGGCCGGTCGCCTGCCTGCCGCAAAGCAGCCGGACCTTCGCCTCCGAGTGCACCATCAAGGTCCCGGACGCCAAACCCGACCAGCTCGGCCTGGCGATCAGGTTCCTGCCCACCGCGACCGAGATGCAGGACGGCTCCTGGGACTCCACCTTCCCCGCCGCGATCAACCCGGTCGTCCAGGTCACCGCCTTCGCCGGTGACCTCGGCCTGCGCTCCGGCGTGCCGCAGTCGGTCTACCTGTTCGACCAGGAGCGGCTGAAGAAGATGAAGCGCCTGGTCATGATGTCCGAGCCGGTGGAGCTGGGCAAGAGCCTGGACCTTCCGGGCGGGTACGGCAAAATCACCTTCACCGGCGTCAAGGAGTGGGCCGCGCTCCAGATCGCGCACGACCCGGGCCGGCTGCCCGCCCTGGTGGCCGCCGTGGCGGCGGTGCTCGGCGTACTGCTGTCGCTGATGATCCGCCGTCGCCGGCTGTGGGTCCGCGTCCGGGACGACGGCACCGGCCAGGTGATCGAGGTCGGCGGGCTCACCCGCACCGAGAGCGGCGACGGCGGCTTCGCCGACGAGTTCGCCGACATCGTCAAGGCGCTCAAGGACTCCACGGCGCCCAAGGAGCCCGAGGGGTCCGAGGAGGCTCAGAGGTCCACGGAGCCCGCAGGGCGTAAGGGCGCGCCCGGCTGACCGGCCACGCCACACCCATCCCACCTTCCGGAGGTGAACATGCCCGCTGAGGTCGACACCGGTCTCGCCACGCTGAGCGACCAGCTCCTGCTGGTGACGGTGCTGCTCTACGTCTTCGCCATGATCGGTTACGCGCTGCACCTCGGCTTCGGCCGCCGTTCGGTACAGCAGGCGGCCGTGGTGCGCGAGCACGCGCTGGTCGGCGCGGGCGCGGCGGTGCCCGAAGCCGCTCCCGCCGCGGAGCCCGCGCCCGCGGGCGACGACACGGCGGGCCCCCGATGGCCGGCCCGGGCGGGGTTCATCGCCCTGGCGCTGACCTGGCTGGGCTGGGCGGCCAACGCGGGCTGCCTGGTCACCAGGGGACTGGCGGTGGGCCGCTGGCCGTGGGCGAACATGTACGAGTTCGTGGTGGCCATCTGCCTGGCCACGGTGACCGCGTACCTGGTGATGCGCCACAAGTTTCCGCAACTGCGCTTCCTGGGCGCGTTCGTCGCCGTCGCCGCCGCGCTCTCGCTCGGCTTCGCCGTACGCTACCTGCACGTCCAGGCCGGCCCCGTGCAGCCGTCACTGAACTCTTACTGGGTCGCCATCCACGTGAGCGCCGCGATCATCGCGACCGGGCTGTTCACGGTGGGCGGCGTCGCCGGGATCATCTACCTGTTCCGCAAGGACGGCCGTCCCTCCCGGCTCCCCACCCGGGCCGACCTGGACCGCATCACCAACCGGGTGGTCGTGCTGGCCTTCCCGCTGTGGACCTTCGCCGTCATCGCCGGAGCCCTGTGGGCCGACAAGGCGTGGGGGCGCTACTGGGGCTGGGACCCCAAGGAGATCTGGGCGTTCATCACCTGGATCGCCTACGCGGCCTACCTGCACGCCCGCGCCACCGGCGGATGGCGGGGCAGGGCGGCCATGGTGGTGCAGCTCGTGGCCTTCGGCTGCCTGCTGTTCAACCTGGTCGGCGTCAACATGTTCCTCGGCGGGCTGCACTCCTACGCCGACATTCCGGGCAGCCCCTGACGGTCTCCCGGGGTTCAGTCCTCGTCGCGCAGGCGGCGGTCGAGGTCTTTCAGGAACTCGGGGTCGTCGTCGGGGCCGCGCGGGGCCGCGGGACGGGCGGTCTCGCCCGGCCCTGCTTCCGGCGCGAGCGGGGAAGGCACCCGAGGCCGGCCGAGGAGCAGCCACAGCAGGCCGCCGATGGCGAGCAGGAGCACCACGATGAGCACCCACAGCACCTTGGGGAGATTCCTGGTCTCTTCTTCGGGCGTCGTGATGACGTCGAAGAGGCAGTAGAGCCAGAAGGCCAGCAGGGCCAGGCCGAGAACCATGGGCATGCCCGCAGCGTAAGCCATCGGCGTCGGTGGTGCGTCCATCACGTCGAGTCAGGTTGCGGACACCGTACTGCGCGGACATTTCGGATGACGGGCGGGGCCCGGCGTCGTACCGTGGATGCGCGAACCGTGGGGCGATGAAGGGGCGCGATGGCGCATTCGGGCGAGAAGGGGCGGCACCGGCGGGGCACCACCCGCTGGTGGCAGCGCGGGCCGTACGCCTCGCCGTACCGGGGCGAGACGGTACGCGAGGGCGAGGGGTCACGAGAGCGCCAGGACAGTACGCGGGAACGCGCCGACCCTTGGGAGGCGACCCGGGCGTTCCCCAGCGAATACCCGGCCGGATATCCGACCGGAAACCAGACCGATCACCCGGCCGGTCAGCAGAGCGGTTACCAGCCGGGGCGCCAGGGCCAGGTGCGCGAGGTCCCCGGCGAGGCGGACGAGATGCGCAACGGCGGCGGCCGGTCGGCCGCCGCGGGCGGCTACCGCCCGCAGTACACCTGGCGCGACTTCGAGCTGGACGACGAGCAGCCGAGGGCCCAGCCCAACTCTCCGGAGTCGCCCGACCTGGGCGACGGCCTGCGGCACTGTGGCGCCCTGGAGAGCATCCTGCACCGGCAGTGGGACTCCTGGCAGGGTCCCCCCTCTCCGGAGGCCGTGCGGGCCGTTGAGAGCCTCGCCAAGTTGCCGGAGCGGCTGAAGGCCGTGCTGGCCGCTGGGCTGGACGGGATCTACGTGGGGCCCGGCGGCGTCCCGGACCTCGACGACATGGGCTACCTGCGCGGCGCGCCGCTGCCCTCGGGCCGGGCGACCTGGGACATCTGCGCGGGCGCGTACGGCGACCGCAAGATCGTCGTGGGCGACCGGCCCTCGCCGACACCCGATGTGATGATGCACGAGGTGGGCCATGCCCTCGACGACATCGACTCGCGGCCGGGGGAGTGGGTCTCCGACTGCCCCGAGTTCGTCGCGCTGTACGAGGCGTGCGAGCCGCTGCTCTTCTCCGCCTTCCACCGGCAGCCGGCCGGGCTCGGGCGCAAGGAGTTCTTCGCCGACGCCTTCGCGGCGATCGCCTCGCGCCAGCGTCCCGCGCTGGTGGACATGCTGGGCGGTGACACGCGGATGGCCCTCAACGTCATGCTGTTCTTCAACCGGCGCTACGGAATCTAGGGGCGTGGAAAGGTCACGATCATGAACGTCATCCGGCTCGCGGACGGGACACTGCGCGTACCGCAAAGCCTGGCAAGCGATGACGGTCGCCTGATCGGCAACGCTTACGTCGATCTGTCTCCCGGCGACCCCGAGTACGACCGCTGGCTGCCCGAGGCGCTGACCGAGGAGGAGTGGCACGAGCGCCGTCGTCGTTGGCAGGAGGAGAACGACGATCTCGAACGAGAGTTCCTGGCCTTCAAGGCCGAACACGAAGGATGAACGGCCCCCGAGCCCGTCCACCTGACACGGTGACCCTGCGGCCTCCTGTTGGGTGCGCAGGGATCACCGTGCTGACGATTCGTGCCAGATCATCGTCAGACGCGCGGGGACTCACCGCTCGGCCGGTCGGCCGTCAGAACGTCCTCGCCGCGAAGGAGGGCGTGCACTTCCGATTCACGGAAGCGACGGTGCCCTCCGGGGGTGCGAATGCTACTGATACGGCCGGCGGCCGCCCAGCGCGTCACCGTCTTCGGATCTACCCGGAAGAGGGCGGCAACCTCGCCGGGTGTCAGCAGACGCTCGCTGCTACTCTCCACGATCTCTCCCCCTCGCATCCCGCCTCCTGCCAGCGGGCGGACAGGTAACCAGTGTGCCGAGCGAAGCCTGTTATATCCGTGCTTTTCAGCAAAGATCACGGGTTGTTATAGGCCGACTGCCCGATTGTTATATGATAGAGCCTCTTTGGGGCTCTCATGGGTGTTTCTTTACGAAAGGCGGTGTTGGGGAAGACTAGCAGCGCTCGCGCCCGATGCGAAGTGCGCTCGCTGCGCGGGAAGGGTGACGTAACCTCGACGCTGTGCGTGCCCTACTCGTTTACACCGCATCCAGGCTGGGTCTGTTCGCCGTGGCCTTCTGCGTGCTCTTCCTGCTCGGCCTGCGCAACTGGCCGTTGCTGCTGATCATCTCGTTCGTGCTCAGCGGCCTGGCGAGCTACGTCCTGCTCTCCCAGCAGCGCGACGCCGTCAGCGCCCGCCTCACGAAAGAGGGAACATCCCGACCCGCGCATGATACTCCCGGCCAAGACGGGTCGTATCGCTCCCGACCAGCAGACCGCGAGGATGCGGAAGAAAAGCCTTGACGCCGATCCCCCGGTCGCGGGTGGGGTTCCAGCGCAGGGCCTTACCACTGACCGGATGGATCGCGCCGATGCCCGGCCGGGCCACGGCGCCCGGCCCCGCGTCGTTGTGACCTCGGGGGTTGTCCAGCCAGCGCTGGTGGCCGCCGACGTAGATCGCCGCGCCGGTCACCGCAACCGAATACAGCGAGTCGCCGCCGGTGTGATTGACCCACGTCGGTTTGATCGTGTCACCCCGGGAGAAAGTCTCGAATCTCGCGGCGGTGTCGCACAGTTTCGCGGGCCCGCCGTACCCGCCTGTCGTGACGACCACGAAGTAGTCGCCGCGCGGTGAGAAATCCAGGCCCCGCACGTAAGTCGGAAACCGATCGTTGCAGGCGGGTTTGTAGGCTTCGGTGCGCCAGGGCGCGACCGACGCGGCCGGGCGGCCGATGTCGATCAGCCCGAGCTGCGGTCTGGACAGGCCGTCGAGCGTGGTGAACGCGCCGTCCACGGCGAGCCGGGAGCCGGCCGCGGCGAGGGCGAGCACCTTGGGCCGGCCGCTGACCGGGGCGCCCGGAGTGATCGTGAAACCGGGGTCGGGCGCGCCGGTGACCGGATCGAGGCGGGCCAGCGCGGTGCGCGAGGTGCGGCCGACCCTGGTGAAGTCGCCGCCCGCGTACAGGCCCGTCCGGTGGATCGCCAGCGCCTGGACGCCGCCGCCGGACACCCGTGGCCGGAAGCCGGCCAGGGCCGCGCCGTCCGGCACCCGCAGCCGCGCCAGCGCCGGACCGCCGCCACCGGCGGAGGTGAACGACCCGCCCACGTAGACCGTGCCGTCGGGGCCGGGGGCCAGCGCGTGGACCGGTCCGTTGACCCGCGGCGCGAAGCCGGGCAGGACCCGGCCGCTGACCAGGTCGAAGGCGAACAGGTTGGGCCGGTCGAGGACCGGGCCGCGCCGGCCGGCGTCGCGCACCTCGCCGAACGAGCCGCCGACGACGACCGTGCGGCCGACCAGCGCGATCGCGTTGACGATGCCATCGAGGACATGCGGGGTGAAGTCGGCCGGATCGGCCGAGACGACCTTGTTGTGGGCGATCCTCGCCGGAGGGAACGGCGGCGGGACGGCCAGGCTTAATGCGGTGAGGACCGCTGCGGTGGGGACGAGCACTCCCTAATAGGTACCAGACGCAACGTAGCCGTGTCGCTACTTTCCGTCGGCGGCTTCCCGCCGCGTGCCCTTCAGGCGCAGGCCGTACCCTTGAGCGCATGACCCGCGCATCGTTGGACAAGCACCCGCACGAGGTCGCCGCCATGTTCGACCGTACGGCGCGGCGTTACGACCTGGTCAACGACGTCATCTCGGCGGGGCAGGTCAGGCAGTGGCGCAAGGCCACCGCGGCGGCGGTGGACGCCGGCCCCGGCGAGCTGGTCCTCGACCTCGGCGCGGGCACCGGCACCTCGACCGACACCTTCACCAGGCTCGGCGCACGGGCGATCGCGTGCGACTTCTCGATGGGCATGCTCGCCACCGGGGTGCGCCGCCGGGGCTCCTCCGGCCTGAGCGGCGGCGGCGTGCGCGGGGTGAGCTTCATCGCGGGCGACGCGATGCGCCTGCCGTTCGCCGACGAGACCTTCGACGCGGTCACGATCTCGGTGGCGCTGCGCAACGTGCACGACACGGTGGCCGGGCTGCGCGAGATGCTGCGCGTGACCAGGCCCGGCGGGCGGCTGGTGATCTGTGAGTTCTCCCATCCGCCGCTCAAGCCCTTCGACCTCGTCTACTCCCAGTACCTCATGCGGCTGCTGCCACAGGTGGCCAAGGCGATCGGCTCCAACGACGACTCCTACGAGTATCTCGCCGAGTCGATCCGCGACTGGCACGACCAGGCGTCGCTGGCCGGGCTCATCCAGCAGGCCGGGTGGCGCGAGGTCGCCTGGCGCAACCTGACGTTCGGCGTCGTCGCCCTGCACCGCGCGCGCAAATCCGGGTAGGGGACCGGCTGTCACCTCTTGTGTAAAACGCGTTAGACTTCACGCCGACAAGTTTGTGAAGAGCTTCACAAAGGAACGAGGCCGCACCCAAGGCCGCCCAGCGTGTAGGACAGGACAGGTCCCGTGACCGAGCCAGCCGCCGCACAACGCAGCGCCGACATCGACGCCGACGTAATCGTCGTCGGCGCCGGGCCCGCCGGTTCCACCACGGCGTTCTATCTCGCCCAAGCCGGGCTTGAGGTTCTGTTGCTGGAAAAGACGACCTTCCCCCGGGAGAAGGTCTGTGGCGACGGCCTCACCCCGCGCGCGGTCAAGCAGTTGATCGCGATGGGCATCGACATCGACAGTCCCGGGTGGAGCAGGAACAAGGGCCTTCGGGTCGTGGGCGGAGGCCGGCGCTTCGAGCTGGAGTGGCCGCAGCTCACGTCCTTCCCCGACTTCGGGCTGGTCCGCGTGCGCAAGGACTTCGACGAGATCCTGGCCGTCAACGCGGTCAGAGGCGGAGCCAAGCTGCTGCAGGGGGTCAACGTCACCGGCCCGCTGCTCGACGACCGCAGCGGCCACATCGTCGGCGTCACCGCCAAGAAGGACGGCGAGCCGGTCACCTACCGATCCCGCCTGGTGGTCGGGGCCGACGGCAACTCGGCGCGGCTGGCCCTGGGCATGGGCCTGCACAAGCGCGAGGACCGGCCGATCGGCGTCGCCGTGCGCACCTACTTCGAAAGCCCCCGCCACGACGACGACTTCCTGGAGATCTGGCTGGAGCTGTGGGACGGCGCGACGCTGCTGCCCGGCTACGGCTGGGTGTTCGGCGTCGGCGACGGCACCAGCAACGTCGGGCTCGGCCTGCTCAACACCAGCGACAAGTTCAAGGACGTCGACTACCGCGCCCTGCTGCGCCGCTGGGTCCGCAACATGCCGCCCGAGTGGGGCTTCTCCGAGGACAACATGCGCGGCCAGGTACGCGGCTCCGCGCTCCCGATGGCCTTCAACCGCCAGCCCCACTACACGCGCGGCCTCGTTCTCGTGGGCGACTCCGGTGGCATGATCAACCCGTTCAACGGCGAGGGCATCGCCTACGCCATGGAGAGCGGCGAGATCGCCGCCCGGACGATCGCGCAGGCGCTGCCCCGGTCCACCCCTGCGCAACGGGAGCGCCTGCTGCGGGCATACCCTGGTGTGCTGAAGGAGGCCTACGGTGGCTACTTCACCATGGGCAGGTTGTTCGTCGAGGCGATCGGCAGACCCGGGGTGATGAACTTCGCCACCCGGCACGCACTTCCGCACCCCCGGTTGATGCGGCTCGCCTTCAAGCTGCTCGGTAATCTGACCGACCGGCGAGGAGACGCGGGAGACCGCATCATCAACGCCCTGTCGAAGGTCGTGCCGTCGGCATGACCTCCGTTACGCCCCCGCGACTGGAACGAATGACGATGATCGCCCTGCCTAGACTTGCACGACACATCACGACCGACCGCGCGCCCCGGCACGAGGAGCGGGGACACGCGGAGATGGGAGCGTAGCGATGGAGCTTTATGTGCCCATCCTGGTGCTCGCCGTGCTCGCGGCGGGGTTCGCCATCTTCTCGCTGACGATCGCGCCCTTCACCGGTCCCAAGCGCTGGAACCGCGCCAAGCTCGACGCCTACGAGTGCGGCATCGAGCCGACGCCCCAGCCGGTCGGCGGCGGGCGATTCCCACTGAAGTACATGATCACGGCGATGTTGTTCATCGTCTTCGACATCGAGATCATCTTTCTCTATCCGTGGGCGGTCGCCTTCGACGCCCTCGGCGTGTTCGGGCTGATCGAGATGCTGCTGTTCATCGTGACCGTGCTTGTGGCCTACGCGTACGTGTGGCGCCGCAAGGGCCTGGATTGGGACTGACAATGGGTCTTGAAGAGAAAATCCCCAGCGGATTCCTGCTCAGCACGGTAGAGGCACTTGCCGGCTGGGGCCGCAAGAACTCGGTGTGGCCGGCCACCTTCGGCCTCGCCTGCTGCGCCATGGAGCTGATGACGGCCGGCAGCCCCACCTACGACCTGGCGCGCTTCGGCATGGAGCGGGCCTCGGCGACGCCCCGGCAGGCCGACCTGATGATCGTCGCCGGTCGGGTGTCCCAGAAGATGGCGCCGGTGCTGCGCCAGATCTACGACCAGATGGCCGAGCCGAAGTGGGTCATCGCGATGGGCGTGTGCGCCTCCAGCGGCGGCATGTTCAACAACTACGCCATCGTCCAGGGCGTCGACCACGTCGTGCCCGTGGACATCTACCTGCCCGGCTGCCCGCCGCGGCCGGAGATGCTGATGGACGCGATCGTCAAGCTGCACGACAAGATCCAGAACACCAAGTTCGGAGCACACCGCGCCAAGCAGATCGACGAGCTGGAAAAGCGCGCGCTCCGCTCGCTGCCGCTGATCCACCAGGGGGCATCGTGACCGGCAACCCGCCCGCCAACCTCCCGGGCCTGCCCGAGGAGCCGGTGGCCCGCACGGGCATGTTCGGCGCGGCCGGCACCGGCGACACCTCCGGGTACGGCGGGCTCGTGGTGCGCCGCGCGCCCAAGCTGTCCACCCCCCGCCCGTACGGCGGGCCGGTCGGCCCGTCCGGGCGCGGCGACTTCGACGACATCGCCGACCAGCTCGAACGTGCCCTGGGCGGCGACCTCACCGAGGCCGTAGAGAGCGTCGTGGTCGACCGCGGCGAGCTGACCTTCCACGTCAAGCGGGAACGCCTGCTGGAGGTCTGCCGGCACCTGCGCGATGACCCGGCGCTGCGTTTCGAGCTGTCGCTCGGCGTCTCCGGCGTGCACTATCCGGACGACACCGGCGCCGAGCTGCACGCGGTGATCCACCTGTGTTCGATCACCCACAACCGCAGGCTGCGCGTGGAGTGCGCCGCCCCCGACGCCGACCCGCACATGCCCTCCACGGTGGAGATCTACCCCACCCACGACTGGCACGAACGCGAGGCGTACGACCTCTTCGGCCTGATCTTCGACGGGCACCCGGCGCTGACCCGGATCCAGATGCCCGACGACTGGGAGGGGCACCCGCAGCGCAAGGACTACCCGCTCGGCGGCGTCCCGGTCGAATACCGCGGCGCCGAGATCCCCGCGCCCGACGAGAGGAGGTCGTACGCATGAGCACCGCATACGACAACGCCCAGGAAGAGGCGACGGAAGGCAAGGTCTACACCGTCACCGGCCAGGACTGGGACGAGCTGGTCGCCGAGGTCGCCGGCTCCGACGAGGAGCGCCTGGTCATCAACATGGGCCCGCAGCACCCCTCCACGCACGGCGTGCTGCGGCTGGTGCTGACCCTCGACGGCGAGACGGTGATCGAGGCCCGCACGGTCATCGGCTACCTGCACACCGGGATCGAAAAGAACATGGAGTTCCGGACGTGGACGCAGGGCACCACGTTCGTGACCCGGATGGACTACCTGGCACCGATCTTCAACGAGACGGCCTACTGCCTGGGGATCGAGAAGCTGCTCGGCATCACCGACCGCATCCCGGAGCGGGCCGACGTGATCCGGGTGCTGATGATGGAGCTCAACCGGATCTCCTCGCACATGATGGCGATCGCCACCTTCGGCATGGAGCTGGGCGCCACCACGCCGTTCCTGTTCGGCATCCGGGAGCGGGAGATGGTGCTCGACCTGTTCGAGTACATCACCGGCCTGCGCATGAACATGGCCTACATCCGGCCGGGCGGCGTCTCGGTCGACCTGCCCGCGGGCACGGTCGACAAGATCGGCGAGTTCCTGAAGATCATGCCCAAGCGCATCTACGAGATGCGCAAGCTGCTCGACGCCAACCCGGCCTACCTGCGCCGCACCAAGGACGTCGCCTACCTCGACCTCACCGGCTGCATGGCGCTCGGGGTGACCGGGCCGATCCTGCGCTCCGCCGGCCTGCCCTGGGACCTGCGCAAGTCGCAGCCCTACTGCGGCTATGAGACCTACGACTTCGACGTCCCCACCGAGAAGACCTGCGACGTCTACGGTCGCTACCTCGTGCGGATGTCGGAGATGGAAGAGTCCCTCAAGATCATCGAGCAGTGCCTCGACCGGCTCGCCGGCCCCGACCTCAAGGGCAAGCCGGTCATGATCGAGGACAAGAAGATCGGCTGGCCGGCGCAGCTCGCGCTCGGCCCCGACGGGTTCGGCAACTCGCCCGACCACATCGCCCACATCATGGGCACCTCGATGGAGGCGCTGATCCACCACTTCAAACTGGTGACCGAGGGCTTTCGGGTGCCGGCCGGGCAGGCGTACGCGGCGGTGGAGTCGCCCCGCGGCGAGCTCGGCGCACACGTCGTCAGCGACGGCGGCACCCGCCCCTACCGGGTGCACTTCCGCGACCCGTCGTTCACGCACCTTCAGGCCATCCCGGCCACGTGCGAAGGCGGTATGGTCGCCGACGTCATCTCGGCGGTCGCCTCGCTCGACCCGATCATGGGAGGTGTGGACCGATGAGCCGTGGATTCTCCCCGGAGACCAGGGAACGGCTGGAGCACGACGCGAAGGAGATCATCGGGCGTTATCCGAAGCCCCGATCAGCGCTGCTGCCGCTGCTCCACCTGGTGCAGGCCGAGGAGGGTTACGTCTCAGACCGCGGCGAGGAGTTCTGTGCCGAGATGCTGGGCCTGACCAAGGCCGAGGTCGTCGGCGTGTCCACCTTCTACACGATGTACAAGCGCAAGCCCGTCGGCGAGTATCACGTCGGTGTGTGCATCAACACGCTGTGCGCGGTGATGGGCGGCGACCAGATCTGGGACGAGCTGAGCGAGCACGCCGGCGTCGGCCACGACGAGTCGACGCCGGACGGCAAGGTCTCCCTCGAACGCATCGAGTGCAACGCGGCCTGCGACTTCGCCCCGGTGATGATGGTCAACTGGGAGTTCTTCGACAACCAGAACCCGGCCTCGGCCAAGCAGCTCGTGGACGACCTGCGGGCCGGCAAGCAGGTCACGCCGACCCGCGGCCCCAAGCGGCTGTGCACGTTCAAGGAGGCGTCGCGGGTGCTGGCCGGCTTCCCCGACGACCTCGCCGGCGACGGCCCCGCGGCGGGCGCGCCCTCCCTGGAGGGCCTGCGGATCGCCAAAGAGAACGGCTGGACCGCCCCCGCTAAGGAAGACAGCGAATGACCACCCTGACACCGGTCCTGACCCGCAACTGGGACCAGCCCGACTCCTTCACCCTGCGGGGCTACGGAGACTACGCCGCGGCCCGCAAGGCGCTCGGCATGGATCCGGACGCCGTCATCCAGGCGGTGAAGGACTCGGGACTGCGGGGCCGTGGCGGCGCGGGCTTCCCCACCGGCCTGAAGTGGGGCTTCATCCCGCAGAACGACGGCAAACCGCACTACCTGGTGGTCAACGCCGACGAGTCCGAGCCGGGCACGTGCAAGGACATCCCGCTGATGATGGCCAACCCGCACGCGCTGGTCGAGGGCATCGTCATCACCTCCTACGCGATCCGGGCCGCCCACGCGTTCATCTACGTGCGCGGCGAGGTGCTGCACGTGGTGCGCCGGCTGCGCGCCGCCGTACAGGAGGCCTACGACGCGGGCCTGCTGGGCACCGACATCCTCGGCTCCGGTTTCGACCTCGAACTTACCGTGCACACCGGCGCGGGGGCCTACATCTGCGGCGAGGAGACGGCGCTGCTCGACTCGCTGGAGGGATATCGCGGGCAACCTCGCCTCAAGCCTCCCTTCCCGGCGGTCGCGGGGCTCTACGCGTGCCCCACTGTCATCAACAACGTCGAGTCGGTGGCGAGCGTTCCCAGCATCGTGGCGAACGGCCCCTCCTGGTTCTCCTCGATGGGCACCGAGAAGTCCAAGGGCTTCGGCATCTTCTCGCTGAGCGGCCACGTCACCCGGCCCGGCCAGTTCGAGGCCCCGCTCGGCATCACGCTGCGCGAACTGCTCGACATGGCGGGCGGCGTGCGCGCCGGGCACCGGCTGAAGTTCTGGACACCGGGCGGGTCCTCCACGCCGATCTTCACCGAGGAGCACCTGGACGTCCCGCTGGACTTCGAGTCCGTCGGCGCGAAGGGCTCTCTGCTCGGCACCCGGGCGCTGCAGATCTTCGACGAGACCACCTGCGTGGTCCGCTCGGTGCTGCGGTGGACCGAGTTCTACGCCCATGAGTCCTGCGGCAAGTGCACTCCCTGCCGGGAGGGCACGTACTGGCTCAAGCACGTGCTCAAGCGGCTGGAGAAGGGCGAGGGCACCGAAGAGGACCTCACCACCATCACCGACATCGCCGACAACATCGTGGGCCGGGCGTTCTGCGCCCTCGGCGACGGCGCCGCCGCGCCGATCCACTCGTCGATCAAGCACTTCCGCGACGAATACCTCAAGCACTTCGAAGTGGGCGGCTGTCCGTTCGATCGTGCCGCGTCCACTGTCTGGGAGAACGCATGACCATCCAGGCGACCGCAGGAGGCGCGGTCGAGCAGCCGGTAGACCTGGTCAGCCTCACCATCGACGGGTTCCAGATCAGCGTGCCCAAGGGCACCTTGGTGATCCGCGCCGCCGAGCTGCTGGGCATCCAGATCCCGCGGTTCTGTGACCACCCGCTGCTCGATCCGGTCGGCGCCTGCCGCCAGTGCCTGGTCACCGTCGAGGGCATGCCCAAGCCGGCCGCCTCCTGCACCACCACCTGTACCGAGGGCATGGTGGTGCAGACCCAGCTCACCAGCCCGGTCGCCGAGAAGGCTCAGCGCGGCATCATGGAGATGCTGCTGATGAACCACCCGCTGGACTGCCCGGTCTGCGACAAGGGCGGCGAGTGCCCCCTGCAGAACCAGGCGATGTCCAACGGGCAGGGCGAGTCCCGGTTCCAAGAGGACAAGCGCACCTTCGAAAAGCCGATCCCGCTGTCCACCGAGGTGCTGCTGGACCGCGAGCGCTGCATCCAGTGCGCCCGCTGCATCCGCTTCTCCGACGAGATCGCCGGAGACCCGCTCATCGACTTCTTCGAGCGCGGGGCCCAGGAGCAGGTCAGGACGGCCGACGGCGAGCCGTTCCAGTCCTACTACTCCGGCAACACCGTCCAGATCTGCCCGGTGGGGGCGCTCACCGGCGCGGCGTACCGCTTCCGGGCCAGGCCGTTCGACCTGGTGTCCACGCCGAGCGCCTGCGAGCACTGCGCGAGCGGCTGCGCGATGCGCACCGACCACCGCCGCGGCAAGGTCACCCGCCGGCTGGCCGGCGACGACCCGCAGGTCAACGAGGAATGGAACTGCGACAAGGGCCGCTGGGCCTTCGCCTACACCACCCAGCCGGACCGGCTGCGCAGCCCGCTGATCCGTGACGAGGAGGGCAACCTCGTGCCCGCCTCCTGGCCGGAGGCCCTGGCGGTCGCGGCGGCCGGGCTGACGCGGGCCAAGGGCCGGGCCGGAGTCCTGGTCGGCGGGCGGGTCACGGTCGAAGACGCCTACGCCTACAGCAAGTTCGCCAGGATCGCGCTGGCCACCAACGACATCGACTTCCGCGCCCGCCCGCACTCGGCGGAGGAGGCGCAGTTCCTCGCGCACGCCGTGGCCGGCAAGGGCATCGAGACCTCCTACGCCGACCTGGAGAAGGCCCCGGTCGTGCTGCTCGTGGGCTTCGAGCCCGAGGAGGAGTCGCCGATCGTGCAGCTCCGGCTGCGCAAGGGCGTGCGCAAGCGGGGTCTTTCGGTCTACAGCGTCGCGCCGTTCGCCTCGCCGGGGCTGCGCAAGCTGTCCGGCACGCTGCTTTCGGCCCTGCCCGGCGCCGAGGCCGACGTGCTCGGCGGCCTGATCGGCGGTGACCACCCGCTGGCCGAGGCGCTCAAGCGCCCCGGCGCGGTGGTGCTGGCCGGCGAGCGCCTGGCCGCGCTGCCCGGCGCGCTGTCGGCCGTCGCGCGGCTGAGCGCCGCCACCGGCGCCAAGCTCGCCTGGATCCCGCGCCGGGCCGGTGAGCGCGGCGCGCTGGAGGCCGGCGCGCTGCCCAACCTGCTGCCCATCGGGCGGCCGGTCGCCGAGGCCGAGGCGCGCGCCGAGGTCGCCCGCGCCTGGGACGTCGCGACGCTGCCCGCCACCCCGGGCCGTTCCACCGCGCAGATCCTCGCCGCCGCCCTGGACGAGCAGCTCGACGCGCTGCTGGTCGCCGGCGTCGACCCCTACGACCTGCCCGACCCCGACGCGGTGCTCGCCGCGCTGGAGAACACCCCGTTCATCGTCAGCCTCGAACAGCGGGCGAGCGCGGTCACCGACCGCGCCGACGTGGTGCTCCCGGTGGCCACCACCACCGAGAAGGCCGGGACGTTCGTCGACTGGGAGGGCCGGGGCCGCACCTTCGCGGCGGCCATCAAGACCCCCGGCGTGATGAGCGACCTCGCGGTCATCGGCGCCATCGCCGACCACATGGACGTGCATCTGGGGCTGCCCGACGAGGCCGCCGCCCGCCGCGAGCTCGGCTCGCTCGGCGCGTGGCGCGGCACTCGGGCCGCCGCGCCCACCGTCTCCGGCCGGCTCGCGGGCGAGCCGCAGGCCGGCGAGGCGGTCCTCGCCACCTGGCATCACCTGCTCGACGCGGGGCGGATGCAGGACGGCGAGCCGTACCTCGCGGGGACGGCGCGGGCCAGTGAGGCGCTGGTGTCCGCGGACACCGCGGCGGAGATCGGCGTCGCCGACGGCGGCAAGATCTCCGTGACCACCGACCAGGGCTCGATCCGGCTCCCGGTGCGGGTCGCCGACCTGCCCGACCGGATGGTCTGGCTGCCGGCGAACTCCGCCGGCTGCTCGGTGACCCGCGACCTGCGGGCCGGGGCCGGCGACATCGTCAAGATCGGGAGCGCGTCATGAGGAGCGGTGAGCTACCGATGCGGGAGGAATCCCTGATGAGCGGAGCGGTGAGGGACCGATGAACGCGATCCGAGTGCTCGCGGCGCCCGAGCCCGCCCTGCCGAACGTGCAGAGCTTCGGCCACGACCCGCTGTGGATCACGATCATCAAGGCCGTGGCGATCTTCGTGTTCCTGCTGCTCTCCGTCATGTACGGGGTGTGGATGGAGCGCAAGCTCATCTCCCGCATGCAGCACAGGTACGGCCCCAACCGGGCCGGGAAGTTCGGGCTTTTGCAGTCGATCGCCGACGCGCTGAAGATGGGCTTCAAAGAGGACCTCTACCCCAACAAGGTGGACCGGTTCCTCTATGCGATCGCGCCGGTCATCCTGGTGGTGCCCGCGTTCATGGCGTTCTCGGTGATCCCGTTCGGGCCCACCGTGTCCATGTTCGGCGAGCAGACGCCGCTACAGCTCACCGACCTGCCCATCGCCGTGCTGTTCGTGCTGGCGATGGCCTCGATCGGCGTGTACGGCATCGTGCTCGCCGGGTGGTCCTCGCGCTCGCCGTACGCGGTGCTGGGCGGGCTGCGCTCCAGCGCGCAGGTGGTCTCCTACGAGATCGCGATGGGCCTGTCGTTCGTGGGCGTCTTCCTGTTCGCCGGGACGCTGTCCACCTCCGAGATCGTCGCCAAGCAGGCGAGCGGCGGCACCTGGGAGGTCCTCGGGCTCAGCATCCCGATGCCGTCGTGGTACGTGGTCATGCTGATCCCGTCCTTCCTGATCTACGCGATCACCATGCTGGGCGAGACCAACCGCGTGCCCTTCGACCTGCCGGAGGGCGAGGGCGAGCTGGTCGGCGGCTACCAGACCGAGTACAGTTCCTCGCTGAAGTTCGCGCTGATCCAGATGGGCGAGTACGTCAACGTGTTCGTCGTCTCGGCGGTGTCCATCACGCTGTTCTTCGGCGGCTGGCGGGCCCCGTGGCCGATCTCCCTGTGGGAGGGCGCCAACGTCGGCTACTGGCCGCTGCTGTGGTTCTTCATCAAGCTGGTGCTGGTGTTCGGCGGATTCATCTGGGTACGGGCCTCGATGCCGCGCATCCGCTACGACCAGCTCATGGCCTTCGGCTGGAAGGTGCTGATCCCGCTGAACCTGGCGTGGATCATGCTGGTGGCGACCGTCCGGGCGTTCCGCATCGAGGGCGCGGACCGCACCGCGCTGTTCACCATCGCGGCGCTCGTGGTGGTCGGCTGCCTGGCGCTGTTCTTCCGCTTCGACACCGTGCTCCAGCGCCGCCGCGAGACCAGGGCGGAAGAACTCAAGCAGGAGTTCGAGCTGCTCGAAGAGCAGCCGGCCGCGGGAGGCTATCCGGTACCGCCGCTGGACCTGCCGCACTACCACGGCGCGGACCGCAAGGAGATCTCCAGTGGGATTCACTGATTGGTTGAACCCCGTCAAGGGCTTCGGGGTGACCTTCCACCATATGTTCAAGAAGCCCCTCACGGTGCAGTACCCGGAGGAGAAGCGGCCCACCGCGCCGCGCTTCCACGGCCGCCACCAGCTCAACCGCTGGCCGGACGGGCTGGAGAAGTGCGTCGGGTGCGAGCTGTGCGCCTGGGCGTGCCCGGCCGACGCGATCTTCGTGGAGGGCGCGGACAACACCGAAGACGCCCGGTTCTCCCCCGGGGAGCGGTACGGTCGCACGTACCAGATCAACTACCTCCGGTGCATCCTGTGCGGCCTGTGCATCGAGGCGTGCCCGACTCGCGCGCTCACCATGACGAACGAGTACGAGCTAGCCGACGACAGCCGGGAGAGCCTCATCTACACCAAGGAGATGCTGCTCGCCCCCCTCGGTCCGGGCATGGAGACCCCGCCGCACCCGATGCGTCTGGGGGAGACCGAAGAGGACTACTACCGGCTTGGACGCAACAATGGGTGAGACCATCACGTTCTGGGTGCTCGCGGTCGTCTCCGTGGCCGCGGCGCTCGGGCTCGTCCTCAGCCGCAAGGCGGTCTACTGCGCGCTGATGCTCGGCGTGGTGATGGGCTCCCTGGCGGTGCTGTACGCGGTGCAGGAGGCGCCCTTCCTGGCGGCGGTGCAGATCATCGTCTACACCGGCGCGGTGATGATGCTCTTCCTGTTCGTGCTCATGCTGGTCGGCGTGGACTCGACCGACTCGCTGGTGGAGACGATCAAGGGGCAGCGCTTCTGGGCGATCGTGGCCGGCCTGGGCTTCGCGGCCCTGCTGGCCCTCGCGATCGGCAACGTCGCCTTCGTCCGGCCGACCGGCCTGGGCGGCGCGACCTCGCAGTACGGCGGCAACGTCCAGGGACTCGCGCAGCTCATCTTCACCCGCCATGTGTTCGCCTTCGAGGTGGCCTCGGCCCTGCTGATCACCGCCGCGCTGGCCGCCATGGTGCTGGCCCACCGCGAGCGCGCCAAGGCCAAGCCCACCCAGAAGGACCTGGCGAGGGCCCGCTTCGCCGGACCGCACCCCACGCCGCTGCCCGGCCCTGGCGTCTATGCCAGGCACAACGCCAACGACATGCCCGCGCTGCTGCCCGACGGCACGGTCTCGGAGCTCTCGGTCAACCGGATCATCGCCCGGCACGACGTGCAGGAGGGCACGCTTCCGGAAGACCCGAGGCTGGCCGAGGCCATCAGGCAGGCCGTCGAGGTTGAGGAGGAGAGCAAGTGACGACGCACTACCTGGTGCTGTCCGCCCTGCTGTTCGCCATCGGCGCGGTCGGCGTGCTGGTACGGCGCAACGCGATCGTGATCTTCATGTGCGTGGAGCTGATGCTCAACGCCTGCAACCTCGCGTTCGTCACCTTCGCGCGGCAGCACGGCAACCTCGACGGCCAGCTCATCGCGTTCTTCGTGATGGTGGTGGCGGCGGCCGAGGTCGTGGTCGGCTTGGCGATCATTGTGACGATCTTCCGAACCCGCAGGTCCGCGTCCGTGGACGACGCCAACCTGCTGAAGTACTAAGAGGTGCCGAGTGGAACCCGCTAAGATCGTCGAGCACGCCGGGGGAGTGATCGGGGCCTCCTGGCTGATGATCGCGCTTCCGTTGCTCGGAGCCGCGATTTTGCTGCTGGGCGGACGCCGTACCGACCGGTGGGGCCATCTGCTCGGCGTCGCCATGTCGCTGGCTTCGTTCGTGGTGGCCGTCGTCACGTTCTTCGAGCTGATCGGGCTTCCCGAGAACGAGCGGCGCAGGGCGGTCGGGCTTTTCGAGTTCATCCCCGGCCTCGTGGACATGGGCCTGCTGATCGACCCGCTGTCGATCTCGTTCGCCCTGCTGATCACCGGGGTCGGCTCGCTGATCCACATCTACTCGATCGGCTACATGTCGCACGACCCCGGACGGCGCAGGTTCTTCTCCTACCTGAACCTGTTCGTCGCGGCGATGCTGCTCCTGGTGCTCTCGCACAACTACGTCGGGCTCTACATCGGCTGGGAGGGCGTCGGCCTGGCCTCCTACCTGCTGATCGGGTTCTGGCAGTACAAGCCCTCGGCGGCCACCGCGGCCCAGAAGGCGTTCATCGTCAACCGGGTCGGTGACTTCGGCCTGGCGATCGGCATCTTCACCATCTGGACGACCTTCGGCAGCGTGACCTTCCAGGGCGTCTTCGAGAGCACCCTCAAGCCCGAGCAGGGCGTGCTGACCGCCGTCGGCCTGCTGCTGCTCCTCGGCGCGTGCGGCAAGTCGGCCCAGGTGCCGCTGCAGTCCTGGCTGCTGGACGCCATGGAGGGCCCGACCCCGGTGTCGGCCCTGATCCACGCGGCGACCATGGTCACCGCGGGCGTCTACCTGGTGGTCCGCTCCGGCGCGATGTTCTTCCCCGAGGGTTCCACCGCGGCGCTGGTCGCGGCCATCGTCGGCACGGTGACGCTGCTGGCCGGCGCCATCATCGGTATGGCCAAGGACGACATCAAGAAGGGCCTGGCCGGTTCGACGATGTCGCAGATCGGCTACATGATGCTGGGCGCGGCGTTCGGCCCGGTGGGCTACGCCTTCGCCATCGGCCACCTGATCACGCACGGCTTCTTCAAGGCGAACCTGTTCCTGGGCGCCGGGTCGGTCATGCACGCCATGAACGACGAGGTCAACATGCGCAGGTACGGCGCGCTGCGCAAGGCGCTGCCGGTGACGTTCTACACGTTCCTCATCGGTTACCTGGCGATCATCGGCTTCCCGCTGCTGTCCGGATACTTCACCAAGGACGGGATCATCGAGACGGTGATCCACCACAACCAGGTGCTCGGCTGGCTGGCCGTCCTCGGCGCCGGGCTGACCGGCTTCTACATGTCCCGGATGGTCTTCATGACCTTCTTCGGGGAGAAGCGCTGGGCCGACGACGCGCACCCGCACGAGTCGCCCGCGGTGATGACGATCCCGCTGATCCTGCTGTCCATCGGGTCGATCTTCCTGGGCGGCTACCTGGTCCTGGGCGGGAGGTTCATGACCTTCATCGGCCCCGCCGTCGGCATGCCGGAGGGCGGCGCGCCCGCGTTCGACCCATTCACCGTTCCCGGCCTGGCCACGCTGGCGCTGGTCGCGGTCGGCGCGGCCATCGCCTGGCTGCGGTACGGCAGGGTCCCCGTCCCGGTCACCGCCCCACGCGGCTCCTTCCTCACCACCTTCGCCCGGCGTGACCTGTACGGCGACGCGCTGAACGAGTCGCTGTTCATGCGGCCCGGCCAGTGGCTCACCAGGTTCGCCGTGTTCTTCGACAACCGCGGGGTGGACGGCCTGGTCAACGGCCTGGCCGCGGGCATCGGCGGCACCTCGGGACGGCTGCGCAGGGTCCAGACCGGATTCGCCCGATCGTACGCGTTGTCCATCCTCTTCGGCGCTGCCGTGGTGGCCGGCGCTCTGCTCCTTGTAGGGAACCTGTGATGCCCTGGCTTCCGATACTGATCGCCGCGCCCGTGCTGGGCGCGGTCGGCGTGGCCGCGCTGCCCAAGGGCAGCGACAAGGCCGCCAAACAGCTCGCCCTCGCGGTGTCGCTGGTGGTCTTGGCGCTGACCCTGGCGATGGCCTTCCAGTTCCCGCTGGAGAGCGGCAAGCGCTTCGCCTTCGAGCAGACCTACTCCTGGATCCCGTCCTTCGGTGTCCACTTCGGCGTCGGCGTGGACGGCATCGCCCTGGTGATGATCGCGCTGTCCGCCGTGCTGGTGCCGATCGTGATCCTGGCCTCCTGGCACGACGCCGACGGCACCGGCGCGGAGAACCCGCCCAAGCGGTCGGTGAAGACCTACTTCTCGCTGTTGCTGGTCCTCGAGGCGATGATGATCGGCGTCTTCGCGGCGACCGACGTCTTCCTGTTCTATGTGTTCTTCGAGGCCATGCTGATCCCGATGTACTTCATGATCGGGTCCTACGGCGGCGCGCAGCGGTCCTACGCGGCGGTCAAGTTCCTGCTGTACTCGCTGTTCGGCGGGCTGCTCATGCTGGTCGCGGTGATCGCGCTGTACGTCATCGCCGGCAAGAACACGTTCATGTTCCCCGAGCTGATCGGGGCGGTCACCGACCCGGGCGTGCAGAAGTGGCTGTTCCTCGGCTTCTTCATCGCCTTCGCGATCAAGGCGCCGCTCTGGCCGTTCCACACCTGGCTGCCCGACGCCGCCGCGCAGGCCCCGGCCGGAGCGGCCGTGCTGCTGGTCGGCGTGCTGGACAAGGTCGGCACGTACGGCATGCTGCGGCTGTGCCTGGAGCTGTTCCCGCAGGCGGCGAAGGACTTCACCCCGCTGGTGATCATTCTTTCGGTGATCGGCATCGTCTACGGCGCGATCGTGGCAATCGGCCAGACCGACATGAAGCGGCTCATCGCCTACACGTCGATCTCGCACTTCGGGTTCATCGCTATGGGCGTGTTCGCGATGACCAGCAACGCCCAGGCGGGCGCGACGCTCTACATGGTCAACCACGGGTTCTCCACGGGCGCGCTGTTCCTGATCGCCGGATTCCTGATCTACCGCAGGGGCTCGGCCAGGATCGACGACTACGGCGGGGTGCAGAAGATCGCGCCGGTGCTGGCGGGCACGTTCCTGGTGTCCGGTCTGTCCGGTCTGGCGCTGCCCGGCCTGTCGTCGTTCGTCAGTGAGTTCATGGTGCTGATCGGCACCTACCAGCGCGATGAGGTGCTGTTCGTCACGTCCGCGATCATCGGCACCACCGGCGTGGTCCTGGCCGCCATCTACATCCTGTGGATGTACAAGCGCGTCGCCAACGGGCCCACCGCCGAGTCGGTCTCGGGGATGAAGGACCTCAACGTTCGGGAGAAACTGGTGATCGCCCCGCTGCTGGTGCTGATCATCGGGCTCGGCTTCTACCCCAAGCCGGTCCTCGACGTGATCAATCCGGCCGTGCAGCACACGCTGACCAGCGTGGGTGTGAAGGACCAGCCGCCCGTCGCGGGCGTAGGCCAGGCAGAGGAGAAGGGGGCCGGCAATTGAACGGCATCCAACCGCCGACGATCGAGTACGGGCAGCTCAGCCCGCTGCTCCTGGTCTTCGGCGCGGCCATCGTCGGGGTGCTGATCGAGGCGCTCGCCCCGCGTTACCTGCGTAAGTCGCTCCAGATGCCGGTCACGCTGCTCGGCCTGGTGGGCGCGTTCGCGCTGGTGCTCACGGTGGTCATGCAGGGTGTGCCGACCAAGGCCGCGGCCGAGGGCGCCATCGCGGTGGACGGCCCCGCGCTGTTCATCTGGGGCGTCATCCTGGTGCTCGCGGTGATCAGCGTGCTGCTGATCAACGACGACAACGAGTTCGTCGCCTCGGCCGCCGCCGTACCCGGCACGCCCGAGGAAGAGGACGCGATCGCCGCGGGCGGCGCGCACACCGAGATCTACCCGCTGGCGCTGTTCGCGATCGGCGGCATGATGCTGTTCGCGTCGGCCAACGACCTGCTGATCATGTTCGTGGCCCTTGAGGTCATGTCCCTGCCGCTGTACCTGCTGTGCGGCCTGGCCCGCAGGCGCCGCCTCCTGTCGCAGGAGGCGTCGGTGAAGTACTTCCTGCTCGGCGCGTTCTCCTCGGCCTTCTTCCTGTACGGCATGGCGCTGGTGTACGGCTTCGCCGGCACGGTCAGCCTGGCCGGGATCAGCGACGCGCTCGGCGCGGTGGGCGGCCAGAACACGCTGCTGCTGATCGGCGCGGGCATGCTCGGCGTCGGCCTGCTGTTCAAGATCGGCGCCGCGCCGTTCCAGGCGTGGAAGCCCGACGTCTACCAGGGCGCGCCCACCCCGATCACCGCGCTGATGGCCTCCGGCACGCTGGTCGCCGCGTTCGGCGCGGTGCTGCGGGTCTTCTGGGTCGCGCTGGGCAACCTGGACTGGGACTGGCGTCCGGTGATGTGGGGCGTGGCGATCCTGACCATGGTCGCCGGGGCGGTCCTGGCGATCACCCAGACCGACATCAAGCGGATGCTCGCCTACTCCTCGATCGCGCACGCGGGCTTCCTGCTCACCGGCGTGATCGCCACCGGCGCGGAGGCGCAGAACGCGCTGTCGCTCAAGGGCATCCTGTTCTACCTGGTGGCCTACGGCATCACCACGGTGGGCGCGTTCGCGGTCGTCACCATGGTGCGCGACGCGGGCGGCGAGGCCGGGCACCTGTCCCGCTGGGCGGGCCTCGGCAAGCGGTCGCCCGCGCTGGCGGGCGTGTTCGCGTTCTTCCTGCTGGCGTTCGCGGGCATCCCGCTGACGTCGGGGTTCTTCGGGAAGTACGCGGTGTTCGCGGCGGCGGTCGCCGGTGGCGCGGTTCCGCTGGTCATCGTGGGCGTGGTCAGCTCGGCGGTGGCGGCGTTCTTCTACGTCCGGGTGATCGTGCTGATGTTCTTCAGCGAGCCCGCGCCGGACGGCCCGACCATCGCCGTCCCGAGTGTCGGTACCGCGGGTGTGGTCGCCATCGCGGCAGCGGCTACCGTAGTGCTCGGGATCTACCCGGAGCCTGTGCTCCGGCTGGCGGAGGACGCCGCGTCGACATTGTTCATTCGTTAAGGGGATCACTATGGCCGCGCCACCCGTTGTGGACCTGCCCATCGGCGACGAACGGCTGGCGCGGGACATGGCCGGCGGCCTCGCCGAGGTGGAAAAGCTGCTACGCGCCGCGGTGGAGAGCGAGGACGCCTTCATCACGGAGGCGTCCCGTCACCTCATCGAGGCGGGCGGCAAGCGGTTCCGGGCGACGCTCGTGCTGCTGGCCGCGCAGTTCGGCAACGCCGCCGCGGCGGGCGTCGTGCCCGGCGCGGTGGTGATCGAGCTGACCCACCTGGCCACGCTCTACCATGACGACGTCATGGACGAGGCGCGGATGCGCCGCGGCTCGGCCTCGGCGAACGCGCGCTGGGACAACACCATCGCCATCCTCACCGGCGACTACCTGTTCGCCCAGGCGTCGATCCTGCTGGCCGACCTGGGCAACGACCTGATCCGCACCCAGGCCACCACGTTCTCCCGGCTCGTTCAGGGCCAGATCAGGGAGACCAGGGGCCCGCGCCCCGGCGATGACCCGATCGAGCACTACATCGAGGTCCTGGCGGACAAGACGGGCTCGCTGATCGCCACCTCGGGACGGTTCGGCGGGCTGCTCGGCGGGGCCCCGCCGCGGATCGTCGATCGGCTGGACGACGCCTGCGAGGCCATCGGCATCGCCTGGCAGCTCAGCGACGACCTGCTCGACGTGGCCGCCAGTACGACCGAGAGCGGCAAGACCCCCGGCACCGACCTGCGCGAGGGCATCCGCACGCTGCCGGTGCTGTACGTACTCGCCTCCGACGACCCGGCGGACGCGGGGTTGCGCGAGCTGCTGTCCGGCCCGGTGCCCGAGGAGCGCCTGGACGAGGCCCTGACCGCGCTGCGTTCCCATCGGGCGATGGACCAGGCCAGAGCAGAGCTGAACCGCTGGGCCGACCGGGCCAGGGCCGACCTGGCCGAGCTGCCGGACATCCCGGCCCGGGAGGCGTTCATGTCGCTGTGCGACTACGTGGTGGCCCGCTCCGGCTGAGGCCGTACGGCCTGCGCCGCGATCCGCGAGCGCCGCGCCTGGCGCAGCGCGTCCCAGGTGAAGATGCCGAGCGCGACCCACACGATGGCGAACCCCGCCCAGCGTTCCGCGGGCATCGTCTCGCGCACGATCAGCACGCCGGTCAGGAACTGCAGGACCGGCGCGATGTACTGCAGCAGCCCGATCACGGTCAGCGGCACCCGGATGGCGGCGGCGGTGAACAGCAGCAGCGGTACGACGGTGACCATGCCTGAGGTCGCCAGCAGCAGGGTGTGCCCCCAGCCGTGGCCGACGAACGTCCCGGCGCCCTGACCTTGCAGGAACAGCAGGTAGCCGAGCGCGGGGAAGAACAGCAGCAGCGACTCGACGGTCAGGCTCTCGGCCGCGCCGACGTTCGCCATCTTCTTGACCAGCCCGTACGTGCCGAAGGACACCGAAAGGACCAGCGCGATCCACGGCAGCCTGCCGTAGTCGAGGGTGAGCACCAGCACGGCCACCGTGCCGAGGCCCACTGCGGCCCACTGGGCAGGGCGCAGCCGCTCGTGCAGTAGTACCACCCCGAACATCACGCTGACCAGCGGGTTGATGAAGTAGCCCAGGGCGCTTTCCACGACATGGCCGGTGGTGACCGCGTAGATGTAGGTGCCCCAGTTGAAGGTGATCAGCACGGCGGCCAGGGCCAGCAGGCCGAGCCGGCCCGGCTGCCGCAGCAGCGGCCGTACCCAGGACCAGTGCCGCCTGACCGCGAGGATTCCGACGACCGCGATCAGCGACCAGGCCATCCGGTGGGCGAGCATCTCCATGGAGCTGGCCGGTTCGAGCAGCGGCCAGTAGAGCGGGAACACTCCCCACAGGGCATAGGCGGTCGCGCCATAGAGGACTCCACGCTGTTCGTCAGGCATGTAGCCAAGTTTCCCTCCTTACCGGACATTAGGGCAAATAAGCTGTTCTGTAGGGATGCTTAAGTCCTGCTTACGCCAAGGAACAACCGGGACGCGCGGATGGTTGGGGTAGGGCGACAACGGATGAGGAGGTCCCTGATGGGCTGGCTGTTCGGCAGAGACAAGACCACCATGGTTTCCGCCCAGGACGCGCTTCCCGGCCGTCCCACCCCGATCCCGGTGCCCGAGCGGCACCTCGTCCTCGGCACCCGGCTCGCCCCGCCGTACCCCGAGGGCAGTGAGATCGCCGATGTCGCGCTGGGCTGCTTCTGGGGGGCCGAGCGGGCCTTCTGGCAGATCCCCGGGGTCATCACCACGGTGGTCGGCTACCAGGGCGGCCACACGGTCAACCCGACGTACGAGGAGGTCTGTTCCGGCCTCACCGGCCACGCCGAGGTGGTCCGCGTCGTCTTCGACCCGGCCAAGGTGAGCTACGAGGAACTGCTACGGGTCTTCTGGGAGACCCACGACCCCACCCAGGGCATGCGCCAGGGCAACGACGTGGGCACCCAGTACCGCTCGGCCATCTACACGCATGGCCCGGCCCAGGAAAAGTCCGCCCACACCACGCGCGACACCTACCAGCAGACCCTGTCCGACGCCGGCTACGGCGAGATCACCACCGAGATCGCCCCCGCCGGCCCCTTCTACTTCGCCGAGGACTACCACCAGCAGTACCTCAAGGCCAACCCCAACGGCTACTGCGGCATCGGCGGCACGGGGCTGAAAGTATGTAACCCGTGGGAAAACGATCAAGAGTAGCGATCTACGCTCGAATCTCGCAGGACAGGACCGGTGCCGGGCTCGGCATAGCTCGCCAGGAAGAGGACTGCCGGGCCTTAGCCGAGCGACTCGGCTGGAATGTCATCGATGTCTATCCCGACAACGACGTGTCCGCCTACTCCGGGAAGCCGCGCCCGCAATGGGAGCGGCTTCTCGCCGATGTACGGGCGGACGAGATCGACGGCATCGTGTGCTGGCATGTGGACCGGCTCACCCGCAGCCCGCGCGAGTTGGAAGACGTGATCGACCTCCACGACCGGCACGATGTCGCTCTGGCCACCGTCACGGGGGAAATCGACCTTTCGACTCCGTCAGGGCGTATGGTGGCGCGCATGCTGGGAGCCGCCGCCAGACAGGAAGCCGAGCACAAGGCCGAGCGCCAGCAACGCGCCCGCGTGCAGGCCGCAGAACGGGGACGGCGGAACGGCGGCGGCACCCGCCCGTTCGGATACACCCTGATCTACGATCACGACACGCCGCCACGGCGAGTGCTCCGCGAGGAGATCAACGAGCCGGAGGCGGAAGTGGTCCGCGAGGCCGCGCGCCGGGCGCTCTCAGGGGAGAAGCTGTCCGCCATCGTCCGTGACTTCGCTGACAGAGAGATCACCTCGACGAACGGCAAGCCGTTCACGCAGACCACGCTTCGCGCGGTGCTGGCGTCGGCGCGCATCTCCGGCCGCCGCGAGTACAGCCCCCGCAAATCGGGAGAGACCAAGCGGGCGCTCATGGGGGAGATCGTCTGCGATACCGCCGAGTGGCCCGCGATCATCGATGCTCAGACCTCCGACCGGCTCAGGGCGTTCTTCTCCATCCCGCATGGCACCAACGGTGCTTCGACCGGGCGGCGCTACCTCCTGTCCGGCATCCTGAAGTGTGGCTGGTGCGGCCACGGCCTTGTCGGGCGGATTCGCCACGACAAGGGATCGCAGAAGGGCAAGACCCGCTACATCTGCGCGCCCAGCCCCGATGGGCGCGGCGGTTGCGGCAAGATCACCGCCGCGATGGATCCCGTGGACAAGCACGTACGCGAGGCCGCAGGGGTGCGGTTGGAGTCGGCGGACTTCGTTGACCGCCTGTATCGCAGGGACGTGGACGCCGACGCGGTGACTCAGGCACTGCGAGCGGTGGAGGAGCGACTGGAGTACATCGCCGCAGACTATGGCGCTGGCGTCCTCACCCGCGCCGAGTGGAAGGCGGCCAAGGGCGTGGCCGATGCTAAGCGAGAGGAGCTACGGCGCATGCTGGCACGCTCCGAGAATGGCGCGATATTGGTGGTACTGGAGCAGTTGGAAGGCGACTTCGAGGACAAGTGGGCGCAGCTCACAATAGGTCAGCGGCGAGCGTTGCTCAGCGCTGTGATCGACCACATCAAGGTCAAGCCGAACACTCCTGGCAAGCGGACCGACCCGAAGCGGTTCGAGATCGTCTGGAAGGCGTGAGTCGCCGTAACAGACGCTGCTCGCCGCACGTTGGACGAAAAGGCTGACTGAGTCGCGCTTTTCGAGGAACCCGGACAGGCTCGCTACTTTTGCGCTGTTTGCGCAGGTAGATGCACGTCTAGTACTCTGAGTGTTGCTCTACCCCACCCGATGCATGGACCAATTAAAGGTCTTCTGGACGGTCTCGTCCGGGCCGTTAGGCCCTATTAGTCGTGCCGTTCAAATATCGGGAAAGGTTCACGTTGGCGCGCCAATTTTCTGGCGCGCGCCTCCGCGACAGGCGGAGGTTCGCGCGTCTGTCAGCACACGCCCTAGGGCTCGCAGCCCACTGCACTCCTGACGCCATCTTCCGGTTCGAGCGTGGCCACTGCGCCCCGTCCGCCGACCGGCTCGGCCGCCTCGCCGACGCACTGTCGTGCCGCATCGACGACCTGTTCGAGGCTGCCGGATGATGCCGCGTGAGGAACTGCGCGCGTGGGTCAGGCGATCTTGTGAGGCCCAGGGCGTCCCGTTCCTCATCTCCGACCCGGTGGTGCTGGACAAGGTGGCATCCATATTGCGAGAGGCCGACCGCCGGGCGCGCAACATGCCGACGACGCCGCCGAAGCAGGAGCGGGAGGCACGTAGGCGTGCAGCCTGACGTGGAGCGGACCGGACCTCCGACTCCAGGTGTGGAGGACCGGTCCGCAGCCAACGCCATCCGTGACGCCAGCCTAGCCGCCGTTGACGGCCCGAATGGCATGCGGAGACCCAGGCCGCGCAACGCCAGGCGTTGCGTCTCGGAACCCGATTCGGAGAATCTGCTGACGGGGGTGCCGTTCGACCATGCCTCGGAGTATCGCAATCGCGGGTGGACCGGTACCATCCCTCTGCCGCCCGGTGCGAAGTTTCCTCCGCCCGGTGGGTGCACCGGCAGAGGACCTTCCATGCCCACCACCGATCAGATTCGTGTGTGGCGAGCCAGGGGGTGGAACGCGACTGACCGGGACACTGGTCACCTCGTGGACCATCAGGTCGGTAACATCGCGCTGCGTTTGCCCCCGATCATCGTAGGCATCGACGTGGACGCATACCCGCCCAAGCAGGGCGCGAGGACGCTGGCCGCGTTGAGGGCCAGGTGGGGCGAGTTGCCGCCGACGTATATCACGACCTCGCGCCGTGATGGCGTCTCGGGTATCCGCCTGTACCGCGTCCCGGCTGGGCTGATGTGGCCGGGCAAGGCCGGCTCGGATATCGAGATCGTCCACCACGGAATCCGGTACGCCATCGTGTGGCCGAGTGTCCATCCCGACACCGGCGACACCTACCGGTGGCTCGGACCGGACGGCCAGCCCTGCGGCATCCCCGAGTTCGGCGACATCCCTTCGTTACCGGACGCGTGGGTCACTGGGCTGACCGGCAGCACGGGCGCGGGCGACAAGAATGGCCGCAGCCACACTAATAGCAGCACACCTAGCGGCGTTCAGGTGAGCGTGCAGAACGTGCGGGACTGGTTGGCGAAACTGCCGGCGAGGGAGCCGTGCACGCTGGTCCGGCTACGCGCGGCTAAGGCCCTGGCTGCGGCACGAGGGGAGGCCGGAAGCCGCCACGACAGCACGCGGGACGCTGTGCTGGCGTTGTTGCGCGCGGGTGAGTCCCGGCACCCCGGCGTGCTTGCCGCGCTGACGTTCATCCGGGCGGAGTTCGTGGAAAACGTGGGGAAGGATCGTGACAGCGCCGGGAGTGAGTTCGACTCGTTCACTGAGGGCGGTGTGAAGCTGATCCTGGCCGAGCCCGCCGACCTGCCGGTGAAGGGCTGCGACTGCGCGGAGCGCCGCGATGTGCCGTTCCCCGACGAACCCGCTGGGCAGCCGCCCGACGACGATCGGGCCGTAGGGCGCCGGGTCGTGCTGACCCCGGCGTCCGCCATCAAGCCGCGCCGGGTGCGGTGGCTGTGGAAGGGGCGCCTGGCACTCGGCACGCTAGGACTGCTCGCGGGAGGCGAAGGGCTGGGCAAGTCCACGCTCGCCTATACGATCGCCGCCGAGATCACCAGAGGCGCGCTGCCGGGGGAGTACCAAGGCACACCGCGCGCTGTGCTGGTGTGCGCGGCGGAGGACTCCTGGGAGCACACCATCGTGCCTCGCCTGATGGCAGCCGGGGCTGACCTCGACCGCGTGTTCCGCGTCGAGATCAAGGCCGCTGACGACATCACGGTCGGCCTCTCACTGCCACAGGACACTGCCCGGGTGGAGGCCGCAGCCGAGCAAGTAGAGGCCGCGCTGATGATCCTCGACCCGCTCATGTCGCGTCTGGATGGTGCGCTGGACAGCTATAAGGACGCCGACGTTCGGCGTGCCCTTGAGCCATTGGTGGCCCTGGCAGATCGCGTACGCATGGCTGTTCTCGGGCTGATGCACCACAACAAGTCCGGTTCATCCGACCCGCTGCAACTGGTGATGGCCTCGAAGGCGTTCACCGCCGTCGCCCGCTCCGTCCACACGGTCATCAAAGATCCGGACGATGAGACCGAGCAGCGTCGTCTGTTCGGCACGCCGAAGAACAACCTCGGCCGCACGGACCTGTCCACGCTCTCGTTCACGATCGTCGGCCATGCGATCGACACCGAGGAGGGACCCGCGAATACGGGCCGCCTCGTGTGGGGCGAGGCCGTGGAGGGCACGATCGCCGACGCGCTCCGTCGGAGCGTGGCGGCCGAGGCGGAGGGCATGACCACGGCTGTGGGCAAGGCGACGGAATGGCTCCTCGCGCATCTGAGGGGCAGGGCTGGCGTGGACGAGAGCCACGCCATCATGGCGGCGGGCAAGGCGGCCGGACACAGTGAGTCCGCGATCAAGCGCGCTCGCAAGAAGGCCCAGGTGGACAGCACGTCCACTGACACCTTCCCGCGCCGTACTTACTGGTCGCTGCCCCTCGACGCACAGTCGATTCAAGGGTCGGGCCATTCGCCTAGGGGAGACGATCTGACTGAACTAACTGAGCCAACTGTGCTCCAGTCGGTTCAGTCGGTCCAGTCAGCTCAAGGTCACAGGCGTGAACCGACCATTGACCCGACCGGTCACGGCACGTCCCCCGTCTGGCCCACCCAGCGGGCCAGCTAATCGTCACGCCTGCGGCCGCCCGGTCTCGCGCCTGCGGCCACGGGCACCATCGCCGCCTACAGGGAGATCAAGATGGCCACCATCGCGAATGCTGCCAACACGGTTCAACGCGAGCTCATCGCCGAGTTGGTGCGCATGGACCCGCCGCACTTGACCGACGAACTGCGGGCCGCCGCCGTGCAGAAGTTGGACGAACTGGCCGAGCGCGTCAAGGAAGATCGGGTCGCCGTCGCCGCCGCCCGCTCCTTCATCGAGTCGTTGGAGCGCGACGCGGCCGGGGTGCTGCGCCGTGCGCGGCGCGTCATCGACATCGAGCAGGTGGGCAGCGGCCGGGCGGCCGGACGCTCCGGCGGGGACTTCGTCGAGACGCGAGCCACGCGCAGTGTGGACGAGCTGCGGGGTGCGTGGCGGGCGGGCTGAGCTGCCACCCTGATGCGGGCTGACCGATGCTGACCTACAAGATCGGCCGATTTGTGGACTATTTGGGCGGCGGGCCCGGCTCTTGCGCAGGGCTCCGCAGGCAACATGGGCGGGTCTGTAACCTGCGTAGGTGGATGCGTCTCTGTCGCTCGCAGAGCCGTGCTCGCGCGCTGAGTCGATCGGTATGCGTCGAACGATGATCTTGTTTTTGGGGTGGTTTCAGCAGTGCGTGACGTGCGCTCAGCACACAAATGATCTTTGTATGCAACTCACGAGAATGAAGATTCTCAAAAGTTACTTATTAGTAAGTTGCAAGCTAGGGTACGAAAAGGTTGATCAGCACGCCGATCGGAACCGAAATAGCCACCCCGAGGGCGAAGAATATCCACTGCTGACGACGCTCGGCACGGATGGTGGCCTTCGTCTCCCCGACGAGGATCTGGCGGATCCTCTGTGCCCGCTCGGGCTCTATGGCGAGGACTTCGCGATGTTCTTCGGTTTCCGCGACGAGGGCATCGCGCACGGCCTGCTGGGCTTCGAGATCGCGGCGTAGCTCGTTCATGAGGGTGGCCGCGTCGGCGAAGGTGGTGTTGATTGCAGCAATACGCCTGTGCAGCCGTTCGCGAGGGTCTGCCTCGGCCTCCTGCTGTTGCTCCCGTGCTGCGGCTGTTAGTCGCCGCATCCGGGTGACGAGCGCTGAGAACACGATCATTGGGATATAGATCACGATGCCGATTGCCGCCCAGTCCCCAGAGGCTGATGACCGTGGCATTTGCTGGATGAGGGCAACGGCGCCCAGTACCACGAAGGTCATCAAGATCACAGTGAAGGTTTTGAACCGTGACGCCTTCCGCTCCGCTTCGGATCGCTGTAGGCGTGGCTTGGGTTTCGGAAGCATGAGGTCATTGCATGGCATCGGCGGCGCGGCGGTGCCAGAAGACCCGATGGGTGAGCAAATACAAGCGGTAGGGGTAAGGCTAGAGGGCTACGGGGTTGGCGAAAGCTGGGATAGCAACCCCTACTCGGTCGGCTCCTCGCTCGGCGGCGGCTGTACGAACGTGCCCTTGCCGTGAACGCGGCACACGAGCCCGCGTTCCGTCAGCTCCTGCATGGCGCGGCGGATGGTCATCCTCGCCACTCCATACGAGTTGCTGAGATCGAGCTCGGACGGCAAACGGTCGCCGGGAGTGAACTCACCGGCCGCGATCCGTGCGGCGATGTGTGACCGAGCAATCACCCGAGTCGCTACAGAGCGGCTGGAGCCTGCCGAACCCACTGCACTTGCCTGAGGTTCGCTGCGAAACCTGTGGCCTGCTGATCGTGAGGACTTTGAGCAACGTGTGGGGCCTCGTCTGGATAGCCGTGGAGGCCCAGACGCTTCCACCTGCCCAGTGTGAGAAGGCCGAAAGGATCAAGACCATCCGTGGCCCGCACCGGCCGCCCGACCCCGAGGGGGCTGTCGAGACCACCTGAAACTCCCGGCCCGCGTGAGCAAAGCCCTGTCTTCCCCGTGGGTGCGGGCCGGGGCGGGTGGCCTCGGTCCTCCGGTAGCCGGGGCCACCCACTTCCTTGCGCCTCAGGGCGAGACGCGGCGCAACGGAGCGTGACGCGCTGCCGTGCGGTCCGTTGACATCGGCGGTATCGTGAGCAAGAACGCGCTGATCAGCGCTGATATGCTTTCAAGATCACAAACTTTCGGTTACATAGTCTTGCACCCGTAGGCACCGGCGTCTCCTGCCCGGTGGGCATCGCGTCCGCCGGTAAGTGAGCGACATCCCTCCCGCCGGGCCTCCAGCGGGTTAAGAGGACGCCCGGCGGAGTTTCGTACCAGGGGTCATGCGCGCGTCCGCGTGGCGACGCACTCGGCAACACAGGCCCTGCGCCCCCCTCGACGCGCCATGACCCAGGTGCGACCCGCCCGCCATCAAGCAGCAAGCCGAGGCGCCACATAAGGGCCACCTAAGGCGCCTCCCTGGGGGGGCCCGCCTACACTGGCGACCACGTTTCCCTGGATTTACCGGCATCGCCAACATCGGAACGTGTTCTGACATAGCCTTGCCGGGCGAGAGCCGGCCATGCTGACGCAGTGACCTTCTCGGACTTGTCGCGAAATCCGCGCGCGGTCGCCGAGCCGGCGGCACGTCTGGGGCGGGTTCGTGTCACACATCGGGATGCTCCAGACTTCTACCTGACCGCAGCAGACCACGAAGAGGAACGCGACCGGACGCTGGCCACCGCGTCCCGGCCGTTCCTGGCGTTGATCAAGCGCGACCCCACCGCGCGTGCGCTGGTCATAGCCATGCCGGAGGTCTTCCCCTGGGTTCGCCACCTGTCTTCGGACGAACTACGCGCCTTCACGCTGGAACTCGTCGAAGCGCTCTCCGATGCCGCTGAGCTGGATGCCGATGTCACGACCCGTGAGGTCATCGCGGGCTGGCGATCCACGGCCAGAATCAAGGCGGACCACGCCAGTTACGCCGAGGCCCGCAAAGCCACAAGTGGCGATTTCGGGCCGGTGCAGGTCTCGGCGTGAGCCCGAAGCGCGGAGATCGGGTAACAGTGCCGCCGCCGGAGGACGAATGGGATGTCCGGTTCGGCACCGGTGACGCAGCCCGTGGCCGGGAAGAACTGTGCCGCCATGCGCTGGCGAACACGCGTCGATGCTTCGAGATTTTGCGCGTAGATCCTCGTTCGGGCGTCGGCCACGACCGTCAACATCGCCTACGCGGTGACCTCGCGAGCCATCGCCACGATGCGAATTCGAGGTCACCAATGGCGGGCGAGTGCGCCATGCCATCGATGGCACGACACGTACCGTCTGGGTGATCTACGCATCGCCTCGGCACTCCAAGGACACGGAGTAGTCCGGCATTATCGACGGAGCCGGTCAGGCGGTCGGTGATCTGCGATCCGAGCATGTCTCGCTCGGCGTCCAGTTAGTGATGACGGCCTTGTCAGGTACGCCGCCGCTCGCGTGGACGTACACCGTGCCCGTCAGAGCATCGGCCGTTCGCCACTGATCACTCGCTTCCATTCAACATGGGCGGTTTCGTGGGGCGCCAAGCGACGAAAAGAACGCCACCTGCTGTGCGAGTGCCCGGGGTAGAGCCGGCAGGAACCTGATCATGAATGGTCGCGGTAGCCGGCGTCATGCGGACCGGACTCCAGGGCATGGCCTGGGCGTCGCCCTGCCGTGCTCCGGTTCGCGGGCGTCTTCGGTCCATGGGAGCTGCACAGCCACCGGATCGTGGGGCTTCCGGTCGCACCCTGCGATCCCGTCTTCTGCGAGCCCTGTGCGGCCGTCAGCATGGTGGAACCTCCGTAGCCAAGGCTGCTCCCCCTGCTCCCCTTGCGGCAGCGGTACTCCCGCGCGAAGCCGGTACGGCGGCCGGAAAGCGCGCCACTCGGCAGGAGGTCATCGCGTCCCATGAGACGCCGCAGCGGGTTGTCCACAGGTGGCGGTGCGGTGCGCTCGGTGGTTGTCCACAGAATGGGATTCGGCGGGTGGGCGGCCTGGCCGGGTGGCGCATGCTGCTGTCCATGACGGAAACGGTTACGCCGAGATTTCTCGGCCATGCGTTGTTGGTGTCCGGGCTCGATCCCCGCGTGGTCGCGTGGGGGAAGACGGCGGCGCATCTGTGGGGGATCGACACGGCGGCGGCGAGGGCGCCCGCCGAGCCGTGGCCGATGGAGTTCATCGTGCCGCCGGGGTTCGGTGATCCACCGGGGTGCCTGGTGCGGGAGGGGGGCGTCGCCGACTCTGATGTGACGACTCATCTGGGCGTCCGGCTCACCGGGCGGGAGCGTACCGCGATCGACTGCGCCCTGCATCTGCCTCGCCTTGAGGCGGTGACCGTTCTCGACCAGTTCCTGCATGCGGGGCTCGCGGAGAGCCGGCTGGCCGCGCGGGTGGCCGCGCTGCGCAGGGAGGGCGACCGCCGGCGTGTCCGGAGCGTGCTGGCCCTGGCCGACGGAGGTGCGGCCTCCCCGCGTGAGACCTGGATCCGGCTGGCCCTGTGCGACGCGGGGCTTCCGGCGCCGCGCACCCAGATCCCGGTGCGCCTTCCCGGCGGCGATCGCACCTGCTACCTCGATCTCGGCTGGGAGGAGTTCCGGCTGGCGACCGAGTACGACGGCGAAGAGCACCACACGGCCACCGCCGATCGGCGCCACGACGAGGTTCGCCGTGCCGGGTTGCGGGAGCTGGGCTGGCGGATCATCCCCGTCCGCCGCGACGTCATCCCCGCCCGGACCGCCGACTACATCGAGATCGTCGCCAACGCCCTGCTCGAACGTGGCTGGAAGCCCTCACACGACCACCTCCTCGCGGTGATGTCCCGGGTCCGCGCCGCCCGGCGACGCCCTCCGTGATCGATCGACATGGGAGCCGGTGTGCCATCCGCCTGGCCATTCACCGCAATGCAATGGGCGATATTGGAGGATTGATCTGGTTTACTCGCATACGTATACTCGTCTACGAGTAGGGGGTGGTCATGGCCAGGCGGCGCAAGGTGAACAACATGCTCGGCCTGGCCGTGCTGGCGGCCCTCGCCGAAAGGCCGATGCATCCCTACGAGATGGCCGCCGTCCTGCGAGAACGCGGCAAGGACGAGGACATGCCGATCAAATGGGGCACCCTCTACACTGTGGTCCGCAACCTGGAGAAGTACGGATTCATCACCGTCTCGGAGAGCGTCCGGGATGGCTCGCATCCCGAGCGCACGATCTACCAGCTCACCCGGGAGGGGCGGGTGGAGTTCGCCGACTGGGTGCGGGATCTGCTCGCCGAGCCCCAACGCGAGCAGCCGAAGTTCATGGCGGCGCTCTCGGTGTGGCAGGTCCTCGGGCCGGAGGAGGCGATGCGGCTGCTCCGCCAGCGGCTCACCCTGCTCGACACGGAGATCGCCGAGCGGCGCACCACGCTGATGGGCTATGCCGGCGACCTGCCGCGCATCTTCCTCGTCGAGTCGGAGTACGGCCTGGCCATGCGCGAGGCCGAGGCGGCATGGATCCGATCGCTGCTCGACGAGCTGACCACAGGCTCGTTCCCCGACCTGGGCGCATGGCGGGAGTGGTACGAAACCGGCCGCCTGCCGTCCGAGGTGCGATCCCCCACCGAAAGGGGCGAGCAAGGCGACTGAAACCGCATTAAGGGGCCCGGCGGCGGTGCGGGAACACCGCCGCCAGGCCCTTGACCTCGAACCGAAACCCGTGGAACGGAAATCCGGCCGTAAGGTGCCAACCGTAAGGATAGCGGGGTTCCGTCCCTGGGCCGGTTCGGACATCACAAGATCCGAAACCGGAGTGACCATGCATAACACGCAACGCAAGCACACCCAGGCGGTGTCCATCGAAGGGGCGATGGCACGCTGGTACGCGCGCCAGCGCGCTTCCGCCCCTCAGCTCGCGGAGGTACGCCGGCTCGCCACCCGCCTCGGCGACGGCCTGCCGGCCGGCGCCGCCGTCCTCGAAATCGGCCCCGGACCCGGCTACCTGGCCATCGAGCTCGCCCGGCTCGGCTTCAAGGTGACCGGCCTCGACCTCAGCCGGACACTGGTCGAGATCGCCGCCGACAACGCCCGCCAGGCGGGCGTGCACGTCGACTTCCAACGCGGCGACGCCGCGGCCCTGCCGTTCGCCGACCGAACCTTCCGCCTGATCGTCTGCGTGGCGGCGTTCAAGAACTTCGGCAGCCCGGACCGGGCTCTGAACGAGATGCATCGGGTCCTCGGCGACGGTGGCACCGCCGTGATCCAGGACATGAACAAGGAGGCGTCCAACGCCGCCATCAACGAGGAGGTGCGCGGCATGGAACTGGGCCGCATCAACTCCCTGATGACCAAGGTCCCGCTACGCGGCCTCCGCCGCCGCGCCTATTCCCCCGCCGACTTCCAACACCTCGCCGCTGGAAGCGCATTCGGCGCCTGCGAGGTCGACACGAGCGGGATCAGCGTGGAGGTGCGTCTGACCAGACGCCCCCGTCTCTGATGTGCCTTGCGCCGGTGGCGTCGTACGGCCCAGGCCGGAGGGGGAGTGATCTCCAACAGAACACCGGACTCCCACGTCGGTCCGATCGCACGCCGTAGCCGCCGCCGGCGCCGCCACTCGCCCGCCCCAACGGCCACAGGACCCGCGGTGCATCGCCGGGCCGCGTCCTGGGCCCTCGACCGCGGCCGGGCCTGTGCCGTCGGCCATCAGGCCGACTGCCCATGCCAGGCATGCCGGCCGTCCCGGGCCCCTGGTCGTCCCCGGGCGGCGACGCGCAGCCCATGTTGTCGAGACCTTCCGCATTGAGAATGGCCGGTTCGCGGAGCTGTGGGGGGCCAGTGCGGGGTTCCCGTCCTCGGCCAGTCCGGAGGATCTGCTCAGCTAGTCCTGAGAACGTGCGCTGCGGCGTGAGCCGCCCAGTGCTGCACGAACCGGGGAGGCGACAAGGGCTTCGACGACCTTGTCCGGCCCAGGTCGTGGAGCGCTTGTCGGCGTTCCGCCTTCGCCACTCGCCGTACGTCTCTGCCTCTGCCCGCAGCCGGGGTCGGCATCATCGGCATTCGTGATCAGTGAGTGGCGCTCGCTCTCGCGCGCGTGGCGTGCCAAGGGGGCGGGGCGCGCATTCGCCGGTCGGCGGTGGCGAAGCGTCGGGCCGGGCGTCGATGAGCTCCGCATGGTGGGCTACCACCAGGGTGGTGTCATGCCGGTGCCGGCTGAGAGAAAGGAGGTGATCGTGGTGGACAGTTCGCGGGGGTAGGTGACCCATGGGAAGTGTGCGCCGGGTACGGAGATGGTTCTCGCATCGGGGAAGATCGTGACCAGGGACTCCGCTTGGACGGCTGTGGGGGAGAGATCATCGTCTCCGGACACCACGAGGACCGGGGCGGTGAGCCGGGAGAGTTCGGCGCGGGTGGTGGCCGGGTGGTAGGCGCCTTCCTCGGCGAAGCCCTTTGCGGCGGCCGGCGCGGACGGGAATGATCTTGCATGTTCCTCGGCCGCCGCGTTCCATGGGTTGTAGAAGAACGGTCGTGCCGCCATCCGGACCTCTTCGCGATCGTCCCCGGCGTCCCAGGCGTCGAGTGCGGCGCACGCGGTGCCGTACCACGGTTCCGCCGAGCGGCGCTCCACGGCGGCGATCCACTCCTCGTCCGTGACCTCGATCCCGGCCGCCGCCAGCCCGGGAGTCAGCAGGACGAGCCGGCGCACTCGCTCGGGATGACGAGCGGCGTAGAGGACGGCCAGGTCGGCCGCGGCCGAGTGAGCAAGCAGGTCGATCGCGTCGAGAGCGAGGTGCGCCCGCAGTGCCTCGACGTCCGCCACAAGCCGGTCGGCCCGATACGTGCCCGGGTCCCCGGGGGTCGCGGACTCGCCCGTACCCCTGCCGTCCAGCAGGATCAGCCGGTGGTGAAGGCCGAGGCCGCCCAGATCGCCCAGGTACCCCGAGGGCCGCCCGGGCCCACCGGGGAGACAGATGAGCGGGGGGCCCTGTCCGAGAATGTGGTAGACGAGGAGCGTGCCGTCGTAGGACGGGAAAGTCGGCATGATCCAGGCGATCACAGCCGCCCGGTCCGCAGCAATTCCTTTTCGGCCGGGAACGTCACAGCATGCTGAAGCGTTTCGCATCCGGTACACGAGGCCGGTACACGAGGCCGGTACACGAGGCCGGTACACGAGGCCGGTACACGAGGCCGGTACACGAGGCCGGTACACGAGGCCGGTACACGAGGCCGGTACACGAGGCCGGTACACGAGGCCGGGCGTTGGGGTGTGTCGGGTCGGCCCCGGGTGTGTTGGAACCGCACCCCGCCGTGTGGGTACTTCGGCGCACGCAGGCCCAGGCCCACGCCCAGGCCGACGCACGCGGCGCGCGTGGGGAGGTAGGCGATCCCCGGTCTTCGGCGCGGTGATCCGCGAGCGGCTGGCCTACCGGGGGTGGGCAGGAGATCGAGGTCGGGGGGCTTCGGGTGCTGGTGCGACATCGTGGGACGGATCTGGGGGGGCGAATCGCGTCCCCAGGAGTGGTGTACATTCCGCCGGGCCCAGCATTCCGGCGGGTCGCCGTTGACGGGCGCCGGTGGCCGCCGTCGTGCCTCTCGCCGTTGCGGCGCCGATGGGTGGTGCGGCCAGGCGGTGAGGACGCGGTGGACGACGGCCGTTCCTGCCGGCCGGTGAGACATGAGCGTGACCATCGGGCCTTTGGACCACTCGGCGGGACGCCATCTGGGGGCGCACACTAGGCCGGAGAGATTTACGGATGGTTCGGCGGACTCGACGGATCGGGCGACGCAGGTGCGGTTGCCGGCGACGGCGCTGGTCAGACGGCTGAACGAGGAGCTGGGCGAGGGCGCTGTCCGCCGGGTGAAGGTCCAGGGGGCCGCAGCGCGGGCTGCGCCCGACCCTGCGGTGCCAGGCACAAGCGGGTGGAGTGGGGGGCCTTGGGCGGCTGTCCAGTGGGTGCGGCGCAATGGCATGTGGTTGTTCGGTGGTGAGATTTGAGTGACCGTGTGGCACGTGCCAATGGTGATCGGTCGGCCGGAGATCTCATTCCAGGAGGGCGATCAGCCGCTTGGGGGCCTTGAGGCGCCAGGCGTCGGTCAGCAGTTCGCGTAGCTCGTCCTGGTCGACCGCTGCCAGGCGGACCCGCATCCAGTCGTAGTTATCGTCGTGGCCTTGGCGGATGTAGAACTTGGTGGGTTCGGCGGCGAGCAGGTGGGCGCGTTCGGGGCGGGGTACGGCGACGCCGATGGCCGCGTCGTCGTCGCCGATCGAGGCGAAGATCTTGTTGCGCACCCGGAAGGTCGGCAGGCCCCAGGCGAGTTTCTCGGTGGCCTCCGGAAGTGAGAGCGCTATCGAGCGGACATCATCCACAGTCGTCATGTCTCCATACTCAACCAGCTCGGTTTTCTGGCTTCCAGGTGACTTCGGAACCATCCGGCTCCCGGGCACGTCTTGAAGGTAAGGAGCGACAGGGGGAGAGGCGCATGCCATCGGTCGCGGAACTGGTCGAGTCGGAGGTGGCCCGGGTGTCGCAGGCGGTGCGCGCCCGAGGCGTGGAGTTGGAGCGGGAGGGCGCGGTGCAGCTCGTGCGCTACGCCCCGCTGGTGGTCACCGCCGAGGTCGACGACGCGGCGGCCCGCGTCGAACTGACCATCGTGGAGGGCTCGTTGTGCTGGTTCTGCACTTGTGCTGAGGGCAGATCGGGCGCGTTCTGCGGGCACTGCGCGGCCACCGCACTGGTCGCCTGTCAGCGCAAGGGTACGCTGGCACGGTCAGGCCAGAGCCCCAGGCCCTAATCGAATAGGCCGGTGCCAAAAGCCCCATCCGCCTCGCAGGGGCGGGGGGATCGCCCCTTTGCGCGCCGGCCGCCCACAGGCCGGGCCCTGACCGTATCCGGCGGCCGGTGCCATCGCCCCTGGTCGGAAAGAGCGTTTCGGGTCAGTGGCGTGTCCGTCTTCGGTAGGAAGGGCCGCCGGGAGTTCGGTCAGGTCGCGGCGCGTATCTCCGGTTCCGTGCCGTAAGGTCCCCTGTTGGCTTGGTATTCGCGGCCAGGGCGGCGCGCCGATGCGCTCCTGGCCGGGGGCTTGGGGGCCGAGCCTCGTATGCGGATCGCAGGAGGCGACGAAATGATCGACACCGAGCCGCAGACCGCGGGCGGGAAGGTGCTCTGGCACTTCACGATGTCACTGGACGGCTTCGTGGCCGGGCCGGACCACGCCATGGACTGGATGGCCACCGGCGTCTCGGCCCGTCCGGGCCTGATCGACGAGTACGTCCAGACCACGGGCGCCGTGCTGGGCGGCCGGGACGGCTGGGATGCCTCGCCCGGCAGCCGCCCGTACGGCGGCGCCTGGAAGGGCCCGGTCTTCGTGCTCACCCACCATCCCGAGGACGCGACACCCGCCGACGGTGTCACGTTCCTGAACTGCGGCCCGGCCGAGGCGGTGCGCATCGGGCTGGAGGCGGCCGGTGGCAAGAACCTCGAAGTGTTCTCGCCCGGCATTGGCCGTCAGCTTCTCGAACTGGGCCTGATCGATGAGATCGACCTGCACATCGCCCCGGTACTGCTCGGCGAGGGCATCCGGCTCTACGACAACCCCGGCGGTGAGCCGATCCGCCTCCACCGGGTCGGCGAAGGCGACCCGACGGCGGTCGTGAACGTACGGTACCGGCCCAGCGTGCCCACCGGCGGATCTCCGTCGAACGTGCAGGCCGGTGCCTGAGCCACCATCACACACGCCACGCCCCAGGCCGGACGTGCCCGCGGGGTATCGGACCTGATGGCCAGAGCATGCCCACCTTGCTTTTCGCTATTGGGCCCCTTTGGGACGGGATCCTTGACAGACTTTCGCCGGCTGCCAAGCGGAGTCGGCTCGCGTTAACGAAGCCGGCCTGTGCATTAGCTGGCGTCGGGGCTCGGGCATGCGCGGTGATGCCGGCTGCGTCGATCTTCATCCGCATCGGGGGGCGGCGCGTGGTGGCGCGGGGTGCCATCACGGCAGAGGGGAAAGCTCACCGAAAGCCCGCCGAAAGCCCGCTGAAAGCCCGGGCGGAGCTGGGGTGCGTGCCGCGGCCTGCGTCGACCCTGTGCTTTTCGATGACGATTGTTTCTTGGTGAGCGACGTCTCGACGATGTCAACGTTCTTGTTGATTTCAAGTCAACGTCGACTCATGGTTCCGGCAGGGGAGTCCGCCGTTCGCAACGCCGCCGCGAGGACGAGGGGAGGAGGAAAACGATTGGACGGCGAGTGTCTGGTTGTCAGACAATCATGCGGTGAAGTTCAATGGACCACTTGCCGTGGTCGGTGCTGCCGTGCTCTGGGGGACCGCCGGTACTGCGGGGGCGCTGGCGGTGCTCGGTGGTGTTGATGTCGCGCCCGTGTCGCTGGCCGCGGCCAGGCTGCTGATCGGCGGTGTGCTGCTGGCCGTCCTCACCGGTGCGCCCGCCGCGGTGGCGCTGCTGACCGGCAGGGGCCCGGCCCGGCTGCCGATGTTGCTGGCCGCGGTCGCCGCGGCCGGTTACCAGCTCGCGTTCTTCGCGGCGGTCACCCGGACCGGGGTCGCGATCGGTACGGTCGTGGCGATCGGCAGTGGGCCGATCTTCACGGGTGTGCTGGCGTGGCTGATCGACGGCGTGCGGCCGACCCCGCGCTGGGCCGCGGCCACCGCGGCGGCGGTGGCGGGGTGCGCGGTGCTGATCGCGGGCGGCGGGGTGGCGGCCGGTGGCGAGGTCCTGCCGGGCATCCTGTTCGCGCTGCTGGGCGGCCTGCTGTACGCGTTCTACGCGGTCATCGCGGCCCGCGTGATCAGCGCGGGGACGCCGTCGGGGGTGGTGATGGGAGCGATGTTCGGCGGCGCGGGCGTCGTGATGCTGCCCATCCTGCTGACCTCCGACTTCACCTGGCTGGGCGGTGCCGCGGGCCTCGGTACCGCGGTGTACCTGGGGTGCGCGACCACGGCGCTGGCGTGTTTCGTGTACGGCCTGGGCCTGCGTACCACCCCGGTCGCCACCGCCGCCACGCTGACCCTCGCCGAGCCCGCCGTCGCGGCCCTGCTCGGTGTGGTCGTGCTGGGGGAGCGGCTGGCCCCGGCCTCGCTGGCGGGGCTCGGCCTGCTGGCCGTGGCGCTCGTGCTGGTGGCCCTGCCGACCGGCGGCGCGCGGCTGGTACGGCGGCGCCCGGCCGCGCCGGAGAGGGCAGAATCGTCGGCGTGAGCATGCCACTGCGACCGGTCTCGACGGTCAGCGCGCTGGCCGACGCGCTGCGCGCCAGGGTGCTGTCCGGAGAGATCGAGCCGGGGACGGCGCTGCCGGAGCAGGAGATCGCCGCGGCGTACGGCGTGGCGCGTCCCACCGTGCGTGAGGCGCTGGCCGCGCTCGTGCACGAGGGGTTGCTCCGCCGCGAACGCAACCGCAGCGCGCATGTGCCAGTGGTGAGCGCGGCGGACCTGGCCGACCTGATGTTCGTACGCCGGCCGCTGGAGGAGTTGATGGCCACGGCGCTGGCGGGGCGGCGGGTGGCGGAGGCCGAAGCGGCGCTGGCGCGGATGGCGGAGTTGCCGCCGGGGTCGCCGTGGGGGCGAGTGGTGGCCGAGCACATGGCCCTGCACCAGGCGCTGATCGTCGCGGTGGGCAGCCCGCGGCTGGAGCGCCTGTACGGCACGCTCGCCGCCGAGACCCGCCTCGGGCTGGTACGGCTGCGCCGCGTCTACGACGAGGACCGAGCGGCTCTGATCGCCGAGCACCGCGACCTCCTGGACGCCATCGCCGCCGGCCCGGCCAAGGCCGCCCGCGCCGCCGTACGCGCCCATCTGGACCATTCCTGGGGCGACCACGTGCCCGGCCACCCCGCTGAACCTCCCGCGAGCGACACCACTGCCTGAGGGCGGGGGTGGCGTCCCGTTGCTTTCTCGTTCGCTTGCGCGCGGTCTTGATCGCCGAGCATGGCGATCTACTGGCCCGTCCGGCCGGGGTTGCCCGCGCTGCCGTACGCGCCCATCTGGACCCCTCCACAGGACCCACCGCAAGCAGTACCGCCACCTGGTGGGCTCTCGTTGCGCGCTGCCGTACGCGTCCGTCTGGACCGCCCCTCAGGCCGCTCCACAGGACCCCTACGAGCAACCCCACCCCTACTGCCTTGGGGGTGGGGGATGGTTTGGGGGGTTATGGGGGGTGCGACCCCCCGCTGTTTCTTCGTTCCCTTGCACGCGGCCCCCTGGAGTCGTAAGAATCGCGCCCATGCACGGCAACCCAGTGCCGGACTCTTACGTGTACGTCACAGAAGAAGGCGTGACCCGTCACTACGCTGACGGCAGCGTGGAAGCGCTCGCGTGGGAAGACGTCGTGGAGGTCCGGGTCGAGGGCGACGCGGACGCCGACGTTCTCTATACCCTGCTCGACCGCGACGGCCAGGGCTGTGTCGTGCCCAGGTCGGCCACCGATGCGTCGTTTCTCACCCGGCTGCGTTATTTGCCCGATTTCGATCTGGATCGGCTCGCGTCGGCGGTGGCGACCTCCAAAGAGGGATACACGGTGGTCTGGCGCAGCCCCGATCCGCCATCACCACTGCCCGACCTCGAATACGACTAGCCCCCGACGAGCCCCGGACTAGCCCCCAGCGATCCTCCAGCGAGCCCCCAGCGAGCCGCCGACGAGCCGCCGACCGGCTGCGGACCGGAATCCGAATGGCCTTCGGCCCGATCACCAGGCGGTACGCCCTCCACAGGACGCCCTCGCACCTTGCCCGGTCCACACCATTTGGACCGTTCCGTCAAGGCCCTACACCCCCCACGATTCGTCCGATTGTGGACATCCACCCTTATTCCCCTCAAGGTGGTTGATCTTTAGGATTTCCATGGGTACCCACCGCTCCTGATACATCCAGGAAATGTGTCAACCAGAGGGACGGGCCGCACGTCTCGTTTCTGCTTAGACAGAGGCAGCAGGGTGGGGTGGAATGAGGGTGGGGGTTGAGGAGCGCAGCGTGGCGCTCCTCGATGATGTCGCGCGCACGGCTCCAAGCATCTGGACAAGGTCCTACGCTCGGATCCTGATGGCGGGCGATCTCGCTTGCGCGGTGATCGCCTGCGAAATCGTCGTAGGCACCCGGCTGTGGCTGGGCGCCTACGTACCTGGCACCGAGGCACTTCTCGGGCTGGCACTCGCACTGGCCTGGCCTGTGGCGATGGCGCTGGGGGGCGCCTACCGCAAGCGGCTGCACGGCGAGGGCACCGAGGAGTTCCGGGTGGTCTTCAATGGCGGTCTAGCGCTCACCGCCGCGGTGGCGATCGGCGCCTACGCGACCCAGACGAGCATCGCGCGCAGCTTTGTGATGGCGATGTTCCCGCTGGCGTTGTTGCTGACGTTGTTCTTCCGCTACCGGATGCGCAAAAGGCTGCATCGGCTACGAAAGCAAGGCGATTACGTAAGACAGATGGTGGCTGTAGGTCATCGCGAGGCCGTTCTCGACCTGGTGATGCAGTTTCGCCGCCAGCCGCACCACGGCATGCAGATCGTCGCCGCGTGCCTGCCCGACGGGGCTCTGGATCCGGTGCTGGACGTGGACGGTGTCCAGGTCCTCGGCGACTTCGGTAGCGTTCCAGAGGCTGTGGCACGTGCTAAAGCCGACTCCGTGGCCATCCTGGCCTGCCCCGAGCTGGATGGCGCGGCCCTGCGCCGGCTGGCCTGGAGCCTGGAGGACGCCCGCACCGAGTTATACGTCGCCCCGGCGCTGCTGGACGTCGCAGGTCCGCGGATCAGCATCCGGCCGATGGCGGGGATGCCGCTGCTGCACGTGGAGCACCCGGAGTTCGACGGGGCCAGGCGGCTGGTGAAGAACGCCTTCGACCGCGTCGTGGCCGGGGCGGTGCTGACCGTACTTGCCGTGCCGATGCTGGTCATCGCGGCGTTCATCCGCGCGACCAGCGACGGGCCCGCGCTGTTCCGGCAGTCCAGGGTGGGCAAGGGCGGGAGTGAGTTCCAGGTCTTCAAGTTCCGCACCATGGTCGTCGACGCCGAACGTCGCAAGCTCGAACTGCTCGGCGACAACGAGTTCGACGGCGTGCTGTTCAAGATGCGCAAGGACCCGCGGATCACCCGCGTGGGAGGCTTCCTGCGCCGCTACTCGCTGGACGAACTCCCGCAACTGCTCAACGTGATCCGCGGCGAGATGTCCCTCGTCGGCCCTCGTCCGCCGCTCCCCGACGAGGTGCGCAAGTACGGCGAGGACGTCCGCCGCCGCCTCGTCGTCAAGCCGGGCATGACCGGCCTGTGGCAGGTCAGCGGACGATCCGACCTGTCCTGGGAGGAGTCGGTCCGGCTCGACCTGCGCTACGTGGAGAACTGGTCGCTCGTGCTCGATCTCCAGATCCTCTGGAAGACCTGGGCCGCCGTGATAAGCGGAGAAGGAGCCTACTGACCGTGAAAGCTCTGGTGCTGGCCGGCGGGGCGGGGACACGGCTGCGGCCGATCACCCACACGTCGGCCAAGCAGCTCGTGCCGGTCGCCAACAAGCCGGTGCTGTTCTACGGTCTCGAAGCGGTCGCCGCGGCGGGCGTCAGGGAGACCGGGATCGTGGTCGGCGACACGCACGCGGAGATCGAGGCGGCCGTCGGCGACGGTTCCGCGTTCGGCCTCCAGGTCACCTACCTGCGCCAGCACGCCCCGCTCGGGCTGGCGCACGCGGTCGCGATCGCTCGCGACTACCTCGGCGACGACGACTTCGTCATGTACCTCGGCGACAACTTCATCGTCGGCGGGATCAACGGGCTGGTGGACCGGTTCGCTCATGACCGGCCCGCCGCCCAGATCATGCTGACCCAGGTCGCCGACCCCGGGCAGTTCGGCGTCGCCGAACTCGACTCCGAAGGCCGCGTGGCCGGCCTTGAGGAGAAGCCCCGCCATCCCAAGAGCGACCTGGCCCTGGTCGGCGTCTACATGTTCACCGCCGCGATCCACGACGCGGTGGCGGAGCTGAAGCCCTCGGGGCGCGGTGAGCTGGAGATCACCGATGCGATCCAGTGGCTGATCGACGCGGGGCACCGGGTGGAGTCCACCATGGTCACCGGCTACTGGAAGGACACCGGCAACGTCACCGACATGCTGGAGGTCAACCGGCTCGTGCTGGAGTCGCTGCCCGCGCGGGTCGAGGGAACGGTCGATCCGGGCAGCGAGCTGATCGGCCGGGTGGTGGTGGAGCCTGGCGCGATGGTCACCCGTTCGCGCATCGTCGGCCCGGCCGTGATCGGCGCCGGGGCCGTGATCACCGGCAGCTACATCGGCCCGTTCACCTCGATCGCGGCCGGCTGCTCGGTCAGCCACAGCGAGATCGAGTACTCGATCGTGCTCCCGCGGGCGTCGATCTCCGGCGTGGGACGCATCGAGGCGTCGCTGATCGGACATGACGTCGAGGTCACGCCCGCTCCCGCCACGCCCCGAGCCCACCGCCTGGTGCTCGGCGACCACAGCAAGGTGCAGATCAGTTGCTGAACCCCCCTGGTGACCAGGGGCGTGTACTCGTGACCGGCGGCGCCGGGTTCATCGGCTCGCACTATGTGCGGGCGCTCGCCGCCGCCGGGGTCACGGTCACGGTCCTGGACAAGCTCACGTATGCCGGAAATCCCGCCAACCTGGACGGGACACCGCACGACTTCGTGCGCGGCGACGTCTGCGACGCGCGGCTCCTCGCCGACGTGGTCCCGGGGCACGACGTGGTGGTCAATTTCGCCGCGGAGTCCCACGTGGACCGATCTATCGACGGGGCCGCCGACTTCGTGCGGACCAACGTGCTCGGCACCCAGACGCTCATGCAGGCGTGTCTTGCGGCCGGTACGCCGCGCGTGGTCCAGGTGTCCACCGACGAGGTCTACGGGTCGATCGAGTCCGGCTCATGGGCCGAGGACGCCCCGCTCGCGCCGCGCTCGCCGTACTCCGCGGCCAAGGCGGGCGGCGACCTGATCGCCCGCGCGTACGCGGTGACCCACGGCCTGCCGGTGTCGATCACCCGGTGCGGCAACAACTACGGACCCAACCAGTACCCGGAGAAGGTCATCCCGCTGTTCGTCACCAACCTGCTCCAGGGCCGCAAGGTCCCCCTGTACGGCGACGGCGGCAACGTCCGCGACTGGATCCACGTCGAGGACCACTGCGCGGGCATCCGCCTGGTCGCCGAGCGCGGCGAGCCCGGCGAGGTCTACCACATCGCCGGCACGGCGGAGCTGACCAACGTCGAGCTGACCGGCAGGCTGCTGGCCGCCTGCGGCGCGGACTGGGACATGGTCCAGCGGGTCCCCGACCGCAAGGGCCACGACCGGCGCTACTCCCTGGACGACGCCAAGCTGCGCGCGCTCGGCTACACCCCGCGGATCGGCTTCGAGGACGGCCTGGCCGCCACCGTGCGCTGGTACGCGGAGAACCCCGCCTGGTGGAAACCCCTGAAGGAGGGCACGCCGTGAGGTGGCTGGTGACCGGTGGTCAGGGCATGTTGGGCACCGACGTGGTGGCGGCGCTGCGCCGCGGGCCGGTGCCCGAGACGGTGGCCGCGCCCGGCCGCGCCGAGCTGGACGTACGCGACCCGCACGCCGTCACCGCGGCCATGGAGGAGCACAAGCCCGACGTGGTGGTCAACTGCGCCGGATGGACCGCCGTCGACGCCGCCGAGGAGCACGAGGCCGAGGCCACGGTGGTCAACGGCGCGGCCGTGGAGTCGCTGGCGACGGTCTGCGCCGGGTACGGCGCGCGGCTGGTCCAGATCTCCACGGACTACGTGTTCGACGGGACCGCGCGCGTGCCGTACGCCGAGGACCACCCGGTGAACCCGGTCAACGCCTACGGGCGCGGCAAGCTGGCGGGGGAGACCGCCGCGCTCGCGTACGGCCACCTGGTCGTGCGCACGGCGTGGCTCTACGGGCCGCGCGGCCGTAACTTCGTGCGGACCATGATCCGGCTGGCCGCCGAGCGGGACACCATCGCGGTCGTGGACGACCAGACCGGCCAGCCCACCTGGACCGGCGACCTGGCGGCGCAGGTGCTCCGGCTGGCCCGTACCGAGGCCCCGAGCGGCGTCTACCACGGCACCAACGGGGGCCGGACCACCTGGCACGGCTTCGCCAGGGAGATCTTCACCGCGCTCGGCGCGGACCCGGGACGGGTGACCCCCATCCCGACCGCGCGCTACCCGCTGCCCGCCAGGCGGCCCGCCTACAGCGTGCTCGGGCACGAGGGCTGGGCGAGGGCCGGGCTGTCCCCCATGCGCGACTGGCGCACGGCGTTTCGCGACGCCTGGCCCTCGATGCTCGGGAAGGTTCAGTGACTCTTCAGCTTGTCGTAGTAGGCGAGGCAGGTCTGGTAGTCGGGAAGGAGGCCGCTCGCGCGGGCCTCGCCCAGCGACGGGGCGGCGGCGTCCTTGCCGGACAGCACCGGCGTGATGTCGGCGGGCCATTCGATGCCGAGTTCCGGGTCCAGCGGGTGGACGCCGTGCTCGCGCTGCGGCGCGTATCCCTCCGAGCACAGGTACACCACCGTGGCCTGCTCGGACAGGGCCATGAACGCGTGCCCGAGCCCTTCTGCGACGTACAGGCAGCGCCGCGACTCATCGTCCAGGCGCACCGCCTCCCAGCGCCCGAACCCGGGCGAGCCCACGCGCAGGTCCACCACCACGTCGAGCACCGCTCCGGACACGCAGGTGACGTACTTGGCCTGTCCGGGCGGCACGTCGGCGAAGTGGACGCCGCGGAGCACGCCGCGCCGGGAGACCGAGCAGTTGGCCTGCGCGAGGCGCAGCCCGTGCCCGGCCGCCGCCCGCAAGGCGGGCTCCGAATAGGTCTCCATGAACCGGCCGCGGTCGTCGGCGTGGACGCGCGGAGTGTGGCACCAGGCGCCTTCGATGCTGAGGGGATCCATGGGGCAGAGCATGCCACGCCTGAGCGGTGGAAGGCGTCTGCGAGAAGTGTGCTGTAACGCGTACGTCGGATCCAGCGAACTAGCTGTCGGCCAGCACGGCCATAAGGGAGATATCCAATGAAAACCTGCCGCCTGTGCGGCTCGGCGACTCTTGCGTCCGTCGTCGATCTGGGGGCCACGCCGCCGTGCGAGCGGATCCTCACGGCGGCCGAGCTGGACGCCCCCGAACCCGCCTACCCGCTGCATCTGCGCGTGTGCACGTCGTGCTGGCTGGCGCAGATCCCGCCGCTGATCACGCCGGAGGAGACGTTCACCGAATACGCCTACTTCTCCTCCTTTTCGACCTCCTGGGTGGAGCACGCCCGCAGGTTCGTGGACGGGCTCGCGCTGGAACGTGACGCGTTCGTGGTGGAGGTCGCCAGCAACGACGGCTACCTGCTCCAGCACGTCGTCGAGCGGGGGGTGCGCTGCCTGGGCATCGAGCCGTCGGAGAACGTCGGCATGGCCGCCAGGGAGCGCGGCGTGCCGACGCGGACGGCGTTCCTGACGCCGGAGATGGGCGCGGCCGTACGGGCCGAGCACGGGCCCGCCTCGGTGGTCGTGGCCAACAACGTCTACGCGCACATCCCGGACATCGTCGGGTTCACCCGCGGCCTGCGGGCGCTGGTCGCCGACGACGGCAGGGTGTCCATCGAGGTGCAGCACCTGCTCACGCTCATCGAACTGAACCAGTACGACACGATCTACCACGAGCACTTCCAGTACTACTCGGTCACCGCCGCGCAGCGGGCGCTGGCCACCGGCGGGCTCGCGCTGGTGGACGTCGAACTGCTGCCGACCCACGGTGGATCGATCCGGCTGTGGGCCGCCCCGGCCGAGCACGCGGGCGAGCCGTCGCCGGCCGTACTGGACGTCCTGGCCCGCGAGAAGGCCGCCGGGCTCACCGAACTGTCCGGCTACGCGGAGTTCGCCGCGCGGGTCGGCAAGGTGCGGCGGGACCTGCTGCGGTTCCTGATCGACGCCGCCGACCAGGGCAAGAAGGTCGTGGGGTACGGCGCGCCGGGCAAGGGCAACACGCTGCTCAACCACTGCGGCATCCGGCCCGACCTGCTGCCCTACACCGTCGACATGAACCCCTACAAGCACGGCAAGTACACCCCGGGAGCCCGCATCCCGATCCTGCCGCCGGAGCGGATCGCCGAAGACCGCCCCGACTACGTGCTGATCCTCCCGTGGAACCTGCGGGAGGAGCTGACCGCCCAGCTTTCCTACGTCCACGAGTGGGGAGGCCGCCTGGTCTTCCCGATCCCGAGCCTGGAGGTGGTCTAGTGAAGGTCGTACTGTTCTGCGGCGGGTACGGCACGCGCATGCGCAGCGGGACACCCGGCGACGTGCCCAAGCCCATGCAACTCGTCGGACCACGCCCGCTGATCTGGCATGTGATGCGCTATTACGCGCACTTCGGCCACACCGACTTCGTGTTATGTCTCGGCTACGGCGCGCACCACATCAAGGAGTTCTTCCTGAACTACCAGGAGACCACCTCCAACGACTTCGTGCTGCGCGGCGGCCGGGTGGAACTGCTGTCCACCGACATCTCCGACTGGTCGATCACCTTCGTGCAGACCGGGATCGAGTCGCCGATCGGCGAACGGCTGCGCCGGGTCCGCGAGCACCTGGAGGGCGAAGAGGTGTTCCTGGCCAACTACGCCGACGTGCTGACCGACGCCCCGCTGCCGGACATCATCGACCGGTTCAACGGCGGCGACGTGGGGGCCTCGATGATGGTGGTCCCGCCGCCCGCCACCTTCCACTGCATCGAGGTGGGGGAGAACGGCCAGGTCGGCGGCGTGACGCCGGTCAGTGAGATGCCGCTGTGGGTCAACGGAGGCTACTTCGTGCTCCGCCAGGAGATCTTCGACCACATCCCGCCCGGCGGCGACCTGGTCGCCGACGGCTGCTTCGCGCTGGCCAAGAGCGGGCGGCTGCTGGCCTACCCGCACCGCGGCTACTGGCGGCCCACCGACACCGTCAAGGAACGGCTGGCACTGGACGAGGCGTACTCGCGCGGCGACCGGCCCTGGGCGGTATGGGAGCGTTCGGCGTGATCGGACTGCTTCCCACCGGGGCCGACCGGATCGTGGCGCTGGCCGCGCACTGCGACGACATCCCGATCGGCGCCGGCGGCACGCTGCTCACGATCTGCTCGGCCCGTCCCGGTGCGCGGGTGGACGTGCTGGTGCTGTCCGGCGGCGGTACCGCTCGTGAGGACGAGGAGCGGGCCGCGCTCGCCGACTTCTGCCCGGGCGCCGACCTCCGGGTCAGGGTGCTCAAGCTGCCCGACGGGCGGCTGCCCGCGCACTGGGACGAGGCCAAGGACGCCCTGGAGGGGCTGCGCGCCGAGACCGAGCCGCACCTGCTCATCGCGCCCAGCCCGCACGACGCCCACCAGGACCACCGCGGCCTGGCCGAGCTGGTCCCCACGGCCTTCCGCGACCACCTGGTGCTCGGCTACGAGATCGTCAAATGGGACGGCGACATGGGGCGGCCCTCGGTCTACCAGCCGCTCACCTCGGCCGTGGCCGCCGCCAAGGTGGCCCTGCTGATGCGTCACTACCCCTCGCAGTGGGGGCGTCCCTGGTATGACCGCGAGGCGTTCCTGGGCCTGGCCCGCATCCGCGGGATCGAGTGCCACGAGCGCTACGCGGAGGCTTTCCATGTGAACAAACTGACCTTGAATCTGGCTGGAGGCTGAGATTCGGATGCGCATATTGCTCACCGGTCACCAGGGCTACCTGGGGAGCGTGATGGCCCCGGTGCTCACGGCTGCCGGGCATGAGGTGGTCGGACTGGACTCGGGGTTGTTCGCCGACTGCGTGCTCGGCCCGCCGCCGCCCGACCCGTCCGGGCACGCCGTCGATCTGCGCGACGTCACGCCCGACCTGCTGACCGGCATCGACGCCGTGGTCCACCTGGCCGCGCTGTCCAACGACCCGCTCGGGTCGCTGGCCCCCGAGCTGACCTATGAGATCAACCATCACGCTTCGGTACGGCTGGCCCGGATGGCACGCGATGCGGGCGTCAGGCGGTTCATGTACGCCTCCACCTGCTCGGTCTACGGGGCCTCCGGCGGCGACGAACTGGTGGACGAGACCGCGCCGCTGCGGCCGGTCACCCCTTATGCCGAGTCCAAGGTGCGGGTGGAGGAGGACCTGGTCGCGCTGGCCGACGGCGACTTCACCCCGGTGTTCCTGCGCAACGCCACCGCGTTCGGCTACTCGCCCCGGCTGCGCGCCGACATCGTGCTGAACAACCTGGTCGCGCACGCCTACCTGACGGGAGAGGTGCGGGTGCTCTCCGACGGCACGCCGTGGCGGCCTCTGGTCCACGCCGAGGACATCGCGCGGGCCGTCGTGGCGCTGCTCAGCGCGCCGCGCGAGGCCGTACACGCCAAGCCGTTCAACATCGGCACCGAGGTCAACAACGTCACCGTGGCGGAGATCGCCGCGCACGTCGTGAACGCGGTGCCGGGGGCCAAGCTGGTGATCACCGGTGAGGCGGGGCCCGACCCGCGGTCCTACCGGGTGGACTTCTCGGCGCTGCGCGCCGCCGTACCCGGGTTCGAGGCGACCTGGACGGTGGCCGCCGGCGCGACCGAACTCCTGGACGCCTACACCAGGTACGGCCTGCGCGAGGCCGACTTCCAGCCGCGCTTCACCCGCCTGGTCCGGCTCGCCCAGCGGCGCGAGGACGGCACCATCGACGCCGAGCTGCGCCCCCGCGAGGGCCTGCGCGGCTCCCGCTCGCCGGAGGCCGTTGGACTGTGACCCTCGACATGCACGAGTTGGTGCGGCGGCTGTACCCCCTGTGCCGCAGCATCACCGGCGACGGGGTGCGGCGCACCCTTGAGATCGTCGGCGAGTCGATCCCGCTCGACGTGAGCGAGGTGCCGACCGGCACCGAGGTGCTCGACTGGATCGTGCCCAAGGAGTGGAACATCCGCGACGCCTACATCAAGGACGTCGCGACCGGCCGCAGGGTCGTCGACTTCAACGAGTCCAACCTGCACGTGGTCGGCTACAGCGTGCCCGTGCCGCCGACCGTGCTGAGCCTCGCCGACCTGCGCGGCCGGCTGCACACGCTGCCCGAGCAGCCGGACCTGATCCCCTACCGGACCAGCTACTACAAGGAGACCTGGGGGTTCTGCCTGCGGCACGAGACGCTGGCGGGGCTGCCCGAGGGCGACTATGAGGTCATGATCGACTCAACGCTCGCCGACGGTCACCTCACCTACGCCGAGCACGTGGTGCCCGGCCGTACCGACCGCGAGGTGCTGGTCTCCTGCCACGTGTGCCACCCGTCGCTGGCCAACGACAACCTGGCCGGCATCGCGGTGGCGGTGTCGCTGGCGCTCCGGCTCAAGGACCCGTACCACACCTACCGGTTCGTCTTCGCGCCCGGCACGATCGGGTCCATCACCTGGCTCGCCCGCAACCGGGAACGCGCCGCCCACAAGATCGCGCACGGGCTGGTACTGGCCTGCGCGGGCGACCGCGGCTCGCTCACTTACAAGCACAGCAGGCGCGGCGACGCCGAGATCGACCGGGCCGCCGCCCAAGTGCTGCGCGCCTCCGGACGCGAGCACACCGTCCTGCCCTTCTCTCCCTACGGCTACGACGAGAGGCAGTACTGCTCGCCCGGCTTCAACCTGCCGGTCGGCTGCATGACCCGCAGCACGTATGCGGGCTACCCGGAGTACCACACCTCCGGCGACGACCCTGACTTCGTCTCCGCGGAGGCGATGAGCGACACCCTGGAGACCTGCTGGGAGGTCTTCCAGGTGCTCGAACGCAACCGGCGCTACCTCAACCTCAGCCCGTACGGCGAGCCGCAACTCGGCAGGCGCGGCCTGTACGGCTCGCTGGGCGGGCGTAGCGACACCCAGCGACTCCAGATGGCAATGCTGTGGGTGCTCAATCAGTCCGACGGCGTCTCGCCGGACTGCGCTCTGCTCGACATCGCGGAAAAGGCCGGTCTGCCGTTCGACGCCGTCGCGGAAGCAGCGCGGGCGCTGGCCGAGGCCGGGCTGCTGAAGGAGATCCGATGAGTACCAGCTTACGGGTCGGCGACGTGGTCGAGGTCCGCAGCGCGGACGAGATCCTGGCCACCCTCGACGAGAACGGCGAACTGGAGAACCTCCCGTTCATGCCGGAGATGCTGCGCTTTTGCGGGCAGCGGATGACCGTGCACAAGGTCGCGCACAAGCTGTGCGACACGATCAGCCGCAGCGGCATCCGCCGGATGGAACGGGCCGTCCACCTGACCGGGGCGCGCTGCGACGGCGCCGCCCACGGCGGCTGCCAGACCGCCTGCTCGCTGTACTGGAAGGAGGCGTGGCTCAAGCCGGCCTCCGGCCCCCGGCCCATCGAGCAGCAGCCCACCGAGGAACCGCCGCGCAGCCTGCCGCTCCTTACGATCAGGACCCGCCGGGAGGACGGCGAGGACGGCGAGGCCCGGTACCGCTGCCAGGCCACCGAACTCCTCCGGGCCGCGCCCACCTGCCTGCCGTTCGGCTCGCTGCGGCAGTACGCCGACGACGTGCGCAGCGGGAACGTCGGGGTGGCGGGGAGCGTCCGCACCTTCCTGGTGGGGCTGTTCAACCGCTTCCAGGACCGCGCCCAGCGGTACCTGCCCCGCTGGCTGTGGATCAAGGGCGGCCTGCGCTGGGGGTTCGTCAAGGGCGGCGTCACCGAGGGCAAGACCCCGACCGCCACGCTCGGCCTCCAGCCGGGCGAGGTCGTCAGGATCAGGTCCAAGGCCGAGATCATGGCCACCCTCAACGCCGACCTGCTCAACCGCGGCATGGGCTTCGAGGAGGAGATGGCCCGCTACTGCGGCCGGACGGCGGTCGTGCGCGCCCGGGTCGAGCGGTGCATCGACGAGAAGACCGGCCGCCTGCTGACGATGAAGAACCCGTGCATCATCCTTGAGGACATCGTCTGCGCGGGTGTGTACAACGCCAACTGCCCCAGGGAATTCGTGCCGTTCTGGCGGGAGATCTGGCTGGAGCGCGTCCCCGCGGCCGTTGGCCCGGTCAAGGAGCCTGTCAGCGGATGAAGGAACAACCGCCGGACACCACTGACGGCCTCGCCGACATCGGCCGCAAGGCCGGTCGCGGGCTGGGCTGGAGCCTGCTCGGCAACGTGGTGATGAAGGCGGGCTCGTTCGTCATGAGCCTGGTGCTGGCGCGGCTGATCGACGCCGACCAGTTCGGCGTCTTCGCGGTCGCGCTGGCCGCCAGCCAGCTCATGCTGCACATCAACGACGCCGGGATCATCGCGGCGACCGTGCAGTGGCGCGGCCGGCTTTCGGAGATCGCGCCGACGGCCACCGTGATGGCGATCGTCTCCAGCGTCACCCTGTACGCGATATTCTGGACCGCCGCCCCGCTCTACGCGCTCTTCGTGGGGAGCGAGGACGCGGTCGGGGTGATGCGGGTGCTCATGCTGACCAACGTGGTCTACGGCCTGTCGGCGGTGCGCAGCGCGGCGCTGATGCGCCGCTTCGAGCACGGCAAACTGGCGCTGGCCAACCTGATCGGCTTCTGCGGCAACGCGGCCCTGGCCATCACCCTGGCCGTGCACGGCACAGGGGCGATGAGCTTCGCCTACGGCCAGCTCCTCCAGGCCGTGATCACCGGCATTCTGGTGATCGTGTTCGCGCGGGTGCGCATCCGCATCGGCCTGGACCGCGCGGTGGCCCGCGGTCTGCTCGTCTTCGGCCTGCCGCTGTGCGTGACCATGGGCATCGAGGGCCTGCTGCTCAACGTGGACCTGCTGCTGGTCGGCAGCGCCGTGGACGAGCGCGCGCTGGGCCTGTACCTGATGGCGTTCAACATCTCGGCGTGGGTGCCGGGGCTGATCGGCACCGCCGTACGCTATGTGGCCCTGCCCAGCTTCTCCCGGCTGGCCGAGGACTCCTCCGCCGACGCGGTCTCCGAAGGGGCCCGGCGGGCCATCCCCATGCTGGCCTCCGTGGTGCTCCCGGTCGCGGTGCTGATGGGCGTGCTCGCGCCCGCCCTCGTCACCTTCCTGTACGGCGCGGAGTGGGCGCCCGCCGCCGAGGCGCTGCGCTTCCTGGCCATCGTGATGACCGTGCGCATGCTCAGCGCGCTGGTCACCGACATCCTGGCCGCGCTCGGCAGCACCAAGGCCACCATGTGGCTGAACCTCTCGTGGGTCGGCATGCTCGTGCCGGCCCTGCTCATCGGGGGGCGGCTGGACGGCATCAGGGGCGCGGCCATCGCGCACGCCTGCGTCGCCGTGCTGTACGCGCTGCCGGTGATGGTCCTCGTCATGCACCGCGCGGGGGTCCGGCTGCCCCCCGTCGCGCTCGGCCTGGTGCGCCCGCTGCTGGGCGGGGCCGTGGCGGCGGTCGTGATGACCCTGCTCGCCGGCGTGGTGGGCGAATCCCAGTTCGTTCAGCTCTGTGTGGCGGGCGGGGGCGGGCTGCTGGCCTTCGCCCTCGTCGTCGTGCCCCGGGCCGTGATGGTCTCGATGGCCGTCAAGGCCGGGCTGCGCCCCGCCCTGAGGAAGGAATCCGATGCCTGACACCATGCCACTGGTCTCCATCGGGCTGCCCGTCTACAACGGGGCCGGCCGGGTGCCCGGAGTGGTCCGTTCGGTCCTCGCCCAGGACCACGCCAACCTGGAACTGGTGATCTGCGACAACGGCTCGACCGACGACACCGAGGAGGTGTGCAGACGGCTGGCCGCGCTCGACGAGCGGATCGTCTACCACCGCCACCCGCGCAACCTGGGCCTGCTCAACAACTTCATCTCGGCGATCGACCTGGCCAGGGGCGAGTACTTCCGCTGGGTCGGCGACGACGACCGGCTGGAACCGCAGTGCGTGACCCGCTCGCTGGAACCCTTCCTGCGCGACGAGCGGATCGTGCTGGTCACCACCCAGGTCGCCTACATCGGCCCGGACGGCGCCGTCGAGACCGCCGCCTACGAGGGCACCGCGCTGGGCTCGGCCGACCCGGTCGAGCGGTTCGCCGAAATGCTGCGCCTGCTCAACCAGAGCCATCTGCTGATCGACCCGCTGTACGGGATGGTCAGGCGGGAGCCGGCGCGGGCGATACCGCGCCGCAACATGCTCCGCGAGGACGAGGTGTTCGCCACCAAACTGGCTCTGGCCGGGCCGTGGGCGCACGTCCCCGAGGTGCTGGCGCACCGCAACTGGAAGCATGACCGGCTGCCCAAGCTGGCCCGCCGCCTCGACGTGCCCGCCTGGCAGGCCAGGTTCGCCACGCTGCTCCAGTGCCGCGAGATGCTGCGCTGGCTGCCGCTGGCCGGTCTCACCCCCGCCCAGCACCGCCGTGCCCGCGCGGCGGTGCTGCGCATGTACGGCACCCGCCACCGCCGCACGCTGGCCCACCGCACCCGCAAGCTGGCCCGCATGGCCGCCTCGGTGGCGGGGTCACGCGGAACGGCCAACGGCTGAATCCTCACCCTTCTCATCCAGGTCAGTGTGGTGAACCGAACGCCTACGATCCCGCCGGCGCGAGACGGCCGAGCGCACGGCCTCCCGCAGCGCGGGCCAGGTCCGGTGCCGCTGGAACGGCCACTCGAAGGCCGCCGCGAACAGCCGCGCCACCACCAGCGTGAGCGGAACCGCGAGCGCCAGCGTGGCCAGGAACTTCCCGGTGCCCGGCGCGGCGAACGGCCCGACCACCAGCAGGCTCACCACGACGACCAGCGGCGCGTGGGTCAAGTAGAGGCTGTAGGAGAACGACCCGAGCGCGCGTACCGGCCGGGTGTCCAGCAGCCGCAGGAGCCACCGCGGCCGGCCGGTCGCCACCGCGGCGAGCAGCAGGCCGACCGGCGGGCCGATGGCGAGGTCGGCCCAGAAGAAGTTGCCGACCGTCCACACCGAGCCCTTGACCAGGATCAGCGCGAGCACCGGCAGGAAGGCGAGCAGCGCCAGCCAGTGCCAGGGCAGCCGGCGCGTCCGCTCCCCGGCGGACACGACGCCCGCCGCCACGACGCCGACCGCGAACAGCGCGGCGAACTGCGGCGTGAGCCGCATCAGCGCGTCCACGGCGGGCACGCTCGGGGCCAGCGCCCCGACCGCGGCCACGACCACGGTCACCGCGCCCAGCATGACGGCGGCCCCGGCCCTGCGCACGACCAGGATCAGGAGCGGGAAGACCAGGTAGAGCTGGGCTTCCACGGCGATCGACCACAGCGCGCCGTTCGGGCTGGGCGAACCGAAGACGTCCTGCAACAGCAGGCCGTAGATCAGCACCGATTTGAGGGTCGGTACCTCCTCGCCCGGCTGGGGGACCAGCGTCCAGGCGATGACCAGGCTCATCGCCAGGGCAGGCCAGTAGGGCGGCAGGATGCGCCACAACCGCCGGTGGGCGAACCTGCGCAGGCCGCCGAGCCGCCAGCCGGCCCGCGCCGGGGCGACGGCGAGGGAGAAACCGGACAGCACGATGAAGACGCCCACCGCGAAGTGCCCGTACAGCAGCCAGCCGGACCACCACGGGCCCGTGTCGGCCGGAAAACCGGTGTAGGACAGCAGCCGGCAATGGTGCAGGACGACGAAGAGCGCCGCGAGCCCACGGATCCCGTCGAGCCCGGCGAGCCGGGCGCGGCCGTCCGCGGCCGGCACAGAACGTTGCATTCAGGTGACTCCAGTCGCCGACGTGTCATTTGGCGGCACTACCGGGCGAAGCGGGCTGGCGACGATGGAGTGGTCGCACGGGGGGTTCGGCCCTCGGCTGTTAATCGAATGAAAGGCTCTCTACGTAACATGAATCCGAAGAGATGAAAGGTCATGGGATCGTTCCAGATACGGCGTTTTGTGCCGTTTTAGGCTTGAGTGTGCTGATGTTTCATGCCTTGACAACCCAAAGGTTGACGGTTTCATATGTGGGTGGAGCGCTACACCTGGTAACAGGCAGGCTGCCGCGGACGATGGCCAACGACGGTGTCCCAGGGTTGCCGGCACCCTGGCGCACATAGAGGGCGGGGAATAATGGAGTTCTGGAAGACCATATTTGATCTTGCCCGGAGGAAGTTCGTCGGCCCTCCGGTGGTCCTCGTGTCCCTGATCCTGGCCTCCGCCGCCTACCTGCTGGTGCCGTCCACCTACGTGTCCAGTGTGTCGATGGTCCTGACCACCTCCCCGAACGGCGGCACGCTGACCTCCGACCCCGAACGGCAGGGCGGCCTGACCAACCCCCTGCTCCAGTTCAGCGAAGGGCTGCGGATCACCGCGGGCGTGATCATCGCGACGATGAACTCCCCGGAGACGCTGGCCGAGCTGGGGATCGTCAAGGGGGGCGACACCTCGATCGTCATCAACGACGGACGCAGCAACGCCGAGCTGCTGGCCGCCAGCGTGAGCGGGCCGTTCGTCTATGTAGAGACCACCAGCAGATCCGCCAAGAAGGCCAGGGACACCACCGCGCGGGCCCAGCGGCGGCTGCGCCAGGAACTCGTCGACCGGCAGCGCGAGCTGAACGCCCCCCGCTCCACCTACATCGTCGTCGTCGATGTCGTCCCGCCGAGCGCTCCCGAGGAGTCCACGTCCACCAAACTCCAGATCGCCGCCGCGACGTTCGTCTTCTGCCTGATCGCCGGGCTGGCCATCGCCTACTTCATCCGGCGGCGGCAGATCCTGCGCGCCGAGGGCGCCGGGGGCGACGGGCCGCCGCTGCCCGCCCCGGTCGCCGCGGCCCTGACGATCGACAGGGTGGAGCAGCCGGCGCTCGGGCGTCCGGACGAACCCGACGCCGGCCTGATCCGGCCCGCGCCCAGACCGGCCCCCGCCCCCGCCGGCGCGCGGGCCGTCCCGGCGCGGGAACCCGAGGAAACGGAACAGCCGGAGCGCCCGGCCGAGGAGCGGGAGCCCAGGAAGGGGCTCGGCAAGTCGGTCGTCGTCGTGTTCCCCGCGACGGGCGGGGACGACGACACGGTCGCGTTCGCGCGCATCCCGATGGACGAGACCGCCCCCATCCCGGCCGTCAACAACGACAAGCACATCAACCAGAAGGACCACGGCAAGGACACCTGAGCACACCGGCGCCGCAGGGGCCGCGGGTCAGGACTCCGCGGCCACCTCGGCACAGCGCCGGATGGCGGCCTGCCGCGCGTTGTGCGGGGTGTTGGACTTGGCGGAGATCGCCATCCCCACCGCCTGCGGCCCGAGCCGGTCCGCGAAGGCCACCGCGGTCCGCTCGTCCCAGGGGTCGGGGTCGTAGCTGGTGTGGCAGAACGTGGTGTCGACGGGCGGGGGCTCCTGGCTCTGGCCGAGGACCTCGTCCACGAAGACGCCGTACAGGATGAACTCCGAGATGTGCATCTCGGCGGTGAACGCGTCCAGCCAGTGCCTGCCGGTCACCTCGGTGATCCGGCGCTGCATGGCCCGTACGATCGCCGGCTCCCAGGGGATCATCGGCCCCACGTAGTCGGGCAGCGGCGGCGGGGGCGGCGGCGGCAGGCCGAGCAGCCTGCGGGCCACCTGGTGCCAGATCACATGCCGGGCCATCGACGCGTGCACGCCGTCGTCCTCCCGGTAGAGCACCACCTGCCCGTCGCGGACGAAGCGCTCGGCCGTGGTCGGGCGGACCAGCACCACGTCGGAGTCGGCGATCAGCACGACGTCGGCGTCCATCGTCGCGGTGGCGTGGATCTTGATGGCCTGCTGGGTGATCCAGCCGCGCACCGGCGGCCACGGACGCCGGGCGTTGACGTAGATCTCCGATGCGGGCAGCCGCAGGTAGCGGCCGGGGAGCGCGCGGGAACGGACGCTCACCCGGCAGCGCGGGCCCTGAAACCGGGAGAACAGCCGGAGGTCTCCGGGCGGCACGTAGACATGGTGGATCGTCTCGCCCTGGGTGTGGGTGAGGACGGACTCGTGCAGATCCGCGAAGAGCGGGAGGTCGGGCGGGTAGCTCGGGGTGACGACGGCCAGCTTCGGCATGGGTGGTCGCGTCTCCAGTCCTACGACGTCATGGGCTGTTTGCCTATTCATCATGGTGGTGCCTGAGCGCTGCGACCGGAGTACCGGAAAAGTTGCGTTTCGGTCACGTCGAAGACGTGGAAGAACCGCTGTTCGGAACGTAACATCCGACCGGTCCCGGCCCGATTGCTCTTAGGGGAGACTGTCTGTTCGGCTCCTGTCATCCGGAATGGGGAAGCGAATGGACTTTTGGGGGACGGTCCTCGTTCTGTTCCGGCGCTGGTATCTCTCGGTGCCCGCCTTCGTACTGGCCGTCGGGGCCGCCTTCGGCGTCTACAAGACCGTGCCGGTCACGCACGTCTCCTCCGCGATGCTCGTCCTCACCATTCCGACCAGCGGCGGCAGCCTGCCGAACAACCCGCAGTACCCCAACCCCAAGGTCAACCCGCTGCTCAACTTCGACCACGGGCTGAGCGTGTCGGCGTCGATCCTGATCGCGGCCCTCGGCACCCCCGAGGTGGCGGCCGAGCTGGGCTCGACGCCCGGCGGCACCACCACCTACCGGGCCTTCAACGGCAGCAGCAACCTGGAGTCGCTGGCCACCGGGCCGTTCGTGTTCATCGAGGCGGAGAGCGCCGATCCGGCCGCCGCCAAGGAGATGGTCCGCAAGGTGATCGCCCGCGCCCATGTCGAGCTGGCCGAACGGCAGCGGCGGCTGTCCGCGCCGGAGGCCACCTACATCGAGCTGAGCGAGAGCGTTCCGCCGACCACGCCGCTGGAGCAGGGCACCCGCAAGATGCGCGCGGTGGCGGCGGCGCTCGGGCTGGGCGTGATCTCGGCGCTGACCGTCACCTTCGCCGGGGAGAGCGTGGCCGGCCACCGCCGCGGGCGGCGGTCCCGCGCGCCGGTCGTACCGCCCGATCCGGGGCCCGAGCCGGCCAAGGCCGGTGAGTCCGGGGAGCAGGGGGAGCCCGGCGAACAGGGCACGGGGCTGGTGCGCGTCGGCGCGCCGCCGCCGGGGAGCTGATGTGACGACCCTCACGAGCGAGGCGGAACCGCTCCCCAAGAAGGGCTTCGTGCGCGCCGACGGGGCGACGCTGGCCGTGGTGTTCTCCACCGTGCTGCTGGTGGTCCCGGCCCGGCTGGTCTTCGTCGGGCTGCCGCTGTCCATCACCCCGGCCAACCTGATCAGCCTGATCGCCGCGGCCTGCTGGTTCTTCGCGCACTTCACGCTGGTGCTGAGGATGGCCAAGGGCCGCACGCCGGTGCGCACCGGCCTGTTCGTGTACGGCTCGGCCATGGTCGCCACGTACGGCTTCGCGACCTACCGCTACCTGCCGCCCGACGAGCTGGGCCTGGCCGACCACGCGTTCATCCTGATCATCGCCAACCTCGGCCTGGCCCTGCTGGTCTGCGACGGCGTGCGCGGCGCGGACCGGCTGGACTTCCTGCTCAAGTGCATGGTGCTGGCCGGGGCGTTCATCTCCGTGATCGGCGCGTTCCAATACCTGTTCAACATCGACCTGACCCGCTTCCTGGAACTGCCCGGCCTGCGCTACACCTCCGAGGAGGCGTTCGTCATCGAACGCTCGGGCGGCCGGCGGGTCGGCGCGACGATGGGGCACCCCATCGAGTTCGGCGTGGCCTGCTCGATGCTGCTGCCGATCGCGGTCCACTACGGGAACAAGGCCAAGATGCGCGCCGAGCCGTCGTTGCGCTGGTGGGCGTGCGCGGTGCTGATCGGCCTCGGGCTGATGTTCTCCGTCTCCCGCTCGGCGGTCCTGGGCCTCGGCTGCGTCGCCGTGGTGCTGCTGATCGGCTGGCCGGCCAGGCGCCGGCTGATCGCCCTGGGGGTCACCCTCGGCTTCCTGGTGGTGATCAGGTTCGCCGTACCGGGGCTGCTCGGCACCTTCATCGGCCTGTTCAGCAACCTCGGCAACGACGACAGCATCCGCTACCGCACCCACGACTACGACGTGGCGGCGGCCGAGATCGCCAAGCATCCGTGGCTCGGCCGCGGGGTGGCGACCTGGTACGCGCCCAAGCACCAGGTCTTCGACAACCAGTACATCCTCAACCTGGTGGAGACCGGCTTCATCGGCACCGCCGCGTTCGTGGCGATGTTCGTCGTGGCGATCTACGCGGCGCTGCGCGCCCGGCACCTGAGCACCGACCCCGGCACCCGCGACCTCGGGCTCACCCTGGCCGCGTGCCTGACCGCGCCGCTGATCGGGTCGGCCACCTTCGACCTGCTGGCGTTCGCGACGGTGACCGGCCTCGGCTTCCTGATCATCGGGGCGTGCGGGGCGCTGCACCGCAACGCCCTCGCCGAAGCGGTGCCGGTCCAGAGGCCGGTTCAGGGGCCGTCGCAGGCCAGCGGGCCGACCGTGCCGGTGATCCGGTAGTCCTCGTCGATCCGCACCAGCGTGTTGTCCGCCCACACGGTGTCGCGGCAGTCGGCGACCACCGGGCCGTAGACCCACGACTTGTCCACCAGTTTGTTGTCCCGTACGACCTGGCGGCCCGCCACGTTGCGCACCTGGATGCTGTAGGTCCCGCCCATCACCAGGTTGTCGGTGACGGTGACGTTCTCCTGCCCCTCGTCCACCAGGAAGATCGGCGCGGTGGCGTCCTTGGCGAACCGCTGGTCGATGGTGTTGTGGTGGAAGATCAGGTTCTTGCCGGTCTTGTAGGACTGGATGCCGTCGGAGTGGTCGCCGGGGTTGGAGCACAGCTTGATGTAGGAGTCGCGGATGTCGATGTCGTCGCCCGAGGCCCGGAAGCCGTCGGAGTGGTTCCGGATGTTGACCCGCGTGGCCTTGTACTTCGCCGGGCCGACCCCCGGGGCCTGGTTGCAGCCGCTGGCCGGGCCCACGGTGGAGTCGGAGATCGTGAAGGACGAGAACTTCATGTTGTACTCGCCCCACACCTGACCGTCGATCAGGCTGTTCTTGATCGTGACATTGTCCGCGCCGATCACCAGCTCGCCCTTGACGTGCACGCCGTCCAGCACCGCGCCCGGCGTGTCCACCAGGTGGGCCAGGCCGTCGATGTTCAGCTCCACCTCGGTCAGCTTGCGGCCGGGCGGCAGCCCGGTGCACTTCGGTGTCGGATGGCCCTGGCAGACCGGGGAGGGCGTGGGGGAGGGGGCGCGCGGCGGGGACGGCGCCGCCTGCGGCGTCGCCGTGCAGCCCGCCAGCAACCCGGCCGCGACGATGATCGGGAAAACCCGGCGCATATTCCAGACTCCTACAGTCGTTCGCGCAATTGTGCCCACGAACCCGCGGCACGGTCACGAGCGCTTACCACGGTGACCGGAAGCGGCCACTCGATCGACAATTCAGGGTCGTCGAACCGGACCGACAGATCCTCCGCCGGATCGTGTTCACGGTCGATTCTGTAGCACACGTCGGCGTGCTCGGTGAGCGCCTGAAAACCGTGCAGCATTCCGGGCGGGACGTAAAGTGTGGTGAACGTCTCGTCGTCCAGCCGCACCGAAAACCGCTGCCCGAACGTCGGCGAACCCGGCCGCGTGTCCACCAGGACGTCGAGGATCGCCCCCCGGGCACAGCGCACCAGCTTGGCCTCGCCGCGCCCGGAACGGCCGTGCATTCCGCGTATCGTGCCCCGCACCGAACGCGACTGGCTGTCCTGCACGAAAGCGTGCGGGTCCAATCCCCAGTCCTTGGCGAGAACGTTGTCGAACGTCCGGGTGAACAACCCCCGCTCGTCATGGTGCGGGGTCGGGACGAATAACAAGACGCCATCAAGCGGTGCTTTCTCAGCGCGCATATGAGATCCTTTCCCAAGGGGAGGGAAAATGGCCACTGTAGTGATTCCCGCGCACAACGAGGAAACCGTCGTGGGGGCGGGCGTCAAAACCCTGCTGGACGGTGCGGAGCCGGGTGAGTTCGAGGTCATCGTGGTCGCCAACGCCTGCTCCGACCGCACCGCCGAGGTGGCCAGGAAGGCCGGCGCGCGGGTGGTCGAGACGGCGGAGCCGGGCAAGGCCAACGCGCTGCGGCTGGGCGACGCCGCCTGCCGATCGTTTCCGAGGGTGTACCTCGACGCGGACGTGCGCCTTTCCGCCGCGTCCGCGCGGGCGCTCGTCGCGGCGGCGCGCAGGCCCGGCGTGCTCGCCTGCGCGCCGGTGCCCGACCTGGACATGGCCGGGGTGGGCTGGCTGTCGCGCCGGCTGCACAAGGTCCAGGAGCGGCTGGTGGAGCCGACCAGGGGCCTGGCCGGCACCGGCGTCTACGTGCTGAGCGAGGAGGGCCACGCCAGGGTGTTCCCGATGCCCGACGTGATCTCCGACGACGGCTACGTTCACGCCAGCTTCGCGCCCCACGAGCGGATGGTGGTGACCGAGGCGCGGTCGCTGGTGCGTCCGTCCCGCACGCTGAGCGCCAACCTGAACCGGCGGGTCCGGGTGCGGATGGGCAACCGGCAGCTCGAAGAGCTGGGCCGCCCGGTCAGCGAGCGCAGGCTGTCGCTCAGCGACCTGTGGGGCCTGCTGCGCGCCCGCCGGGTGAGCCCGCTGGACGCCGGGTGCTTCCTGGCCGTGCTCGTCATGGACAAGGCGCTGACCAGGCTGCGGGGCCAGCGCGGCGGCCAGGTGAGCTGGGGGACCGACGCCACCACGCGCTAGCGTCCCGGCCCGCCCGGTGCGGTCACGCACGGGGCTCCAGCAGGTAGACCCGCGTCGACCCGAACACCTCCGGCTTGCCGCGCCCGCGCGCCACCGTGCGCACCGGGCGGAACCTCCCGGTGGCCAGCAGGCGGGCCTCCTCCACGGGGTTGAAGTAGATCAGCCGCACCCGGCGCGGCCGGCGGTCCACCGACTCGATCAGGTTGTCGATCACCCTGCTGAACACCTCGCCGCCGAACGGGTTGTTCATGAACACCGTGTTCACGTCGTCGGGGATCGCGTAGTCCAGCGCGTCGGAGGTGACCAGCCGGACATCGCCGCAGCGCAGCCGGACCCGGGTGCTCTTGAGGTTGGCGCGGGCGATCTCGTTCAGGTGCCGGGACAACTCGACACCGATCACCGTTTTGAACCGGTACCCGGCCGCCGCCTCCAGGACCATGCGGCCCATCCCCGAGCCCAGGTCGAGGAAGACGTCGTCCGGGCCCACCTCGTGTCTGGCCAGCGTGCGGCGCAGCGTCATCCAGTTGGCGGGCGAGTAGTAGGCGCGGTCCTTGTGGGCGAGCCCGAGTTCTTCCAGGTGGACGAACTCGGAGGTGTGCACGCCGTACCGCCACTCGAACAGCAGCTTGGCGGCGGTCCGGCGGAGCCAGGTCCACGGACGGCGGGCCGCCAGCAGCCCGACCGATTCCGTGCCCGCGCACTCCGCGGCGATGTCGACGACGGCGACGGCTTCCAGCAGGACCGTCATGCCCTCCCCTTTCTTCTGCTCCGGCCGCGCGGGCCGGAAGGTCACTCGGGCCGGGTCTGCCCGGCCCCGCCCATGGCGGCCTGGTAGGCCGCGATCAGCGCCTCCCGCGACCGCTCCCACGACAGCGGGCCGGCGACCCGCTCCCGGCCGATCGCGCCCATCCTGGCCCGCTCGTCCGGATCGTCCAGCAGCCTGGCGACCAGCTTGGCGAACTCCAGCTCGTCGTTGCCGGGCGCGTACAGCGCCGCCTCGCCCGCCGACACCCTGGCCTCGCGCAGCTCGAAGGAGACCATCGGCCGGGCCATCGCCATGTACTCCATGACCTTGTTCATGGTGGAGACGTCGTTGAGCGGGTTGAACGGGTCGGGCGACAGGCACACGTCGGCGGTGGACAGGTAGCGCAGCAGGTCCTCGTCGGGGATGCGCCCGGTGAACTCCACCTGCTCGGCCAGCCCCAGCCGCCGGGCCAGCGCCACCATGTCGTCGAAGGTGTCGCCCGCGCCGACGAAGACCGCGTGCCAGTCGTCCCTGCCCACCTCGTCGCGCAGCCTGGCCAGCGCCCGCAGCGCGTAGTCCACGCCGTCCTGCGGTCCCATCACGCCCAGGTAGCACAGCAGGTACGGCTTGCCCTTGCGCAGGCCGGGCTCCTGCGGCACCTGCCTGAAACGCTCCACAGCGGGCGCGCTGCGCACCACGAAGACCTGCTCGGGCCGCTTGCCGCCGCGGGTCAGGGCGACCTGGCGGTAGCTCTCGTTGGTGGCGATCACCACGTCGGCGGCCCGGTACGTCCGGCGTTCCAGGAAGCACACCACGCGGTAGAGGAGGTCCTTGCCGCGGTTGAAGCGGGACAGGTACAGCTCGGGCACCAGGTCGTGCTGGTCGAAGACGAACTTCGCGCCGCGCCGCCGCAGCCCTCCGGCCAGCAGGAAGAACAGGTCGGGCGGGTTGCAGGCGTGTACGACGTCCACGCGCCCGACGCGGCGGGCGAGCCTGCGGGTGTGCCACAGCGCCGCCCCGTACTCCCGCAGGTAACCCAGCGGGCCGCCGGTCGCGGCGCGCAGCGGGTAGCGGTGGATCCGCACCCCGTCGATCTCGGCCTCCGGCTCGGTGTCCCGCTTGGTGCCCTGCGGGCAGATGACGTGGACCTCCCAGCCCGCGTCGCGCAGCGCCAGGCTCTCCTGCCAGACGCGCCGGTCGAAGGGCACCGAGAGGTTCTCGACCAGAATGAGGACCTTGCCGAGCGAGGACGCCTTACCAGCCAAGTCCCACATACCCAGGTCGGGCCCGGCGCGCGGCGGCGTCGGGGAGGCGTACGAGATCGATGATCACCTGGTCCGGGGCGGCCTTGTCCAGGGCGGTCAGCACGTCGGCGTCCGCGCAGCCGGCCACGCAGATCTCCGCGTGGTCCATGACGTCGGTGGCGGAGCTGGTCAGCAGCTCGCCCAGGTGGGGGAGCCGGGCTTCGATGTAGGCGCGGTTGGCGCCCATCAGCCGGGACAGGGAGACGTTGGCGTCGTAGATCCGCAGGTCGTAGCCCTTGCCGAGGAGGCGTTCGGCCAGCTCGACCAGCGGGCTTTCGCGCAGGTCGTCGGTGCCGGGCTTGAAGGAGAGGCCGAACAGGCCGATCCTGCGCCTGCCGTAGGAGGCGATCAGCTCGAACGCGCGGCGCAGGTGCTCCTCGTTGGAGGGCAGCACGTTGGACAGCATCGGTACCGCGACATCGGCCCGGCGGGCCGCGTAGACCAGGCCGCGCAGGTCCTTGGGCAGGCACGAGCCGCCGAAGGCGAACCCGGGGCGCAGGTAGGCCGGGCTGATGTTGAGCTTGCGGTCGGCCAGGAAGACGTCCATGACCTGGTGGGAGTCCAGGCCGAGGGCGCGGCAGACGGCGCCGATCTCGTTGGCGAACCCGATCTTCACCGCGTGGAACGTGTTGTCCACGTACTTCGTCATCTCCGCGACGGAGACCGGCACCCGGAACACCTCACCGGGTAACCCCTCGTACAGCGCGGCGACGGTGTCGCCGCTCTCCTCGTCCAGCTCGCCGATCACGGTCTTGGGCGGCTCGTAGAAGTCGCGGACGCTCGTGCCCTCCCGCAGGAACTCGGGGTTCACCGCCACGCCGAAGTCGATGCCGGGGGTGAGCTGCGACGCCTTGGACAGGATCGGCACCAGTAGTTCCTCGCAGGTGCCCGGGAGCATGGTGCTGCGGAACACCACCGTGTGCCGCGGCTCGCCCGGTGCCCGCGCGGCCAGCGTCCGGCCGATCTGCTCGGCCACCCGCTCCAGGTAGAGCGTGGACAGGCTCCCGTTGGGCGCGGACGGCGTGCCCACGCAGATGAGCGAGACGTCCGACGCCGCGATGGCCTCGGTCACGTCGGTCGTCGCCCGCAGCGCTCTGGAACGTACCACCTCGGCGGTCAGCTCACCGATCCGCTCCTCGACCACGGGGGCCCTGCCGCTCGCGATGAGGGCGACCTTTTCCGGGTTGGCGTCGATGCCGATGACCTGGTGACCGCGCGCCGCCAGGCACGCGGCGGACACCGACCCCACATAGCCCAGACCGAAAACGCTGATCCGCACGCTGAAACCAGCCCCTCCATAGCTCGCGGACTCCGCCGCGGAGCGGGAGGTGAAATATCCGGTGTTCCCCCGACTCCACCGCATATATCGCCGCAGCGTGACGGGTCGTTACGCCGGGGATGGAAAGGGTTTGCCGGGGCCGCGACGGCCGCCGCATCCCGGGATGTGGGTCTAGCATTGTAAGCCCTGATAGTAGGATTTAGCCCGGTATCCGGTCTCGCGGGCGATCGGCTCCCCATTCGTGCTGGACGTTCATCGCTTGAGGGTCTGATGACTGAGGGTCGTACCGGATCACCGCAGGTTACGGGCACCGCCCCGGCGGGACAGGTGCCGGTCAGGCTCCCGTCATTGACCGGATTGCGGTGGTTTGCGGCATTTGTTGTCTTCGGTTTTCACGTACACCACAGCGGGCTTTCCGACGATCAAGTGATCGACCGCTTCCTCTCTGTGCTATTCGGGGCGGGCGCGTCGGGTGTGCCGTTTTTCTTTATTCTGTCGGGGATGGTGCTGACCTGGTCGGCCCGCGAGGGAATGCCGGCGGTCACCTTCTGGCGGCGGCGCGCCGCCCGCGTCCTGCCCAACCACGTGGTCACCTGGGCCGGCACGCTCGCGCTGCTCCTGCTGGCGCGCGAGCAGATCTCCCCCGGCCCCGCGGTGGCCGGCTTGTTCCTGACGCAGGCGTGGATTCCCGACATCGACTACTTCTTCGCGGTCAACACCCCCGCCTGGTCGCTTTCTTGTGAGATGGCCTTCTACGCGGCGTTCCCGCTGCTACTGCCGCTGGTCAAGCGCATCGCGCCGGGCCGGCTGTGGGCGGTGGCCGCCCTGTTGCTGGCCGGGGTGTGGCTGATGCCGCTGGTCACCCTGGTGCTGCCGGTGGGCATCGGCTACTGGCTGGTGTGGATCTTCCCGATTCCCCGGGCGATGGAGTTCGCGCTCGGCATGGTCCTGGCGCGGATGGTGCGCGAGGGCCGCTGGCGCGGTCCGGGACTGGTGCCGTCCGTCGCACTGGTGCTGGTCGCGTACGTCGCGGTGCCCTACGCCCCCGAGGCGTGGAAGTGGGTGGCGTGGATGACCGGCCCGTACGCGGTGCTGATCGCCGCCGCGGCGGTGTCCGATGTGCGGGGGAGCCGGTCCGTGCTGCGCCGCCGGGCGCTGGTCTGGCTCGGCGAGGTGTCGTTCGCCTTCTACCTGGTGCACCAGGGCGTCATCCGGCTGGTCGTGTGGGCCGTGGGAGACGACCTGCCGCCGTCGCTGGAGGTGGCGGGCATGCTGGCGATGCTGGCGCTCACCCTGCTCGGGTCGTGGGCCCTCTACCGGCTGGTCGAGCGCCCGCTGGAACGACGGCTGGGCCGCCCCCGCCTCACCGGCTGATGGAGCGCAGCGAGCGTACCGCCCGGCGCAGCGCCGGGGCCAGCGGCGAGCGCTTCACCGCCGCCTGAACCGCGAGGCCCGCCCGCCGTACCAGCCGGCCGGTCGCGCCCTTGGTCACCATGCCCTGGCTCACCGTGTACTCGCCGGTCTTGGCCCGCCGCTTGTAGTCGTCGTCGCCGCGCCCGAGGTCGATGCGGGTCAGCCCCAGCTCAGGAGCGGCGGCCAGCACCTCGCGCAGCAGGATCCAGCCCGGCGACAGGGTGCCGAAGGCCGGGTCGTAGACCGGGAACCACCAGTGCAGCACGCCACCCGAGCGCATCCCGAAGTGCGCGGCCAGCAGGTGCGGCCCGGCGTGGACCGTGGACAGCATCCCGGAGAAGCCCGGCCCGCTGGTGTGCAGCAGCCGGGTGATCAGCTCGCGGCGGCCCGGCATCGCGAAGTAGTCGCGCACCCCGGTCGCGGCGTACTGCTCGCGCTTGCGGTCGATCACCCGCGCCAGGGACTCCTCGTCCACCGCCTGCGCCTCGAAGCGGACCGGCCCGAGTTCGCGCCCGGCCTTGTTGGTGCCCCGCCGCGCCTCGGCCATCTTGTCCTTGCCGCTGCGCGAGGCCCTGCCCAGGTAGCCGTCGAGCCCGCCGGTCGTGTCGACGTACGGCGACACCATCCGCGACTCCACCCACGGCTCGAACTCCTCCAGCCCGGCCAGGCCGTCCCGCAGGTGGTCGAAGGCGTACTGCCGCACGCCGCCCGCCAGCAGCCCGGCGACCGGGAACGCGAAGCCCGGCTCGGCGATCGGCCCCTGAAAGTCGGCGCCCGGCCAGCCCACCGGCCGGATCAGGGAACGTTCCCTATGGTGGGGCAGCAGCCCGCGGACCCGCCCGGCCGCGTCGCGGCCGACCGCCACCAGCACCTCGTTGCCGGTGGCATGGACGGCGGCGGCGAACTCCGGATGGAAGCAGGGACTGTCGAGCCGGGGGTCGGCGGCCCGGATCGCGTGCCAGGCGTCCAGTTCCTCGGCTCCCAGGGCGTCGTAGCGGACCGTTCGCAGGGTGGTCAGGGTCGTGCTCCCGTCTGGGGCCATGGCTAGGGCATGCGGACGCGTGAGGGCCGCAGCAGCGCCGCGACGCTGGCCCGGGAGGTACGCCGGCCCGCCACGGCCCGCAGCGACTCCCCGAGGATCACCGCCAGGTAGTAGGGCACCGCGGGCAGCGCCCCGCGCCGTTTGCGGAACAGCCGCACCTTGTTGACCACCAGCAGCGCGGCCAGCGCCGGGCTGGTCCCGGAGTCGCCGCCGATGTGCTCGACCACCGCCGACGGCTCGTACCAGAGCGTCCAGCCCTTGTCGGCGGCGCGCAGGGCGTACTCGGTCTCCTCGCTGTAGAGGAAGAACGACTCGTCCCACGGGCCGACCTCGCGCAGCGTCCGCACCGAGATCATCATCGCCGCGCCGGTCGCCCACGGCCACACCGCGCCCTGCGGCCCGTCGTAGTCGCGCGGGTCGGTGGACATCTCGCCGAGCGTGCCGATCCGGCCCGCCCGGCCGCCGCCGATCAGCCCGGTGACCAGCGCTCTGAAGATCGCCGGGGTGCGGTGCAGCGAGTGTTGCAGCGAGCCGTCCGGGTTGACCAGCTTGGGGGCGGTGATCCCGCGCCCGGCCGGGCCGAGGGCCTGCGCCAGGGTGGTCAGCGTGCCGGGGCGCACCCGGCAGTCCGGGTTGAGCACCATCACGGCGTCGAGCGCGCCGAGGTCGAGCGCCGCCACGCCGGCGTTGATCGCCGCGGCGTACCCGGCGTTCCTGCCGACCTGCACGACGCGGACCGGCAGGCCCTCGCCGGCCGCCCGTTCGGCGATGGCGACCGAGTCGTCGGCGGAGGCGTTGTCGGCGACCACCACGCTGGTGAGCCGCGCGTCCCGGGCGCCGGCCGGCAGCGACGCCAGGCAGTCGCCGATGACGGCGGCGCTGTTGTAGGTCACGATGACCACGGCGATCCGCGGGCCCTCGTGATCCGTTGCCACATGCTCGGACATGGCCTCCTCCCTCAGCCTCGTAACCGCTTGAAGGCGCGCGCCGCGCTCCCGCGGGCGCGGCCGTACACCGATGGGGTGCCGTTGAGCACCCGGTCGAGCCAGTCCTGGTCGAGGTCGGGGCCGATGCTGGTGCGGGTCTGGAGCCAGGTACCGGGCCTGGCCCGCCCGCCGTCGCTGGTGTAGGCGCGGGTGATCTTCGCATCGCGCATCCTGCGCAGCACGTGACGGTCGTAGGAACCGAACGGGACGGCCACCCGCGACACCGGGTGCCCGACCAGGCCGGCCAGCACCCGCCCGGCCTCGATCATCTCCCGCTCGACGTCCTCGGGGCTCAGGAGCCGCCAGTCGCGGTGCGACCAGCCGTGCGACCCGATCCGCATGCCCGCCGCGGTCAGCTCGCGCACGCCGTCCGCGTCCACTCTGCCGGGCTCGCCGAGCAGGCCCGCGCACACGAAGAACTCCGCGGTCAGCCCGCGTTCGAGCAGCCTGGGCAGGGCGATCTCGACGTCGGAGGCGTTGCCGTCATCGAAGGTGATCCGCACGTCGCCGCGGCCGACGGCCGCGTCGAGCATGCGCTCGAACTGCTCCACCTCGACCCAGACGTGATCCTCCCCGGGATCCAGCTCGCGTACGACGGGACCGATTCCGTGCACCGTGATGTTGACGATCGAACCCGCCATTTCCCCACCCTCGCATCCCCGGCTCACCGTCATATCGGGCTGTGCGGCGTCCGGCGTTACACGTCATCGGGTGGCAGGCCGTCCGATCTGGAACGGTCCGCGTACCACGCCACGGTGGCCCGCAGACCCTCCGCCAGCGGCGTGACCGGACGCCAGCCGAGCACTTCGGCGGCGGCGGCGACGTCGGCGATCTGGGGGTTGTCCAGCGGGCGGTCCGGCAGCGCGCCGAACCTCGGCCGGCCCGCCCCGCCGATGATCCGCGTGATCCGCTCGACGGTCTCCCTGATCGACACCCGCCGGCCGGAGCCGATGTCGAAGACCTGCCCGGCGGCCTTCTCTGCGGACGCCGCCGCGACGAACGCGTCCGCCACGTCGTCCACATAGACCCAGTCGATCATCCGGGTGCCGCTGGACAGCTCCGGGTCGCGGCCTTGCAACAGCGCCCGGGTCACGTACGGCACCAGCCGCCGCGGCTCGTCCCTGCCCGGCCCGTAGACCATGGCCACCCGGAGCACGGTCACCGGGACGTCCCACAGCCCGTGGAACATCCGCGCGTAACCGGTGGCGGCCCACTTGGCCGCCGCGTACGGCGAGCACGGCACCGCGTCGCCCTCCCGGGCCTCCTCGACCGACCCCGCGAGCACCACCCTGGTCCCCGTCCCGGCCCCGGCGACCGCGGACATCAGGTTGACCGCGGCGGCCAGGTTGGCGTGCATGGTGGGCAGCACCGCGTTGTGGTCTCTGGTGCCGGTGACCTCGCTGGCCAGGTGGAACAGCACATCGGGGCGCGCGGCCCTGATCAGGTTGCCCGCGGCCTCCGGATCGGTGAGGTCGGCGGTGTGCCAGACCTCTCCAGCCGCCTGCGCCTGCGGCCTGCGGCTGACAGCGTGTACCTCGGCGTCCAGCGCGGCCAGCCTGGCGACCAGGCGGTCTCCGATGAAGCCGGTGGCGCCGGTGACGAGCGCCCGCTTGCCGTACCAGTCCCATGGTCCCTCGACGGGGGCCATCCGGATCCTCCTCACGGATTCGGCATCGGCGAACGCACTCACATTAGTCGGGTAGTTGGGGCGGTGGAACAGGAATCGGCTTGAATTCGGGTGTATCGATTCGTTTACCCAGGTCAGCGCCGATGTAGTGACCTCATCCGGACGGCCTGCACGCTTTCTCCGGAGGGTCGGGCGAGATCATCGAAATTCCACGTCCGAAAATAGATAATGCGTGGAATTCTTTCTCAGATATGAAGCCTTTTCAGGTCACCAGATGGCGATTCAGGTCACCAGATGGCGTGGAAATGGTGGACCGGCCCGCGGCCGTGCCCGACCGCGAGCGTGTCGGCCGCGCGCAGCGCGCCGGTCAGGTAGTCCTTCGCCGCGCGGACCGCGTCCGGCCACCCCTCGTGGCGCGGACGCAGCGCGGCGATCGCCGACGACAGCGTGCAGCCGGTGCCGTGCGTGTTGCGGGTCGGCACCCGCGGCGCGGTCAGCTCGATCTCCTCCTCGCCGGTCAGCAGGAGGTCCACGCACTCCTCGCCGTCCAGGTGGCCGCCCTTGAGCAGCACCCGCCGCACGCCCAGCCCGAGCAGCCGCCGGGCCTGGTCGCGCATCTCGTCGAGGGTCTTGGCCTCCGGCTCGCCGAGCAGGTCGGCGGCCTCGGGCAGGTTGGGGGTGATCAGGTCGGCCAGCGGCAGCAGCTCATCGCGCAGCGAGGCCACCGCCTCGACGGCGAGCAGCCGGTCGCCGCTCTTGGCCACCATCACCGGGTCGAGCACGACGTACGGCGGACGGTAGGTCCGCAGCGCCGAGGCGACCGCCCGGGTCACCCGGGCGTCGCTCAGCATGCCGATCTTCACGGCGTCCGCCGGAACGTCGGTCAGCAGCGTGTCGAGCTGCTGGGTGACGAACTCGGCGGGCACCTCATGGATGGCGCGCACGCCGGTGGTGGTCTGCGCGACGAGCGCGGTCACCACCGTCATGCCGTACGCGCCGAGCGCGGAGAACGCCTTCAGGTCGGCCTGGATGCCCGCACCGCCGCTCGGGTCGGTGCCTGCGATGGACAGCACCTTCGGAATGCCGGTCACGGGAATCCTCTCTCGCGGGCCGATCTGGCTTCGCCGGCCGATCCGCTTTGGCTAGCCGATCCGCCAGGTGTCTCCGCCGTGCAGCAGCTTGTGCAGGTCGCCCCGCCCGCCGGCCTGCGCCTGCTCCAACTGCTCGCTCATGAGCTGGTCGTAGGAGGGCCGGTCCACGCTGCGGAAGACCCCGATCGGAACGTGCTCGAAAGCCGGCTCGTCCAGCCTGGACAGCGCGAACGCCACCGACGGGTCGGGATGGTGGGCGTCGTGGACCAGGATCTCCGACTCCGGCACCGAGGCGCGGTCCACGACCTCCAGCCCGCCGCCGGGGGCCCGGCGCACCGCCTTGGACGCGCTCACGATCGGCTGCCCGTGCTCCAGGCGCAGCGTGATGTCGTCGCGCAGCCCAGGGTCCTTGAGCTGCTCGAAGGCGTTGTCGTTGTAGATGTTGCAGTTCTGGTAGATCTCCACCAGCGAGGTGCCGCGGTGGCTCGCCGCCTCGCGCAGCACCGAGTGCAGGTGCTTGCGGTCGGAGTCGATGGTCCGCGCCACGAACGACGCCTCCGCGCCGACGGCCAGGGAGATCGGGTTGAACGGCTTGTCCAGCGACCCCATCGGCGTGGACTTGGTGATCTTGCCGACCTCCGAGGTCGGGCTGTACTGGCCCTTGGTCAGACCGTAGATCCTGTTGTTGAACAGCAGGATGTTGAGGTTGATGTTGCGGCGCAGCGCGTGGATCAGGTGGTTGCCGCCGATCGACAGCGCGTCACCGTCACCGGTGATCACCCACACGCTGAGGTCGGGCCGCGAGGCGGCCAGGCCCGTGGCGATCGCGGGCGCGCGGCCGTGGATCGAGTGGAACCCGTAGGTGTTCATGTAGTAGGGGAAGCGGGAGGAGCACCCGATGCCCGAGACGAACACCATGTTCTCCCGCCGCAGCCCCAGCTCCGGCACGAAGCTCTGCACCGCGGCCAGGATGGCGTAGTCACCGCAGCCGGGGCACCAGCGGACCTCCTGGTCGGACTTGTAGTCCTTCATGGTCTGCTTGGCGTCGGTCCGGGGCACCAGCGCCAGCCCGCGGCCGTTGAGGGTGGTCTCACTCACTGTCGATCACGTCCTGGATCACTCCCGCCAGCTCCTCCGCCTTGAACGGCAGGCCGCGCACTCGGTTGTAGCTGATGACATCGACCAGGAACCGGGCGCGCAGCAGCAGCGCGAGCTGGCCGAGGTTGATCTCCGGCAGGAGCACCTTGTCGTAGGACTTGAGGACCTCGCCGGTGTTCTTGGGCAGCGGGTTGAGATGCCGCAGATGTGCCTGGGCGACCTTGCCGCCCGCCCGCCGTACCCTGCGGGCCGCGGCGGCGATCGGGCCGTACGTCGAGCCCCAGCCCAGCACCAGCACGCGGGCGTCGCCGTCGGGGTCGTCGACTTCGAGGTCGGGCACGTCGATGCCGTCGATCTTCGACTGACGCAGCCGGACCATCGTGTCGTGGTTGCCGGGGTCGTAGGAGATGTTGCCCGTGACGTCGGCCTTCTCGATGCCGCCGATGCGGTGCTCCAGGCCCGCGGTGCCGGGCACCGCCCACGGCCTGGCCAGGGTCTGCGGGTCGCGCCTGAAGGGGTGGAAGGTCTCGCCGTCGTCGCCGTTGGGGGCGGTCGCGAAGCCGGGGGTGATGACCGGCAGCGCGGCGACCTCGGGGATCCGCCACGGCTCGGAGCCGTTGGCCAGGTAGCCGTCGGACAGCAGGATCACCGGCGTGCGGTAGGTCACCGCGATCCGGGTCGCCTCGATGGCCGCGTGGAAGCAGTCGCTCGGGGTGGCGGCGGCCACGATCGGCACCGGCGACTCGCCGTTCCTGCCGAACATCGCCATCAGCAGGTCGGCCTGCTCGGTCTTGGTCGGCATGCCGGTGCTCGGGCCGGCGCGCTGCACGTCGACCAGGATGAGGGGCAGCTCCGTGGTGACCGCGAGGCCGACCGTCTCGCCCTTCAGCACCACGCCCGGGCCGCTGGTCGTGGTCACGCCGAGCGCCCCGCCGAACGCCGCGCCGAGCGCGGCGCCCACGCCGGCGATCTCGTCTTCGGCCTGGAAGGTGCGCACCCCGAAGTCCTTGTGCCTGGACAGCTCGTGCAGGATGTCGGAGGCCGGCGTGATCGGGTAGGACCCGAGGAAGAGCGGCAGCCCCGACTGCACCGAGCCGGCGACCAGCCCGTAGGCGAGGGCCTGGTTGCCGGAGATGTTGCGGTAGACGCCCGGTTCGAGCTTGGCCGGCTTGACCTCGTAGGAGACCGAGAACGACTCGGTGGTCTCGCCGTAGTTCCAGCCCGCCTGGAAGGCCGCGATGTTGGCCTTGGCGATGACCGGCTTCTTGGCGAACTTGGTCTCCAGGAACTGGATGGTCGCCTCGGTGGGCCGGTGGTACAGCCAGGACAGCAGGCCGAGGGCGAACATGTTCTTGGCCCGCTCGGCGTCCTTCTTGGACATGTCGAAGCCCTCGAGCGCGCCGACCGTCAGGGACGTGAGCGGTACGGCGTGCACGCGCCACTCGGCCAGCGAGTCGTCGTCCAGCGGGCTCGCCGCGTAGCCGACCTTGGCCAGGTTGCGCTTGGTGAACTCGTCGGTGTTGACGATGATGTCGGCGCCCTTGGGCAGATCGCCCAGGTTGGCCTTGAGCGCCGCCGGGTTCATCGCGACGAGGACGTTGGGGGCGTCGCCCGGGGTGAGGATGTCGTGGTCGGCGAAGTGAAGTTGGAAGCTGGAGACTCCGGGCAGCGTGCCTGCGGGGGCGCGGATCTCGGCCGGGAAGTTGGGCAGCGTGGACAGGTCGTTGCCGAACTCCGCGGTCTCTGCGGTGAAACGGTCGCCCGTCAACTGCATGCCGTCGCCCGAGTCACCGGCGAACCGGATGATCACGCGGTCGAGTTGCTGAACCTGCTTGGTCACAGCTCAGTCCTCCTCGACGCGCAGGGGCGCCGCTGGTTGTGGCATGTTCTTCGGTTCCATGCTAGATCCCTTGGGATGGCGCGTATCTCGTTCGCGTACCACTCTCGGAGAGTGTGACGTACGTCGCAGATTCTCCGGGCCCGCTGACCCGGGGCTAGCGGGCGGAACTTGCGTGCTCCGGGCGCGTGGCGGGGGCGAACCCCGGGGGCGTCCCGCTCGGGCGTGGCGCATGACGGAACAGGGCCGTCGGTGCGTTTTGTGCGGATCGTGGCGGGTTTTGGATCGCCGGAGCTGTCACGACCGCGGAAAGTAGCCGCGACACAGCCCCGACGCGAGCCGGCACAGGTCCACGTGCAGGCGAGCGAAAAGGACGGTTCGGGTCACGAGCCCTAACTATATGACCCCTGTGGCGATGGGCGGCGACTGGACCGGTGCCTTGCCGTACGCCATCAGCCGCCCACACCCCGTTATGCTCCCGTAATTCCCCCGTTATGCCGACCGGTGCCCCCCTGAGTGGGAAGTTGTGACCTCTGGCATTTCTGGATGGTGCTCGTGGTGCTGTTCACCGAGCGGCGCTTCGCCGGGCACGAGCGCCCGCCGGAGAAGGCTCGCCTCCCGCGGCCGGCCGCTCACACCGGGCTCGGCGCCTGGTGACACGGTCCTGCCCGCATAGTAAGTCCGTCCCGGCTCCATCGCATCCAGCCCGTCCAATTCCGGCACGGTGACGAAGTTGTATCCACGCTTTCCGAGTTCGGTGAGAATGCCGGGCAGGGCGTCCAGTGTCGGCCGGTAGACGTCGTGCATGAGGACGATCGCCCCCGGTGCGGCCCCGGCGACCGCGCGGCGCTCGATCGCCCGGCTGTCCCGGTCGCGCAGGTCGCGGGTGTCCACGTTCCACTTCACCACGCTCAGCCCCATCTTCTCGGCCACCCTGCTCACCTCCGGCCCCATCGACCCGTACGGCGGGCGCATCAGCGTCGGCACCTGGCCGACCACCGACGCCACCGCGCTCTGGGTACGGCTGAGCTGCTCCGAGAGCGTCGGGGTGCCCAGTGAGCTGAGGTTGCGGTGAGACCAGGAGTGGTTCGCGACGAGATGACCGTCGTCCCGCATCCGCCGCAGATCCTCCGGCTGGGCCGCGGCGTTGGCGCCCAGTGTGAAGAACGTGGCTCTGGCCCCGTGCCGGGCCAGCACGGCCAGCACGTCGGCGGTGTAGCGGCCGGGGCCGTCGTTGAAGGTCAGCGCGACGCACTTGACGCGGGTGCAGTCCACCGTCCCCTGCTCGTTGCTGAACGCCTTGGGCGGCGCTTCGGCGAACGCCCGCATCGGCGGCCCGTCCCAGGCCCGCCTGGGCGCCTCCTCGGTCGCCAGCCGGGCGTGCCTGCCCGCCGCGGACAGCAGCGGGTCGGCCTCCTCGCGCGGTACCGCGACGGCCACCCGGCCCAGCGAGACCGGGCCGACCTGGCCGTCGTCGAACTCCACCACCAGGTCGCCGTGCCGGTTGAAGGCGATCGAGTCGAACATCGCCTCTGTCGGGGTGATGGCCTGCACGTTCACCTGAGGGGAGCGCGGGGCGAGCCGCTGCTTGACCATCCCCGCGAGGGTGGACAGCGCCTCGCGGTCGCGGAGCAGCCTGGCCGAGCCGAGCGAGTCCTTGCCGGCGTGGTGGTACCACAGGGTGCGGGTGGAGTTGCGCCAGCTCAGCCCGCTGTACTCCCCGGACCGCAGCCGCACGCCGACCATGTCGGAGGACAGAGCGGTGATCTGCCACTCCACATTGAACTCCCGCGTCGGACCGGTCTTGCCGCGCTTGCCGGTGAACGCGCGGACCTGCCGGGCCACCTCCTCGCGGAGCCGGTCCGTCAGGGCGGGGGCCCCGGGCAGGCTCGGGTAGGTGACGTGGATCCGGCTGCCGGTGGTGCCGGCGATCGTGCGGGTGTCGATGCCGTCCACGCGGGCGGGGTCGACGAACTCCATCATCGTGGGGTCCGAGGGCAGCGGGGCCCCTGCGGGGTCGGTGGCGGGGGAGACGTCCATGCCACCGCAACCGGTCGCGATCGCGGTGATGAGCGCGATTCCTCCGGCCAGTCGGATGGTTCGCATGGTGGTTGAGGCTAGGGATCCGGCCGGGTGATTTGTGGCCACTTGTCATGAATTGGTGGGAAGTGGGGGGATGCTTTTACGCGGCGTTCCCGGACGATGGGCGGGCCCTGTCCGGCCTTGGCAGGTGGGTCGCCGGCGCGTCTGGGAAAGCCCCGGCGGCGGGGTTACGATCGGCCCATGGGCGGATACTTCGGCTCCTACGCGCTGATCGTCGTGCTCTTCGCGATCGGCGCGGTAGTCGTCGCCGCGGCCCTGTTCGCCAACCGGATGCTCCGCCCCAGCCGTCCCACGCCTGAGAAACTGACCTCCTACGAGTGCGGTGTCGATCCCGTGGGGGAGGGCTGGGCGCAGTCGCAGGTCCGGTACTACGTCTTCACGTACCTTTATGTGGTGTTCGCGGTAGATGCCGTCTTCCTGTTCCCGTGGGCTACCGTCTACGCCGCGCCCGGCTTCGGGATGACGACACTGGTGGAGATGTTCCTCTTCCTGGGATTCATCGCGCTCGGCATCCTCTACGCGTGGCGCAAGCGCGTGCTCGCCTGGACCTGATCCGGGCGGGCCGGACGGAAGGAGAACGATGGCCAAGGCGGACCTGCCGATGCCCACCCCGATGCCCACCGTGGGCCCGGTGTCGCGGCTCGCCCCCAAACCCATGCGGTTCATCCTCAACTGGGGGCGGCGCTATTCGCTGTGGGTGTTCAACTTCGGGCTGGCCTGCTGCGCGATCGAGTTCATCGCGACCTCGATGAGCAGGCACGACTTCATCCGGTTCGGCGTGATCCCGTTCGCCAACGGCCCCAGGCAGGCCGACCTGATGATCGTCGCGGGCACGGTGACCGACAAGATGGCCCCCGCCATCAAGCGGCTCTATGAGCAGATGCCCGACCCGAAGTACGTGATCTCCTTCGGCGCGTGCTCCAACTCCGGCGGCCCGTACTGGGACTCCTACGCCGTCACCAACGGCGTCGACCAGATCATCCCGGTCGACGTCTACGTGCCCGGCTGCCCGCCGCGCCCCGAAGCGCTCCTGCACGGCATCATCAAGCTCCAGGAACAGATCGCCGGTGAGACGCTGAGCGACCGTTACGTATGGTCGCGGTCCCACCAGGGCGGGGAGGCCGGATCGTGAGCGACGACGCCGCGCGCGCCCTCGCCGAACGGTACGGCGAGCGGGTGCGGGTCACCGAGTCCTTCGGTGAGACCACCGCCGACGTGCCCGCCGAGCTGTGGCCCGATCTGCTCACCTTCGCCCGCGACGAGCTGGGGTGCGAGTTCTTCGACTGGCTGACCGGCGTGGACGACCCGCCCGAGGCGTTCTCCGTGGTCGCGCACGTCTACGCCCCCGCAGGCCGTACCCACCTGCTGGCCCGCACCTCCGTGCCCCGCGCCGACCCCCGCCTGCCCAGCGTGACCGGCGTCTACCGGGGCGCGAACTGGCACGAGCGGGAGACCTTCGAGATGTTCGGAGTGATCTTCGAGGGGCACCCCCACCTGGTGCCGCTGCTGCTTCCGGACGGCTTCGAGGGCCACCCGCTGCGCAAGGACTTCGTCCTGGCCGCCCGGGTCGCCAAGGCGTGGCCGGGAGCCAAGGAGCCCGGCGAGTCCGACCACGGCTCGCCGAGCCGGCGCAAGACCCTTCCCCCTGGCGTTCCCCCCGATTGGGGTCGCGATGGCTGAAGTGCTCGACGTCCTGGTCCGGATCGCGTCGGTCTTGGTCGCGTTCCTGCTGCTGCCGCTGATCGTGGGCCAGGCCGAGCACAAGGTCATGGCGCACATGCAGGCCCGCCTCGGCCCGATGTACGCGGGCGGCTTCCACGGCTGGGCCCAGTTGATCGCCGACGGCGTGAAGTTCATGCAGAAGGAGGACATCATCCCGCGGGCCGCCGACCGCCGGGTGTTCGCCCTCGCCCCCGGCGTCTCGCTGGTCCCCTACCTGGTGGTGATGGCCGCCATCCCGATCGGCCCCGGCCTGGTCGCCGCCGACCTCGACGTCGGGCTGTTCTTCGTGCTCGCGGTGATGGGCATCGGCGTGCTGGGCTCGATCATGGCCGGGTGGTCCTCGGGCAACAAGTACTCCCTGCTCGGCGGCATGCGCTCGGCGGCCCAGCTCATGTCCTACGAACTCCCGCTCGTGCTCGCCGCCTCCTCCGTCGCGATGGCCGCGGGCACGCTCTCCCTGTCCGGCATCGTGGACGCCTGGCAGTGGTGGTGGCTGCCCTGGCAGGCGGCCGGCGGCGTGGTCTTCTTCATCGCCGGGCTGGCGGAGCTTCGCCGCCCGCCGTTCGACATGCCCATCGCCGAATCCGAGCTGATCATGGGGCACATGACGGAGTACACCGGCATGCGGTTCGCGCTGTTCATGCTGGCCGAGTACGTCGGCATCGTGGTCCTGTCCGCCCTCACGGCCGTACTGTTCCTGGGCGGCTGGCACGGGCCGCTGCTGCCGGGGCCGGTGTGGATGCTGGTGAAGGTGGCGCTGCTGTCGTTCGTGGTGATCTGGCTGCGGGTCAGCTACCCGCGCCTGCGCGAGGACCAGTTGCAGAAACTGGCCTGGATCGGCCTCGTCCCCGTCGCGCTCGGCCAGCTCGCACTCACTGGCCTGGTCAAAGTCCTCATCGTGTGACGGTCAAGGTTTCCGGGGAAAACGCGCGGACGGGTGCTGTGGCATTCACCTTCGGGGCAAGGTGCGCCATGATGTTGAGTCGTGGCGCACATACCGGGAGTAGGACTGGCCAAAGGGCTGTCCGTCACGCTGCGGCACATGCTGAGCAGGTCGGTCACTCAGCAGTACCCCGAGGTGAAGCCCGACCTGCCGCCGCGCAGCCGTGGCGTGATCGCCCTCGTCGAGGAGAACTGCACGGTCTGCATGCTCTGCGCCCGTGAGTGTCCCGACTGGTGCATCTACATCGACTCGCACAAGGAGACGCTGCCCGCGCCGGAGGGCGGCCGCCCCCGGGCCCGCAACGTCCTCGATCGCTTCGCGATCGACTTCTCGCTGTGCATGTACTGCGGGATCTGCATCGAGGTGTGCCCGTTCGACGCGCTGTTCTGGTCGCCGGAGTTCGAGTACGCCGAACACGACCTCGGCGACCTCCTCCACGAAAAGGACCGCCTGCGCGAGTGGACGGACACCGTCCCCCCACCACCCCCACACGACCCCACCGCCGATCCCCCCAAAGAACTCACCGCCACCTCCCGCCCCCAACGCCCCACCCCACCGCGCCCCCAGACCCCCAACCCACCCCCCACGCCCCCAC